>NZ_SDGZ01000009.1 GCF_008107635.1 Weissella muntiaci | reverse complement strand
CATTTTGAGAAACAAATTGCTTTGTTTCGAGAGATTGAATAACTCAATCTTTTTTTGTTGCGTTTAACCAATGTTAAACGAATTTATTAGCGAATTGACTTCGCAAATGTTTTTGCATCAAGTAAACTTGATGACCCTACACATTTGTTACATCGAAACGTTATTCAGTTTTCAATGATCTACGTCGTTTGACGACTTGATATATACTACATGAATTAATTCATACTGTCAACGACTTCTTGCATTTAAGTTTGAAGTAATTGTTTTCGTAAGTATCAAATATCCTCTTGCGATGTAATCTAGTATAGCATTTTATGACATCGTTCGTCAATAGCCCACTTTTATCATTTATCTCCGAACATTCGCCACAAAAAAAAGAGCTGAAAATATTTCAGCTCATACTAACTAGTTCAATTAAAATAGTGCCAATTGATTCTCATCAGGCATTCCTGTCAAAACGCCATTCTCATCTAAGTAAGTCATCAATGTCTGCGACACACCGCCACGCTGAGCGAGATCTTCTTTAGACAAGAACTCACCTTCACCACGGGCGGCAATGATCCGCTTGGCAACGTTATCACCTAGACCGGGTACCGCATTAAATGGCGCAATCAATGTATCACCATCAATTAGCCATTCCTCGGAGTCCGACTTGTATAGATCAACCATTGAAAAATTAATGCCACGCTCCATCGCCTCATTCGCCAGTTCAAGCACAGTCAGCAGATCTTTGTCCTTAGCACTGGCATCATTACCTTGATGTTTAATCTCTTCAATGCGGGCCTTCAATGCATTAAGCCCACGCGACATTGCCACAATATCAAAATTTGAGGCCCGAACTGAGAAGAATGCTTTGTAATAGAACAAAGGGAAATGAACTTTGAAATAAGCAATTCGAAGCGCCATCAGCACATACGCCGCCGCGTGCGCTCGTGGGAACATATATTTAATCGTCAAACTAGATTCGATATACCATTCCGGCACGCCTGCTGCTCGCATTTCAGCTTGATGTTCATCCGAGATTCCTTTACCCTTACGAACCTTTTCCATAATTTGGAACGATGACTCGGGGTTAACTCCCCAATTAATCAAATCGGTCATGATCTTGTCACGCGTTCCAATCACTGTCGAAATTGTCGCTTGCCCAGTCTCAATTAACTTCTCGGCATTTCCTAACCAAACATCAGTTCCGTGAGATAGACCAGAGATTTGTAGCAAGTCGGTATAAGTCTTCGGATTAGTTTTCTCCAACATCCCTCGTACGAAACCAGTTCCGAACTCTGGCACACCCAAAGTCCCAGTCTTTGAATAGATTTGATCTGGTTCGACACCGAGAGCATCCGTACCAGAGAACAAACTCATAACACCCGGATCATTCATCGGAATCGTTTTTGGATCAATCCCTGAAAGATCTTGCAGCGTACGAATCATTGTCGGATCATCATGACCCAGGATATCCATTTTCAAAATGTTGTCATGAATAGAATGGAAATCAAAGTGGGTCGTCCGCCAAGTTGCATTAACATCATCAGCTGGGAATTGAATTGGCGTGAAGTCATAAATCTCCATGTCATCGGGCACAATCAAGATTCCGGCTGGATGTTGCCCAGTCGTCCGCTTAACTCCCGTTGACCCTAGCGCCAAGCGCTCGATCTCGGCACCTCGGAGGCTTAATTCGTTATCACGTTCATACGCCTTAACATAACCAAAGGCGGTTTTATCAGCAACCGTCGCAATTGTTCCCGCTCTAAAGACATTATTCTCACCAAACAGTGATTTCATGTAATTATGTGCAAACGGTTGGTAATCACCTGAGAAATTCAAATCAATATCAGGAACCTTGTTTCCTAAGAAGCCCAAAAAGGTTTCAAAGGGAATATTATGTCCATCACCAATTAATTTTGTCCCGTCAATTGGGCTAAATTTCTCTGGCAAATCATAGCCGGATTCGAATTCGCGTGGATCCGCAAACTCAACATAGTCACCCTTTTCAGAGCGATAATGTGGTGGTAAAGCATTAACTTCCGTAATCCCTGCTAGCATTGCCACTAGCGAGGATCCAACTGAACCACGCGAACCAACCAAGTAACCGTCCTTATTTGATTTAGAAACTAATCTTTGTGCCACCAAATAAATAACCGCGAAACCATTATCAATAATCGACTTTAATTCGCGCTCAATTCGCGCTTCAATAATCATTGGTAGGGGCTTCCCGTACATTTGATACGCAGTTGCGTAGGTTTTATCCCGAATTTCATCATTGGCGGTTGGCATATTAGGCGGATAATTTCCGCCCTTGATCGCCACGATATCATCGTCGATCATATCAGCAACTAAACGAGTATTGCTAATTACCAATTGGTGCGCCAATTCCGGTCCCATGAACTGATAGTCATCCAACAATTCCTGAGTCGTCCTGAAATGTAACTCTGGTAATTCATAACGATTCAACGGATTCGCTCCACCTTGAGAGGACACCAAAATCTTACGATAAATGTAATCTTCAGGATTTAAGTAATGCACGTCGCCTGTCACAACAACTGGCTTTTCTAATTTTGCACCAATCTCAGTTGCCTGTTGCAACAACTCTCTTAGGCGAGCTTCATTTTTTATTAACTCACCCTCTAGTAACGGTGCATAATTGGCAGTCGGCTGAATTTCGATGAAATCGTAATAGCGGGCTTTTTCAGTCGCTAAAGCAACCCCTTTTTGCATCAAGGCTTCCCAGAATTCACCTGAACTATCACCCGTTCCAACCAAAAGGCCTTCCCGATACTTGTTCAAAAGCGACCGTGGTACACGCGGTACACGGTACAAATACTCTGTGTTAGAAGCTGAAATCAATTTGTAGAGATTCTTAACACCCACTTGCGACTGAACCAACAGAACTGCCTTATTTGGCCGTGCATGTTTCCATGCATTATTCTCAGTCATGTGGGCATTCAGCTGATCATGGTACGCAATCTCATATCGTTCAGCCGCATCTTGCAACAGCACATTATTCAAATGCCCTGTGGTCTCCGAGTCAAAAATCGCTCGGTGATGTTGTTCTAGGACAATCCCAAACTGCTTCGCTAACGTATTCAATCGATATGACCGTTGATTTGGGTGTAAGAAACGCGCCAATGTCAATGTATCAATTACCGAGTTACTAATATTGGGCAAGTCATAACGCAAATACGCCTCCCGCATGAATCCCATATCAAAGGTCACATTGTGACCAACCAAGATTGCGTCGCCGTAAAATTCGCGGAATTCTTTCAAAACTTGCAATTCGGGCTTTGATCCCTTCAACATATCATCCGTAATTGAAGTTAGATTAATAATTGTTTGGCTAAGTGGGAAACCTGGGTCAATGAATTCAGAAAACTCTTCAATCACATTTCCTTTAACCATCTTAACCGCTGATAACTCAATAATCCGATCATAAGCCGCCGATAGTCCAGTTGTTTCCAAATCGAAAATCACATACTCAGCATCACTTAATTTTGTATGCGTGGGGTTAAAAGCAATTGGCTCACCATCTTCAACCAGATTTACCTCGATCCCATAAATCATCTTTAAATCATTTTTCTTAGCTGACGACGCTGCTTCAGGGAAACCTTGCGCTCCAGCAGTATCGGTTACGGCGATTGCATCCATCCCCCAACGCTTCGCCGTTGCAACATAGTCCCCAATTGAATTAGTTGCATCCATCGTCGACATAATCGTGTGCGTGTGCAGTTCAACTCGTTGTTCAGGTCCTTCGTAGAGCTCCATACGTGGTGCGTGCTTAACTACCATCATGTCATAAACATTCATCGTCAAGTCACGTACAAAGGTATCCTCTTGCACTGCTCCACGAGCCCGAATCCACATGCCAGCCTTCATATTTGCAAAGAAAGCCTCATCTTCTTCATCTCGCGAAAACTTCTTCAAAATAAATGATGACGTGTAATCGGTCACCTTCATCGTCATCAATTTACGCTCAGACTTTAACGTCCTGATATCAACAGCAAACACAAAGCCTTCTACAATCACTGAACGCTCTTCACTTTCAATATCGATCATCTTAGTGATCTCAACATTGTCCGCAATCTTGCGTCCTAAACGATCAAGGCCATTGCCCACATCAGTTGTCTCCGCACGTCGTTTTTGGCTTTGCTCAATTTGACTAGCTGCTTGTTGTGCTAGATCGCGATCCTGTTGTGCCCGCATCTCTTGAATTTGAGCCATTGACTCAGCCGCCAATTGATCATCAACCCGCGTCGTAAACAATTGTGTCGCTGTAAATCCGAGTTTGGTATAAGTATCCCTAATGATTGCCAGACCCGTCTTTTCGGCAAAATTCCGCCAAGCATCTGAAGTAAATGATAGAACAAGTTGGTCATCTTCAATCGCTGGCAAAACATTGTTGAAAGCATTCCTAAAAGCACCTGGTTCTTGCTGATGTTGCTGCATCACCCAAGGCCAATACGCTTGAGCCATTGCCAGATTTGGCGTCTGGGACAGCGTTAACGTATAGTCAATTTGGGCGATCTCGGCAAAAGTCGTCCGCATCCCCTGGACTAACGCCGCTAATTCGTTTACTGGTGGTAATTCCGGCATAGCAAAATGAAATTGCCAAGTTTTTGTATCTTCATGGACGGTTAACTTAGTAATCGCTGCGTCTTGCAGTGAGGCTGGTACTTGCTCAGCCCCAATTTGCTGCAATAGAACTTTAAATTGTTCTTGCGCTGTAATAGCCATCACGCCCTCCTTCTGTCACTTAATATCTGTTTTTATTATACCGATAAAATCATTGCGTGGGTAAAGTGCTTAATAAATCTCAACTTTATCAAGATTCATAAAAAAAGAAGCAACCGGCAGTTCTATCGAACTTAGTCGCTTCAATTTCAATTATGCTTCATTAGGCGTGGTTTGACTGTGTAGTAGAATTTCTAGGACGTTTGCTAGTTCATCTGCACGAACTTCAATTGCCTCTTCTGCCTTACGCGTCTTAACTTCCACAATTCCTTCACCAGCTTTTTTACCAATCGTTACTCGAACTGGCAAACCAATCAAATCAGCATCCGCAAATTTGACCCCTGGTCGTTCATTACGATCATCAAGCAAAACTTCGAAACCGGCAGCAGTTAGTTGATCATTCAATTGATCAGCCAAAGCACCTTGCACTTCGTCTTTATACTTCATTGGTACCAAATGAACATCCCAAGGCGCTACTGCAGTGGGCCATGCCAAACCTTGTTCATCAGCGGTTTGTTCTGCAATAGCTGAAAGCAATCGTGACACACCAATTCCGTAAGAACCCATGATAATGTCGGCTTGACGCCCATTATCATCCAAAACTTGGGCACCCATCGTCTTAGAGTAGCGTGTTCCTAACTTGAAGATATGACCAATTTCAATACCCTTGGTAAATTGCAAGTGCCCCTTACCATCGATTGCCAAGTCACCTTCACGTGCCGTGCGAATATCTGCAACTTCGTCAATTCTGAAATCACGTTCAACATTGGCATTTAGAAAGTGGAAGCCAGCTTCATTAGCACCAACCGTAATGTTAACCATATCGGTTACCCATTCATCAGCAATGATCTTAACTTCTTCGCCGACGCCCGTTGGTCCAAGTGAACCAAACGGCGCTCCCAAAATATCGAGAACTTCTTCATCGGTTGCCATTCGAAGCTCATCAGCTTGCAAAAGATTTTGCACCTTAACTTCATTAACTTCATAATCACCACGAATCAGCAACATGATTGGTTGCTCATCTGCGATCATCAAAATGGTCTTAACCAAATTATCGGCTGTCGTTTCAATATACGCAGCTAATTCATCAATCGTTTTTACCTCAGGAGTCGCAATCTTTTCCAAATCGGCTAGTGGCGCGTGTGACTTATTAGCTGTATATAGGTCGCGAGCCATCTCAAGATTAGCCGCATATTCAGACTCGTCAGAATACGCAATAATATCTTCACCCGCTTCGGCCGGAGCTGAGAATTCCTTTGAATCAGAACCACCCATGGCACCTGCATCACCAACAATCACACGGTAATTCAAACCAACGCGATCAAAAATATTAATATAAGCAGCTTCCATATTCCGATAAGTCTCATCAAGGCCCGCCTGATCGACAGAAAATGAATAAGCATCCTTCATAATAAACTCACGCCCACGTAACAAACCGAACCTTGGTCGACGCTCATCGCGGAGCTTTGTTTGGATTTGGTATACCGTCAATGGTAGACGCTTATATGACTTAATATCATCACGAATTAATGCAGTCATCGTCTCTTCATGTGTTGGTCCTAGGATCATATCCCGATCATGCCGGTTTCGGAGCTTGAACAAGTCCGGTCCATAAGACTCATAACGACCTGACTCTTGCCACAATTCAGCTGGCAAAAGCATTGGCGTGGTCATTTCACTGGCGTCAATCCGCTCCATTTCTTCACGGATGATCTTGCTAATCTTGTTCAAGACCCGTTGTGCTAAAGGTAGGTACGCATAAACACCTGCTGTAACCTGGCGAATGTAACCAGCTCGCAACATCATTTGATGGGAAATGACTTCCGCATCTGCGGGTGTCTCACGTAAGGTTGGGATAAAAACCTTTGACTGCTTCATGATTAAACCTCATTTGTTCTCGTTAAAATTTTTCGTTAACTATAATACTACCACATTGCTTGTGCTTAACGGATGAAATATCTAAAGATATCGTTACCAGTCACCGCCAGCATTAGGATCACCAAGAATCCAGCCCCAACAATTGTCACGGTTGTTTCGACCTTCTCCGGAATTGGCTTGCGCATAATTGCCTCAACCAAATTCAATAATAGTTTTCCACCATCCAGACCTGGGATTGGTAACAAGTTCATCAGGCCTAAATTAACTGATAGCCATGCCATGAAAGAAATTACTGATAAAATTCCGAAGGTTGCGACAGTTGCTGTGTTCTTATATATCGACACTGGTCCGCCAAGCTTATTCAAACTAAAGCCACCCTGACCTAAGTTTCGTAAAGCTGACCAAATTGTGGTAAATGCTCGACCAGTGGTTGAAATTCCGTAATTAAGTCGATCTGCAACGGCTGTCGACTGTTTAGGCACAATCCCAACTTGACCATATGTTTGACCATCCTGCTTGACCGCTTTAACCATCACCGATAAATCAACCAATTTTTGGTTGCGTTGAACTTCCAAAGTGACCTTTTTATTGGGCTTGCTTTGAATGGTTTCCTGTAGTTTACTCCACGAGGCGATGTGTTGCCCATTAATAGCCGTAATCTTATCACCGACTTGCAAACCACTTTTGGCCGCCGGCGAATTCTGCTGAACTGTGCCAACAGTTGTCGTTGAAACTCCCGGCATGGCAAAAGCCAAACCAAGAAAAACTACAACAGCCAAGATGAAGTTCATTAAAGGCCCTGCGAAATTAATTAATGCACGTTGCCATAATTTTGCTGATTCAAAGTGAGTATCGCGTGGCGCAATCAATACTTCGGTTCCATCCTGCTCGATCTTAACCGCATCATGATTGACTGCCAATGTGATATAAGTCTGATCGTCTTCTTCCCAATAACCCTGCAGTAATAATTGATCAACTAAATCAGCTTGATCAACGATAAAAGTTCGATTTGCCAGTAAGTCTGTCCGCTCCGATAAATTAATTCGAAGTACTTCTTGATCTTCGACCTGTAGATTAACTGCCATTCCTGGTTGAAGTTCATCTACATCAATCTCAGCGCGACCAGCCATACGCACATAGCCACCTACCGGTAAAATTCTGATTGTGTACGTGACACCACCTTTACGGGTTTGAAATAGCTTGGGTCCCATACCAATTGCAAATTCACGGATCCGAACACCCGCCTTTTTTGCCATCCAGAAATGACCAAATTCATGAACGACAACTAAAATTCCAAAGACAATCAGAAATGCAATTATTCCTGTCATAAATGCTCCTTTTGCGCAAAAAAGCTAGTCATGGTTTCAACCGTGACTAACCTATGTTTGCCTTACTTTAGCAAGCCAAAAATAAACATAATTGGCAAAACAATTAACATCGAATCAAAACGATCCAAGATTCCACCATGACCTGGCAAAATATTCCCCGAATCCTTAACCTTATAAAAACGCTTTAATGCTGATTCAATCAAATCACCAAACTGACCGGCGATTGACAATACCAAAGTGATTAACAACATCGTCGCCCAACCATATGTTTGCGGAAAGAAGAATGTGTAAATTGATACGATTACCGTTGCAATCAAAGTTCCCCCAACTGAACCTTCCCAAGTTTTTTTAGGTGAAATCTTAGTCAAAGGGTGCTTACCAAATTTTCGTCCAACCATATAGGCGGCCGAATCAGTAATCCAGACAATCAAAAGCATGTAGAATAATGTGTCTAATCCCGCATTTCGTGCATCAATGAAGAAATGGAAGCCCAAGCCAACATACAGCATCGCCAAAGTAAACACACCTGCGTCTTCAAAGCTAAAAGAGTTCTTTGCTAAGACTGTGTGGAATAACATTAGCAAGACGAAAATATATAATAGTCCAGCCGGATGTAAGATTGTTGGCAGGCCTTCAAAAAAATTATTTGGCAGGGTGGCAAAAATTGCCCCCAACATCGCCAAAATTGCCCCAAAAGAAACCAGCAACATCCTGCGCATCTGCGCAACTTCACCAACCGCAATTGCTGCAAGCACCGACATCACCACCTGCAACAACCAACCACCATAAAAAATCGTTGGAATAAATAAAGCCAAGGCGATTACCGCCGTAATAACTCGTTGTCTCATAAAACCCCTACCTACTTTACATCACTATTATTTTCTTTAATCCCGCCAAAACGTCGATCACGCATCTGATAAGTAATCAAAGCTTGCTCAAAAACCGCTGGCGTCACCGCTGGCCAATGTTGCTCAATAAACACAAACTCTGCATATGCAAGTTGCCAAAGCATAAAGTTTGATAAACGTTGCTCACCACTCGTCCGAATCAATAAATCAGGATCTGCCAATTCCCCCAAAGGGGCAGTCATCAAACTGTTTGTAATTTGAGTCTCATCAATTTCACTTGCTTCTAGCTCACCAGCCACAACCTTTTGAGCCAATTGCTGGACCCCAGTAATGATTTCAGCGCGTCCACCATAATTGAGCGCGAAATTCAGAACCATTCCCGTATTTTGTGCTGTTTGAGCAATCGCATCATTAACAGCACGCTGTGTATCCGCTGGTAGCTGATCAATGTAACCCATCACTTGTACTTTAACATTATTTTCATTTAACTCCGGCACAAAGGTATCGAAGAAGCGACCAGGTAACTTCATTAGGAAGCCGACTTCATTTGCCGGGCGTTTCCAGTTTTCAGTTGAAAATGCATATAAGGTCAGCGCTTGCACCCCTAGGTCACTGGCAGCCTTTGTAATATCTTTAACTACTTCCATCCCACGCTGGTGACCGGCGACGCGTGGCAACCCTTGTTGCTTAGCCCACCGGCCGTTACCGTCCATGATAATCGCTACGTGCTTGGGGATCCGATCATGATCTAGAGTTAGATTGGTTGAAGTCTGAGTCAACGGCTTCTTTTTAAAGAACATGGATTACTCCTCGCTTCCATCTCATTTATATTTTCTAATCTCACAAAACAAAAAAACATATGACCAAAATCACATGTTTTGCCACTAAATAGTATTATAGCAGTTATATTTCTAACTTGTTACCGTTAAACACCGCTTTCGCTTAGTGTAAACGACCGTCTAATAATGCCTCAATCGTATCCAGAACGCCATTTTCATTGTTATTATTTAGTGCCGTTTGCTTAATTCGATCATGCATAAACGCCTCTGCATTTGGCATCACAAAAGGATATTTAACAAAGCGCAACATCTCAAGGTCGTTTGCATTATCACCGAAGGCGACCATCTCGTCAGGTCTAATATTCAGCGACTTACCTAATTCAACCAGACCAGTCTGCTTGTTAACTCCATGTGCTAAGACGTCAACGGAACCAAATCCCGAACCAGTCGCATGTAATTCGCCTTCAAAGACTGTTCGTAAGGACTTAACTGACTCATAAACCGAGACTGTTGGTGGCCAGACCAAAGATAGCTTGAAGATCTGATCATCAACATCTAATAATTTCTCAACCTGCATCAGATTCGTGTAATATTTCTCTGTTTCAGCCATGATCGAGGCCGGAACATTATTGGAAACATACGCCCCCTTATCACCCGATAAGATAATCAAGTTTTCCATCTTAGCAAAGTTAGCATTATTCCAAGTAATTACCTGGCTCAGTTGCGTTCTTGAAAGGGTTGCCTCTGCTAAAGTCTCCCCACGATACGTTACTAAGGCTCCATTGTCTGAAACATAGTTAATTCTTTCTGGACCAACCTCAGCAAAATAATTCTTCAATTGCCCCAATTGATTCCCCGATGCAGCAACGAATAGAATTCCACGTGCATCCATTTCATCCAACAGCCGACGCATCCGATCATAATCATAAGTCCGATCGTCACGTAGCAACGTTCCATCCATATCAGTTGCGATTAATTTTAAAGTCATTGCTCCCCCTTCCAACCACGGAAAACTAGCCATTTTGACAGAACATAATTACTAATAATTACAAAAATATTCTGAATAATGTTCCAAATAAAGTCATTTTGATGCAAAGCATGTACCCCAAAACTCAAAATCAGCGCACCAATAATTCCGGTTACGATCCGCGCCGTAAAGAAACGCAAAATCTCACGTATGATTTTGACAGCGCCTGTCGATTTTGAAGTAAATACCCAAATGCGATTAGTCCAATAAGCAAACAAAACCGAAAGGAGCCACGCAACCCAATATGAAATTTGAGGGGTTCCACCCATCAAGCGACTAACAACCCAATAAATGATGATATTGATGACCGTTGTTAGGCCACCAAAAATCAAATACATCAGTTGCTCTTGATACTTACCAATCAACATTTTTAATTTGTACATGCCAAACTCTTTTCTATATAATTCAATTAAGTATTATACCAATCTTGGGGCAAATCTGCCTAACTTTGTTAAAATATCATAGACAGCTTAAAGAAAGGCACTCTAAATGGACCACAATTATCAAGCTCCCCCACAGACAAATGGCGGACCAAATCCCACAATTAAAAGGAAACCAACTAAAAATACTTGGCGTAACTTCCCATACATATCATTATTATTAGCAACCATTTCACAGCTCTTGATCTGGTGGATCTACCCCTTGATTTACTCTAAAAATCTCGAAGGTGGTCAGTGGCAGGAAAATCCACTCCTGTTATTTTATAGTGTCGTATGTGCAGTTGTAATCTTTTCAACCTTCCGTCGTGGACTAACCGACTGGAAGAACTATTTGATCTTATTGATTCCGGCTCTATCACTTTACTTCCTATATCGCCGGATGTCTGGTCAACAAGTTCTATTGGTCGCCTTACTCCCAATTGCGTTAGTCTTAATTCAATCAAAATGGCTGAATTTGCAAAACATTCTCGGCTTAATTATGTTTTCCGGAGTGGCAACAGTTACCTTTCCGGTAACCATCTTCTATCAGCAAAATACCTACCTAACGATCCCGTTTCTACTCAGCCTGCTCCCCCTACTGCTGTCATATTTATTTTACATGAGCAGCCTCTTTGTTACACAGGGTTCTGAGATGCGCCTGACAGCTTTAGTATTTGGGATCATGCTTTTGTTGAACGTTCTATCACTACCTTGGAATATCTGGACAATTTTGGCAAGCCTAATTATTATCTTTACTTGGATGATCTTAATTAATCTAAATCTAAAACGACGCTATCGTTTTGGAGTTTACGCTGTTCTACAAATGATTACCGTCATGTTAATCTTCTTACAACAAAAATAATTTCAAAAAAGCCAAGGTAAGCATTACCTTGGCTTTTATTTATTCTGTGATTTTTAATACTGAGATCATTGGTAAATTACGATAATGTTCATTATAATCCATCCCATAACCCACCAAAAACTCATCAGGGACTCGAATTCCAACAAAATCCGGATCAACCCCTGCCTCTGTCATGGTAACTCGTTTATCAGTTGCCACAGCGATGTAGACTTGCTCGGCACCACGTTCTAGAAAATTAGCTTTTAGATTTTGCAAGGTCAAACCTGTATCAATGACCTCATCTAAAATCACCACCGTCCGACCCGCAAGTTGTGTGTGTAGATCCTGCACAATCTTGACTTGACCAGTTGAACTTTCACCATCATAAGATGATACATCAATGTAGTCAGACTCAATGTCAAAATCGCTGGCTAATCGCCGTAACAAATCCGCCATCCAGATGTATGATCCTTCCATGACACCAACAAATAAAGGTCGCTCAACTCCAGCTAACGTCTGCCGTAATTCCGTTGCGACACGTTCAACCATGCGATCAATTTCTTCAGCTGTCACAACCACCCGATCCAAGGTCATTTCCATAGTTTCACCTCGCTCTAATCCGCCCAAATATCGAATAAGACGTTTGTTTGTTCGTTTGATGGTCCTACCGCAAAGGTATACAATGGTACACCAATCAATTCTTCAACTCGATGTAAATAGCGTTGCGCATTCTCTGGTAGTTCATCTCGTGATCGAACACCTGTGATATCCTCATCCCAACCAGGAAGTTCCTCATAAACTGGTACTGCATTTTGAACGTCGATTAACGAAGCAGGATAATGCTCAATCCGTTCACCATTCAGCTCGTACGCAACCGCAATCTTAAGTGTTGTAAGCCCTGATAAGACATCTAACGAGTTCAACGATAAATGTGTAAAACCACCAACCCTTGCAGCATGGCGCAAAACAACCGTATCTAACCAGCCAATCCGGCGAGGTCGCTTGGTCACAACGCCATATTCATGACCAATTTCACGGATCCGTGCCCCAACTTCATCAAACAGTTCCGTTGGAAAAGGACCATCCCCCACACGTGATGTATAAGCTTTCGCGACGCCCACAACTCGATTGATCTTTGTTGGCCCGATCCCAGCACCAATCGTGGCACCACCGCCCACCGGTGATGATGATGTCACATAGGGATAGGTTCCGTGGTCGATATCCAGCATGGCACCCTGAGCGCCTTCAAGGAGCACTCTTTGTTGCTTGTCCAAGTAGTCATTTACCAAAACTCCGGTGTCACTGATGAATTCTTTCAATCTTTGGCCATAGGCCGCAAATTCCGTTACTAACTGATTAAGATCAACTGGTGCATGATCATACAACTTAACCAAAATTTCATTCTTTTCTGCCAAGACCGCTTCAAGCCGCATCCTCAACGTTTCCTCGTCCAGTAAATCGACCATCCGAATCCCTGTGCGAGCTGCTTTGTCCATATAGGCTGGTCCAATTCCGCGACCAGTTGTACCAATCTTACCGGCACCTTTACGTTGGTCAGCCAGCTGATCCAACAAAATATGATAAGGGAAAATTACATGTGCACGATCCGAAATTCGTAGGTTTTTTGCTGGAATCCCTTGGGCTTGAATGGCATGTAATTCTTCCAATAAAGCCTTAGGATTAACAACTGAACCATTTCCAATTACGGCCAATTTATTTGCATCAAAAATCCCTGATGGAATTGAAGAAAGTTCAAATTTTTTGCCCTCAACGTAAATTGTATGCCCTGCATTATTACCACCCTGATATCGCACTACCACATCAGCCTCACGGGCAATGAAATTAGTGATTTTGCCCTTACCTTCATCACCCCATTGACTTCCGACAACCACGATTCCTGCCATGTTTATGTAACCTCTCTACCTTTTCAAAGGTTTGAACATTTTATTTAAAAGCCGAACATTATTAATATTTAACAACAAAATTTATTATACCGAAGAAAAAGGCATCTTTCAAGTGCATTGTTCGTCTTTAAGGAAATTAAAGTTCTTATATATCGAATAAAGTTCGATTTTAGTTTGACTATCAAGCATTATTGACTATAATTATCATTGTTTCCAGAACATTACTCAATTATTAGGAGTTCCCTTCATGAACAGTATCGCTCAATATTTCCAGTTTGATATCCTAAAGACGAACTATCGCACTGAATTCATTGCCGGATTGACGACTTTCGTTTCAATGAGTTATATCCTTTTCGTTAATCCCACGGTCCTCGGTGCAGCCGGAATGGATAAAGGAGCAGTCTTTGTCGCAACTGGTCTCTCGGCCGCAATTGCGACCCTCTTCATGGGAATCATTGCTAAATACCCAATGGCAATCGCCCCGGGACTTGGTGTGAATGCCTTCTTTACCTATTCAGTCGTGATTGCTTTAAAGGTGCCTTGGGAAACAGCAATGGCCGGCGTCCTAATTGCCGCATTAGTTTTTCTATTTCTAACCTTCTTTGGCATTCGCGAAAAAATCATTAACTTAATCCCTCAGGATTTGAAAATTGCAATTTCAGCCGGAATTGGCCTATTCATTGCTTTTATCGGTTTGGCTAACGCCGGTATTATCACTAAAAACCCCGACACAATGGTGTCACTCGGTCAGTTAACAACCCCTACCGTTCTACTTGCAATCTTTGGTGTCATCATCACCTTCATTCTAATTTCACGACGAGTTCCGGCGGCAATCTTTATCGGGATGATTCTTTCAACGATTGCTGGTCTCTTAACTGGCCTAGTTAACCTTCCAACGGCCTTTGTCTCACCAATTCCCTCATTGGCGCCAACTTTTGGCAAAAGTATCGCTCATTTAACAGACATCAACAGTTTTCAATTATTTACAGTAGTGCTAGTCTTTTTGATTGTTACTTTTTTCGATACTGCTGGGACCATGATTGGTTTGGCCACACAAGCTGGATTTATGAAAGACGGTGAGTTACCTCGTGCTGGTCGGGCCCTATCAGCTGACGCTATTGGTATGACGATTGGCGCAATCCTTGGAACCTCACCAACTTCGGCCTATGTTGAATCATCCGCTGGAATCGCCGTTGGTGGACGTTCTGGCTTTACTTCCGTGATCACAGGTCTGCTCTTCATTGTCGGCCTGTTCTTCTCACCACTACTTGGCATGATCACACCACAAGTTACCGCTCCCGCCCTGATCGTCGTCGGGGTACTGATGGCTGAGAATTTACGTCATATCCATTGGGACGACTTTGCCATTGCTGCCCCAGCTTTCCTAATTGTTTTGGGGATGCCACTGACCTACTCAATCTCCGATGGAATTGCATTGGGCTTCGTGCTCTATCCGATTATGATGATTGCCAATAAACGATCTCGTGAGCTACATCCATTTATGATTGCCTTGGCGGTGATCTTCCTATTTTTCTTATTTGTCATTACCAGACAATAAAAAAAGCTGAAGCAGTTTCTCGCTGCTTCAGCTTTTTTATCGATCACGTTCTTGGAATCCAGCAGCTAATGCCTGCTGTTCTTGACGGTAATTGTTAACCGCTCCGTCAACAATTCCAGGTTCAAAATGTTCCAACACATTACCAAGCGTCGTTAACGCTCGATCATATTCATATTGTTTTTCATAGAAATAACGCGCCTGTTGCGTTGCTTGAACAACTGCTGAATGATTGCGGTAATCCAGTGCTTTTCGAACCAAACGTTCTGTCACCGCTGCATTTTCAATCAAGGTATCCGTCTTCTCTTGTAGCGTATCCATATCAGCGGCAACGATACTCAACTGACGTTGGGCATCATCGACGTTAACCCTAGTCAGTGAGACCTGTTGCTTCAAACGTTGCAATTCATCACTGGCGGCATAAAAAGTGCTTAGGTAAGCGTCAGGCACTCCTGGCAAACTTTGGCGTTCAACGTTTCGTTGAATCTGACGTAACTTATCCGTTAGAACCATGACGCGGTTACGCGCTTGCTGCAAGATTGCTGGCATCTCACGCATTGTTTCCCACATTTCAATTTGTTCACGTTCAATGTTTTCCAAACGTTCATTGGCTTCCTTTTGAGGAGCTAACATTTCTGAATAAATTGCTTCATGGTTTTTAATTGCCTTGTCAATCTGCGTTAACTGCTTATCAACATTGCCAAGCTGGATTTCCCATGACCTTACCAAACCAGCTTCATCCTTTGAAAAGACAAAGTCTTGGTTCAAACGATCAAGTTCAATATACAGGTCATGATTTTGCCGTTTATTATGATGCCAATATTCACGTAGATTTTCTTGACTTGCCAGAACCTGGCGTTGTGCCTCACCTTCACGTTCGAGGATCTCATAAAGCTCCTCGATTCGAGCCTCTAGTTGCTCATTATGCTCAGCAACCTTTTTCAAAGTTAGTTCTGCCAGAAGGTCCATTGTCTGAGCTTGATCTTTTCTAATCTCAGCCAATTCAGTTGGCAAATCTTCAACAAAGCGGAAACCTGCTGCAATCATTGCATCGTAACTCGCTTGAATCTCATCGAGTTGGGCAGGTACTTTTTCGTCAAGCACTTGGAACAAAGCCGGAATCTTGTCAATTCGCTCCTCTAACTGAGTGGTTTCCATCCCCAACGTCTCATAAATTCCAGACGCAGTTGCATGGTCACCTTCTTCTGTTAGCCGCGCAAATTCAGCAAAGTCGTCTTCGAGCGCGCCAAGAATTTCTTCCAGCTTCTCAACCGCTGGTCCAAAATTGAAGCTTTGTGACAACAAGACCTTGCGGAGCTCTTGGTACTTGCCCTCTAACTCTTTTACGGCCTCTTTATGCGCTGTATCGAGTTCTGCTAAATCCTGCAAACCTTGCGTAACTGTCGCGATGGTTGCTTCGGCGTTCGCCAAAAGATCTTGTAACGCACGCATTTCACGACGCGTCTTCACAAAGTTTAAACCTTGAGACTCATACAAAACTTCATTTGCTTGATTATCAACAGCATTAAAGCCAGCTGTTTCTAGTTGATTATAACGATCTTCGAGCGCTTGAAATTGCTTCAACGTCTGCCCGGTCAGGCTCATCTTACGACCTTCAACAAGGCGATCGCGCATTGGAATCGCAACTAACTCTTCCTTATGTGCTAACATTTTCGCAACTTTACGTGCTGTCATGCGTTGTGATATAAAAATTAGTAAGTAAATTGCCGCCGCAACCACGATGACGCCAATCACAATATGTCCTATTTGTGTCATATACGATTTATCTAGTGGTGCCCCCTGACCACAACTCCTTTTACTCGGGATAATGATAAGTACAGCCTATCATGCTCTTTGACATCCATGTGGATTTTGCGCATTTCTTAGTGCTTGCTTTGGGAGTTTAATATTTACTTAATATAGTCGGCATTTTCAAAAAGGGTCGTTAGCTGATTTGCCTATTCCTGCCACGTTCAGAACCCCTTTAACATATCTATAAAAAAGATGGAGCTACCAACATTTAACCTGTCGGTAGCTCCATTATTTTAGATAACTTACTTCAATAAAAACTACATTTCACCAGACAACTCAACCAAGATTTTAACTTGCGCCTTATCCTCAGTTAAGGTCACGAAACCTTCATCAACGATTTGATCAAGTTCAATCTTTTTCGTAACAATATCTTGCGGCTTCAACGAGCCATTTGCAATCAAATCGATTGTCTGTTGGAAGGAAGCATCAGAATAAGCGATGGTTGAGGTCAACTTAACACCAGAGTTAGTCAACTTCATTGGATTAAAATCAAAGCCCTTAGCAAAGATTGAAACGACCACCACTGTTCCACGTGCCCGCGTCACATCAATCGCTGAATTCAACGCAGGTCCAACACCAGCAACTTCAAAGGTTGCATCCACGCCACGACCAAGTTCATCATGGACAACCTTAATTGGATCATGATCTTGTAGATTATATACAGATGCTCCTAGTTCAGCGGCCTTTGCCAAACGCACTGCTGAGAAGTCAAACATAAAGATTTTACTTGCACCAGCGGCCTTAGCTGCCAACAAAGTTACCAAACCAATTGGTCCAGCACCAAAGATTGCTACGGTGTCACCAAACTTCATTCCAGATTCTTTAACGGCTTGCACACCAACGGCGGTTGGCTCAACCAACGCACCTTCTTGCAAGGTCAAATTGGCTGGCAAAGTGTAAACGTTCGTCTCTGGAGCGTTGACATATGATGTAAAGCCACCATCACTGTGCAAACCAATAAATGAGAAGCCATCATATACGTCAAGATCAGGTTGATTCTGACGGTGGGTCAAAGTTGGGTTAACCACTACCCGATCACCAACTTGATATTTTGTGACTGCTGAGCCAACTGCCTCAACAATTCCCGCAAATTCATGTCCCATTGTTAATGGGGCAACTTCACCGGTAATTGCATCCGGTTGGTCCATCGGAACAAAGACTGGTCCGGCTTCATATTCGTGTAAATCTGAGCCACAAATTCCAGCCCAGGCTACCCGAATCGTTAACTCATCTGAACGAAGCGCCTTTAATTCCCGTTCTTCAACACGAATATCGCGCAATCCATGATATACAGCTGCTTTCATGATACACAATCCTCCATTTTAACCATGTGCAAATAACATTGTCTCTTAAACCATTTTCTTTCAGCAATGGTTCATCAATTTAGATTGTAGCATCAATCACAAGTGTGGGATGAAAGATGCCTTATTCATCCGTTTTATGGGACTATATCGCTTTCTACCAGACGATTCCAGACCTTTGGACAGTAAAAAAAGCAGACACATGGTTGTGCCTGCTTTTATGCTACCTACTTATTTACTAACTCAGTTCAGCTCACCGTAAACCGTCTTCGTTTGATAAAGCCACTTTGTGACATCATCTTGCAAGACCGTTTTAAACTGAATTTTCTTCAAGAAAGCGGGCTTACCATCATTATCAGGTAAATTATCCCACTCTGATTCCTCCATCTGTGAATTAGCTTTTAAATCACCGATGTAATCAATATGATCACTTCCGATTTCATAATTGCGGTAAACGCGCTCCAAATCGGATAATTGAACACCCCACTTGATTGCATAAACTTCCAATTGCCCCAAGGCTACCTCGGCTACAAAGGCCCGATAATTCTCTTCAATCGTCAACTTTGCTTCAAGCAGGTCATGATCGACAATTTCATTCATAAAGCGTTGGAGCAAATCGGCATTATCTTTGTCACCGTAACTACGTAGTTTCATAATCGCTTCGTTAATCAGGCGCAAATTCTCTTGATTGTCGTCCATTTGACTTCCAGTACCACCGGCAACTTTGCCAATTAAGCGGATAATTTCATCAAATGTGACAACCTGGGTATCGACAAGTTTAACGTCGCCTAACTCTTCAGGATCATCCGCTTCGCCTAGTTCAGTCGGGTCGCTCAAATTACGATAAGCTCCCACGTACTTTAACCAAGTCTCCTCGCTGAAAGGTAATCGCTTATCGCCAATCCCTTCCCAGCTAAACTCATAATATTGTTGCAGACGTGCTAAATATCCGCTCCTTCATATCTCATTTCAAAACTTGACTCATCAACGCCGGATGCTGCGATGAAAGTCAAATATTCAGCAGCCACGCCTTTGGCTACTTCTCTTTTGCCTTTTTTATCCAAGTAAATAATCTCCCTGCTCAATTATTAGATTGCCACTTTATTTTGTGATTATAATATCATATCAAAAACACTATATTTCAAAGCCACCCTCAAGTATAAAGCGTCTTAAAATATCATCTACTTTAATATTAACTTGGAAAGCTTTTATCATTTGTCCTTCAATTTGCCCAATGTAACCTCGGGCTTTAGTTTTATCAATAGTGTTTTTCAATTCATCAAATAGTCCAAACTCATTGATATTCGTTTCATTAATGCTTCGATTCATCATCTCCCGCAATTTACTTTCATCAAGTCCCAAAGCCTCTGATAATTTATGGATTTGGTCTTTCTTCGCTTGAGCCTGATATTCGTTAATATATTCTCTTAGCGTTTTCGTCTCATCCACTTGAATGCTTCCACGTTGAATATCATGCAAGAAAATATTGGCATATTTCTGTTCTTCTTGAGTCAAAGTAGCAAAAGTCTTATGAAGCTCATTTAACGCTTCTTCTGCATTTCCTGACTCAAGAGCCTTCAAGTATTTAGTGAATCTGCTATTCATATAATTCGAATCAATTACCCCTGTATCATATTCAGTAATATGGCCATCCAAATCAAACGGAATTGCTTCTGCACTATCACCACCTCCACCAGTTCCTAGTTCTTTATATCTCAAAACTAATATTTGGTAGGTTGTCTCATCGAGTTTCATTATGACAGCTGTTTTTGCCTTACCTTGGCCATGACTAAATTCGTATTTGGGTTGACTCCATTTAAAGCCCTGGATAGTAACAGCTTCGAGAAAATCATTGAATCCCTTAAAGAGTTTAGCAAACTTAGCTTTCTCTTCTCTTTCAGGTGGGAGTTTCTCAAAATTCTTCACTCCTGCCTTCTCAAATAAATCCTTAATTTCTAAGAACAAATCATTCATTTTTATCAAATTTGATTCTAGCTTATCCACAAATAAATCTATTGGCTTATCACCAGAATAAAGTTTCAAAGCATCTGACACATTTCTTTCCATCGTGAAAGGTTTTCTATAATAACGAATTGAACCAAATGGTTTATCTGGTCCAAACAAGCGGTTGGTACGAGAAAATGCCTGAATAATATTTTCGTATTTCATCAACTTATCCATGTAAAGCGTATTTATCCATTTTGAATCAAAACCTGTCAGCATTTGGTCAACAACAATCAATAAATCTATTTGCTTTTCTGGTTCTTGATGAATACGCATATAAGCATTCTTATGAGCAAGTCTATCTGCAATATCTTCTTTGAACTTAGAATGAGTTGAGATCCCATAACCTTGTGGTGAGTGGTATCTTTTATTATAATCATCAATTATCTCAGCCAGCCCATCTTCCTTATACTGAACTTTTGCCCCACCATCATTATCGATATTAGGATCAAATAAGGCTGTAACTTTCAAATCAGGCTTTTCATGCTTCAAAAGACGATAATATTTAATAGCTTCTTTAATACTATCAGTGGCAAAAATTGCATGAAATTTTCCGTTTTGTGATAATCTCATCCAATTATCAAGAATGTCGCTAACAACGGTATTTTGATGCTTTGACCCCACCAAAAGTTTATCACTTTCTGAGTACAATTCGTCTAAGCCAGAATATTGTGTCTTTGGAAGATAATCCTCAATTCCCTTTTGGTAACCACCGAAATCATCTTCATAGCCAGCCATCTTAATTTCACTGCCAGCTCCTGTATATTTAAGATAGATTTTTTTCTTTGCAGGCTCTGCATAGGCTTCTTCTTCAGTATTAGCTTTTGCTTCACTTAATCCAACAGCTTTACGAATGTCTCTTTCTTTAAATGTCAAGACCCTTGAGGGGTCAAAACCTAATACATTTTTATCTCTTATACCATCTGCAATGGTGTAACGATGAAGTTCATCACCAAAAATCGTTGATGTTGTACTTTTCTTTCGCTCATTTTCGCCTTTAATCGGTGTCCCAGTAAAGCCGAAAAGAATTGCATTAGGGAAAGTGTCCTTAATGTTCCGTAACATATCACCAAAAGTGGAACGGTGTGCTTCATCAATGATAAAGACAATCCGTTTTTTTGCCATGATTTCAACATCTTTAGAATTAACGCCCTCTTCTTCTTTGATATTGCTCATTTTTTGAATAGAAGTGACGATTAGTGTATTTGCTGTTTTCGTACTTTTCATCTTTGTTACAAGTACGTGAACAGTCTCTGTAGCTTGGACATCATCTTTATCATCAGCAAATCCACGATAATCATTTAATGACTGATTTCCTAGCTCAATTCTGTCCATTAAGAAAATTACTTTGTCTGCATCTTTTGAATTAGAGATAAGTTGAGCAGACTTAAAACTAGTCATTGTTTTACCTGATCCTGTAGTATGCCAAATATATCCGCCTAGCTGATTAGATGAATTCCATTTCGCCATTGCCACTTTGTCAGAAATACTGCTTGCTGCCCAGTACTGGTAGCTCCTCATGACTTTCAAAACACCGTCAGTTTTATCAGCAACAGTATAGAATCCAATAAGCTGATGAGCCATAGGAATAGAAAGCAAACTAGACGCAATGGCTTTCCAGTCATTCACTAATTCATTATTAAAGTCTTCCCAATGAAAAAAGTAATCTGGATCAAAATACCCCTCAGGGCCTGGATTTGCAAAATATAAAGTCTCATTTGGCTCCATTGCTACAAATATTTGCACTAGAGAAAACAATCCAGTAAAAATTCCCTCATTAGAATATTTCTCTATCTGATTGGCAGCCTGTTTCGCCGATACACCTGTCCGTTTTAGCTCAACATGAATTACGGGCATTCCATTGATAAGCAACATGATATCTCCACGCCTGTCGTTTAGAAGTGGTGATTTCGTGGGGAATTTAGGCTGTTGAACAATCTGATAGCGGCTTTGTCCAGCTGCAATTTCTTGTCTATCGTATATTTTCAAACTGACTTCTTTACCTAAATGGAGTTCATCATCAGGATTATCTCGAGTGATAGAGATGGTTTTCCCATTGATAAACCCATTGAGGCGAAGCGGTGTACGCAAAGTATTAATTTGCTCAATAATTTGTTCCATCTCGGTCTCCGTTAATGGATGACCATTTAGTCTATCAATTTCCTTATTGTTATCATACAAAATTTGAGCCCAGTTTTTTTTGAGATCATCCTCTGTTGCGTTTTTTAGAACAATATTTTCCCAACCTTTATTGACAAGAATTTTGATCAAGGCTTCCTCAAAATCGGCTTCTTTTATAAATACATCCATTTAGATGTACCTCCTATACAAACATTTTCTCTAGCATAGATTTTTTGAGATTTTTTAACTTTTCTAACTCACTCTGATGAAGGGTGATGAAGTGATCGAGGTTTGCAAAGAAAAGCCCAATTCTAGCTTGTTCATCTTTTCTTGGAATTTTGACTTCAATGCTTTCAATATCAGAAGCTTTGTATGACGGCAATGCACCAGATTGAGCATAACGTGGCAAATTGATTGTTTCAAACAGTGTCTTGCCGAAACCAGTATCCCAACTTTCATCAAAAACATAAGCCATTGTGTTGTTATCAATTAAAAATGGAGTCCGAACAATCCTTTTTCTATTAAGCATTATCGCAGCTCCGACTTTTGCAAATATCACCGCTGGAACAGTTTCAATAGGTTTCCATTTCTTTCTTATTAACTGTTCTTCACTGACATAATTATTCGCCGTTTTCATCTCATGTTCGTTTCCAGCATTATTCATATCAGAAACCTTGAAAAACGGAACACCTTCTAATCCGCCTTGTTCATTGTCTGGAAATCCAATTCCTGATTGAGTTTTTCCAATTTCACCCAATTCACACTGTTCCCATGCGTAAGGATTTTCTGGATTTGAGCCCCCACCATTTTTCTCGTATAACTTCTTGAATTCATCAAAACGAATTTCTGGAATTTTTGCTCCCTCTTTTGGAAACATTTTTTCAAGCATCGCTTTTTTGATATTTATCGTCTTATCATACTTACGCTGGTTAACAGTGATAAGGTTATCTAAGTTTTCAAAGAAACAACCAATCCTGTCCTGCTCTCCAACTCTGGCAGGCACATTTATATTCAAGTATTCCAAATTTCTTTGACTTACCCCTTTGGCTGTTCCACCGGTACTAAGATTTTCCAATTCTCGACGAATCTTTTCAGAACGAAGTACTGTTGCTAAAAACTTGTCACTAGCTTTCTCAGGATTCGTTTTAAACGCAATGGTTCTTTGGCTCAAAATATATCCTTGACTATCTGGTACTTGAGCAACATTCCCCATTGGCGCCTCAGTAGTGAATAATACATCGCCTTTTTTCAATTCTGAACCTGACATCCATTTTTGGTAAAGTTCCTCATTGCCAAAATGTTTATCGGCAATATCAAAATCAATATATCCATTCTTAACATTTAGGGCCGATAAAGCTAGATATCCTGAATCACTCCATTCCATCCCTAACTTCTTAGGAGTTCTTCCTCTAAAGTCAACGGTTTTTTCAACATAATCAAACAACCTTCGCTTTTCCCAGGCGTAAGGATTTTCTGGATTTGAGTTCCCACCATTTTTTACGTACAACTTCTTGAATTCATCAAATCTAATTTGAGGAACTTTTTGCCTTTCAGTCATTTTATTCACCAGCTAGTAGCGCCTGAAACTCGCTAAGTCCTTTCATATCAAATTCTTCTGCTGAAAGTCCATCGATGAGATCAGAAAGACTTGATTCAACCTCGCTAATTTCTGTTGCAACTTCTGAATAAGTGATGGCGTATTTTTTCTCAAGATTACTGATTTCACTTACTAAATCATTGATAATTTCAGTAGGCAATTTTTCAATGGCTTTTACAAGAGGTGAGATCCATTTTAGCTCTAACAACTCTTTTGCTTTTTCATCGTCTAATGTTTCAATAGTTATTTTAGTCAATTCGTGTAATTGAGCAGTTTCCTTTTTAAGTTGTGTTTTTAACTCTTTTTCCTCAAAAAGTAAACTACTTACTTGAACAATTTTCCCTTCAAACGTTTCTTCGTCAAATGAATAAGTAGATTGCAATTCTTTAATATAAGAACCGATCTTACTCTTACCATAAGTACCGTCCTTGTTAGGTTCAATTTTATCCCAACTCACTTCTGAATGAGCATTGATAAAATCAAGCTTTGCAGATTTTTTAGCCTTAACATCTAATAAATCAATGTATTGCATCAAAATACTTATTTCAGGCGACTCCACATTTGAAAAGATAGAAGCGACTTCTTTATTTACCTCTGCCGTAACAAAGGCATCATTAGAATCATTCAAAACAGAAGATTCTTTTTCTTCTTCTGTAAACGAGCCAATAATTTCTTCATAAGTTGATGTAATTTCAGCTAATCGATTCTCTTTTTGTGTCAAAATATCTTTTTCATTTTTCAAAAGATGCTCTTGAACTAAATCGAAAGGAATAATTCGTCCTACCCAGCCTTCTTGAACTTCCGTATCTTCCTTATTTTTTTTCTTTACGACCATATTTGGGTCAACTTTTTTAATCGCTTCTTGGCCTTCTGTTTGGATAATTTCCAAGTCTATGGCTGTTTGTACCCATTCATCATCGAGAGCTTGATAAGCAATATATTTATCAATCAACGGCACTTCTTTCAAACGAGTGAAAATATCACTTGAAATCTCTGATTCCGTTTTCGTTATGTTAAGAGAATCCATCAAATCAATCAATTTGGATTTTAAACTCGCATCAAATCCATCAAAACTATTACTATAGTTATTTTTGAATTCAATAACATTTTCGTTTTCAATAATTGCTTGTTTTACATTTTTCGTTTTCACAGAAACATATGGTGTTCCATCATCTTCAAAAAGGGCAGACTTTAATTTAGGGAAAGCATCCCAATACTCCTTCAAAGACTCAATTTCGTATTTTGGGATACCTCCAAACATTGATGCATAAATATCCCATGTCTCGTTAGGCTCAGATGAATCGACATAGCGTGGGATATTTAAGTTATACCCATTTTGCCTAATTTCTTCTTTAGAGACCAATCTTGAAAACTTATCAACATTTTCTCGGTTTATAACAGTATCAACGATTTTTTTTATATCAGAAGCCTGAAGTTTATTATTTTTCCCAACCTTGATAAATTCTTTAGAGGCATCAACGATTAAAACATCATCTTTTGAACGTTTTTGACGTAGAACCATGATGATAGTTGAAATACCAGTACCAAAAAAGATGTTGGCGGGTAAGCCAATTATCGCTTCAATTTTATCTTTTTCAATTAGATTCTTCCGTATCTTCTCCTCATCACCGCCACGGAACAATACCCCATGAGGCAAAACTATTGTCATAATTCCATCTGGCACAATATGGTACAAATCATGCAGCAAGAAAGCATAGTCTGCTTTAGTCTTAGGGGCTAATCCATACCCTGAATATCGAGGATCTTGATCCTTGTTTGCTGGGTCCCAATTTTGTGAGTAAGGAGGATTTGATACTACTGCGTTTACATACAATGATTCATAATCATGACTCTCATCAAAAAACGGCCAATCTTCTTCAAGCGTATCTCCGTTTCGAGTAACAATATTATCAGGAAGAATGCCCCGCATTACCAGATTCATACGAGTCAGATTATAAGTGTTTTCTTTCAACTCTTGTGCATAATATTTTATATTGTTTTCATCATCAATATGCTTAGCAACAGACTGACCAATATTGATTAACAATGACCCAGATCCACTTGTAGGGTCGTAGATTTTTATTTCATTTTTGTCTTTTAAATGGTTTGCAACAATCTCAGACATTAGCAAAGAAACTTCGTGAGGAGTATAAAACTCTCCAGCCTTTTTCCCTGCATTAGCAGCAAACATACTGATAAGGTATTCATAAATAAATCCCAATACATCATAATCTTGCTTGCCGTCCATCGGGACAACTTTGATTAATTGGATCAGCTCACTTATAGCCTTTGTTTGTGCTCCTGAGCTATCACCCAGTTTACTCAATCCTGTCTGAAGTGTATCGAAAATACGGTCAAAGACTTTTTTGTGACCAGAGTTAATTAACCGACTAAAGGCTGACAATGCATCACGAACATCTGATACATCAAAATCTTTACCTTTGTCTATCCAAGTGGAGAATAAATTTTCATAAGCAATAAAATATCCTACTCCTTTTTGGATGAACTCGACTTGCTCTTGTGCTTCTTTCTTTAAACTCTCAATATCTTCGTCAGACTTCCCATGTTTTCTTAAATCTTCAATGTCTTCGTCGCTATAGCCTTCAATCAATCCTTTGATATCATCATCAGTGTAGTCATTTTCTTTTAGGAATTTTACTTCTTTGTCAGAAAGAAATTTATAGAAAATAAATCCTAAAATGTAGTCTTTGTATTCATTGGCCTCAATTTTAGAACGCATCTTATTAGCAGATTCCCAAATCTTTGATGCTAATTGTTGTTTATTCATTTGTTACCACCTTTTTCTTATTTATGGAGATGACATCTCCAATATCTACTCCTAATTCCAAACAAATCTTCACTAAGCTTTCAATTGCAATAGGCTCATCTCTGCCCATCTTTGCAATCACGTTACTACTCACATTCGCAGCATCTTTGAGCTGTGTCTTATTCATATTCTTATCGATAAGCAATTTCCAAAGTTTGTTATAAGTAATTGGTATCATTTCTGCCACTTTGACCACCTTTAGTCCCTTCGTTTAATAAATGCGCTCCTTATTATATCACACTATCTCAAGATATTTATATATAATCGTGTTAAAAATATGCGTTCGGATGTGAAAATATATTTATTCCGTGAAATTCCCAAATATATTTTTTGACTTACCCTGATGAAGATCTATTCAAAACAAATAAACTAACAAATTGACGGTTTGTTAGCTTATCTGTTTTTGCGAGTTTAATTATTCAAATAATTACAATTCTCGATGCTCGCTTAGTAACCATTCTTTAAGCAAATATTCAAATTGATCATTATCCAGAAATTCAAATATCAGCCTCCTCTTCGATAAGATGTTCCTGTCACTCCTTAGTCTGCGTAGATACCCACAAACTTCCAATCTTTATTTTACTCAATCAACTTCGTGTAATATGTTTTCTGAGCTAAAAGACTATGAAGCTAATCCTCTTTTTCAGTTGAAAACCGTGCATAGGCTGCTACTTTTAACTTACCTTTTCTTGCTTTTTGGCTTTCAATCTTTTGAAGCATGCTCGTTCAAGCTTAAGACTTCTTTACTTGTCATACTCATTCTCCAAAAGACCATAGAATCGGCTCATAGCGATTAAGCAAACGAGCAATAGTTCGCTTGTATTCCTTCTTACCCATCAGCTTTTGATGCAAGCGGTAATCTGCCATCGTTTTACCTAACCGATAGTCCATTTCATTTTTATGCAACTTTTCAATTTCATCTGGTATCGGATTGTAGAGTGTTGCAGTCGCGGAACAATTACCAGCTAAATCATTCTTTCTACAGATGTATCGCACTGAATCTGGCGTAACTCCTAGATGGACAGCAATCTTCTTATAACCATATCCGTGCTTTCTTAATTCCACCACGGTATGTTTTTGTTCATTATTCAAAACATAGTTCTTCCGGCAGTTCTTCCAATTTATCGTATGCTCCATACATCACTCAAAATGGGATGAAAGCCAAATATGACAATGTTTTGCCACTTTGCCACAGTGATACTTTCAATCTTATTTTAGGGGTGTAAAAATTCCACCCGTTAAAGATGGCAAGCACATTAGTTGACCTGCTTAGCGTAGTACGCCTTCCCCTCATTAATGACAATATCCTGATCTTGATTCAGATCATTTCCAATTGTCACTAGCTTAGACGCAAGCGGCTGGCGTTCAACAATCTGATCAATCAATTCTCCCACCTGCTGTAATTTCTCATCAGACATAGTGAAATCAAGGCCATAATCTAAACGTTTGCTAATTGCCATATCAGCTTTAATCGCTGCCTGCTTAAAGAACTTCGGCGCTGATAATCCGCCAAGCCGATGTTCGGCATCTTTAGCACGATGTTCTTCGCTTCGCTGATCCAACTTCAAATTATCCACAGCATCTAATAAATAATTCTCCATTTTTAACTTGCTAGTCTCAAATTTCTTCACCTGCTGATCAATTGAATAATTCACATAATCAGTTGATAAAATCCCCTGTGCAAAAATCTTCTTTAACTCGGCCGCCAGTGTAATCAAATTTAACGTGACAACAGCGATTGAATTCCAATTATTAATGAGCGTAATATTTTCGAGCACTTTCTTCTCAGAACGTTCCTGCTGAGCAATCAATTTTTCCAACATAATATTTGCTTGGTTATTAACCCGCACGATTGCAGAATTAATTCCATCAATTTTAAGTAAAAGATTGTTTCTAATCTGATCATCTCTAAGCAACTCATCTTCAAACATCGCAATCTTTTCTAGATCAGCTTTAGCGGTTATGATAATCGACAATAACTCCGACTCTTGAAAGTCTAGGATCTGCTGAATATTCGAACTAATCCCATCTAGTTTGCCACTAATTTCGTTCATGTAATATTGACCCACAACGACTGCCGCAATTTTCATCGTTGCCGCAGTCGCTTTGGCTACCTTTGCTGGTTTCCCCGCAAGATCCGCAGGACTGACCTCATGGAGATGAGCTTGTTCAACAATGCGCTTGTCCGATCCCACAACCGTTCCCAACACTCCGCTCCCCTGCTTTGGTTTCATCAGCTCACCTGAGAGATGCCCCCCCTTGCTTGTTTGTTAATCGATAAATCTTTTCGCCATTTTTAAAAGCATTCTGTTCAAGATGTTCCGCCACACCACCCATTGCCAAGGTCGTTGCACTATCCGTCTTTAACATCACATTATTTTTATTGGTAGAAATTGTCAGTAACCCATTATTGACTTGCGCCAAATCGGTCTCAAAGGATTTATTTAATTCACTATTAATCTGCGCCAATAACTTTGGATTGTCGATTTCCACTAAATCATAATTCATATGCTTGCCCCTACCCCATTTGATTTGATTGTCAATTTGGAATCTTCACAACTATCCATCACACTTATCAGATAGTTGCGAACATTCCATTCTCTTTTTAAACAATAAAATCGTGATCATATATTAACTTTGTATTGTTACCTAGCAAAATAATTATAACTGTAATGTTATTAAAAATAAATACACAAAAAAACCACAACTACTAAGTAGCTGTGGCTTTCCATAACAAACTGAAATAAAGAATTATCCCAACTTGTTGTAGTATTCAACGATAAGAGCTTCGTTAAAGTCACCATCAATTTCAGCACGCTCTGGCAAGCGAACCAATGATCCCTTTAGGTTGTCCTTATCCATCTCCAAGAATGGCAATACGCCAGCTTGTGCTTCAACAGAAGCCAAGATGTAAACGTTCTTTGCTGACTTCTCACGAACAGAGATCTCTTGACCGACCTTTACTTCGTATGAAGGAATATCAACACGCTTACCATCAACCAAAATGTGGCCGTGGTTTACAAGTTGACGAGCTTGTTGGCGAGTTGATGCCAATCCCAAACGGTAAACGATGTTATCCAAACGACGCTCCAACAAAGCCAAGAAGTTTTCACCGTGAGTTCCCTTACGGATCTTACCAGCCTTGTTGAACAAGTTGTGGAATTGACGCTCAGTCATACCATAAGTGAAACGTACCTTTTGCTTCTCGCGCAATTGTGTTCCATAATCTGAAATCTTAGCGCGACGGCCGGCACCGTGATCACCAGGTGCATAGTTACGACGAGCAATTTCTTTACCCGTACCTGACAATGATACGCCCAAACGACGTGAGATACGGAACTTAGGTCCAGTATAACGTGACATAATATATGTCCTCCAGAATTTATTTTTGTTGAATTCTAGAGAGTTAACTCATATTCGTGCAATTTATCGAACTTTCACCGCTGCAGCGCGGGTACTGGTACCTAAAACGTGGCACTGATCAATTTGACCAACACACACTCTCTATATCAACGTAAGAATACGTTGCTGATAAATTGTTGACGAGCTTACGGTTAACCCGCTGCAGTTTTCAACACTTTTAATAGCATACCAAAAAACACAAAGTAAGTAAACTCTTACCTTGTGTTTCATTCTATGGATTTAATGTTCTAAATAAAATTCGAAGCGCGAACCAACATACTGCGTTCGAACATACTCAAATGGTTGGTCCTGCGTATCAAATGAGACTTGACGCATCACCAAAACCGGATCAGCCCGCTTAATATCAAGCAATTCTGCCACCCGCTCAGCAACGGCGGCGGCTGTGACCGTTTGTTGTGCCCGTGCGACGTGTACATTGCGCTCTTCAGCCAGTGTTTTATACAACGAGCCCGTCAATTGATCACGTGTCAAGCCACTCACAAGTGTTGCTGGGATCGAAGCAACCTCAAAGGCAATCGGTTCATTATCACCGTAACGAACTCGCTCCATGCGTAAAACATCAGCGTTTTCAGTTAGATTCAAATGCGCGCTCTCCGATGCAGATGCTTTACCAACATGATAGGTAATCGTCTTAGAACTAGCCTGCTTACCTGCCGCCTTCATTAGTTCTGTAAATGACATCACACCGTTTAAGCGGTCCTGAACCTTTTGCTCAGCAACGTAAGTTCCGGAACCAACCCGTCGATCAAGAACCCCTTCTTCAACCAATAACATAATTGCTTGCCGGAGAGTCATCCGAGATACGTCAAATTGTTCTGCTAGTTCACGTTCCGCCGGAATCTTGTCCCCCGGTGTCCATCGTCCAGCATCAATCGCTTCACGAATTTCATCGTGAATTGAAATGTAGATTGGTGCAGCCATGTTAGGCCTCCTTTGTTACCGTATCTTTCTTCGTAAAGCGGCGTCCCATTGAATAGGTCGCTGCCAATTGCATCTTCGAATCAAAGATGTTCAAATCTGCATCCTTGCCAATTCGCAAGGTTCCCTTTTGATCCAAGCCAAATTCCTGCGCTTGATTGACCGAGGCCATCTTAACCGCATCCTCAATTGATGCGCCTGTAAAGGCCATAATATTGCGGAAGGCATCATCAAATTCTAACACTGAGCCTGCCAAAGTACCATCCTCAAGCCGCGCCTGCTTATCCTTCACATAGACGGTTTGACCACCAAGTTCAGATACACCGTCACCAAGCCCCTTTGCCCGCATCGAATCAGTAATTAAGTCGATCCGATCAGCTGACTTTAGTTTATATGCCAAATTTACCATGTCTGGGTACACATGGAAACCATCCACGATCAATTCAGTCCGGATATTGTTTTCCAACATCGCATGACCTGTCACACCAGCTTCACGATGTGCCATTGGTCGTTGTGCATTATACAAATGCGTAATATGGGCCGCACGCGAATTGTCTTTCAAGAAATCACGAGTCGCATTCGAATGACCAATCGAACCAATAATATTGTTCGCCAACAAATAGTGTTCAAAGGCCGGCAAATCCTCAGCTTGCTCTGGAGCATAGGTGATCAGGCGCACCAAACCACCAGATAACTTATTCCATCGCTCAACTAACTCAACGCTGGGCGCGATAATGTATTGTTCTGGCTGGGCACCCTTATAGTGGGGATTCACAAATGGTCCTTCAAGGTGTACCGCCACAATTGCAGGCTCCTCTTTAGCAGCTTCATTAATTGCGGTCATTGACTTACTAATTGCTTCAACTGATTGGGTCATTGTCGTTGGAAAGACTGTCGTGATTCCTTCAGTAATCTGACCATGAACCATCTTAATGATTTCATCCTTATTGCCATCCATCGTATCAAAGCCATAAGCTCCATGGGTATGCACGTCAATAAAACCAGGGACAATTACTTGGCCATTAACATTTACAAACTCATCTTGAGCCTCAGCAACCAACTCTGCCATTGGTCCGATTGCCTTAATTTGCTCGGCAAAACGAATATAACCATCTTTAATTACAGGCGTTTCATTTTCACCAGTATAAATCGTTGCATGTGTTAAAACTGTTGTCATTTTCATTGCCCCTTTGAATTCTTTAGTATAGTTCTAATTGTAATGGTCTAGTCCAATTTTTACAAGTCAGATCATCCACATTGATGGCAAAGTCGCATATAAAAAACGACTGGTGCTCATTTGAAAATGAACACCAGTCGTTTTAATTAATTTTTAGTCTGCTGACAAAGCGTCAATTGGATTGAGCTTAGCTGCACGGCGTGCTGGTAGCAACGCTGCGATATAAGCAATCACAATTGCCAAGATAAAGGTTGTCACAATATTTCCAACTGAAAGTTGAATCATATTAAATGACGCGATCTTATACAATGCCGAATTCAGTACCGCACCCAAACCGAATGCCAGAATAACCGCCAAGATGAATGAGAAGAACCCAATCAAAAGTGATTCTGCGGTGAAGAGGCGCCGGATATCCTTCTTACTCTCACCCAAGGCACGGAGAATTCCGATTTCCTTTGTACGCTCAGAAACTGACATAAACATGGTTACGATAATCATCAAGGCTGAAACAACCAATGAGATTCCAGCAATTGCTGCCAAGACAGTCGTTGCCAATGAAACGATGGTGTTGATTGTATCCAAGATATCACCAACTGTCGTTGCAGTGAATTGACGGGCACCATCAGTCTTAATTGCATTAACCTTCTTAGCCACGGCGCTAACGTTCTTAGCGTCATTAACCTTAACAGTTGCCATGGCTGCGTCAGTGCTTGCACCAGCCGCCTTATTTGCTGCTTGAACAGTTTGGTATGTTGTCAAATTGCTCGTTTGGTTATGACCAAAGTCGATCACACCAGACACTGTCATTTCCTTTGAAACCGGAACTGGTGTACCGTCTGCTGTAGTTGCAACCCAGGTAACAGTAACCTTCTGACCAACAATTGACTTCCAGTTCTTTGAAGAATATTCCTTGGCAACCGTGTTCTTATCAACAACGATTTCGTTAGTACCAGGCTTTGAACCGGCCTTGATAATCTTTGTTTGATAAGAAGCTGACCAAGTTGTCATATTGCTCAATGAATAAGTCTTATCACTGATCTTGGTTTGACCATTCGCCAAAATATAACCAGGCTCAACTTTTTGAACATTGTTAATGCTCTTAAGCTTCTTGATCTGGCTGTCAGAAATCAACTGAGTGCTGCTTCCAGTGCCAGCACCTTGTTGGTCACTGCCACCCTTGGTATAACGTTGGACTGTTACGGCAGTGGGATTTGCCAATGAATTTACCTGATCTGCAATATAAGCCTTAACTCCATTCCCCAAACCAGAGAACAACATTACGGCGAACAGACCAATCGCCGTTCCTAGCATAATCAATGAATTCCGTCCGAACGTATAGCGCAGATGCTTAAACGCATTTGCGTAAGAAGCAGACGCCTTCAAAGGACGATCGCTAATTCTAACGTTATCAGTTGGCACGTCAAAAGCTGGCTTCAAACGAGTATCGCCATCAATCTTTCCATCTGCCAAGTGGACAATTCGAGTACCGTGGTTAGCCACTTCTTGTGAGTGGGTCACGGCGATTACTAACTTACCTTCTTTAGCGATTTCTTCCAACAATTCCAAAACTTCTGCTGTATTTTGTGAATCCAACGCACCCGTTGGTTCATCAGCGATGATGATCTTAGGATCGGATGCCAAGGCACGCGCAATTGCGACACGTTGCTTTTGCCCACCAGAAAGTTGATTTGGATGCTTCTTGATTTGATCTTCAAGACCAACGCGGACCAATAACTCAGTTGCCCGATCAATGCGTTCCTTCTGAGTAAGGTCGGTCATTTCTAGTGAAACCAACACGTTATCCAAAACAGTCAAATGACTGATCAGGTTATAGGCTTGATAAATGTAACCAATCGTTCCACGACGGTACTCATCTAGTTGCTTCTCTTTGCGGTGATCCAACAAAGTTCCATCAAAAGTAACTGAGCCGTCAAACTCGCGGTCCAAGCCACCGATGATGTTCATCAAGGTTGACTTTCCGCCACCAGATTCACCAAGAATTGAAACGAATTCACCTAATTCGAAATCAAGATCAATCCCTTTTAAGACGGGGAATTCATCTTTCCCCAAAAAGTACGACTTACGAATATCTCGTAATGCCAAAAATGTCATTTACCTGCCCTCCAGGTCTTTATTAGCGCTTTTTATTTCTATGCTTTATCAGCTTAGAAAGAGTATAACATTCTCAACTAAAGTGTAAAGTAAGTTAACAATCTTTTCAGAAAAAATAAAAAAGAGATTGCTCAGCAATCTCGCAAAACTTTTATTTTAATTGAGTTGGATCAGCAACTGCTAGTTGTGATAGATCCATACTTGTTGCAATCTGTGTTCCGCTGGTTTGATAATCTGCCAACAACTGATCTGAATTGATCGTCTGCTCGAGATCCCAGGTCACGGTATCAAAGGCGATCGGACTTCCATCCATGCCACCATCATAATGAGGCTTATAGAGTGAGAATGTTCCATCACCATGGTCAACAATCTTGCGCGTTACATTGATCCAACCGCCCAAGCTCGTCGTTCCACCACCGCGCGTGATCTTAATGTAGATAACGCCTCCAGGTTGTCCCTCAGCCGCCGCAAAGGTTGCTGCAGGATCAGCATAACCATTCCACGCCCATTGCGTCAAAATAGCCAGCTGCGTCCGTTGTGTCAAGCCATCAAATGCTGATGTATTTTGTTTGCTTTCACTTGCGCTCGCTGCCTCAGACTGACTGGCCGCTTTTGCAGAACTCACACTTGCGCTCTGCGCCTTCTTACTCTCTGCCTTGGCTTTAGCTTTAGCGCTACTTGAACTACTGCTGCTTGCTAATGCCTTTTGATCAGCTTGACGGGTTGTTTGTGCTCGATTAATGGCATAGGCACTTCCGGCTGCCACCAAAAGCACCGCAATTAAACTCACCCAGAAAATCCGCCACTTACGCCCTTTGTGTTCTCGTCCACTTCGCATAAAACCACTCCTATCCATTTACTATGCTATCTATATTTTAACACAGGTCGTTTTTAAGCGGTGACTGGGCCTTACTCGGAAAAAATTAGACAAAAAAACACCGTATTTCTACGGTGTTTTAAGATAGCCCATAAGAGAATCGAACTCTTGTTGCAGGAATGAAAATCCTGTGTCCTAACCACTAGACGAATGGGCCATCAGACTTTGTTTTACGACTTGCGCCGTAACAACAAAATCTATCTTACCAGCTAGCAAATCACTTGGCAAGTCTTTTTGTTAAATTAATTCAACTTTGTTTACTTTTTATTCTGCTTCCGCATTTTTTTGCATAGTCGCCTGAATTGTCTTGGCAATAATTCCATCGAAATTATTGGCTTGCATAACATCCCAACCAGCCGCTGTCGAACCACCAGGTGTCATAACTTGCTCTGCCAAAGCCCTTGGCTCCTGATGTTCTGCATTCAATTGCTGAACGGTTCCTAGAATAGTTTGCTTCGCTAGGGTCAAGGCTGTCTCCGGCTTCAAGCCAGCATCATGACCAGCTTGTGCTAGGGCGTCAACAAAGCCAGCTACAAAGGCTGGTCCTGAACCAGCCAAAGCTGACACTGCACCAAATTGTGCCTCAGGTAGCTCGTCTGCACGGCCCAAAGCCAAGAACAAGCCAGCCACAGCACCCCGTGTCTCGGCATCGAACGTATCATCAAACGCTAATGCGGTGTACCCTTCGCGAACTGCGACATTAACGTTTGGCAAGGTCCGCACGATTAATGACTGAGTTCCAAGGAGCGCCTGTAACTTTGCTAGCGAAACTCCACCTAATACAGACGCCACGATCATCCCTGGCTTTGTGTCCAACAAGGGCTTCAACTCCTCCGCAACAATCGGCAAAGCACCGACGGGAATTGCGAGGACTAACATATCAGCCGTCGCAACAATTTCAGCAATCGTCGCCTTCGCTTCGACACCATCAATTTGTTGAGCTACCCGTTGCGCTGAGCTACGCGAATAAACAACCTGCGTTAGCTCTTCACCAACTTGGCTCCATCCCCGCATCATTGCTTGCGCCATGTTTCCAGCTCCAATAAAACCAATCGTCAGCATTCGTTATCCCCTCCTTGTTAAAAGCACATCATCAAGTAGTTATTATTAAATATTTTAAACAAAACCGTTCTGATTTGACAAACTATACGTTCGATGATGATAGCGCATCGACATAACTAAACCAATTCCAATCATATTACCGACCAAGGCCGAACCACCTTGTGAGATAAATGGTAGTGGAATTCCAGTCAACGGCACCAACCCAATATTCATTCCAATATTTTCAAAAATATGGAAGAGTAACATCATAATTACGCCGGCGGCGATATACGCATAGTACTGATTTGAAGTATCGCGAACAACTCGGTAGATTTGATAGAACAACAAGAAGTACAACAATAGTAGCAACATTGATCCAATGAAACCGTAATTTTCACCAATTACTGAGAAAATCATATCCGATTCACGAACCGGCACATTCACATGTGATACGTTGAAACCAGTTCCATACAGTCCACCTGAACCGATTGCTTTCATGGCCTGCCATAATTGGTAGCCCGAATTAGACGTATCCGAACCTGGATTCATCCAAGCATCGACACGGGCGAATTGATAGGCTTCAAACCCAAACTTCTCTAGCACGCGTCGACCCCACTCTTGGGTCACTAATAGAATTCCCATCGTACCTAGCGCACCGGCTAGTCCGAATAATGGTCCTAAAATCTTCCATGTAATTCCTGAAACAAGTATCATTCCCGCTGTGATTGCCAAGAAAACCAACATCGTACCGAAATCATGTTGTGCTAGGACCAAAATAACAATTGGTATCACCCAATAAATGATTTTCAACAATAGCTTACGATCTGAGGCAAAGGTGTGTTCTGAATATTGCGTATTATGTTGTGCAATCACCCGTGCCAGCATCACGATCATCGCCGGTTTCATAACTTCTGATGGTTGAAAGGTTAACGGACCAATTGCAAACCAGGACTTACCACCTGTTGTCGCATAATAAGATCGTGAATAGAAAACCAACACAGCAACCATCAAGAAAACAGCCAATCCAAAGATATACGGCGCAATTCGCCAAAGCTGCTCAGAATCAAAGCGCATAATGACCAGCACTGCAACAATTCCGATAATGTACCAAATCCCCTGCATCACCACCATCCGTGCAACGCTGACGATTGTTGAATCATGTGAAACTGCAACGTACAGTGACGTCAACCCAATCAGAGCTAGCATCAGTACCACAAAGATAATGCCCCAATCAATTTCACCTTCTGCTTTAAAAAAGCGCTTAAACATACTGCCCCACCTTTTGAATTAATGGTGCAAATTATACTCGGCAATCAACAAGCTCACTGCTTCATCAAAAGACTTGGCATTCGTTGTCCGGTTGTCAGCGTATCGCACTTGCAATGGCGTCTTAGTCTCATCAATCGTTCCTAGACGCACCTTATTTACCATAACTTCATTGAGATTGTCGCCCAAATCGTTGATTTCAACGGCGACTGGTTTATTACTCCGTGCCATAATTACCTCCGCTTACCTTCATTCATCTTCTTCATATATTCAAGCAACTCGCCCGCTCCGCGCGCAACATTATCGAGCGGATGATCTGCAATCATGACTGGGACACCTAATTTGTCAGAAATCAATGTATCAATGCCCTTAAGCAAGGCACCACCACCGGTCATGATAATTCCACGGTCGATGATATCAGAGGCCAATTCTGGTTGAATCTCTGCCAAGACATCATGTGCCGCAGTCACGATTTGTGCCAAAGTATCATGCATCGCACCTTCAACTTCATTCGCGTTTAATTCAATTGAGCGTGGCATACCCGTGAAGTTATCACGTCCGCGAACTTCCATTGTTTGAGGCTCATCTTCAGGAATTGCCGTTCCAATCTCAATCTTAACTTGTTCAGCTGAACGCTCACCAATTTGCAAATTATGCTCATTCTTAACATAGAAAGCAATATCGTGGTTAAGACGATCTCCGGCCACCCGAATTGAACGTGATGACACAATGTCACCAAGTGATAGCACAGCAATATCAGCTGTTCCACCACCCATGTCAATTACCATTGAGGCAACTGGCGCAAAGATATCCAAACCGGCTCCAATTGCCGCAACCTTTGGCTCGTATTCAAGATAAACTTTCGCAGCCCCAGCCTTTTCAGCGGCTTGGATAATTGCCTTACGCTCGATTTCCGTAATGTTTGTTGGTGCAGCAACCATGATATTTGGACGAGACATGGCACTTTTAACGCCAAGTTTACCAATAAAATAGTTCAACATCGCCTCAGTCATATCAAAGTCTGAGATTACACCATCTTTTAGTGGACGGACTGCCCGAATGTTATCCGGTGTTCGCCCAACCATTTGATAAGCCTCAGTCCCAACTGCTAATACTTTTTCAGTTTTCGTATCAACCGCCACAACTGATGGTTCATTCAATACAACACCCTTGTCTTCAACGTATACAAGGACATTTGCTGTTCCTAAATCAATGCCGATTTCCTTGGCCATGATCTGCTCACCCCTAATTTTTTTATAAGTTTTTTTATCTGACCACTATTTCATAAGATGGACGCTATTCTCAATTATAGCAGAGCGTTGTAATAATTTAACCTTACATTTGCCCAAAGCTAAATAAACCCGTAAAATTGAATTTATCAAAGATAATTAAGGAAGCATACCATGATCAAATTAAGCTTAGCTGAAATTAAAGATGCTCTACGTGCTGAAGTGCTTAATGAAGCCACGCTTGACATCACAAACACGACTTTTGATTCACGTAAAGCAACTGCTGGTAGTTTGTTCATTCCACTAGTTGCGGATCATGACGGTCATAACTATGTTCAAAGTGCTGTGGCACTTGGCGCCGTAGCAACACTCTGGCAACGTGATCATTTAGCCCAAGCACCTAAGAACATTCCAGTAATTGTTGTCGCCGACTCACTAGCAGCCTACCAAGCTCTGGCTGCTTTCTACTTAAAAAAGGTTCAACCAAAGATTGTTGCGATCTCAGGTTCTAATGGTAAGACGACCACCAAGGATTTAATTGCTTCAATCGGTTCAACAACCTATAAGACAGTTAAAACTCCTGCCAATTTCAATAATGAAATTGGTGTTCCGGCAACGATTCTTTCAATGCCTTTAGGGACTGAATTACTTGTTATTGAATTCGGTATGGACCGTCCCGGTGATTTAACGCACCTTTCACAGCTAATCAATCCCGACATTACCGTTCTGACAATGATTGGTGAAGCGCACATCGAATTTTTCAAAACTCGGGCGCATATCGCCGATGGTAAGATGGAAATCATCAACGGGATGCAAGAACAAGGTGTTCTCGTGTATAACGGCGACGAACCTTTGCTCCGTGAGCGGACAGCACAACATCCAAATCTGCGCACAATCACCTTCGGCCTTGATCCAAAGGATGATCTTTTCGCCAGTGAAATGGATATGTCGCCAATTCAAACCACGTTCCAAACTAACCAAACCGAGCAACGTTTCTCAATCCCGCTTACTGGTCGCTATAATGTAACCAATGCCTTAGCGGCGATCGCCGTTGCCCAGGAACTCGGCATCAGCCAGAGTGATATTGCACGTGGCCTACAACATGCACCAATCACTGAGAATCGGACTGAATGGGTTGATGGTCGTTTCGGTGGTAAGATTTTGTCAGACGTTTATAACTCTAATCCTACGGCAGCCAAAGAAGTCCTGCGCTTCTTCGCACAAGCTCCAACTGATGGCGATCATATCGTAGTCTTAGGTGACATGCTTGAGCTTGGTGCAGCAGGTCCAGATCTTCATGCTAGTTTGGCAGATTCACTTGACCCAGCCAAAATCCAGCGGGTCTACTTAGTCGGTGACATCATTGCTTCCTTGGCGGATTCACTCAAGGATAAATACCCAGCTGACCAAGTCAAGCTATATGCTACGGATGATAAGGCAGCCTTAGTCAAGGAACTTAATCGCGTTCTAAATCGTGATGATATGTTACTGCTAAAGGGTAGTCATGGCATCCATCTCGAAGAGATCTTACGTGAGATCAGAGAAGATTAAACTAAACCGTTAACTCCCACATGGGGTTAACGGTTTTTTGTTACCAATGTCTGGATCTGTAAAAACTAAGAATCTGCGTTAAAATGAAAGCATAGTTTTACAAATGCATAAAAACCAAAGTAGGGTAATGAGATGGCAAAATTTACAACTAGTGATCACGTATCAATTAATTACCACGATGTGGGTGGCAAACTGAATCCGCCCATTGTTCTCGCAACAGGCTACTCATCTAGCGAGGTGACTTGGCTTTATCAAGTCGAGCCCCTTTTAGCTGCTGGCTTCCGGGTAATCACCTATGATCACCGAGCACATGGTGCAAGCAGCCAGGTTGAATACGGACTTACCGCCGCCCGACTAGCAATGGATCTCCACGAATTACTAGACTACCTTGAACTCGAATATGTTATTCTGATAGGCCACTCTATGGGTGCGGTTGTCGTAATGACCTACGAAACCCTTTTTACCGATCAACGACTCCGCGCAATCGTCACTGAGGATCAAAACCCAACGATTATGCAACACGATGACTGGCTCGGCGGCAAAAGTGGCCTAAATTATACCGACATCCCCGTCTTCATGGGTCGCCTGCCACAACTGCGACTGATGGTTCAACCATTATCAGAAACCATGAAGCGCGCCATGCAACCCACCAGTTTCCCCTTCAACTTCAAGGTCGGTCGAACACTCCTCCTGGACACGGTTGTTCAAGATTGGCGCGCGACGCTTAAACAAGAACAAGTCCCCCACCTCTTCATCGCCGGAGAGCGTTCGCCCCTTTATCCAGCTGAACACGCGCAGGCGGCGCGCATGTTACAAAATAACGCTAACTCACGCGCTTATGTCATCCCTAATGTTGGTCATATTCCACACTTGGAAAATGTCGACAAATTTAACCGGCTACTACTGGAATTCCTTACTAACCTTGCATAAAGGCCGCTCAGAAATGGAGAAAGTATCATGGAGACATTCCCCGCCATTCCAACTTCAACTAATCCTTGGGATCGTCAACGAATCTTCGCTAACCCGATTATTGAAAATCAAGAACCGCTAGTGTCCCTCAGTTATGCACCCGAAAAAATTATCGTTAGCCCCCAATATTTTATCCAACAATTGCCAGGTGCTTTACCTGACCTTTTCGCTCGCCAGAATGTTCTTACCCGTTTGAATCAAGCTGCGCAAAGCCTACCAACTGGATATAAATTCGTTGTTTTCGATGCCTGGCGATCAATCCAAACGCAACAAACATTATTTGATACTTTCAAGTCACAAATCCAACTAACTCATCCATCATGGAGCTCGCAGCAACTAGATGATGCAACGCTACGCATCGTAGCCCGCCCCTCGACCAACTCTAAGATGCCCTCACCGCATAATACCGGTGGCTCAATCGACTTATCAATCGCCGACCCAAGCGGACACTTATTGGATATGGGCTCACCCTTTGATGATACAGGTGAAACCGCTAGAACTGATTACCTTGAAAGTCCTGCACAAGTAACCAGCCAAAACGCCCGTGACAACCGCCGCCTATTGTATCATTCGATGATCAATGCCGGCTTTAGTAACTATATTGAAGAGTGGTGGCACTTTGACTATGGCAACCAGAATTGGGCAGATCAAACTATGCAAACCGAGGCAGTCTATGGTGCAACCAAACCAAGCTTTCCATGGCGAGTAGAGTAACCTCCACAAAAAAGCGTACGACTTTACCTTTCAATAAAGTCGTACGCTTTTTTATTTAATACTAATTAACCTTTAAAAATCCATTCATTGCCATCACGCGCCAAAAGCTCATCTGCTGCAACTGGTCCCATTGAACCAGAAACATAGTTAGGGAAGTCCTGATGTTGGGCATCCCAAGCTTCTTGAATCGCATCAACGAACTTCCAAGCAATTGCGACACCATTCCAATCAGCAAAGTTTGAACCATTTCCATTCATTGCATCATGGATCATCCGCTCATAAGGCTCAGGTGTTAGTTGCTTGTCTTCAGCTGAGACAGTCCAGTCCAAGTTGATTACACGAGTCAAGAATTCTGATGTAACATCCTTAGCGTTGATTTTGAATTCAATTCCACCCTTTGGATCAATCAAAATTGACAAAACCGGATTTGCCAATTCAACATCGCCACCGAAGATGTTTAGGCCCTTCTTGAAGACCACATCCACACGTGTTTGCTTAGCTGCTAAACGCTTTCCGGAACGAATATAGAATGGGACACCATTCCAACGTGGCATATCAAATTGCAACTTACCTGCGACATAGGTATTGTTTTGTGAATCAGCTGGTACATCAAGCTCATCAAGATACTTCTTTTGTGAACCGTCAGCACTTTCGCCATATTGACCACGTACAAAGTTTTCTGCTACTTCGGCAGCATTATAGATCTTCAGCGAATTGAAGGCAGCATTTTTAGCTGCTCGAATATCAGTATCGGTAAAGCTTGTTGGCTTTTCCATTGCGAGCCAACCAATAATCTGCATAGTGTGATTCTGGATCATATCGCGCAAGGCACCAGCAGTATCATAGTAGCCTGCACGTTCTTCAACGCCCAAAACCTCAGACAAAGTCACTTGCACATTTTCGATATAGTCCTTGTTCCAAGCGGCATCAAACAATGGGTTTCCAAAACGAACTGCCGCAATGTTTTGTACCATTTCCTTACCAAGGTAATGATCAATTCGGAAAATCTGAGCTTCGTCAAAGGCTTCTGAAAGTTCATTTTGCAACTCTTCAGCTGTACCAAAAGATGAACCAAATGGCTTCTCAATCATCAAACGGTTAAACTCACCGTTCTCTGTGATCAAGCCCTCAGACTTCAAGAACTTTGCGACCGTTCCAAAGAAGCGGGGAGCCACTGACATATAGTAGATTCGGTTTCCCTTTAAATCATACTTAGCATCTAGCTGGTCATTCAACTCTTTCATTGCCTTGTATGAGTCTTGGTCAGTGATATCTTGTTGAATATAAGTGAAATGTGAAATAAAGGCTTCCGCATTTGCTTCATCATCAACAAAGCCAGCAATTGAATCGCGTACCATTTGACGGAACTCAACTTCACTTAGGTCAGCACGTGAAGTTCCAATTACTGCGAAATGCTCTTGCAAAAATCCCTTTTTAAAAAGATTATAGGTTGAAGGATATAGCTTACGCTTGGCCAGATCACCAGTTCCTCCAAAGAATGTTAACAATGTAGTAATTTCTGCGGGCATGTTGATTCTCCTCTGTGCATTTATGCAAAATTAAAGCATTTTTGATTAATCGGGCGCTTTATGAAAACGCTACCGTTTCACATTTATATTATAAAACTTTTTTCAGTAAGATGCTAGATTGATGTAAAAGTTTTTCATCAATTCGATTCATTATTACCAAAGTATCGGGTTGCACTAATCGCCCGTTGCCAACCTTGAACTAACACGTCACGATGCTGAATTGGCATCGCTGGATAGAACTTACGACCATCGTCAATTAGGTGTTGCAGATTGTCCAATGATGCCCAATAGCCAACTGCCAAACCAGCTAAAAAGGCGACTCCCAAAGGTGTGGTATCTTCATCAGTTGCGCGTTTAATGGTCACGCCCGTCACATCAGCTTGGAATTGCATCAGATACGGATTTCGCGAAACTGATCCATCAGCCATAATCGTATGGATATTACCATCATATTCATCGGCCATAATTGTCAAAATGTCGGCGGTTTGATAAGCAACTGACTGCAAGGTTGCCTTGATAAAATCATTACGGTTGGTTCCACGTGTCATCCCAAAGACCGCTCCACGGGCATTTGGATCCCAATAAGGTGCCCCCAACCCGTTGAAAGCAGGAACAACGTAAACTTCATCATCGTTCTTGGATGCCTCCGCTGCTTCCCAAGCGTCCAACTGAGTGTCGACAATGTCTAACTCGTCGTGAAGCCATTGCAGAGCTGTTCCAGCGGCAAAGACTGAACCCTCCAAAGCATAAACTGGTTGGTCACCAATCTGATAAGCGATGGTCGTCACTAGGTTTTGCTCCGACTTAACTGGGTGGTGCCCCGTATTAAGCATCATAAAGGCGCCCGCACCATATGTGTTTTTGATCATACCAGACTTAATTGCCAATTGGCCCACCAATGATGCATTTTGATCACCAATCACACCGGCAATCGGTACGCTACCACCAAAGAAGCGCATTGGATTCGTGTTTCCAATAATTTGACCACTCGACTTCACAGCTGGCAACATGCTCTTTGGAATATTGAAAATGGTTAAGAGTTCATCATCCCACTCTAGGCTGTGGATATTAAATAACATTGTCCGTGATGCATTTGATACATCAGTTGCATGGACCTCACCATCTGTAAGGTTCCAAATCAACCAAGTATCGACCGTTCCAAATAATAGCTCCCCTGCATCAGCCAACTCCTGTGCGCCTTCCACATGGTCTAAGATCCAACGAATCTTAGTGGCCGAAAAGTATGTTGATAGTGGTAAGCCAGTCTTTTCGCGAATTAATTCCGAATATTCTTGCTTAGCCAATTCTTCAGCAATATCTTGCGACTGAATTGACGACCACACAATTGCATTATAGATCGGACGCCCGGTCTTTTTATTCCAAATGATCGTCGTCTCACGCTGGTTAGCAATTCCGATCGCCTTGATTTCATCACTCCGGACGCCGGCTTGAATTAAAGCATCTGCGATCGCCGTTTGAACTGATCGCCAAATATCAAGTGGCCGCTGTTCCAACCACCCAGTCTGAGGAATAATTGGTGTCAACGGTGCAGTCTGCGTCGTTACACGCCGTGCATTATGATTAAAAACTACTGCTCGCGTTCCCGTTGTGCCTTGGTCAATCGCCAAAATGTACTCAGGTTTCTTAATTGCCATAATCGCTTACCTTCCTAAAAACATTATTCTGTCTAAGTATAACAAGAACCAGAACTATGCTACACTCAAATTTATAATCTTTACGAAACATCGGAGGAATCATGACTCAATCACCAGAAGCTGAAAGATCGCCCAAGATCCAGACAGAAATCAAAGCACCCATTTTATACATCGCCACGCTCTTCCAAAGTACGGGAGCTTCCCTGCTATGGCCGATTACGACCTTATACATGCATGATAACCTCGGCGAAAGCATGACCACTGCCGGGCTTGTCCTAATGATTATGTCATTGTTAATGATGTTCGGATCATGGCTAGGCGGACGGTTCTTCGACCGCTGGAACCCTTATAAAGCAATGGTGATCGCCGTTGCGATTTCCTTGCTCGACTTAATTGCCCTAACCTTCTTTCACGGTTGGCCAAGCTTCGCAGTTTTACTGGCCGTGCTGGGACTTACCGACGGAATCATTTATGCGCTATTGAATGCCTTTGCGGCCAGCATTAAATCGGTTGACTCACGTAAGGTCTTCAACATGCAGTATCTCTTTCTCAATGTCGGTGTAGTTGTCGGAACTGCCGGCGTCGGCTTTATTTTCAACCATGGAATTGCTTTGGTCTTTGGTATTGCCAGTGTGATGTATTTAGTTTTCCTTTTTATGGCGATACGTTACTTCAACGTTGCCGGCCTTCAACAACGTGCCGATCGATCTAGTAAAACAAAACGTCCCTCTGTCAAATGGCCCCGCCTGGTCTTCTCATTACTTGGGCTAACCTTTGCGATTTATATGGCCTATGTACTTTGGGAAACGGTCGTTGCTACACATATGGTTTCTCTAGGGATGTCCACGGAACAATATTCTTCACTCTGGACACTAAATGGCTTGATCATCATTGTTGGTGGTATCGCCCTAGATCGCGTAATCGTTAAAATTCCGTTCAAGACTTCTGTTCTAGGTGGTAGTTTCTTGTTCAGTCTATCCTTCATTTATTTGATCTTTGCTCGGAGTTATTTTGATTTCATCTGTGCCTTTATCATTTTGACTTTGGGTGAAATGTTTGTATCACCACAAGTCCCAGCATGGATTGATCGTATCAGTAGCCCTGATGCGCGTGGTCAAGCACAAGGATTAATTACAATGTTTATTTCACTTGGCCGAGCCATTGGGCCAGTCTATGGTGGCTTAATGATTGATCATGGCTCATACGACTTGCTGTTCGCCTCGATCTTCGTGATTATCTTAGTCTTCATCGGGATTTCTTGGCTCTTAGCAAACCAGTCAAAAAAACTTAGTTAGAAATCAAAGGGATGGTCTTATCCGATCATCCCTTTTTCTATGTCCAAACAAAAAAGCGATCAGTTATTCTGATCGCTTCCTTTATTACATGTGTGTGAAATCAAAGACCATCCGGCCAGTAATCTTGTTATTCTTCATATCAGTAATTACATCATTAATATCGTTGATATCCGCACGGGTAACGATTGGCTTAACCTTACCTTCGGCACCGAATTGGAAGGCTTCCTTTAGGTCTTCACGTGTTCCAACCAATGAACCCTTGACTTCGATTCCATCCAAAACAGTCTTAACAACGTTCAAGCCCATGTCACCTGATGGCAAAGCCACCGCAACTAACTTACCCATTGGACGTAATGATGAAATTGATTGGTCAAAGGCAGCTGTATTAACGGCTGTAACTTGCGCATTATGCACTCCGCCAACCTTTTCTTGAATAACCGCAGCAACATCTTCTGTCTTACGGTTAACCAATAATTCTGCTCCAGATGCTTGTGCGGCTGCCAACTTATCAGGATTACCATCAACAGCAACCACGTGGGCGCCGAAAACATTGTGGGCATATTGCACAGCTAAGTTTCCTAGTCCACCAGCTCCGACAACTGATACCCATTGCCCAGGCTTAGTTTCACCAACCTTCAATGACTTGTACATGGTTACACCAGCACAAGTAATTGATGAGGCTTCCATTGGGTCCAACCCAGCAGGTACCTTAACAGCGTACTTTGCGTTAACGACTACTTGTTGTGCCATGGCACCATCAACTGAGTAACCGGCATTTCGAACCTTACGGCAGAAAGTTTCATTACCGGTGTTGCAATACTCACAATTTCCACAAGCATCATAGAACCAAGCGATTGACACGCGGTCACCAACCTTCAAGAAATCAGAAGATCCTTCACCCAACTTGGTAACAATTCCAACACCCTCGTGACCAATTACACGACGGAAAGGACGCTTGTTCAGCGCAGAAGGGTCACCAAAGTCACCAGCTGCAACGTGCAAGTCTGTGTGGCACAAACCACTGTATTCAACGTCAACTAGTGCCTCACCAAACCCTAAGGCACGTGGCTCCCAGTTATCAATCAAATCTACATATCCATCTAAACTATCACGTACTACAGCTGCTTTCATGTTGATCTCCTCAATTTTAATTGCTATTTTTTTCAATAGATATATTGTAAATCATTTCACAAACAAAAACAAGCCTAAAAAAAGGACTCAGCGCTTAGCTCAGTCCTTTGATATGCATATTTCTCTATAACTCGATGACTTCGTTTTTCGCAAACGAATAGATGAAACTTCGCACATTTGTCTTTCCCATTGCAATTAATGCTTGGTTATAAACCCGCAATTGGCCGCCGTACCTCTTGCTCAATACGTCTGCCGCACTTTCATTTGGCATAATAAAGTCGGTCTTATAATCAAATAACCATGTTTCATCACCAACTTCAAAATAGCCATCCATAATTCCGTGAACCAACACACGTTCTGAACCATTAATCTCCCGATATAATCGATCTGCCTCAAACAATAATGAAAAAGGCACTTCCCTTTGAAGCGTATCAGCTTGTTGCCGCATCACCTTACCCAATGATGATTCAGTAAAGAAGTACTCAATTTGAGTCAGGTTCACATGTTCTGCTACAGCTGGCTCAATCATTCCATTATCAACTAAGGTCGATGCAACCTGATCGATAATAGTCTTTAAATCACCAGTTTGCGCCAGATCAATCCGTTGCATAATGAGATGTGTCGCGGTTCCAACCGCTGCAGGAGCGACTTTCCCATCGTCAACTTGCAAGAACTCTGGCTCAGGCAATTCAGTTGCAGTAAATCGTAAACCGGCTAGATCATCCCCCACCAGTCGGCGATCAAGCCCTCGCTGACCATCGACAATATCAGGATCTTCAAACAGTCGTTTCAATTCCGAAACGGATTGATAATTAGTCGCCCTGGTTGCAGTTTCATACGGATACTCAAAGTTCAAAATTGTCTGCCAATCATCAATCTTACTTTGACTCACTGGTAGCGCTACTTGTTCCTCAGTAATTTTTTCAGTAGTTGAACTATCTTGCCAATCGTTAAGTTGTTGCTCAGTTGCAAAATTAATATCAAAATCAAAAGCAACTTTTGGTGGTTGCACAGTAAATTCCGTCAAATCAATATCAACTAAATCAGCCAATTTTTGACTAACATCAGGATGCCGTAACAAGGCCATCCCCGCCAAGTCTAAATATGAACTCCCTTTCAAGCGAACCCAGTCTGGCAACATTCGTTGACTGCCGAACTTAGCTTGTGACCACTTCTTCCACATCGTTTCGGCCGATTTATATGTTCCAACTAGATAAATATGTTGCTCAGCTCTTGTCAGTGCCACATACAATACTCGCAATTGTTCAGCAAAAGCACCACGCCGAATCGCTTCACGTACGTTCTCTCGTTGCGGCGTTGGTAGCTTAAGATTATGTTCAACATCAATGTAGTCAATCCCCGCACCTGCTTCACCGTCTAAAGCAATTGCACCAGTCGTATCCTGATTCGAAATCATCCGCCGACTTGTATTAAGCATAAAGACGACTGGGAATTCCAGACCCTTCGAATGATGAATCGTCATTAGTTGGACGGCATCACTCACGACATTTGCATCTGCCGCACCCAAATCCTTGTCCTGCGCTTGGATTTGTTGAACATAATTAATAAATTGATATAGTCCAACGAATGAGGTCCTTTGATAAGCCGCTGCTCGCTCATATAAGGCATGCAAGTTTGCTTGACGTTGCTCGCCAGCTGGTAATCCCCCAACATAATCTAACCAACCCGTCTGTGTATAGATGTCCCAAATCAAAGTAACAATTTGGTTTTGCACAGCCAACATTCTGAAGCGCTCTAAATCAGCGAAAAACTGTTTAACTGTTTTAATAACCTTCTCGATTTCCTCAAGGGCCATGCTATCTGTTGCCAGCAAAACTTGATCGCTCGCGACAGTTGCCTTTAAGGCCTCAAAAAAGTTTCCATCCACCTTCTGTGCCCGGATAAATGCCAAGGCATTTTCGCCCAAATTATAAATTGGGGAACGTAACACTGCTACCAAGGAAATATCTTGTAGTGGATTATCGATAACTTGCAGCAGACTCAACATAATTGAGATTTCCATTGTTTGGAAATAATTCTCCGCTGCACTAATCATGATTGGAATCTCTAATTCCCTAAAGATTGCTAATACGTCTAAATTTTGGCCTCGTGCGGGCACCAAAATCGTAATATCGCTAAACTTCAGTGGACGTTTGACTTGCAGCTCCCGATCATAGATCAACATTTGACTTGCCATCAGATCCTTAATCTTGTGTCCCATCATCGTTATCTGACCCGTAGTAGCAGTGTAACCATTCGCCGAAGTACCATCAACAATCTCTGACTCATCTTCGTCAGACTGCTCGTTAAGATAGACCAACAGTTCAGCATGTTTTTCAAGTTCATCTGGATAATAATCAGCCCCAGCAACTAATTCGTGTGCGCCTTGATAATTAACATCCCCTAAGTCTTCACTCATTAATTGTTCAAACAAGTAATTGATAAAATTAGTAACATTTGGTCGCGAACGGAAATTCTCTTGCAAGGTGATTACTTCACTGTTTTGCAACGCTGGGTAAGCACTTAATTTCTGCCTGAACAATGCTGGGTCAGCTTGACGAAACTTATAAATAGATTGTTTGATATCGCCAACTTGGAAGACATTATCTGACTGCACAAACGATTGTAAAATCGCCTCTTGCAATTGATTGGTATCTTGATATTCATCAACCATGATCTGAACATATTGTTGCCGGAGGTCATCAGCGATCTCTTGTCTCTGAACAATCTCAAGCGCAAAGTGTTCCAAATCATTAAAGTCCAAAACTTTCCGACGCAACTTTTCCGTCAAGAAATTCTTTCTGAAAACTTGAACAAAATCAATCAACTGTCTCAAAACATTGCTTGCACCTGATAGTGTAAAAACAAGGCCTGCCGAATCTAGTAAGAAATAGGCCACTTTCATCGCTTCAAACTCTTTTAAGATATCATCACGCTGCTCTTTAACTTCAGCCCAAGCATTCTTAACCTCAGGGTCAGTATCTTTCTTTAAGTTCTTTCCCTTACCATCACGCTTTCCCCAGCCATCGAATACTTGTTCGCGAACTGCCTTGACTAGTTGATCCCAACTATTCGCATGGCTGATTTGCTCACGAACATACTCAAAAACCTTTCCGTCACCAACCAGATTATCAAAGCGATTCATGATTCCTGGATCCTCTGAGTCAATACTGGCCTCGTTTTGTAAAACTTCATTTCGTAAGATCAAACTATCAAGTTTTTCAATGACTTGAGGTTGCAATGCTTCCTTATAGAACGTGCTTTGACTAAAGTCGCCTGTGAAATCATACTTCTCAGTTAATGCTGCTAACCACTCGTCGGTATCCGGACGGGCCATCGCAAAATTAAACATCTTGAATACAGCATCTTGCAAAGGCTGATCATCCTGCCCGCTGGTTGCAAATTGACTAACAAAGTCTTTAAACACACCATTGGCATCATCCTCATAAGCCTGATTAAGGGTCATTTGATAAACTTCAAGCTTTAATAAAGTCGACTCAGCATCGTCTGCCAACCGAAACTGTGGGTCTAAATTAATTGCGTAATGATATTGCTCAATTAACCTCAGTGCAAAAGCGTGTAAGGTCGAAATGTTTGCAACCTTCAGTAGTCTAAGCTGACGTCTTAAATGTTGTTGCTGTTTGCCGGTACTGTTTGCTAACTGCGCAAGAAGAGCTCCTTCCAAGCGATCCTTCATCTCAGCAGCTGCTGCTTCTGTAAATGTAACAATTAAAAAGCGGTCAATATCCGCACCGGCTAATAGTTGCTGAGTTACTCGTTCAACTAGCACTCGTGTTTTTCCAGAACCAGCTGAGGCCGATACCAAGATATTCTTATCCTTTGTCTCGATCGCAGCTGTCTGTGACGCTGTAAACTTCATCGCCATTACGCATCTGCTCCTCTCACCTTATTTATCAATGCCTGCATAGCAGTTAAAGCATCTTCTTTTTTCAGCTTACCCATTAAGTCATGATACTGGTCACCCATCATTGCATCAAAGCGCATTATCGACTTATATTCTGAATATTGTAGTGCTGTTTTATTACCATCACGATATGGCTGCAAGGGAAACTTTCCTTCTAAAATCTGACCAGCCAATTGAGTGGTCTTAGCCGCTACAAAATCCAACAAGATCGTCTGCTCTTCTTCTGAAATCACATCAGCGCTGGCTGCAAAATCACCCGATTTCTTCCGCTTGATTGCAAAAGGTGCTTTATCTTCATCGTTACCAGCTAATTCATCGACAAAGTTACCTGTATCTAGGATTATTCCACGATACTTGCCTTGCTCATGGCTCTCTGATAACGCTTGCTCCTGTAAGGCTTTAAATGAGTCAACCGATAGATCTTCCGCCTTAATTAAATTACTATTTAAGGTCCAAAACACAGCTGCCGCAATCTGCTTATCAGCAATTGTATGCGCATTTTTCGTCATCGCATCCCAATATGTCAGTAATTGCAGTTCCAAACCTGCTAACGCCTGATTGTAATCGAAAACCTTCGCACTGGACTTATAATCGACAACTGCCAAATAGTCCTCACCAACTTGATCATAGCGATCAATCTTACCGCGAACAGTCACTTCCCCTGCAGGTAACTCATGTTTAATTGGATCTAAACCACCCTTGCCAAGTCCAAAGCCTGTTTCGACTGCCAAACTATGAATTGTGCCACCCTGAGCCTGCCCACGCTGCATATTGAATAAAGCTTGCTCAACTTGCTCTTTAAGCAATTTGGTCAAAAACTCCATTCGTGGAGTTGATTTGAAAATGTCGTAAGTTGGATCGTCCAATTCCATCAAACTTTGCAGTGCCTGATTTGTTTGTTCGATAAGCTGTGTGGCGGAAAGCTCACCTAACGTTTGGTGGTTTTTAATCAAACCTTGGAATGAGTGTTCCAAGAGACCATGCATCAATGTCCCCTTTTCAGCTGGCGTTAATGCAAGTACTTGTCGCTCTTGCAATCGCAGGCCATACTTCAGGAAAAACTCATACGGATTTCTCGCATAACTCTCTAATCGAGATATTGATGTCTTTAAATTAGTACCAAACAAGTTTTGAATCAAAGCTGGGTGAACATCTTGTGGTCGATTCTGGTAGAACAATGCACCAAACAATTGTTTTGTTAGTGCAAGATTTTCCTTTTCAACTAGTCGCTGCAACGCCTTCCATGATTCGCTCAACGGTGTATCAGCTTGTTGTGCCAAGCGTTTTGCAATCAGGATATTCGCTGTTGTTACTGGCGTTGAGCCAACCCAAGGATCAACATCATCTGCCCCACCAGCAAAGAACGGCAATCGAGGTTGGACTTCCACATCTAAGTCGAATTGTTTTTTCAGGCGTAGCACATAACTTGAGGCTTGCTGCTGCTTTTCGCCATTGCTAGTTGCATATAACCAAATCAGTCGGTGCGTTCCAATCATCATCGCGTTATAAATTCGCAATTCTTCTTCTGACATAGTCTGCTCAGCTGTATCATTCAAATAAACATTTTCAGGTAATACTGGACTCAACTTCGCCCGATCAAGATCATGTAAGAGTGATTTCTGATTGACCGTTGCAGGAAGATTAGTACTAGTAGCACCGAATACCATTACGGTTTGGTAGCCCTTATTTTGAACGATCCCGCTTTCTGAAATCCTAACTTGATCCATAGTTGCAGGTATCCCAGTATACTTCGCATTATCAAATGCCGCCCCTAATAAGTCGCTCAAATCAGCTAATGAGATCCGCTCAGAATCAAAGACATTTACGAAATCATCAAAAATATCCATCAATGTTCGCCAGACCTGCTCTGGTTGCTGAGCCCCCCAAAGATCGCCATTCTCAATTGCTAGATCACGCCACTGGATGATTTGCTGATCGACCCCTGTGGTCTTCATAAAACGATACAAAATACTAACAATCGCTCTCGCATCAGTGGCCTGTTCTAGCTTATCTAATAATGGTGCAATCAACTTACTGATTTGATCGTGAATTAATGCTAGTTGACCGTCTTGTTTTGCAGCACGTTCCCTGACGGTCTCATCATCCTCATCTGTAACTCGATAGTCATACTGCCAATTTGTCTGGTCAGTCCAACGCCAACCTGTATAGTTCTTAGCAAGTGCATAGTTCTCCGTTAATGCCAATGCATCACGATAAGCTTCACGGTCAATTCCCGCCGGAATCAATAACTCTGTTTTTAACAAGGTCATGATGTCCACCAATGAATAATTTGGCGCCAATACCAGTAGCTTACGAATGAACGCAACCAACGGATGCGCCGCCATTGGCCGATCTAGGTCCATAAAGATTGGAATATCATATTTAGCAAAAATTGCTGGAATAATGTTTTCATATTGACCAAGATCGGGCGTCAAAAGAATATAATCTCGATAACGAGCCTTTCCTTGCGCTACTTCACGACGAATGGTTCGCGCCATCTGATCAACTTCATGATAGCGCGAGGATAACTCAACGATCTCAAGATCAGGTACTAATGTACTGCTTTTAGACTGACCAATACCATGCTGAACATAGTCAATCCAAAAATTTTCAACCGCAACATATGTGGTTGAAATATCGCGCTTACGGTCAATACTATTTGCGATAACCGCAATATTTTTACTCTGAGCAAAATCTCTGAAATTCTGCGCTAAGACTTTCGGCTTATAAAACAAATCGTAATCAATTAATTTATCGGTCGTTATGCTCGCCGCACCATCATCAGTCGTCAATGCAATTGTCACGCCGCCTGCATGTTCAATCAGCGCTTCAACTACGCCTCGCTCACTTGGTGTCATTTGGGAATAGCCATTGATAAAGAAATAATGATTTTTAATGTCTACCCGAGAGGTCGCGAGAAATAACTTTAGGGCAGTTAGAAGCTCACTAGATAGATACTGCCCTCGTTCGGCCATTTCTTGATCTAAGGCTTCGCCAATCAATGCAAAATCATTCAGCTTGCGTTGCAAAACTACTTGATCACTAAGATCTTGTGCCATTTGCCTAACACCATTCCAAGTCAAACCGGATTGCTTTAATTCAAGCAACTGCTTTGAAAACTGACTAATAAAACCTTGTTTTCCAAGCATACCTTGATATTGTTCGAGTTGATCAACGTTTTCAGCCAACAATCTTTGAACCAACATTACCAATCCATTTTCTGACAGGTTAGATTGCCGATAAATTGGATCATCTTGCATGTAATACCATGCAAGGCGGCTCAGTGAGAATACTTGTACATTTGGTGTAACCAGTGCTGCACCACGTCGGCCATCCAGATCTGCAAGGCGCGATAAGATATTGATTTCTGATTCGAATTTGATGTGATTAGGGACTACGTAAAAGATCTGTGCTTGTGGATCATGCTTTCGCACCAATTGCATTTCTTCCAACAATGCCAGCTCATGATCCATACTTGCACGGCCAAACAGTAATGATAATGCCAATGCGTCGCCCTCTTTTCTAATTAGTTATTTTAATTTTATCAAAAATCAATCAAGATATCCGACCCACCAAATATCCTTAATAATAATCGCCTGTTTCCCAATAAATACAGCATTATTTTCATCGTAACCCAAAACCTTCCCCGTAATTTTCTCAGGTAGTGTTCCTTCAATTGTTTGACCACTGACCTGAACGACCACTGGCAAAGTGTTTTCATAGCTATGGAATAAGATATCTGAAATTTCACTCTCTGTCATTTCTTGCTTGCGGGTCCGACTATCAATTTCAACTTGTGCTCGTGCATCCTTTGCAATGCTCTGTGTATGATCGGACAAATAATATCCCATCCATTTCAGCATCCCCCGATCAAGATAATGTTCGTTAAAAAAGTGTCGCGCCCGTTCGTAACCTTGCTCAAATTCATGATCCATAAGCATTACCCCCGCGGTGCCCACCTACTAATCCAGCCCGACCAATCATCGTACCACCTTGAGTCAAGGATGCAGATTTAACAATTGACGTGATACCATATTTTTTACGAATTCTATCCACCGTCTGATCTAGCTTTTGTTGTTTCATATCTTCATCGTAAGAAACGAAAAGATCACCCTGTTCCATCCCAGCCGGTCCCGTTTTACTGGCCCCGACATAAATATTTCGTACACTTTCACCTTGGTATTTCTGCTGAAAGATTTCCTCCAATGCATCAACAATTGCCACCGTTCGATTCGTGGGAATAATATTTGATCGACCATTTAGACCACCGGTGGTGTTGCGACTAAAACTGATACTTAAAGAAACTTGCCCAGCCACCAATTTTTCAGCCCGTAGACGACTCGCAATTTGTTCAGCCATCTCACGGATTACATTGCTTATCTCCGCCGCCGTTTGATAGTTTCGTGGTAACACCTGTCCATTCGATAATGAATGTTCTTTTGCATGATGCTTATCAGTGATTCTACTTCGGTCAATTCCCCACGCTAGGGCAAATAACTCATGACCCCTTACACCAAATTCCTTATACAAAACTGCCGGATCAACCATTGCCAAATCACCCATACTCATAATACCCAACCGGTACAGTCGCTTCGCGGTACGACGGCCAATACTCCAAACATCGTCCAACTTGGTCTGTGGCCATAACTTTTCAGCCAAATCTTCAAAGTGCCACTCGCCCAATAAATCGGGAGCACTTTTAGCTTCTAAATCTAGCGCCAATTTAGCCATTGCTAATGAATCGCCAATCCCAACCGATAAATATAGTCCAATTTTCTCCCGTAGTTCACGTTGGATGATGCGTCCCAAACGCTTCAAGGTTAAGTCACTACCATATTGCGCACGGAGATATTCCCATGAATCTGTTACATCTAAAAAGGACTCATCAATTGAATAAATGTGTAAATCTTCATCAGCTACAAAATTACGAAAGATATCATTCACTTGCTTATTAACCCGGATATAATAATTCATCCTCGGCTGCCGGATTATTAAACGCGGATCATGGATTGGGACTTCATACGCTCGCGAAACATTTGATAGGCCAAAAAGCTTCTTAGCCATTGGCGACGCCGCAAGAATTAATCCACGGCCGGCATTCTCGGCTGTCGACATTACGACCAGCACCGCTGTTAATGGATTTAGATTAACCGAAATTGCTTCAACACTTGCATAAAAACTTTTTGAATCAATTGCTAGGATTTTACGTCGTTCTTCATTTGGAAATAGGCTCATTAGTCGCACCATCCATAATTTTATAAGGTTAAAACTAATATATACCTTTGCTAGTTAAGATTCAAGTAACTGTTTTATTTCAAGAAAATCATTTATACTAAAGGCACTTATATCTTCTGAAAGGCTCAAGCTAATGTGTACTAGTATAAAAATGCACGCCCTCGATAATAACATCCTCTTTGCCCGCACAATGGACTGGCATACCTTTCCCGCAACGCCACTTGTACTTCCTCGCGACTATGAATGGCTTACGGCCTATGATCAGCGAGTAGTCAATAATAAATATGCAATCTTAGGCGTCGGTCACTCTATTGCCAATTTGCATGTTGATTTATCTGATGGTATTAATGAGTATGGTTTGGCCGGTCAAAAGCTAACTTTTTCAAACAAGTCGGGTTATAATAACGTTCCACAATCTGACAAACTCCCCCTTGCACCCTTAGAATTCATTCTTTGGCTTCTAGGCAATTTCAAATCCGTTGACGATGTGGTTGAACACATTCACGAAGTTCAACTAATGACCGCCGAACATGCAGCCTTCGACTACGGCCGCAATGATCTACACTTTGCCTTGACTGATCCAACTGGGGCAATGATTAGCATTGAGCCGATTGATGGCGAACTGATTGTCATCAATAATCCAATTGGTGTTGTTACAAACGCACCTAACTTTCAACGAGAAATCGCTAAACTTGATGACTACATGGACTTCTCAACTACATCAACGCTGCTGAATGGAATCTCAAGTGGTAATTTCAGTGGCAAACCAGCTTTCCCAGGAGGCTTCACTCCAACCGCTCGGTTCATTCGAGCAACCATCTTGAAAGACTATGCCGTAACCCCGATCGACGAGGCGAATAATGTTATTGAAACTTGGCATATTCTGAATAGTGTAACAGTCCCCAAGAGCACCAGTCGCTCGGACACTTACACCATTTATCGCAGTGCTTATTCCATTGATAAGAAGCAACTCTACTATCAAGGCTATAACGATCTTGCCATTCAAACATTCACTTTCCCCATTGCATAAAAAAGGAAGTAATCATTGATTTGATTACTTCCTTTTTAAATCCATTCCAGTTCACCGGTCTGAATATAATTTTGCAAGATACTGAACTTATGGTCCTGATACTTCTTACGGAGTTTCTCAACTGTATAACTTTCCAAAACATTATAAACTAACCGTACATTATTTGGTACATCAATATGACCGTCACTGACCAATTGATCTAATAGCCAATCAATATGGATACTTTCATCTTCATCAATTGGCTCGCCTTGACGATATTCATAACCTTGGAGCATTACAACCCCTGATTGATTGTGCTCAAGCAGCTCAATCTCAATTTGCTCACTTTGACTAGGTAGCTTAATTGGAGCATCGTGAAAATAGGTAAACGTATCCGTTACCGGTAGGTTGGCTGAATGAGCCACTTGATCTGCCGGAATGCCCAGATATTGCCGATCGCGCTCAGTCATAATGATTTGATAATAAACGATTGCTTCTGCATCTTGATCATTAGTCCGCAAAGCCTCCAACATCTCAACATCTGTTACAATTCCAGTATTTTCATTTGAGGAATGCGATTGTGTTGACTCAAGTTGTTCTAAACTCTGATAGACCTGATCAAGTTCATCCAGCAGCTGCTGTTCATTTTTACGACTCTTTTCATACAAGACAATCGCTTTTTCTGGGTTAGCTAGTAAATAGCTTTTAACCCACTTCTGCATCGTTACCTTGGATGGTGTAAAATGCTCTTCCAAGTAGTCCCAGCTCATGCCAGATAAATATGTATCAATAACACCTTGTTTATATTTTGATGAATAATTGCTCACCTGCGCTTCCTCCTTCCCTAAACAACGTTTGCTTTCAATTCTACCAGTTCACTTGATAAAGTCTATTATTTTAAAAAAAGGCACCCATCACTGGGTGCCTT
>NZ_SDGZ01000008.1 GCF_008107635.1 Weissella muntiaci | reverse complement strand
GGCTTCGCTTCCGCTTGTGCTGGTACCAGTGCTTACACCAACTTCACTTGTGGTCTTGTCAGAGGTACTTGCTTGAATGTTGTTACTTGATGCTGTTTCATCTGATTGTTGTTTTGCGATAACAACTCCAGTATTTGCTCCATCACGAACTTCGTTCTTCGCAACATTCATACCATTTTCAAGAATTGCGGTAGCTTGGGCTTTATCGTCATTTACTTCATATTGAGTTCCCTCAACACTCTTCTGAGCTTGACCATAAACCGTTACGTCAGGATGAGCTACTAAGTAAGAACCATAATTGTGATTTCCTGTAGGATTGTTTCCAATAGTATATCCAGCAATGATTAGATTTGGATTATCAAATCCATATTGAACTGCGATGGCATTGACTGTAGTGTCAAACACTGCAGCAATATTAACAAGAGTATCACCGGGTTGAACCACGTAGTCCCGTAATTGAACATTGCCTGACTTCATTCCGCTCTTAGCGAGTTGCATCTTTACTTGTTGTGTAATTTGCTCAATAGAATTTGCCTTCCAGGCAGTTTCCTTATTTTGATCGGTATAATCATCAGTAGTATTTTTTTCACCATTAGCCATCGCTAAACCAGTACCTGCTACTAATGTTCCACTCATTCCAATCAATCCCATTGAAATATTGACTAGCTTACGACCCATTTTGACTAACTTAAACTTTTGCATAATCCCAAAGCTCCTTAATTTTTGACTGAACTATAATGCCCACTTACCGCTAACAACGTAATTGTTTGTGCTGACTTATCAAACGTATATGTAAGTCTATCCGTCCAATTAATTTTTCTCGAATAGATTGCTCCCCCTTTTCTTTTCTGAAATCTCAATTTTTCAGCCTGAAAAAAAGGATTGTCCATTATTTCACTCAGAATGGTTTCTATTTTTTTCCCAGCTGAACCATTCTTTTGAGCTTTCATCTCTTTTTGGGCCTGCTTGCTCCAAATTAATTCCATATTTTTCTCCCTTGTTAACCCTCTACTGCGTTCAAAATATTCGATGCAGATTCGTACACATTGGTACCCGGTAGCGTACGTTGATATAAACGTAAATCTTCAATGGTGACTGCTCCAAGATTTTGTAATGCCTTACCCACTCTGGACTTATCTATATCTCCGTTATCTTTTATAAAATCTTCTGTTTTAGCCTCTGTAACAATTGTTTGTGCTGGTATCCCTAACTCGCTCAAATCAAGATATTCTCCAAAAAATATTTGAGTTTTTTCTCTTTTTCCAATAACCTTCAAAGTATTCGGTATTTCATCGAAATATTCTTCGCCTTCATTCCATATCCAAAGTTTCTTCATACGTCCCCCGTTAAAAGTGACTCGTTGTTAATTTGGTTCCTTTTGGAACAATTATCCTTCCTGCTCCGCCAGGTTTAGTCCACATACTCAAATCAATAAATTTAACACTGGTAAGTAAAGATTCTAACTTCTTATCATCCGCAACCAATCGGCTGAAACTCTGATAGAAATTTTTAAGCATTTGAACATTTTGAAAAACTATTGCTATTTCAACGTTGCTGTTTTTAACGTTATTAAAATTTGAATATTCGAAATTTCCACTTCGAACTTTTTGAAATTCCATTAACAATGATCCAATACGATTAAACGTATCTTGGTGGCTAACTGAATAAAATAGTATCGAACGATCATCATTCGTATTCATTTCCAGTAACGCGGGTAATTTATGCCATAATCGATTGTTCACATATCCAAGTCCACTGACATTCGTGCGACTACTGCGATACCATCCTTCATTAACCAACGTCTGATAAATATCTACGATAGCAAATAATCTCCAATATTCGACATCCCTATACCGTAACAACGAAGCTGGACTCCTATACCTAGACACTGCACTTCTGTCACCATACCGTTTAACATAGTTAAATCCGTCTGTTGTCAATGCAAATGCTGTAATAAGGTTTCTTCCTGCTACCATAACAGTGTATTGCTCGATTAATCCTAGACGTTGCAGTGCGTCCAAATCCTTTTGCCAATTTGCCTTTTTACCAGATTTACTGTCTTTTCCAAATATCATCGGAAACATTTGAACCTGACGTTTAATTTGAATGAACTGTACAAATTCAAACGTAGCTATAAATTTAAGAATTTCAAACCCACTGTCACTCAAAAGTCTATCAACCTCCCTATGTAAGGCAGGCAATTGATTTCTGATAACACGCTCATAGTCGTCAGTTTTTGTGTAAAAGTGCCTATCTGTGATTTTTTCAGAGGCAAGCTTTATATTTACATCTTTTTCAGATGTTGTTTCTGCATAATACTCACTTGGTAAGAAGGGCACGGAACCATCTTCTTTAATAAATGTTTTCAATGACATTCACCTCTCATATATTCACGTATCGACAATACAATACTTACCAACAAACAAAGTATACATCTTCAACAAAGAAAACGCAACTTTTTTAAAAAGATGCGTTTTCTTTTTATATATATAAATTATGAACGCTCAAAGGCAGTTCCATTTACTAGTCCCGTAATTTTAACTCGACCTTTAATTAGTTCTCGATTACCCGATTTTTCTACCCTGTAATCTTCAATATAGCCCCATACCTTAGTAATTCCCTCATCACCTTTAATGAAGGTTGCTTTGGCAACATCCCCATTTCTAGTTTCACGTGAGGTCAAGAAGAATACATCAGGGAAAACTGCTACTAATGGCTCTTGTCTAGAACTTTCGACTTTTGCTACAACAAACTGCTTGCGCATTTTACTTCTCATCCAACGATCTAGTTTTTCTCGCCTTACTTCTAGTTGACGGTCCGGTAATCGACTGGTCTGGTACATTGCCACCAGTCCATTGCGTCCTTGTTGCCAAGGCTTGTCATCAGCAGGAACAAAAGGCTTCATTTTCACGTTCACTATACCGAATGAAACAATGCTTCTTTTTTTCAGAACATCTTCAAGTTGCACAGGACCGTATGTTTGATAGTCTACTAAATATCGAGCATTTACCATGACTTCAAAAGGAATGTTTGTATTGGTTCTTGCAACGACTATTGCTGTTGTAATATCTTCACGATTTTGTAAACTCTTCACAACACCTGAGACCTGGATTGGATTTGCTTCATTCCTTTGTAGCTGACTTTGTATATAGTACCCAATGAGTTCATCAGCTTCTTGCTTTGTCCCAAGCGTAAGTAGTAATTTACCTTCTGAACCATCAGCTTTTGTATACGGTACAGGAACAACATCTGTGACGACTAACGCAACGTTCCCAGTCACAGTTGATAGATCCTTAGGAGCTAATACACCAGCTTGACGTACTAAAACATATATTCCCTGATCCTCAGATTTCGGTCCATTTGTCCGCACAATATAGAATTCCTGGAAACCAGCTACAATTTCGCCATAGAGTACATATTTCGAATACAGAACGTCGTGGCCAACCTGATTTCTTTTGTCTTTTCGATATCCATTTTGTAACTGTCTGCTTCTATTAACAGCTTCCTCAGTATTAATAAAATCGACCAGATCACTATATAAAGTATCGTTCACATTAACATCAGCTTTGACCATTTACCTTCTCCCGTTCTTATCTTCGTGGTCCACGACCTTGTAACTTCTTCTTTGAATTATCTTTTCCCCTACGAACAGTAACATCAAGAACAATCGCACCAATAATTTGGATACTACCTAACATCCAATTCGTTGGAATTCCAAATACCTTACCACTTGGCATAAAAATTATATATGCAGCCCCAATAATGACTAACGCAATTTCTACAAAATATAATCCCTTCTGCGAATTCAATGCCGAACTTTTTAAAACATTCTTTTGTCCCGACCTGGGATTTCTTCTTGCCATTTTTCTATCTCCTTTATTGTTGATCCTGATATACCTTGTCATGTACAATTTCTTCACCAACAATCACATTTCTATAAGTTCCACTCTCATTACCAACATTAAAATTTTTTGTTAACTGATAGTGCCTATCCTTATAATAAATAACGTTTCCATCATTATCAGTGATTGCTGGCCAATAACGCGTTAAGAATAGTACGATTGCACAAATAACGTAAAGAAACACTACCACTACAACAATCCATACAGGAAAACCCGCAGTTATTGCATACATTCCAACAATCGTTAGTACCATAGCTACTCCAGCCATTGCAAATAGTACATACGTTTGTGTCTTAGTAAGAAGGCCCAATGCTACTTTCTGCATTGGGCCTTTATATGGAGGAATTGGTGCATTTAAGTACCGCGTATCCACATCATTACTTGCCAAATTGAACTTATCCCATCTTCTTAACGATCATAACTAGGACCGCTGGAGCAAACGCAGAAAGGAAAATACCTAGCATAATATATGGTGCCCCTGTCAAAGCATCTGAACGTGATTGAGGGTTTCCTAATACACCAGCAGATACCAACTTTACACCCCACCAAGCGATCAATAATACTTCAATAATTCCTGCGAACCCTACTACCAGAGCAATTAACCATTGGAATTTTTGAATAATATCGCCATCAACTGTTCCAGCTTGACCTGTGAACCCAGATTGAAATGAATCAGAACTTGGCGCAGCAAAAGCTGTACTACCTGCAAACATAGCCAAAAGACCAATTTGAAGCTTAGCCAACTTCACCATCACGCTTTCGACATCTTTGTGAGTCGCATGCTTCAAAAAATTAAGATTGAAGATTTGCTTCCACGATAATTCTGACCCAACTTGCGCATAACGAAGGTTGAAAACAAGTTCTTCAACCTTACTCTTAGAAATTTTTGCGTCCATTACATATACCTCTTTCTTTAAAAAAACTGGACTTCACTAAAATATTAACATATTTAGCAATCTATTAATATTCTTTTGTAAACCAATTTATAATCTATATATAATTTTACAAATCAATCGAAATTTACATTGTAACCGAAATTTTTTAGCGTATTTTGAATATCCTCTAAAGTCGTGACTTCCAAAAGTAATGGCTCAGCATCAACATCTAACATCTCTAAGTAATTAGAGATAGTGTGAGCATCCTTTACAAACATTTCCCCTGGCTGCAATATATTCTTTGCAAGTGATTGGAAACTTAATTTGTCTAAGTTATCATTGGCCACTGTAATTTTCTGAGTTCGCATCCCAGGATAATTCATATTTTTTTGTCTCAAGATTATTATTGTTGCATAATCTTGTTGAGTTTCTCGCTCGGTAGTCATTGCTCCCGGTATCTGGTCAACATATATCTGTGCTAGTAATTCTCCATCACGATTTAAGGTAACCGGTGTCTGGTCTTTTAAAATCTCATAGCCCTCTGGAACATATTGTTGCGCTTCAATATGTAATTCAGTTTGGCCACCTTGTTTTTTTCGATAAGCTATCCCTTGTTTTTTAGTGATCACCTTACGATTACGATCCCTGACAATTATTTGTAGTGGCACTCTTTTCTTAAAGAATGGTTTCTTGGGCAAAGATTCCTCAAGTATCTTATTCTTCGATTCATACCCTAGAACATCACGGGAATTTTCAAATGAGTTCTTCTTGACCTCGATTTCCCCGCTTATATCAGATTTAGATGCACCGAAAACAGCTGGCATCCATTTACGTTTTCCAATTCTACTATTCAATATGTCCTCCTACATTGGCTTCAAGCATGTCTGTATTTTCACCTACTCCTGGCACTTGAGTAGTCAAAAATTCACTAGCTACGCGCATCGCATCAAAGACACTTCTAACTTGTCTTTGGCCCACCTCATATTTTTGAGCCAGTTCTTCATTTTGCATAGACAAAATACGAGTCTTTTCTTGTTCTTTCACCAACATACGTTCGTTAACTTGCTCAGAAATCTTTACCTCTTGGAATTTATCCTCCCAAACACTCGCGTCCTCTAATCGATTTTTTAAATGATTTATTTCATCACGAGCTTTGGTATATCTCTCTTTATAGTAGCCGTCTACTTGTCCGTTCATGCGTGTATCTTGTGAGTTTCTGTCAGTTAATTCTAATTTTAGTGATTCATTTTCTGCTTTTGCTCGTTTCAATTCACTTTTAATTGACTCTAGATCATTATTTAATTTCAATATCTTATGATCTTGTTCTTGGGTCGTTGATGGATTAGCAATAATTTGAACGTTCTGACTTTCCTTATACTCATTTTCATCCAACACCGTACTTAGCACTGAATCCTTCAAGTAATAAACGACCCTGGGTATAGCAACAATAGTTCCTTTAGGGGTCAGCAAAACGTCACTTTGCGAAAGCTGATTATTTTTAATTTCTTCATATAACTTAGTTCCCGCCGTATCGCCCGCGAAGGATAAATGCTTAACTCCATTTTTACCTTGTTTACTGATATTTATTAAGTCAATATGAATGTCTGGAACGACTTCTTCTGTATCATCAATCACATCATTTCCATTTGTGGTTAATGGCTGCTCAACATTTTCGTTCAATACTGGCTGGCGTTCTGGGTTTGAATCTACTTTCGCTTCTTCTTCCCTACGAATATCCGTTAAATCATATGTGAATGCTCTAAAAGCAGAATTAGCTGACTCAGTAGCTTTTAGGTTTGGTAGATCTTCTTTAGTTAAGCCATGTTCAGCAAGCGCTCGAATAATTGATTCTGTCAAAGTCACCTCTGAAAAATCAGGTTTTCCATCCTTAATTCCTTTTGCAATGGCTGTAAACTTCTGATTTCCATCAATAAAATTCACTACTGCTGACGCACTAAATTCATTCATTTTTATCTCCTATTTCTCGTACAAAACTAAATATTTACCGTTTTCCAATTTCTTCATGCGATAATTCTTGTATTTTTGCTCTGCTAAAGCGTTTGATACCTTAGCCGTTTGCATGTATTTGATAGCTTCTTGTTCGTTAGCAAATTGCTTTTTAAAATCTATTGTGTTTACACTCCCTGAATTTTCTTTTACAGGTTTTAGATTCATTGGCATTTTAGTCTGATTAATCACATCTTCAATTCCGTGATAATTAATCGACTTAGATGGTGACGACGCATTCGTATGATTTGTTTGTTCCGTCAAGAAATTCAAGACTAAACCTGTGACACAAAGCAGTACGAACACTACCGACACAAATTTAAAAATTATTTGTCCATAATTATGGTGTGTTACAAGATTTCTTCTTGTAGTATCAATTTCCTCCTGCGTAAGATCGAAATTTGCGATTGGACTATCTACAACCAAATACAAGTTTTTAACCTTATTTGACTTATTCACTTTCTTCATATTGACTCTCGCTTATTTTTAAATTTCGATGGTGGATCATATTAAATATTTCTAACAGTTCCAGAATTTCTTCATATCCGGCATAATTTCGAATGTAAGATTTAGCTCGTTGTTTTGATAGTTGAGCTGTCGTCAGTCTCTTTTGATAATCCTTCTGAGCCTCATTTTTTGCTTTCATGACATCTTTTTTAAAATGCAATTAACAACCTTTCTACAATCTTTTAATAACCATATTAAATTAATTATAGCGTTATTTATCTCTATAGCAATAAAAAAAACTTCGAAAATTAAGTCGAAGTTTTTTTTATTATTAATTTAGAGTATCTTCCGCTTTTAATTGTGCTAAATAATTATCAATTGACACGCTTAGATAGCCAACAATATTGGACTTTTCTTCTGTCGTGCCTTCTCTATATGTGGCTATCCTCTTTAGATGCCGTTCAACTAATGAGGTACCTTTCATCTTAGCCAGCTCATCATATTGTTTGTACACATAAGCTGCCAGGCTTGCCAAAATTTTAGGGTTTGAAGCATCGGATTCTGATAAAATATTCAATCTTTTTAACGTTGTAGTATAGCTTGAAAACATTGCCTTACCAACTAAACTTTCTTGCTCTGCTCTAGGCATTCTAGATATTCCTTGGCTCATTTCTTCGTAGGACTTATAAGGTGCATCAATTGTACTCAACCACCCCTTTGTAGAGAGTAACTCATCCAAATAGTCTTTCTTATACGAAATTGAATACTTATATCCGGAAGTTTTACGACCATCTTTTAGTGTCTCAAATTCAACATTGATATGTGTTTTCTCGGTAATTTGTTCGGCCGATTTTTTAACCACGTCTCTAGTGTAAATACTAGCTTGTGGATAGAGCTTTTTCTTTTTTCTTGTAACTTTTCCATCATCATCTATGCCGACATAATTCCTATGGTCCTCATAAGTAAAAGTAGGATGAATCATTAAATCTAACTGATGGTCAGTTTGACGTATTTTACCTTGACCAGTCTTATAATACCAATACTGGCGGATTAAAGAGTCAAATAACTCATACAACCTAATAGTTGGAATCGCCTTTAATTCTATTTCACCATAAATTGAATATTGCATAAATGGAATGTTTCTAGTAGCTAAGCTGGTTACATGTTCCTTTAAATCCTGATTATATCTGACGATTATGCTATCTCGCGAAGGTTTTATGTCTATATTAGAATATAGCGACCAGATTTTATCATCAAGAAAGAACACAGATTCAGTAACCGCCATTTTCAGATCCGATGCTAAAATTTTAAAACGATCTTTCGTGTTTTCAAGCTTGTAATACTTATAAAGTTCATTTTTAGAAATTTCAACTTCTAGAGGAGCATTTTCATCAAATTTACCTTCATCATACTGATTATTAAGTACATTCAGTCCTAACCCAAACAATTTCAATGCCCTCGGAGAACTTGTGACAACATTAGCCGACATCAATTCCCGTGATACTGACGCAGTATTTTTGATGTACTCCTCATTTTGTCCAAGTACACTATTATATGTGTGCTCCTTTGCATATGCATGGTCTGTATTTATTTCTTCAGGAACAAAAAAACCTTCCTCATCCTTCTGTTCAGCTTTAGAATCTACTACACCGTCTGGCTCTTCAAGACCAAGTCCCTGCAATATTTCAAGAGCACTCATATTTGTTTCATTCTTATCCATACCAACACCAATTCTGCATCTTTCCCTAATCGCACTCATAAAACGCAATTCAAGTTATATTAAACAACCTTTTTAAAATTTTTTTTATATCAACGGAACATCATCTATAAATCACTACATTTCTCATATATTAAATAAAGATCGATAAAATCATTTCTTACAGTCAATTTTGGCATAAATTATGAGAACATCAATAGGCATAATCATAATCAGTCGAAAAAATTACTTCATTTAGCCCTATTTCTTATCATATATCCAAAATTGATAGAATCAGCAAACCTCCCATTTGCCTATATATCAGCAAAAGAAGGTAAACGCAGCAATAATCCCTATTTCTTATCATAATTCCTAATATCCTCTTCCGATTAAGGTATTTTATGATGTTATTACCTTTAATCATGAATTATGATATTTGTATATGATCAATTTTAGGGGTTTGTGCTGTAAAATGGTGTTTTTTTAGAATTTATGATAAATAATAGGGATAAATTCTCCATTTATGATAGCGGACCCTGTTTTATATCATAAATGAAATTACTCATACCTATTATTTCTCATGCCATTTCCCTATTCCTATCATAAATAACCCCTTTTTTAATCATCTCACCCCCCGTTATAGATCATAATAGGCCCTTATTTATATCATAAACAACCTCGGCGAACGCCGACATTAAGGGAAATACCTTATGGTCAATTTATCAATTTTTCTATTCTTTAATTCTAAATATATGTATATCAATAAGCTCCTCCAAACAAGTACCCTAAAATCACTCATAAATACTCTCTATGATACAAATTAGGGAAAAAGAACCAGAGTTTTTAAAACCCTGGTTCTTTCTTAATCAATATTCAAATATGCCTTAAACAATTTAGTAGTGATTTCACTAAGACTACCCTCACCCTTATTATTTAGATAGCCAAGTTCTTTTGCCTTATCAATCATAGCTTGTTTAAGAGAAGGCGCCATTGTCATTGATACAGTAACAGTTTTCTCTTTCGCATCTACAGCTTTAGGTAATTCAAATTTTGGCTGATTGCTATCGTAAGTAGCCGTTTGCTGCGTAGTAGTGATTGTTTGGTCACTATTTTGTGCACTGTTATCGGATTCAATTCCTTGTAGTGGGTTACCATCAAAAAATTTCTTTTTTTCTTGTAAAGCCATGTTCTTACTCCTCCACCTTACTTACAATGTTTGAAAAAACTCTTTCAAATTCTGCCATCGCAGTATTAGGTAAATCATCCATTTCAAAAACTGATTTTCCTAATAAAATGCTCTGGTTCATTGGCTCACGTTCGTGCATTAGATCTATAACATCAGGAATTTCCTTTAAACTTTCATCGAATTCATGACTACTAGTCGTATTTGTTTTAGCTCTATTGCCCAAGTACAAGAGTTGAGCGTCAACATAGCTCTCTCCTGTTTTAACATCAACTAATTGTTTTTTGAACTCGTTAAACCTCTCAGTATAATCAACAATAGCATTATTAAAATCAAAACGCCCAGGTCCAAGAGGTTGAATTAAATAATCAGATATTACTGCTGCATTTTTTTCCATTGTTAGGAATTGTGGATGAGTATCGATTAAGACGTAATCAAATTCCCCAACAATGTCCATATTGTTGCTTATCCATTCGTATAGGATAAAGTACTGATTTGGCCTGTTCGAAGTAATGATATCCACTCGTTCTAGATCTTTACTTGCTGGAATTATTGATAGTTTGTCAGTAATTTTTCTGATTTTAACCGGTCCGTCATGAGGGTCAAAGATTGAATACATTGTACCGTCAATTGACTTATCAAATTTCCCATAAATACTAGAAAGCGAACCTTGGTAGTCACCGTCCATTAGTAAAACAGACTTTCCTATTTTATTTAAAAAACCTGCTGTATTAAAAGTAATTGTAGTTTTACCTACTCCCCCTTTTGCGGCACCGATAGTAATTACTTGTGTGCTCATTTGCATCTCCCGTTCTAATGATTGAAACGAACTTGAATAATATCCGTACTTTGATAATGTGTGTGGCATTATCCAGTATAATGTATCGACATTATCTAAGTATTGTTTGGACAATGTATATTTTAATTCTAAAGCATTGTTCAGAACAATGTTGCCATAATGTTAAGTATAATTCCTTTACAAGATGGTTGGTATTATCCTTACAACATCTTGATATTATTTTAAACAATATTAGAAACAACATCTCTAAATTGTCTAAACATTAGTAATGAAATGTTATAACAATATCTCGAGCATTGTTTCAACAATGTACAAACAATATTATAAGAAATGTTATGGATAATATCAAGATAATGTTTCGACATTTTTAAAACAATATAGCGAATAATGTTATAGCAATAGTACGTTTTACTTATTCTAAAAGGCGATACGTAAGCATTTTTCTGTACCAATCAGACATATTTTTTAAATTACATAGGTAATACATTAAACAATGTTGTCTATAATGTTGTGGCAATGGAGGTGCATTATAATAAACATTGTGCGCGATAACATACATCTAATGCTGAGACAGTGTAGTAATAATACTAAGGATAATAGTGGTGCAATATGGAACATAAATTTATAAAAACGAAAAAAGATGATAGTGAACTCACTATCATCTTTTTTAATTTGCATATCCCGTTGCGTAATTTATTTGGTAACCGGGTTGTACGTTAGGAATTAATACATTGAAGTTTACTGTCCCATCCGATGAACTAGCTTCTAGATGGTTAGCTACTGGCAATAGATCATCTTTTGTTTGATAAATTGGAGATACGGAATAAATAATAAATTTGCCTTCTGTTTCAGCTGCTCGTACTATTCCTTCATAATAATTTTGACCGGTATTATGATTATCATTTTCTGATGCTTGATTGGACCAGGCAGTTTGAGTCGTAATATTGTTCTTATTTGATTCCGACGCGTCGACACCACTAATATTGCCAATGATAGCATAACCTAGAGCATGTCCTCGATTATACAAATAATTGTATGGACCACCGATTTTCATTTGATGAAATCCTACTGGTTTGAAATCACTTCTTCCATTACCAGTTTCCTCACGTTTATTCGGCTGATAACTAGATTTATCAACCTGCGCTACAGATTTTGTATTCTGGCCCGTATTTGTTTGTTGCCCAAAGGATACATAGGTTCCAGCATTTTTGTCGGTCTTGAGATTAGACTTGTTGTTGTTAATCTCAAAAGCACCGAACCCGTTCCACTTTATAGTTTCAGAATCAACATGGTCTTCACTATATACTTGGCTCAACATATTGCCACTTAGAATGCTTTCAGCAAGTTTTTTGGTCGGAGGGTTGCCTATAGTCTGATGGGTAATCCTTCTTGTCTCATTTTTTTGAGAAGTAGAAGAACTGGTGATAGTTTCATTAATTTGTGATTTGGGCTTAGCAATTGATGTTCTGCCAGGATTAACCCAAAGTGGTGAGGAAAAGAATTGGACAATAATTAAGCCGGCAAATACAAGAATAACAATTAATTGTCGAACTGTTGGCTTTACTGATAATAACTTATTTTTCATCGCTGCTAATTAAATGTATAACCATAATTAAACCATTTAATAACCTTTCGTAAATTCTAAACTGTTATAATTATATCAGCACGTGGACGGATATTGATTATTTACACAATAATGTTTCGATAATATTGGAACAATGTAAGAGACATTGTTGGGATAATGTCCTAGTAATGTGGTAACTAATGTTAAACGTGATTATGTCGAAGGGAGTATGACAATGAATATAAAGTTGTTTTCATTATTACTTTTGAAAGCTACCAACGGTTACTTAAATTTTGATAATGACAATGGGAAGGGGACAGCTACTCAAAATATGCCAGTGATGAAATTGTTAAAAAATGGCATAGAATTTGGAAATATTAGTTTTTGGGTCTGGTTTGTAATATATTTTGTCATTATTTTGCTCTTTATTCTTTCAGCCGTTGCTCGAGATCCTGTTGATCAAGATGATACTCACAACGGAAGATTAGGTGTTGTGAAGGTATTAATCACTGGTTTGTATTTTGTTGTGATTGGTATGACTGTATTTTTGGTCTTAGTGTTCGGTGTCTGGAACTTAGGATTTACGTCAATAGCTAGTTTGTTAGCGATAGTGGTTATGATAATAACATTCCTATATAGAACTCCTTTGATTATGATAGATAACCTGATTAATTTCTTTGTGGGGTCGTTATACAGAGATCCAAGGCTAACGCAAGATGGTGAAAGGGAGTACAGAACGCTGCCAACAATGGTGACCATAGCAATGATTTTTACATTCGCAGTGGTCGTATTTCATATTATTATGTTCATTCATAAAATTTTATAGAGAGATAGTAGTAAAGAAACAAAGGACCTATTATGGATAAATTACGAAGTGATAAATTCGAGAAAGAAAGCTTTCCAATAAAATACCTGGTGTCAGGAAGAAAAATAATAAAAAAATGGATTCTATCTTTAGGCGGTGAACAATACGACTTAGAAATAGCATTTGATAAACTTTCTGATATTGCTGTGAGACTAAGGCAAGGGATAATAATTAGTTTTTGGGGCACTTTTGTCCTGGGATTGATCGGTTTTACATTTAGAACGGCAGTATTCTTACCAATAATATTTGCGGTAGCGATCATTGCCGTTTGTATGGTTTACATTGTAGACCAGTATTTATTTGGTTTTGTGAGTTACATAAATGTGTCTTATCTCAATACATGGTTCGAGGGTAACGACGATGATACAGCCTTAGAAAAAAGAAAGCAGCTGAAATATGGACTGTTAGAAAGAATGCTAACCACACTAAAATGGGGAGTGGCTTTGCTAATTGAGTTACCAATTGTCTTTTGGCTAATTCCAATATTGAATTACATGACCATTCATCACGTTTCCTGGATATCTCAGGGAACTGTCAATATGTTGACTGGTTGGCCGATATTCAATCATTTGGTTCTTATGTCAGCTGCCTATGCGATTGCTGCGCAACTCTATGCTCGCTGGATGGGTAAAATGATTCGTTACGATCAATACCAAGACGAAATGCTGAAAGAGTACGAATTTTATGATGAGGATTTACAAAAGTTATATCTTCCAAAGTATGACAAAAATCAAGGTAATATGATACTAGGACGTAGCGTCAAAACGAAAGAGGAGGTTGTGGTTCCTGTTCACGATACTAAGTTAAACAAGTTGATCGAAGGAGTTGTAGGAACTGGTAAAACCTCCGTTGTTTTTTTAAGAGACGCACAACAAATAATTCAGAAATACATTTATTTTATTAGGGCATATCATGAATTAAAAGAAAAAAATTTGCTTATATCTCAAAAGGGTGGGGCGAATTATGTTGGTGGATTTGTCTCAATAGATCCAGCTGATTTTGCAGAAAAAGCACATAGCATGGCCTTGGCAATGGGGCTTCCTGAAAAAGTGATCAATCATATTAAGCCATACGATGAAAACACAAGGAGCTTAATGATAATGCATGGCCCAGTTATAAAGGTTCAAGGATTATTACTTGAAGTTTTAACTCCGGAAAAGGGTGGCAATGATTTCTTTGTTCAGTCTGAACGTGACTATTTAAGATTGAGAGTCTATCTTCAAAAATATGTAACGTTACTTGAACAAGCACACGAAAACAAAGAAGCTAAGAGTCATAATAGAGAGCGAAAGGTAATCAATCCGTCGTTAGAAAAAGTATTTTTATATGTAACTGATCCAGAAAGTACATTTGAAGACTTAAAAAAATATAGGGGTGAGTTACTTGCTGGGTATGAAACACTAGAGGGTAAAATCATTAGTGAGATGAGTGCCTTAGATATAGACAGTACTGATTATGATTACGAGACCGAAATGAAAGCCCTGGAGACAAAATTTCGAGAAGTTGAAATGCAACACAATATTGCTAATGGAGTATTTAAAGTTCTTGCAAGTACCTTTTTTGAATCGGATAAAGGTATGTTGGTAGATACACAACAACAATATGTTAAGAACCTTTACAATCGTTTTTCTGAGCTTCATACAAACCCATCGGTATATAGATTGTTGTTTACTGAAAATGACCCCATTAATCCGGAAGATATATTTAAGTACGGTGGCATTAATCTATATGAAACAGGAGCTCAATCTCAAGAGAATACAACTTTGGTATCATCTACAATTGCTAGATTAGAATTCATTATCCATAACAACGCAGTTTTGAATAGATCAGCAAATGGGGAAGTTGTGATTCCTTCAATAATGGATGAGGTCGCAGGGTATATTTATGAAGGGTTCCCACAAGTTTTAGCTGAAGCTCGAAAATACAATTCTCCGTATACTATGGCTGTTCAAGCAGGTTCTGCACAACTTTCAAGACAATTTGGAGCACAATTTTATGAAACACTAATAAGTAATGCTCGAACAATTGGTGTGTTTGGTGGTGGTAGCATACAGGATGCTGAAGTGATGTCGAAAATTATGGGGACTTATAAACATTTTGAGCTGGGTATGCGTAATACCTTTAAACCAGTTGAAAGTCAGGTAATGACACCAGAAGAGATTAAAGGGCTAGAAGAATTCACAATTGCATATGCGTACATGCAAGATAATAAACAGAAGATGGATGTAGTATCAAACCCAAGACCAGACAACGAACTCAGAAACATTTGGGCTGAAATTGAAAATCTGCCTGAGAGTGAGAAGTTTGATAGTTCAGAGGGGTCAAATGATATGAAAGCTCTTGAAGAGATCTGGAATGACGCAGCTAATAGTAGAATTGAACATGAATATTCCAAAATTGAACTTGAATTAATTGATGTTATTTCTGGCCTCGATGAAGATATTGTGGCTGATAAGGTTGCTGCAGCTGCAACAGAAATTGAGAATGCTAAACCTCAAGAGGCGAATGTAAAGATGACGCCCGAAGAGTATAAGGCACAATACGAGAAGGACCTTAACGCATTTGATATTAACAATTACGAAGCACAGCTGCAGTTTGGTTATTCAAGACAAAACAATCAGTCGGATCTAAATGGTGACGTTGTAGCTCTCATTAAAGAATTTGAGACAAAAGGGGAGGAGGAATATCTGGTAACTGATAAGACTGATGCTAAGGGAAATGCAGAGCAAGTAGAGTCTGGTATTATCTAATAATTGGTCCGTTTGGCCTTAACTAAAACATAAATATCTATTTAAAATGAATTTCAGGATTTTAATAGTATTAAATGGAAAAATCCCAGCATAATAGGCTTTGCGGTGTTTCCTCTTACAACTTGTAAATAGATTAAGACAATAGAGTTCAAAAAAAATTCATTTTATTAGAAGTTTATCTCTGATATAATAAAACCATTAAATTAAGTTTATCAGAGGTTATAAAATGACAACCAAACAAGATGCCAATGAAGAACAAGTAGTTCTACAGGTCAGAATTTTTGAAGATATTAAAAATAAGGCTAACAGCATTTTAGCTAAGGACGGAATGCAGGTACAAGATCTACTACGATTTGTTGTATTACAAATGATAAAAAATGGTAAGTCGCCAATGCACTTAGATTTCTTTAATGCTGATAGTAAACAGGATCAGTTTGATAATGTCCCTAGTAATGGTCCACAAAACACACCGGAGGCTCATGGCGAACGTACTCCTATCCAGGTGCGTTTTACTCGTGAACAGAAGGACAGAGCCAACAAGATTTTGGAAGAAGAAGGGTTCACCATTCAGGCACTTATGACTTTTGCAATTTATCGAACTATTGCGAATGGACGTTCGCCTTTCCAAATGACATTTTAATAATCAAAGATACTGATGTGCAAACATTGGTATCTTTTTTTTGCTCTTGTAATCATACAATTCGTTTCAAAAGATTATCAAAAGGTTGTTTAAAGGTTATAAAGTTCTGTTATTATTGTAAATATAGATAAATAACGCTATCAACAGAAAAGAAGAAAAAATGGAATTTATTGATTATTTAGTAATAACGGAAAAACCATCTGCCATGCAAAACTTTAGTAAAGCTCTAGGTGGAGACCGGGGGCAATTGGAAAATGGTGGTAATTATCAATTGGTGTCACTTCAAGGTCATATAATGCGACTCTTAGAACCACATCAAATGGTTAGTCCAGTACTTGAAGAAAAAATTAAACGCTGGGGTATTCCTGAAACTGTGAGTGATATATGGGATCACAGAATATTTAGTTGGAAAAAAGAAATGTTACCGGGTAAGGAGAAGGTGCTTGAAAACTTACGTTCCTTTCTACCTAGAACAAAAAACATTGTAATAGCAACAGATAATGATCCATCAGGAGAAGGGGACTTATTAGTTTGGGAGGTACTTGATTTTCTACATAACAATAGAAATGTTCTCAGGTTAGATTTTAGTGATGAGTCACGTAATTCTATACTTAGGGCTTTTAGGAACTTGAGACCAGTAGATACTAATTTAAATATCCCAGTTCGCAAGGCAGAAATTAGGCAAAGGTTTGATTTTCTAACCCAGCAGTATGTTCGTATCGCATCCACTCTAACTCAGTCTTCGTTAGAAAAGCGTGAAGTCATCAATGAAGGTAGACTGAAAACGATAATACTATCAAAAATTTACAATCAATTTGAACTAAATCGCTCATTTATGCCAACTACCACTTACAAAGTTAAATATGTAGACAATGATGAGCCCGGGGAAAATTCGCATAAGTTTTCTGATAGAGATGAAGAACATGTATTCGATAGCCCAATTGAGGCAAATAATAGCATTGCTTCAATGGTTGAAGCGGCAACTGTTATAGAAGAAGACGTGAAATATTCTAAAAGAGCAATTCCAATTTTGCCCGACTTATCTACATTATCAGGTCAGATGGCGAAATTGGGAGCTACGTCAAAAGTTGTCTTGGAGACCTACCAAAAAATGTATGAAAAAGGTTACGTGTCCTATCCGCGTACTCAGGACCGAAAGATAACTAATGAACAGTTTGAAGAATTAAGACCGGTGTCTGAGAGCATCGCCAATGTAATTGAAGCCGATAAGTCCGTACTCGATTTCCGGAAACCATCTACTCTTTTAGCAAAACGTTTTATTGAAGATGGGGGAAGTCATGGGGCAAATAGGCCTGGTACAAGAGTTCCAGACTCATTACAGGAGTTGGATGAGTTTGGTGAATTCGCCCAGGCAATTTATTTATATCTAGCAAGAAGATTTTTGGCTTTATTCTCGAAGGATGCAACGATTGCAACGTATAGCGCTCATTTATCTGAATATCCAAAAATGACCGCATCTAAAAGCATAATTGTAGAACCAAACTGGTATTTGATCATAGAGCCAACAAAGAACTTCTTTAGTGTCTGGGAAGGCTTTAATAAGGTCGCATTTCCAATAGTAGATGAAGCAGTAACTAGTAGGCCACCTCTGATGACTCAAAAGACTTTGATGGACTTTCTATTCAGGCAACAGATAGGAACTGGGGCTACGCGAGTGCAAACTCTTGCAAAACTTGTAGACGAGAAAATGGTTATCGAAGAACGTGGGGGAATACTAACGAACTCAGAGAAAGGTATGTATGGAGCCAGAATCATGCAAGGTACAATGCTAGCCTCTGAGGATACGACCAAATTCTTGCATAAGCAAATAGACGATTATGGACAAGGTGTTATCTCCGAAGATCAGGTTCTTAGGCAAGTGAAGGAAATGTTGAAAAATGACATCCCCATCATGAAATCTAATACTTTATCCAAAAATGACAATGATTTGAGTGCCGTACCAAATAAAGACGATTCATTTGGTAAACAAACGACTCAATCTGCTGATACAAATATTCGTACTCAAACTGAATTAGCGAATAATTCAGAACTAGGGATCGCACCTTTAAATGTTGAACGAAATGAACTTGTAGAACGGCCAAAAACAGAGCAACTAGTTAAATCTGATAATCAGGTAGAAACTAAGTCCTCTGCAGATGTAGAAATCCATGATGGATTGCCGAAATATACCGACAATACTGAGAAATTTGAAACAAACAGCACCCCAGTGAATAACGATGAAATGACGACAGACGATTTCATTGCCAAGATAATTAGTGGGTATGATGTGATACCAGGGGAAGCGCCTACGCACGATTCGGACCCTGAACCGAAAGTTGCCCATAAGGAAGAGCATACAAGAAAACAAGATGTGGACATTCAATCTGAACATTCAAGTGACAATAAACAGCCACCAATGCCGGATGTAAAACAATCTGTTTCAGAATTAACACCTACTGTAAGGCCGGTTTTAAAAAGTGTGGAATTAGAAAATGTTGAATCATCTGATCCGCAAGTACCCTTCAAGGAAAGTGCCATTAATGATATTTCTACGTCGACGTCGCGTACTGAACACCTTAGTGCAGTACAAATGGATAGCGAGACTTATGGTAACAATAATTTGCAAGTAACAGATGGCAAGTTGCAATATGAGGGCAGAAAGTATATCTGGTCCATAAAGGAAATACAAGAAATATCAGTGAATGAAATGAAAGAACTAATCAATCAAAAAAGTGTCCAATTACAAGGTGTCACTGCTTTGTTGGAGGAAAGGGTGATTAATGGTGTGACCCTCCTTGAAGTCTATCAAGAGGAGTTTATATTCTAATTTAGATATAAGCTGTATCAATTTTCTTAACAATACTCCTGATAATGCTGGAACATTGTTTAAACAATGTCGATAATAATATTGAAGCAATATTTGGATAATTGTTAGGAATAGAGGGATGGAACTAAAAAAAGCGTCGTTGAATACTTATAAATAAGTAAACAAACGACGCTTTTTAACATCAACCAGCAAGCTGTACAGCACACAAGGTGCGACTATGCATGTTGAACGATGTAGAGTGTTTAAAAAATTGACAGATAGATCAATCCAATAAACGTTGAAAGAATACAGGTGCCACCCAGTATTATTTACAATGTCTTTCGACAAAATAAGAATAACATATATTAAATTTTAAACAAATACATGATGGAGAGTAACGATGAACGATGTAGGGACTGTTGGAAATTATAACTTTGAAAAGAATGCTTCTTTCAATGGAGTCACGGTTGAAAAGGCAGCAACCCAAACAATCTCAATTAAACAATCACCGGCGTTTGCTCAGGGATTGAACAATCTTGATAAAAAAAGGAATCATGAACAGTATACAGAACGTTATAGGACATTTGAGTATCTATACACGACTGGACTTTCACTAAAAAGCATTGCGAATAAGATTGGTATTTCAGAGTCAACAATCAACGGAGAACGGTACCTTGGTAGGTATAAAAACAATCATTAGCGAAAGGAAGATGAATAAATGTTTTATTTTGTAAATACTGGTTTTGCGAAGGGGATGTCTGGGGTTGAACATGCACAGCTAAAACGTCTTGCATTATTCAACCGATTTAATACTGAAGCTAAAATCGTCACTCAAAACTTTTCCTTGGATCTTCATAAGGTTATGAGGTCGGTTGGAGTAGATGATGATCAAGTAATTAATTTGTTTGACTATTTTCAAGGTTCAACTAGTTTCATGCAAAACCACGTAGGGATTGAAGACTTACACTTTGGGCTTGGTCTAGAGTTACTGATTAATGATCAAGATGAAAATGGATATATGGTGCGCAACAGCGAACGTATCATTCAACGAATTAAAATGCGTAGCCCTGAATATGATGAAGTTGAAAGTATTACTACGTATGATGCTTATCAAAATATAAGCAAAACTCAACATTACGATACCAGAGGATTTATGTCCTTGGAGCAAATATACAATGCAGCGGGCTCTATTGTTGTTGAGAAAGTTTATAGTCCGACTGGTTCTCTTGTCTACCAAACTTTTCATGGAGAAGCCGCACACAATGAAGTCGATAACACTTTATATATGCTAATTGGCTACAAAGGTAGAAATTACACTTTTAATGGCCAAGCTGACTTAACAAGGTTCTTTCTTGATGAGTTGAATTCAAAGAATTTAGGAAATAATATTTTTGTGGTTGACCGGACTTTTGAGTTGGCCTGGTCCGTACTGAATATGCGTAGTGAGGCACATAAGTATATGCACATTCATTCAAACCATCTAAATAAACCGAATGACATTTTGAATTCGTCATTGAATTTCAATTACACATACGCATTGAACAATATTGAAAAATGGGATGGTGTTATTACACCTACTGAGAAGCAAAAAGATGATTTAATTGCGCGGTGGGGACAGAAAACACCAATATACGCTATACCAGTTGGAAGTGTACCTGAATCAGTTATGAATTCGCCACGTATTCCGATTGCTGAACGCACGCATGGAAATGTAACTATGGTAGCGAGATTATCGCCTGAGAAACAACAAGAGCAAGCTATAAACGCTTTTGAGATAGTGCATAACTTATTACCCGATGTCACGCTTACCTTTTGGGGATACTCTAACGGCGATGAAGAGAACCGTCTAAAGGGGTTAGTCCGAGATAAGAAGCTGGAGAAGGTAATATCGTTTCAGAATTATACGGAAGATGTTTCTACAGTCTTTGACAATTCTGTTCTACATTTACTGACTTCATCTGCTGAAGGGTTTGCGTTAGTTTTGATGGAAGCTCAGTCTCATGGAGTTCCTAATGTTGCGTACAGAGTAAATTATGGACCCAATGATATCATCAACGATCAGGTGGACGGTGCATTAGTAGAACTTAACGATGTGGAATCATTGGCTGTATCAATTGTGAACTTGCTACAAAATCCAACTGTGTTGCAACGGTACAGTGATAATTCGTATAAGAATGCAAATCGTTATTCTCAAGAAACTACTTTCCAATCTTGGAAAGAGATAATCAAGAAAGGGGCTAAGTAATTGAAATACTTCGTAAATGAATACCTGTTAGAGTTTAATTCTGGTATTGAACATGCAGAATTCCATCGAGTTCGGATGTTTGATTCTATTGGCGAAAAAACTGCTATTGTCACAAGAAACTATGATAATCTGCACGAGCAAAAACGTATACGGTATGGTCTACCCGTTGGCTCGATATTAAACATGTTTGATTATTTCCAAGGAGTCACAGACGTTCTTGATCCCGGGGATGATTTTCTAACTTTAGAAGACCTCAATTTACCAGCTGACTATAATATCAAAACAGGAGCAAACAAGCACGTAGTATTTGAAGGTTCACGAACTGTGATGGAAATTATTATTGTCCCTGGTACATTCGGGAGAATCAAGCAAATTGATTATTTTGATAAATATGATCGTTTAGTGTCTTCCGACTTGTTTGATTTTCGAGGCTTCAAATCAAGAACATTGTATTTCGATAAAGATAGTAGACTACTACATCAAGTATCTTACGATATTAATGGCAACGTAGTAGTTGAAGAGTTCTTTTCTAGGACTGAGAGCGATCAAGCTACACTATCCTTGATACATCTCGTAGATTATGAAAATCATGAGTTATATTTTAACAACTATGATGATATGTTCGTGTTCTTCCTGAATGAATTGAATGCCAAAGACAAACATGCCGTGTTCGTAGCGGATCGACCAGGTGTAGCGTATCAGAGTGTATTGGAAATGGCAGAACCGGTAGATCGGTTTGTGACCATCCCAAAAGTGCACGCAACTGACAAGAAAGACCAGGTGAATTCAAATTTGATTGGGTGGTATAACGATCCAGTCAAACTTAAAGCAGAAAAGCTAAACGGGATTATAGTAGCAACACCTGAACAACAACGTGATCTCATCGCTTGGTCTGGCGGAATACAAAACTTGACAACTAATATCATGGTTGCTCCATACGCTGGTATCACTATGGACCAGTCCGACAAGTATTTGTCAGGTAAAGACCAATATAAGATAATATTTGTCGGCAGTTTGTCAAAATCTAACCATCTGATTGAACTACTTGGGATGTTTACTCAGATTAAGACTAGTATTGCTGCAGCTACATTTGATATATACGGTTATGGCCCAATTTCAACTAGGTTATCTGCCGAAATTAAAAGGCTTAATTTAGAGCAAGATGTCCACATAAAAGGGTATGTGACAAATGACAAATTGGTTGAGGCTTATAAGCAAGCAAACATCATTGTAAAAGCAAGTGATGATGATTCCTTTCCGTTAGCCATTGTTGAGTCGCTCGAATACGGCACATTCCCAGTGTATATGGACATGGGTTATGGTACAAAGCACTTAAAAACGGCTAACATTGGTTCAATTATTAATGAAGATGATTACCAAGGAATGGTGAATGTCATTGTAGAGCATATTCTAGGCGCATCAGATCGAAATACAATGGACCTAAACAGAAGTGGATTGCTGTACGGTGATGCAGCATTGCGATGGAAGAATCAGTTGAATGCTGGCCGGATGGTGTATATAGAGCAATAATTGCACAGTTGTTGAATGTAGAGAGGAAAATGAATATGAAGTATGAATTTTTGGGTAATTATTCCTAGATAAGCTAAGATCAGAAGACCTTAATTCATTCTTAAATCCTCCTGTTTATGAGAGAAATATAATAAACTATTTACTTTATTTTAATAGGTCGTATAATTAATTTTGTAGATGAGATAGTCATTATTCTTGATGAATATCTTTTGTTTTCAATGTATTCTTATGGAGGTTTAATTATGGGACTAGATAAGTTAAATAAATTTGAGTCATTGACAGAGACAGAAATGTCAGAAGTTGAAGGTGGCACAATATTGGGATACCTCGCTGGTTACGTTGTCGGTCGTGGAGGTGTTGCTTGGGGATCGCTTCCTGGGCATCATGTTTCTGCGATAAACAATTAAGATAATTTTCTAATAATTTCAGTTAATAGGAGAGCATATTATGAGTAAATTAAATTCATTAGATAGTTTTGATGCACTTGATCATCAAGAATTAGCTGCGACTGTTGGCGGCAAGGGAGTCGGTTGGGCCAGTATAGCCTATGGCCTACTTGGAGAATTTGATGACTTCAAGAAAGGTTTTAAAGCTGGTATTCATAAATAGCAAAATAGGAGGCGAAAATCAAAGATTTTTACCTCCTATTTTTAATTTAATTATTTATCAAAAGGACTATATAAATGAAATTTTTACGTTTTCTTGGCTTTTTATTATTCTTTGAACTAATTGCGTCCATTCCAGTTGCTTTAATTGGGACAACAAAGAATTTTGTTACCTTATTTATAATTATTGCTGTTTCTTTTCTAGCACAATGTGGGTTTGTTCTTACGGTTTTCAAGTTTAGTAAATATACTTTGAAAGACTTTTCAATTGGCAAATCAGATACTCTAAATTTCGTCTTTTTTGCAGTATTGATGTTGCTAAATCAAATATTTTTTATTATATTGAACAACAATAATTTACTCCCTGCAAATAATAATAATGTAGGTGTATTTAATTTAGTACAAAGTCATAAAATAGTGCTGACAATATATTTTGCAATGATTGCGCCAATTTTGGAAGAATTATTGTTTCGTGGAGTGTACTATTTAACATTTATTAAGGAGTTTCGGGATAGTACGATAATGGAAATTGGATCAAGTTGGCGGTATTTACTGGTCATTATTTTTAACGGACTATTATTTGCATTTTTACATAATGGAACTTTTGATTTAAATTCCGTAAATTATTTTGTAGGTGGATTAATTCTATCTTTGTCGTATTTAAAAACCAAGAAGATTTCAGTGCCTATCGGATTACATATATTAAATAATATATTGACGATGTTAGTTTAGTTAGGCACGGGAAGCACAATAAGGAATTACTCAAATGAAGATACATTATGTTGCACAGATAGATGAACGTGACTGTGGGGTAGCTGCTCTATCAATGTTATTACGTAACTATGGTCAGGAAAATTCTTTGGCAAGTCTCCGAGATTTAGCAAAGACAAGTCTAGAAGGAACAACGGCACTTGGGATTGTTAAAGCAGCAGGTACATTGAATTTTGAAACAAAGGCTATTAAGGCGGATATGACTTTGTTCGATATACGTGACTTACCCTTGCCATTTATTGCTCACGTTAAAAAGGGCGGAAATTTACTTCACTATTATGTAGTATATGGTGTCAAAAAGAATTATTTACAAATAGCTGATCCTGACAATAGGGTTGGAAAGACGCGTATGTCTTATAAACAGTTCGAGTCTGAATGGTCTGGTACTGCGATATTTATAGCCCCAAAGCCAGAATTTAAACCCTCAAAAGGTGATAAAGAAACATTTAACTCCTACTTACCAGTCATATTCAGACAGAAATCATTAATCTTAAATATTGTATTGGCTTCATTATTGGTCACGATCATCAGCATTGTTGGGTCATATTACTTTGAAGGTTTAATTGATACATTCATTCCGAATGGAATGAAAAATACCCTCGGGATCATCTCAATCGGACTTATAATTTCTTATATTATTCAGCAAATATTAAATTATGCGAAAAATTATCTACTAATAGTTCTTGGTCAACGACTCTCGATTGATGTTATTTTATCTTACATCAAGCATCTATTTGAGTTACCAATGTCTTTTTTTGGAACACGCCGGATTGGCGAGATCACGTCGAGATTTAATGACGCTAATACAATTATTGACGCCATTTCAAATACTATAATTTCAATTTTTCTAGACTTAGGAATTCTGATTATTGTAGGAATAACGTTAGCTGTTCAAAATGAGAAACTTTTTCTTATTTCATTGAGTGCAATTCCGTTTTATTTTTTAGTGGTTTGGATATTCACGAAACCATTTGAAAAGATGAATCATGAATTAATGCAATCGGGGTCTATGCTTAATTCGAGTATCATTGAGAGCTTGACTGGAATTGAAACTATTAAGGCGTTATCAAGTGAAAGTGTCAGTTACTCGAAAATAGACAAAGAATATCTGGATATACTACAAAAATCTTTCAATTTACAGAGAACTGTACAAGTTCAGTCAACCATTAAGGACCTTCTTAAGCTAATCTTCAATGTGGCCGTACTTTGGTACGGTGCAATACTTGTAATTAATAATAGTTTAAGCATAGGACAACTAATAACATTTAATGCACTGTTGAATTATTTTACAAACCCACTGCAAAATATTTTGAATTTACAGAGCAAACTTCAGTCTGCAAGAGTCGCCAGTAATCGACTAAATGAAGTCTATCTAGTACCGACAGAATTTAACGTTAATGAAACTATTTCACGCAGAATTCCGACTGACAAAACAATTACCATTCAACATCTGGATTTTAGTTATAGTTTTGATAATCTAGTGCTGAAAGATATTAATATTACGATTAAACAGAATGAAAAAATAGCCCTCGTAGGAGTTAGTGGGTCTGGTAAATCCACATTGGCTAAACTGATCGTTAATTTTTTTGAACCGTCGTCATCAGATTCAAAAATATTAATTGGCGGGATAGATATTCAGACAATTGATAAGCAGGCATTAAGGAAGATGGTGACCTATTTACCTCAAGAACCGTATATTTTTACTGGGAAAATTATTGATAACCTTATGCTTGGCGCAAAAGATGACACCACTATGGAGGATGTATTCTGGGCTGTAGAAATGGCGCATATTGCTGATGATATTGAACAAATGCCACAAGGCCTTGAAACTGAGATATCAGAAGGTAGTGGATTGTCTGGTGGTCAAAAACAACGAATTGCTTTAGCTCGAGCGCTTTTGGCAAAGAGTAGCATTCTTATACTTGATGAATCTACGAGCAGCTTAGATGTTCTGACAGAGAAAAAAGTCATTGATAACTTGTTAGCTTTAAAGGACACTACGATTATTTTTGTTGCGCATAGATTAACAATTGCGCAACGAGTTTCCAAAATAATTGTAATGAAGAGTGGGCAAATTGCCGAGGAGGGGTCACATAAAGATCTAATAGCTCAAGAGGGCCATTACTCTACATTATTCAATAGTTAAAGGACAAACATTATGTTTGATGAACAACAACTTGCAAGTACTGAATTTTATCGTAGAAGGTATACGACTTATTCAACAATTATAATTATTCCAATAACAATTGGGTTGATTATATTGGTCATATTTGCTCTATTCACGAATAAGGAACTAACGGTAAAGAGTGTTGGTGAAATTGCACCGAAAAGTATCTTATCAACCGTGCAATCTACAAGTAATCAAAAAATACAAAAATTAAACCTTCATGAAAACCAAACAGTGCAAAAAGGGGAAACGTTAATTACTTATGAGAATTCAGATACTCAAGCCAGTAAAAAATTATTGGCAATTCAACTATCTAATGAGAAAGCACGATTAAAGGCGTTAAATGATTATGAGAGTAGTGTCTCTAGTGGGAAATCAATTTTTCAACAGGCCGATACTTTTGGCTATTCAAATCTTTTTAATAATTATCAAGAACAAATTTCAGAACTAAATGCCTCACTCAAACAGGCAAACGACGATAGAACCAATAGTAATAATCAAGCTGAGACACAAAAAAGAAACTTTACAAACGACCAGAATAAAGTAAAAGACCTAATTAGCCAATATAATCAAATTATTTCAGCTGTTCAAAATGGTACAAGTATTGATACGACGAACTCGTATAAATATTTGTATGATAGTTTCAACTCACAATTGAGTGGGCTATCCCTGCAGTCTGACAAGGATAAATTAAGGCAAGACACGATCGCAGAATTGAATAAGCAGATTGACTCATTATCATCCTCTGCAACAGGACTCAGAGAACAAGCAGATGCTGTGAACACAACAAATATAATTTCACCCGATCAAACACTTCTACAAATACAAGAATTAAAGAGTAAAACACTTGCAGATATAAAAAACCAAGAAGAAACCACTCAAAATTCTATTAATACTATTATTGAGAAAAAGTCTGAAACCGCAGATGTTGCAAAAACTCTAACTGTTAAGGCACAACAAGCTGGGATTATCCATTTAAATACAAACCTGACAAAGACGAATTATATTCCTGGTGGTAGTAATGTCGCTTCGATTTATCCAATGTTGACAAAGGAAACTAAATTGACGGTTGTATTCTATATAACAAGCAGTGAAATTAGCAATATAAAAAATGGACAAAAAATCCGATATTCTATAGTTCAGGACGTTCCAAGACCAATGGTCATCAACGGCATTGTTACACAAATAGATAATGCAACAACTCAAGTAGGTAAAGGTAGTTACTACAAAGTGGTTGCTGAAATTCCAAAAATTAAGAGTCAAGACATTGAGCACATAAGATATGGCACTCAAGGGAAAGTAGCAATAATCACCGGGGAAAAAACCTGGTTTAATTATATTAAGGATAAAGTTCTAGACAAGTAAAAACGCTCCATAGCATGCTAATGTCAGGATGTTAGATAATCGATTTTATTTAGCTAGTCATCACTTCTATAAATGCTTTTGATAATAGAATTTATGGTGTTATTGCAACCTTGGATATATTATGATTAAGAGTATAAATATGATTTCTGACTGAAATATCTTGCTATTAATAAATTGAAATGTGAGTACAAAACTGATTATGAATTACAAATTTAACGGAGAATATGAAAGACAAGATGCAATTAATATCGAGATTGTTGAAACACTACATAACTAAAGGAAAATGCTCGGACTCTTGATTCTTGTGGGAATTGCAATTGCTTACCCCGCTAAAATTACGTATTTTCCATCATTTGAGTTTGTACTTTTGATTTTATTTGCTGTGCTGATAATGTATCCAGCGGCATTATACTTAGCCCTCGCGTTACATGCAGAAGTGGGTTATAAAAAGTATCCTTTAAGGCATATTGAGGCTTCTGTAGATAATGAGTCTATTTCCATGAAAACAAATCTGTATCAGGCTGAGGTCTCACTGAGTGATATCAAGAGAAGTGTCAGTTCAAGACGGTACATGTTGGTCTTTGTGTCTCATGGTAAAAAAGTGGGCCTTTTCATATTTAAACGTGATTGGTTACTAAATGAGGATGAGTGGGGGATGTTCAAATCAGATTTGCGTGAGAAGTCTGTTACAAAGTAATAATTTACGGAATATATTGTTCATACATGAAGAGAAAAAGAGCCAACTTTATAAAGAGTTGACTCTTTTTTTGGTTTAAGAATTCTGTATTTGAGTAAATTCTTTAATGACGGGTGTTAGTGTAATGAATAACTTTAGATTTTTCTGGTCTACAGTTGCTTGGTAGCATACATCCCCGACTGATTGGAATGTGTGCCCAATGTTGTTCTTTGCATTTATCAGGCTCGATATAAAACTGGGAGTGCCAGACCACTTCATGCCAAACTCAAAACTCTGGAAAATACCAGGATAAATTGGGTTGTCCATATCGTCTATAAAGAACTCTATTTTTGTGACTTTACTGGCCATAATCGTCATGTATAGTTTTAATCCATAATCATCTATTAAAAGATGCCTATCATCATTGCCTAATGAGCTTGGAATGCGAAAAGGGGCAGTACTTATTTTGTTGTAATTATTTGCTATTTCTGTATAAAGACCTAATGTTTTCATCTCAGATACTTCCAAATTTGATAGTAGTGTTTAATGCTGATAACCAGCTAAGTTTGATTATACAATAGTGAGTGTGGATATTATCTATTTGGATAGACGGCCAGTTTATAAAAGCATGATTAATCTGGGAGACATCCCCAAAAAAGACAGCACAGGATCTCATTTAAGCGATGTCCTGTGCTGTTTTGCATGAAAGTACAGACTAGTTAGGCAATTGCATGAAAGGCGCTCACTCTGTCGCTGGAGGAGGTTCTAATAAGCATTTGATTACCTTGCAAGCCCGTGAGGGCTAAAAAGGCCCAACGATACGCAGTATCGTTTTAAGGGCCGTATCTCTAAGCGGAGTGCTTAAAAAGCCGCTTGGCGGTTTTTAAGCAGCGTAGCGTTGTAGTGAAGTCAATCTGCTTGCAGATTGGGTGAACGGGTAGTCTCCTAGAAAAGAACTGCTCGTTGGTTTGGTTTGTATTTATCGAAAGCTTTTACTTGTATCTTTAGCCCGTTGAGAGAAGCATAAGTCGGAATGCTCCCGACAAGTTTAGTTAGATTGGTTTCGTGAGTTTGTAATAAAGGTAATGTATTCGGCACAGTTGGCTCAGCAAAATTAGTACTGGCATTTCCGATGTATTGATAATTAGATTGAGGTTCTAGCCACAAAGGATAGTCCGCAATTTTAATGTTACTTGGAATTAATGAATTAAATGACTGCCAATTGCTAATTATTGCCTCGGTATCAAATAACTGTGCAGAAAGCTTGCCACGTCGTGTGCTGTGCCATAGTTCAAAAGGATCGTCACCAATTATTGGAATTAGGGTCAGGTATCGAGTAGTTAAATCGAATACACCGAATAATGCCAGAATATCTGAATGTGAATCGTTTGACACGGGGTAAATCATTATGGCTTCCGTCGATTGCTTGTGTTGGTTAAAAACATTCAAAAGTTCCTGCAGAGCAGAACTGAATAGCGTTAAATTATCTTGACCATAGTTAAATGAATTAACGGATAATGCAGAGAAGTAGCCAGCTTCACGGAGGCCACTTATTAAAATCTTGAATTGCCCAGATGAATATAGTTGTATGTAATTCGATAATATCTCATTTTCGCTAGCAATGCTGGAAATGATGTTTGCAAGTCTTTTTGCAGGGTAAGAATCATAGGTTAAATCAAATCCCCTGTATCTCTTCATTGATGCAGATCCATCTTGTACAGCCAACGTTAATATTGCGGTTTCGCTCTTTTGAATAAGGTGGTCCATGTATCGATTTATTTTTGATAAGATTGTTTCTATTTGTTCTGTTGATCTGTCGTACTCAAAATATAATTGACCATACTTCATATTAATAAGGGACCTCCTCTTCGTCGTCATTCTGATCAGTATTCTTAGTGTCAGGAAGAAGCGAATTTTGTTGACTAAGTAATTCGACAAAACTATACCAATTAGAATTAAGCGCTGTATCCTGAGTATGGGCGAACACCAAATTAAAAGTTCTATCTGGGAAAAACTTATCTCCAAAATTTACTGATCTAGTGATTTCAAATTGTTCGAAAAGCTCAGGTGATATATACGCTAGAACTTCAAATGTTCGATAAGCCATCGCATGAATACCAACAGAATGAACACTAATCGTTTCGTCAGGCATATACATATCCATTGAGTTTTCAATGAGATAACTTCGTCCATTTGGGCCAATATTCCATATCGCAACGCCCGAAGGTATGACCCCATTAAATTCAGAGGCAGCTTGTTTAAGTACAATCTTTTTTTCACTTAGATTATTTAATTTTCTTTGCCTTAAAGGTGTGTTATTCGAGATAGAGGGGAACAGATTTTCAAGTTCGTAGAAGGGAGAATTAGGGATTATTTGCATAAGCCATAAAAGTCTGTTTAAAGAATAATCTCTGTGAACTCTAATGGAATTAGAATTTGTCATTGTTGAATCACGCCTTTCTTATTATTTTGGTGTAATAGTTACAGTTTTGTAGTCAGCCGTAAGTACTATGAACAGTGCTTTTGACACAATTCGTTAGTATTGCACTATATTCAATGAAACTATCATAAATGAGTAGTGTAATGACTAGTCGAACAGTCTGAATGTATCAAAATAGCTTAGGAAAATTTATAGGAACAAATCATTGCTGTTATTGACTCTATCTAAAAAGGTTTATGAAAATAACGTTAATGATTAATAAAATGTATGTTATCATAAGTCGATAAGAATTTGTATACGGATTTAACAATGATCAGGATAGGGGTAATTGAAGTGGACAAAAATAACGAGAAAAATCTAACGACTGAAGCAGAACTGAAAAATACAAAACAAGTTTCAAAGATCAAAAATATGTTTGGTACTTTTAGAAATTTTACGACATACAAAAAGTACAGTTCATATAGAAATTCGAAAGTAGCCGCATTATTTTTAGTACTCATATTTGCCATAATGTTTATATTGTTACTCATTGGAATTTTGCCAATTAACTTTGTGTTACTTGTCAATTCTCTTATCCCTTTAGTAATTATTTTCATTACATTTGGTGGCAGGAATCAGCGACAAATTGAACGATCTAACGTGGTCTTATTGAACAAATATATTAAGCAGACCAATGAAAATTTTTCAGGAATAAAAGTTTTTTCTGTAACTGATTATCCTGTTCAAAATGACGAACGTAATTGGATACTTTTTGATATATTTCCAGCGAATATATTGTTTTCAAAATTATCATTTGAAGATTTTGAAACAATGTTATTAGAGACAACTCGCGCAATTAGCTCGTTGAACGAGCAACTTTCAGTTCGTAATGAGCCAACATTAAATGTGGCAATTCCGCTATCAAAAAAATTAATAAATGACAAAATGCCTCTCGCTAAAGTTGATTTTAATTATTCTATGCCTGGCAAAATGTACTTCATATCCTATGGTTCATTTCTCCCAAAATTTCTCAAAAGCGAAAAGAATTCAGAATTGCAAATGTATACAATTATATAAATCTCAAAGGAGTGACAAAAGTACGAATTTTGTCTGCTAATGAATAGCCCTGACAAAGGGCTTTTTTTAATGTGATTAATCACCATAGTGTTATATAATTGTTTTTAAAAGGTTATTGAAAGATTGTAATATGATAAAAAATTTAAATGTTTTAGAAGCGAATGATTTGATTCAGCAGTACGATAATAGAGTTGTTGAAGAAGTATTACCTGTTTTTCGTGTAAATGTTGAGTATTATCGACAGAAATTGGAATCCATTCTTGTAAAAAATTCTAATTCGTATTCGAAAGAAAGTGTTCTGTCTATTAACAGAATGATCTCTAACGTTTTTGTGGAAGGTGGGAAAAGAGCCATTGAGACGTTAGCAAGATTTGGAACTTCATACGAATTCTCTGAGAAGAACAGCGCAATCTCCAGTCTCGGTTTTTTCTCAATTTTTGAGAAGAAAACTTTAAAAGCTAATAACCAGACAATTATTATGGCGTTGACTGATAACGTTATGAACAACTTAGAGAGTACCTCAGGAAGATACAGTGACTATTCGGAATTTACGCACTATGTTATTGGTATTTTTAATTTGGGTGTGATTTCTGGATATCAATTTTACAGACATGTATGCTTCTCTGAGCAAATTATAGGTCTTGATTCGTTAATTCCAACTATGAGCATAGGACGTGTATATTCAACTGATACCGTTGTTAGGGATGATGCTTATGCCAATGCTTTATCTTCGCTAGAAAACGGAGATTCACTTTTCTCTATCAATGTGGTGAACAAGACAATTATTAAAGATGACTTTCTTAATCAGATGGACAATAAATCACAGTATTTGATGGAAATTATAAACGGCGGTCCATTAGATGAAATTGATCTAAAATTTTTAGTTGCTCAATACGCAAATTTGCTAGATACGGATAGTGAATATTTTGAAGTAAGAAAAATATGATGCGGGGGGAACATGGGAAAGAGAATATTGCAGACTATCATGTCCTACGAATCAGCTGAATATTTTAGTAATAAGGTCAATAAGATGCCTTATTCTGGGATGTTTATGATGGTACAAAACATTACATCACTAAGTAGCTATGTGAGCATGGATGTTGAAACAAACGATAATACCGTTGTGTTGGTAAATTTATTTGAAGTATCGGATTTAAGAGATGATATTCTGATTTCTTTTGACAAAATTCGATCTAAATCTGATAGATTAGCTATTATTTCAGACGTTGAAAAATTAGAGTCCTTTGGTGATAATTTAGTTGATTTTTCATCACTCGTCACCGATGTGTTTATAGTGACGGACCAAGGTATTCAATTTGAAAAGATATTGAATCAGTTAAATAAACCGGTAGCAAATCAAAATAAGAGTGCGGTTCTTGATATTTTGAAAAAAAGATATGTAGACAAGAAAGATGAGCCTAAAAAATTGCTCGAAACAAAGAGCTCAGAAAATTTGCTTAAAGCTGAAATTGAATCGTCAAGGGCACCGTCTGCAAGTTCTCCGGAAAATAGCGAACTTACAAAGAATGAAACAGTAAAACAAAAGAACCCAATAGAATTAGCACCTAAAAAAGAACCCTCAAAAGAACCTTCAAAAAAGAGATCACCACGTATCAAGAAATTGCAGCCAACGGTAGTCAAACAGCAATTTTTTCTTTCAAAAAGGCTGTTTACTTGGGTTATTGGGTTAGTTGCTATTCTTATTATTGCCTTGCTACTAATTAACAGGAAACCTTCAGAACAAACACTAATCAATCAGGGTAGGTACGACGAAGCAATTGGCTATTATCATGATGCTAATAAGATCGAAGACTTGGTAATGCAAGATAGTAGTAAAAATAATAAGCGACAGATTTTGTTACAGAATAAAAGATTAAATGAAAGCAAATACTATAATTTGGATCTTGCATTTCTAAACCAAGACTACGATAAAGTGATTGCCTTGGTTCCGAAAATGAACCTTGATGATGCTGGTAATACTAGATTGCAATATATCGGATATTCATATATGAAAAAATCAAACTTGGCCAAGGCTGAGTTGTATGCTGAAAAGTTGAATAATTCTAAGTTAAAGGAAATGATCAAGGACAGGCAAAATGCTTACACTCAGTTGAATAAAATAGAACAGGGGCTGAACGGTAGTCCATCAGATGAACAAAGAAAAGTATTAGAAGATTACAAAGGTAAGATTCAAGATGCTTTAGCAAAACAATAAGGAGAAGTAGATATGCCATTGAAAGATTTGAATAGAAAAGGGCCAAGGAAGGCAAGTACGAAAAAGTCTTCAAAGGTTGAAGTTCCAAAAAATTCAAAAAATGTAGATCGAAAGATACCAAATAAAAGAATTGATAAATCAAAGCGAAAGCTCGTAAAGCCTACGAAAAAAGTCGCAGTAAGTGGTGCAGGACTTGCAGCTATTTTGTTGATTGGCACCGGAACATTCGCCATGCATCAGGGTAGTGACAATAGGACAGAGAAAACAGGTAAGAACCAAGATTTAGGAATATCGGAATCTCACTCAATTAGTAAAATAACGAAGTCTGATGGAAAAACTAAGAAGGTTAAGAAAGATAATAACAAGTTAGCATCAGTCTTAAATGGTGAATCAACTAATGACGATTTGAAAAATCTTTTGGATCCTACCAAACAAAAGAAAGCAATTGGTTCAAATTTTGAAGGAGATAGTTCACCAAAGACATTATCTGATGTTGTGAAGGACGTATTAGGTAATAAGTCTGACTCAGATAAAAAGCCAGAGAATAACTCCGAACAACTTGCTACAAATGGACAACCAAATAAAACTGATTCTTTGGGAGTTGTTAAAGAATTGCAAAACAATGATAATGTTAGTTCTAAAGGCGATCAACTATCAATCAGCAAACCAATCCCTGGTAGCGATGGTCAATCAATGTCTAATGCTGACGGGGAGGGAGCTAAAGGAGGCAATAGTAGTGGAATAGTAACGGGTGGTGGAATTGGCGGAGGAACTGGTGAAGAAAATGAACAAGGTAAACCATCAACTTCTGCGGGTGATGACAAAAATCATGGGTCACAGACAAGCAATGGTACATCGGCCGACTCTGCTGCCCAATCACAAGCGAATAGCATAGCTCAAAGTATTGCAGATAGCCAGTCAGTAGCAAATTCAATAGCGTCGTCAAACGCTGCTTCAATTACGGAGAGTCAACAAAAGTCTGCGGAGATCGCTAAGAGTGAAGCGGCCATGTCAGAATGGGCAAACTCCTATGTAAATTCAATTACTGGTGCAGGTAAGACAAACAGCCAGCCCAATAGTTCTCAAGGTAATGTGGACATAGCAAAGAGTATAACTGACTCTGTTAATGCATCCTATGAGGCGGCACATAAAATTGATCAATCAGTACAGACAATACAAACAAATCAATATGCGACAATTCCGACTGCAGAGTCAGCTGTAAATTCTCTTGAGTCCCAGGCTGTATAAGAAAGTTCCAATTAGAAATAATTGGAACTTTTTATTTTGTAAACATTATTTTAAATAATAGTGTTTACAAATCGTGTGTGGTGTAATTATAATGATAATATAATCTCGGTTCTCGAAAGGTGGATTTTACACATGAAGGTAATGATTGATGTGAACATAGAACAACTCGATCAAATGTTGCAAAATGTTCTAAAAAAAATGAGGTCCATGAAAGTAGATGATAATTCTTTACCAGCCGTACTCGGCATTAGTGCCGATACATTAGAGACTTACCTAACTGGTATATCCCCAAAAATTCGTATTAAGAATTTGTATAAGATAATTATGTTGAATAGAATTTTTGACAATATGAACGATGAAGGTTTATTAAAGTACATTTCGTGGAAGTTAGAATATGAAACAAACACTAAGGCGCTGAAGCAGAATTATTTCGAAAGTTTTCCTAACACGTTAGAGGCAAATCGATCAGAGGAGTTGTTACAGCATCTTATGGCAAAAAAGAGAAAACTTTTTGAAACTAACGCTGAGCTACAGCGCAAAATTGAAATAGCTGAAACACCGTTGAAATTTACAATTTCACAGTATGAAACCGCTAGAGTGAAAGTTTCTGAATATAGTTCATCTGAACTTTCTAATAGATTAGACGTTAGTCGCGTAACGGCAGGTAAACTAGTTAAAAGTATAAAAGAAGAGCCAAACGACTCCTCGCTGACATTATCCAGAATTAGTTCAATAAACGAAAGACTCTAGTTAAAAAAAAGAAGGTAATAAAATGACAAATGAAATCTCTAAAGTATTTCAATTAACTGATGAAGAATTCGAAAAATATTCGGCGCAAAAGACCAATAAAACTAAGCAAACAATCTCAATTACAGACTATGTGCAGATGAGAATTGATGAGAACAACAGGAAATTAGATGCAGAGAGAGCGAAAAAAGAAATAGAATTTGCCTCAACATTGTTGGAAGAAGTCAATAAGCTACCAGATTTCATTACTGTAGAAGCTGATATGATACTTCCGGAAGTAAATAAAGCAACAATTCAGAAATTCGCGCCAAGAAGTGATATGACTGATATGGAACTAGAGAGTTGGGGATTAACAAGAGCCGATGTAGTAAATTTGGAGATTGGGCGTTAATACTGAAGCCTAAAACATTTAAGAAAGAGAAGGCATTATGAATCAATTGAACGAAGAATTAATTTTGCAGTATCTTGAAAAACATGCTAACCACCATCAACCTATGTTTGTAATCCCGAATAATGTTGATTCAACTTTTGGAGATCGCGCAGAGAAAACTTACAGTATGATCGACGAATATAACCAAAAATATTTTGAAGAGTATGTAGATGAAAAAAATGATGGACTGGTGCACCCAGTATTCCAAACAGAAGATTTAAAAAATATTGATCCATTTGAAAATGAATTATATTACGAGGTAAGTGAGTTCACAATTGATAATTTATCATCCATCATTAAACAAATAATTCTTAACGAGATTCAGATTTCTGAATTATCCAGTGAGCAAGAATTGGAACAACTTGTGAATTATTTTAAGAATGATTTGCTAAATTACGAAGGCGTTTGGCAAAGGACTACAAGATTGCACGTATAAAAAGACAACATCAAATTATGATGTTGTCTTTTTTATATCACAATATAACCAATGGATAACTTGTTATAATATAAAGTACAACCTATTAAAAGTCAAGGGAGCATCGAAGTGAAGATAAAGAAGAAGAAAAAATCCTATATTGCTTCGGCTGTAGCGATCACCATAACAGTACTTATTGTTGTTCTAACGGTTATCATAGTATGGATTATATTAGGAAACAATCAGTCCTGTGATACAAGCTCGACAAGTGGTGGAGATGCCACTTTAGTTAATGCCACGGGAGATAATGCTAAGGATGTTTATAATTTTTGGATAGCACAAAAATTTACTCCTGCTGCAGCAGCGAGTGTCGTGGGTAATGTAACACAAGAATCACAGTTAGATAGTTCTGCGTCGAATGGTCAATACTGGGGAATCTATCAAGCACCTGAAAGTAAGATAAAAGCATTTGCCGCTAAAAAAGGTAAGTCAGCAACAGATGTAATGCTACAAAGTGAGTTCATGTATGAAGGTTCGGGTAGTGGCGGATATGGTGTATCAAATAAATCAAAATTGTTGAAGTTATTGAGATCAACCAAAGAAATATCAGGGGAAAACGGTGGTGCATTTATGTGGTGGTCTGACGTTGAGATAGGTAATTCTGATAGCGTTCCATCTTTATATGATTACCAACAAAATTTTATGTCAAATACCTGGCAAGGTGGAAACGGGCATGGAACGACACGTGTTTCAGCAGCGGAAGCTGCGTATAAAAAATTTGCAAGTTCCACTCCAGCAACAGGCGCCCTAGGTGATGCAGAAGCCGGTGCTGATATAAACGCAAGTAGTAATCAAGCAGCAACTAATTCGGGTTGTTCAGCAGTTTCTGGAAACGGGCAAACATCCCCATATGTATTTGATAAAGACGAAAAAGGCATAATTTTGACTGCTGGTATCAATGATCCGAATCATGGTGGCCAACATGACGGTTGGGATATCAACCCAATTGCCCATCCCAGCGATCCAGTAGGACAAGGAATCTATTCAGTTACTAGTGGACAAGTTATTGGAATGAGTGAAGGGGATGGGGTCTCACAGATGCCATACGTCACAGTTAAAAATAACGATATGATTGTGCAATATCAAGAATTCAAGATATCGAGTGTACCTTCAAATATACAAGTGGGATCAAACATTGAAGCAGGAGCTCAAGTGGGGTCGATGGGTTCAATGGCCAAAGATGGGAATCCATACGTGACCCTTCATTCTGCATCGGGTGGTGTAATTGCAATTTCTATGGGTAATCACTTGCACATTTCATCATATAAACCAACGGCAACAGGAGCAAATGGAAATGTTGCACATTGGGGCGCTACAGCTCAATCAAATGATCCGGGTTCGGCAATATTTGGTTTGAAAGATGGGCTGACATCTGTGTCGGGACAGACAACATGGACTTGGGATAAATTAAAGTCGTCAGATGCAGAAAAGAAATAAATAAAAGGGGATGTATTTGTGAATAGTAGAAGAAAAAATTCAACAATGGTTTTATTTGTAATTTCACTTGGTATTTTTTTAATTGCCGGAATTTCAGACGGGGTACTTCATAATTCGGTTAGAAACATGAAAAATAAAGTTAGTACACAAAATAAAAAGCAGATTAGCATAAAAGAAGAAATTGAAAGTATTAACAATGATCCTGACAAAGGATTAATACAAGCAAGAACTGCGACAAAAGAGCTGCTGAAATTCACCTCAGATTCATCTTCAAACCCATCAACAATCGATCAAGTTAATAAAATAAATAATTTCATGTCACAAGATTTATATTTTCAACCAACTCAAATTCAACAACCATTAATAGGAGGCAACGAATCAGACTGGACTTATTATTATCGATTATCACGTGGAAAATATTTATGGATCTGGGTTAAAAGCAACTTGGATAACAACACAAGCGTGAAGGTTAAATATAATACTGTAACGAATAAGATTATAGGATTCGAGAAAGTTCAGGCAACATCATGAACAATAAAACATGGACGAACATAATTACTGGTTTATTGCTTATCTTGTCATTAATCTTTTGTTTAGATGAGTTTCGGATTAAAAATGAGCTGACTAATGAAACAAAAGAGTATCAAATGCTAAAAAATTCAAACAAAGATTCCAGTAAAAAACTCAATTTACTTATGGAAGTTCCAGATACTACGGACAGAAAGCCTGTAGAACTAATAAACTTAGTAGCAAAAGAAGCCTATAGTTGGCATAATCAGCGAGAGTACCTGGAAAACAAACAGAAAATCCAAAAAATATTGAATAGTTCAGATGATTTAAATGAGCTAATGCCTAGTGACGAAGATACAGCGGGACAATCAATGATAAATAATTTAAATTTGCGTTCAAAAGTCACTAATGTATTTATTTATAAGTTGCCTGAAAGTAATGATAGTAAAAATAAAAAAGAATATGGTGTAGTGATATCGTACTTAGCTACAACTCCAACCAGTGTCAACGCACTTTCAAAATCAACCTTAACAAAAAGTACCGAGTATAAATTTGAAATAAATAGCAAGGAAAAAATGGTAGAAAGTGTAGAAAGAGTACAAGGATTTAGAGAAGTACTTAACAAAGGTAAAGTGAATTGAGTAGTCAATCTTAAGAATAGCTTTAAAATATTTGAATAATGGAGTAAACTTTCAATTATGAAATAATCATAGTTTTATTTAATGTATATATTAATTAACCCCATTAGGAGATTAGTAATGAGTAACGTAAGTGGTTTAAGCAATATCCCAGAGCATGAAATTAACAGCCAAGATTATACAGACAGAAAATCATTTGAAAGTCATTTGAGTGATATTTTGACAATTGGTATCGAAAGTGTTCAACAAATCAATTGGATAGATAGATTCTCAGAAATAGAACTTGGAATATATGTTTTGATTGTTGAAAGTGATTTGTTAAAAGACACCAGGTATTTGAGTGTTACGGATGAACGTACCGGTGAAAACATTCACTATATCAGCGTTGAAAATACTAATGACGTTTCATTTTTGGAGATGATGGGTATACCACTTTTTGCTTTGTAATATTGGAGTAGATTATGACTAAGTCACACAATCAAGGAATAGAAAACGCAATGGATCTTTTGATGATTAGTGTAGTATTTGCTATTTGTCTGGCGATCATTGCTTCAATTGAACTGGTTACGAGCATTTTGTGAGTACAAAGGGAGTAAAACATTGAATAAAAGACTTTTACTTGTGCTAGGACTGATTTTAATGGCCTGTGCGAGCGTTTTATTTACGGTTTGGCATGTTAATGCTACACACGTTAAAACAGCTAGATTGGCTGATTACGCCTTAGAAAGCAAGGAAGAGAAAGTCACTATATTATTTTATCGAGATGATTGTCCATATTGTTCTGCACTTATGCCTTACATTGATGAATTAGAGCACAAAACTAGCGCACAAAAGATAATCAGAGTTTCAACAAATAACCAGCCAGGGAAAAGTTTAGCTGTAAAATATAAGATAAAAACAGTGCCAACAATGATTTTGAGTTCGGAGCCGACTAAATTATATAGTGTGACATCAGGATCACCAAATAATGTTAAAGTTGATCGTCAATTGGTGGACAGGTTGGTCAAATAAAAAAGGAATGGTAAAAAAAATACCATTCCTTTTTATTTGTTTTGAAATAGGAGTAATTTACCTGCGAAACTAATATTCTTAGCGCCCGATATATCTTTATATTCGACAATGTTCTTCCAACGTATCAACATGGAACGGTCAACACCAAAGTCATCAAAAATTTCTTTTGGTGATAGTCTGGCAGTCCTTGCTAAAAAGGTAGACAACAAATCAAATATGTAATTTGTATCTTTAGCTTCGTTTTCAGAAATGGATTTACTACACTGTAAAATTCTATTGATTTCATTATTGTTGATTAATGTTAAATATAGGTCAATAACTTTGTGAGCGGGAATACTCCAAAGGATTTGTGAAGTTGGCCCAAATTCTGAAATTCGCGACTGTGCATTATGGATCGTTTTATCCCAAAGTTTGAATGTGTAAGTTCCTATTTTGTTGCTTTTTAAAAAAGTTGGAAGAGGAGAGTTAATAAAATCAACGACTTGTTTTGTTATTAGGATCAAGTCTTTAGACGTTTTCTTCTCATCCGATATATTTCCCATAAATCTGATAACTTTTGAGTACAGTGCCCACGTAGGCTTTTTAACTTTGGCTTTTTCGAGTCGATACAGGGTTGATATAGGTAGATTAGTTAAGTCTGCTATCTCCGCAAAAGAAGATGCCTGGTGTTCATGTATTAGCCATTCTCTAAATAGATTAAATTGTGATTTTAGGCGATCTTCAATAGCGAAGTTTGAAATTGAAGTCTCTAAGTTCTGATTAAAATTTATCGCCATGTTATCCTCCTTAATTCACTAGTCTAATTAATTATAGTATTTCTCGAGTATATATGAAATAGACTCTATACAACCCGGTCTGCAAGGGATAAAGCAAATACCTGCTGTCTTTGACATTAGAAATACTCATAAGGCAGGTTGGATCTTATCATAGAAATAACACTAATCAAAATAGATGTTTTTAAGTGATTTAGTCAATTTGAGAATTGTAGAAATTTGTAACTAGCTGAGTGTTTTTTAAACCTAGTTCTTTTTTTGTAATGGGCATATTCAGCATTTTGATTGCAGACAATTGTTTAAACAATGATTGGTCAATTACATGATCTTTTGGGTAAAATTCCAGGAAATAATTGGCCATCATTAATAATGAGCGTTCTTTATTTGAAGACTTTTGATCTTCTGTTTTGTCTGGAATTACGTCTAATAATTCATGGTCCGTGATATACATAAACAACGCTAAAGGTTTATTCGCATCTAAACGATCGAAAATATGACCTGGTGTTACCGCGGTTTGGTATTTTCTATTTAGAGCTTCATAAGTAACAACCCAGTTTACATCCAATATGGTTCGTAGATCTTTCGCGTAGGTAGTAATTTGATCTTGAGAGAGTTGTAATTCAAACAATTTTGGTATTATTTGTTCGATTTGTTCTACATACATTTTTACTTTAGCAAAATGCTCATCAGCTTCCGCTACGTAGATAATCGCCTTCTTGAAGGTATTCCAGCTTGGACGTGGTGTGGTTTTTGATGAGAGGGTTGCTAAAGCTAATTTTGATATGCCTGTGATCTTTTCTAATGAGTAGTAGCTTTCAACTTTTGTTTGAAATTTTACGTAAGCAACAAACATATCAAAGGCTTGTAATAATAACTGAATGCTTTGATGAGATTTAATATCTTCTTCATTCAGTTTTCTGTAAGTTTTCGCCATTTCATCCCCTGCGGTATTAAATGAATTGTATCTAATGTAACATGTTGATTTGACTCAATAAAATATGTGAATAGTATCTAATTATTACAATATTATTTGATAATGCAGAATTTGGCAAGTTTATAACTTCAATTGTGAATTAATTATACAAAGACAGAAAAAATAAAACAAAGAAAAAAGCTGATAAGAATTAACTTATCAGCTTATCAGCCCAAACACACATATTCTGAAACTTGTCCGCCGGTGAGAGTTGCAGCTCTTACCAACTTCTTTACAACAGGTATAATAACATAGACTAAAGAAAGAAAAAATAAATAAATTTTTTTGAAATTTCTAAAATGAACTCTAATAAGCTATAATTAAAGCTGTAGCCAAAGGAGTAATTACCTGGAGGCTATGGCAAGTTATATGGAGTATGCACTCACACTACTCACCAAATTCTCTAAGACTGGTGGTGAAGAGATGATACTAAATATGAGAGGTTTATGGTTTGGTCGCGTTCGCAATTGCAACGTCTATCATTCTTGGTGCAATAGGTATCTTGGCAATCAATTTGTCAAAAGCTTATTACACAAAGAAAAAAGCCGATTATCAGTTCACTAAGAACAAATAATCGACTAACCAAGATACTCTAAGACTTGTCCGCCGGTAGGAGCTGCAACTCTTACCGGTTTCTTTGTATATGTATATTATACATTGCGTTCATGATACACGCAAGTAAATTAGGTGAAACACCTATTAAAACTATGACCGTTCGTCAAATATAAATTAATCTTACATAGTCCAATGAAACGATGGGAGTCGATGAATATGTATTCGAATCTCACAAACATTCTGGAATAATGACGGTCCTGAAATGATCCGGATAGGAAGGGATTATGTGTATATTGATTGTTCTAGTTGCCACGGCAACCTCAATCATTCTAACCGCATTAGGAAAATTTGTAATTCAAATTGCAACTGCCTATGCGATAAAGAAAAAGCTGATAAGAATTAACTTACCAGCCCAACACACATATTCCGAAACTTGTCCGCCGGTAAGAGTTCGCACCTCTTGTCGGCTTCTGCGCATACATCCTATCATGTGCGTTACGTAAAAGCAAACTACTGGGTACTAAGACAGTAGCCAAAAGGGGTTATCCGAAATTATCATAAAAGATAGATGAAAGGATAAAATGTTAGTATTAGGACAAATACTCGGAGTAGGCCATAGATCTAATATTAATTAAAAGTAACTTAGCGTTAAAGGACTATCTTTAACGCTAGGTTACTTAAACTTAGACTTTAAAGCCCATCTAGTTTTAAGAATTAACTAGATGGGCTTTAATCTATATAAACTCATTATTCTTATTTGAGTTTGGTCAATAATTGATTTCGGATATGAGGGTCCAAATTTGCAAGGTCAATATTATCTGTTTTCAATTCATCTTTCATTTGGTCGCTAAGATTGATGTTGTTATAAATGATAAATTTTACTAAACTGTTATCAAAACCGAACCTATTAGAGTAAGTTTTTACAGTTTCCAGATATGGTTTCGCATTGTTAAAGTCCAGCATGTTCGGCCACAAATTTTTGTCATCAATTAAATCCAAGTCCAATCGTCTCTTTACTTCTGAATTTTGAAGTAATAAATGCTTCCAATCAACCCTGAAATCAGGATCATTGAGTAAGCCAACAAGGTCCTTTAAACGTAACTGTCGAGTATTCAATAACCATTTTGCAATTGTTGATATACTTTCGGCTTTATGGATATCAATCTGTTTTTTATGTAAAATTTCAAGTTTTACATTAATTGGCAATGTCTCGAAATTGAGTATACTCAAATCAAAGTTAAAAGTTAATCTTGTAGCAATAATTTTAGAATAGATAGAATTGTCTTTATTTATCATATTTTCTACAAAGTCAGTGCTCTCAGAAAGCGCAGTGTTGATCAAAACTTTAAAATTATTGGTATCTTCATCATCATCTTGATTTTTCGCAAGCCAAATCGCGTAATCTAAATTTAATATCTGCTTTAACCCATAATCTCTTGGTCTCAACTCTTTACTAAGGCCTGGAAGATCTGTCATTTCGGCAGTGTCTAAGTTTAGAGAGCCTTCAGTATTCAGATTCTGTAAAAATGCGATGTGATCTTTTTTGCCATAATAATTGTTTATTATCTTTAAGTAATCGAATGTGATGAAATCATATTGGACTAAAGTTTTCAATAGCACATTGATTTTAAATCCTTTACTTTCAAAGTTTTCAAAATCGAACGCAGATAATCTTTTTTGGCGAGTTTCATTTATTTTTAAATCAATTGTTTTAACACGATTAGCCAGATTTTCGAGTTCCTTGTCGGTTAAGTTACCATTATTATTTATATCCCAGTTTTTCAAAGTAATCTCTTGTTTGTCATGCTGCAATTGTATTATGGTGTCTGTTGCATCCCGTTTGGCACCTTTAACTATTTCCGCTAGGATTCCTTTACCATTCTGTAAAACATCAAATTCAGCGGGAAATAGGTTTTTAAAACTAATTAGTGACAGCAGTTCTTCATATTTATCAAATTCTGAAAAGTTATAATAGAATTCGAACTCGTTCTTTATATTTTGTAGTAGCCTGTAGTCAGATATATATTCGCCAAGTATAGTTGCTAATCTAAATGATACCTTAGGAAACATTGTTCTAATTTTTTCATACGAATTTCCAGTTGAAATGTAAGGCACAACTGGAATTATTAAATCAAAAAACTTTACCCTTTCTAGTGGGTCTGTGAACATAGTGTCCCTTATTAAGTAAACAAATTGCCAATGCATACTTTTTTGGCCAGAAACTCTTTTAGCATTGAGCTTTATATTTAATTCCCTTAGTTTGGTGAAGATTGATAAATCTTCGAAACGATCTAAATCTTCAATGACAAGTATTCGTTTCTTAGATCTCTCAAAAATATAACGCATTTCGTCTGCGTACTTTTCAAAGAGATCATCACCTGCCAGCGAAAGTTCTGCTTTGACATATTTTGATAGTAAACTAATTTTACTAAATTCAATGTTTGCTAATATGTTCCATAATAACATCAAGGGAATGACGACTATTGCGATATTTCTAAGGAATTCTAAAACACTAAAAAACGTCCTCAAAGTCTCTGCACTAAAACTTAGCCGACCAGCAATTACTTTGGCATTGCCATAATATGGCGTTAAATTGAGAAATAAACTACCAACCAAAAGAGCTAGTGTCAAAATTTCAAGTTTAGTAGATTTATTTAGCCCTTTTTTAACCTTGAATCTTGTTAAAGGAATTCTATTAGGATCAATTTGATAGATAATTTGATTGATCATACTTGCAAAAACATTCTTGGCTTCTATAACCTGATCGTCATTGTCATTTTTTTTGACAGTATCAATATATTTATTTTCATTGTTCAATCCATCTTTTTCGTTAAAAGTTGCTAAACTCACCCTAAGTATTTCTTTTGAATACGCAGATTGTTCAAAAAAAGAGTTTACGATTGATGACTTTCCACTCCCGTAACTACCTGAAATTGCAATATTATCAATTGAGTCATTTTCGAGTGCGTCGTTCATAATATCTTTATATCGGTTAAGTGTGTCAGTATCAACTGATCTAGGAGCCAAAGACTCCATAGTATGAGAATTGCGAATCATTTTCACTCCTATAATTAACTTGTAACTTGTAAAATCCTATCATTATATCTAATAGCTGATGTTCACTCTTAAAGATGCTGTTGGCTTGGCGTTAATCTAATAATATACTCTATACATTGTTCTCCGATTTCTATGGCATTAATTTAGTCGCATTCAAAGAATTCTTTTGGTACATGATAATATATCAACCCAACCTACCAATATTATCATATTAATTGTGAAATTATATTCATGATTAAAATGTCGGAAGCAAATAAAAAGGCTATGTTGTCATAGCCTTTTTATTTCAAATGTTTTTGGCAAAGACTTCGATTCAAATTTATTGAAAAAAATTATTATTTATATTTTTTTGATCTTTTAAAAATCTTTTTAGCATTACTATTTTATTGGAGTGAAATTGCCATCTTGACTGAACGAACCAATTAACGTCATATCCATCTGACCTGTTGCAGACCATCCAAATTGCTGGTTTTCATCATATAAAACAACATTAGTGAAACGTTGTGAGAAACTATCTGTTTCTGAATTAAAATCCTGGCTCGTGTGTCTAATCCAATCATATAACTCTTCAGGTTTATTGGATGTGCTTTCTCCAGGTAAATAAACTATAAATTTATCTCCCTTTGCTAGGCCATAAGGATTAGCAGAAACATATTTAGTGCCATTATCAACTGCTTCCTTACCTATTTCTGGATACTTTAAATCTTCAACTATCATTGAGTACTGTGTATCGGATTCTTTTTTGAATTCTGAAAACTTACCGTTAAAGGTAGAGAGTTGAGTGGTGCCATTTGGATAGTCGGTACTTGTATCGCCCATATCTGAATCAAAGTACTCGCCATAAAATGTACCATCTTGATTAATTAGCATCTGTGTTGACCAACCACCTATACCATAGGAGAAATTGTAAATTTTATTACCAATTTTCGATAGAAGTTTTGAAAAATCTGATTCTCCATTATTTTTTGGATCATCTATGTTTTTATTTGACTCACCTTCATAAAATTCAAATGGCCCAATATCTATGTTAGTTTCATTTCCCATAAACCAATTTACGGTTGGAGAAGTCAAGATTGTATACAAATACCCTGAAATTAATTCCTTTGAATTATTCTTATGGTCATTCGAATTCGACTGACTATACTTTAAGTTCGCTGATCCATCTAGACGCAGAAGATTATTTATTCCCTTGTCTTGTTTATATTCGGCGAAACCTCCATATTTATAAGAAATTTTGGGGCTAATGAAAGCCAATCTCAATGTCGGTGCAACGTGCAAGCCTACGGTACCACTAAGAGTAGCATCAGCGTCGACGTTTGATGACTGTGTTGGTGTAATAGATGCGTATGCTTTAGAATCCTTTACGCCAGCCGTAACCATCAAACTATTTTTATAATCTAATTGAAGTTTTATAGTACCATCTGCTTCATAATGCAAATACAAAGGCACTTGCACTTCTAATGCTGGAATTTCTTCTATTGGAACGTCAATCATTGCTATCAATCGATCTTTTTTAATGATTTGTCCACCAATCGACAGGTCATACTTGAGATCCGAAGTGTATTCACTTGAGATATCGAGTATTGTATTTTGTGGATGTTTGACATTGAACTTAAATTTTTCCATTCTTAAATCTAATTCTTCATCTAGTTGTCCTGAATTCTTAACATACCCTTTATTTTCGTCTTTGGATAGCGAATCATCCTTGTTAGTTTTATCGAGATCTACATGAACTGCTAATTTTGTATTACCATTTTTTGTAGACAAGGTGACTGTTGGTTGCTGTGCAGCGTAGACAGTACTTGCATCCCCTGTACTCGAGCCATCCCAACTTCTAGCTTGGGCATTATCCATAGTGACATTCTCTGCTTCATTTGTTGAAATCGTCTGATAAACATCAGATAGTGATACAGGTTCCAGGGAAACTTTTTGTGTCTTTTGGCCGTGTACATGTGTTACTTTACCAACGATATTTTTTGGCTGTCCAGGTATTTTGGGTAGCATTAGTACTTCGCCATTTTTAATTTTATGATCATAATTCTTAACTGATATTACATTATCATCGACTAACTCCACATTGTCTTTGAGCGATCTGATATCTATGACGTTTGGCTGTGTTAAGTAGTTTACGCCATTTACAGCAACAGAAGCTCCTGCAATTAATGAACCTTCGAATATTTTTACTGCACCTTTTTTGTTGATTTTGAATTTTGCTTCAAAGCTCGATCCCTTAACTGTATACTCTTTATCAATCACCAGGTCAGTTAGTACGAAAACACCATTTTTATCAGTGTCTATATTTTCGTTCTTTTGGCCACCACTCAAATTCACGACTTTTGTATTGTAATTAACTGCAGTCATGGTTATTGTTTTTGTATTACTATCACTTGTGTGTACTTGACGGCCATTAAAAAACCAAAGCATCCCCAAAGTAAAAATAGAGAATAATCCCACTGCCCCTAAAATACGCCATACTCTACTCATTATTTAATTTCCCTTACTCCCAATTTATTGTTATCGGAAATTCACCCAAAATTTTTGATAACTGTATATTCATATATTAACCTAACTAAAGTGATTCACATAATCATTGTGAAACTTTACGCACTATAAAAAATTGAACTAAATAAAAAGACCACACGGCTGTGTGGTCTGATATAGTGAATCTACAAAACGCTGACTTTGATAAATTTATTATTTAGATAACTATCGAATAGTCTCCACCTTTTTTGTGGTAGCTCTTCAAGCTCTTAGGAAGTATAACCGTTACTATTTTGAATAATTGTTAATTTCCTTTATTCCTTTTAAGACTTATTGCAGTGATAATTGAAATTATTCCAACAATTGAAAGCAACAAAGTTAGCCTATAACCAGTTTTAGGTAAGCTATCATCTCTATCAGGACTAGGCGGTGTTACAGCAGTATTCGTAATGGTTACCTCATAATTCTGATCATCGACTTTTTTTAGATCCGAATAAGAAACATTATAACCCGAAACTTTTTCTTCTTTTACTTGGTACTTATCATTGACTGGTATGTCCTTAAAATTACCTTTCCACTCATTTTTTTTAGATAGCGTTATTGATGCAATTGGCTTTTCTTTACCTGGCAAAGTTAGTACAACCACAATTTCCTTCGGCCGATTATTATCATTGTTATCCTGCCATTTTTTTAGAACATTAATGGTCACTTTATTGTCTTGCTCTGGTGGTGTTAGTGCTATCGGTGTAATAGTTGAGGGTAAATCAGGAATATCTTTCGTAGCAAAAAGCGGTGTGTCCCATTGATTGAGATATTGTTGTGATTTGTTATCTTGAAATGGATAAGTGGCAGTATTTAATCTTTTTACTGCCTTTGCATAATCCACTAGTTGGTCATACTTACTGGTCAAACTATTTTGCAAAAATTGGTTATATAGGTTCACAAAATCATTATAAAAATCGATTTTCTTTTGACTAGATAATCCATCGATTACTTCTAGTGAGCTCCCTTTATAGGAGCCATAGAGCTTGTTCAGGTCTTTGTCCAGATCACCGTTCAATGTATTAATTACAGGATCATCTTCTGTTAAATCGCCTGAAACAGTCAAGTTACTGATACCCTGTTGCAACCTGTCTCTATCAACTTGTATTTCAAATTTCAGCATACCTGCAATTTTATCATAGGTATCTAGACGCTCTTGATAGGTTCCTTCGCCTTTATTGTAAGCCGCGACTGCTTGATCTAAGTCTGTACTTGCAAAAGCTCTTTGCGTGCTGAATATCAACCCGATGAAGGCGAAAAACATCAGGAATACACCAGAAGCTATTTTTCTTTTCATTCTATCTCCAACTTTCTTTATGAATTATAGACTTAGTTAAAGATTGCTTACAGTCTAATTTCGCTTATTATTCACTGGTTAGCCGGCGGCCTAGGGTCAACAATATTGCCCGCTGGATACTCTACACTAAAATCGTAATGATAAGCATCTACTGATAATTTCGGTATGCCGCTGAAGTAAGTCTTTTCAGAAGCTCGCTTTGCTCCCATTGCTGGATCGAAGATTAGTGCATTGTAAGTTGTTAATCCTGCGTACCCTTTTTGGGTAGGCGATACGGCTATTCCAGCAGAATCTGTCGTTCCAGTTGAATTGGTAATTTTTTGAAAGGTGGTACCAGCTTTGCCAAGGGTATCCCAATCAGTCCCGTCCGCTAATCCAAACTGTGCAGCTTTTGTATTTCCGCTAATATATTTTTTTGCGGCTCCTAATTCGTTTAGAAAGGTGCCATTTGTTCCGTTTGAAAGAAGTGTTCCTGGCTGAAGCTCTTGGGGCAATATTTCTGTTGTTTGACTCGTTTCAACTGGTATATTAGTACCAGTGAGTGTTGCATTCTGATTAGCCTGTAAGTAATCAACCCATACATCACTAAATAAATTGACTAGATCATTCACTGTTCGTCCTGAGATGATAACATACTCATTTGAATGGATCCTCCCGTCTGATAGATATTTCTCATTGACGGATACTTTCGCGTATTTTCTATTCAAAGAATTAGTATACTGATTCATTTGAGCAGAATGGAGATCAAACGAAAGATCCCCTCCTTTTGCAACATCAACATAATTCAATTTAAAAGTATAATTATTCGTATCTTCATTGGCCCGCACAGTGACTTCAGATGCACCAGATTCAACGATTTCTTGGATCATTGGGTTTGTTTCTTTATTTTTGTCATAGTATTCAGCTAAAGAAAGATTATGGAGGGTACAATACTTTTCAATGACATTTTTTGCTCTCGCGACAGAATCAGAACTGCGTAAGCCCGACAATAAGACTGTTTTACCTTCTTCATTAGGAGTTACTTTCAATAAATTTCCCTTTGCATCAAACTCTGCTGTGTAGGCTTTAAGTGTTTTAACATCGCTGCCCGTAGAAAAAAATTCATAGAAGCCAGTCATGTCCAGCTTCACTACTGACCCAAATATCAGCGCATTCGGATATTTGTCTGCTGGGATGGAGCGTAAATATTTCGGTTTAATTTGGTAGTCATCTGTGGCTTGTTGTATATCGAAAGAAGTATCCGTTGGATCAGATGATTCTAGTTTTGAACGATAAACGGTCATTCCTCCAAAATTTTCACTAACTAATCTTCTATCTTGAGCAACTACATCTTGTGCCTGCTGAGTCTGTTCAGATGTAGACTCAGCAGCACTTACTTTTGAGTTTCCAAACATAGCGGTACAAAAAAGAATTCCAATGATGCCTAATTTAAACAATTTCATTTTAACCCTCCTTCAATAGTTGCATTTACGTCAAAGCTAATACTCACACAAATATTTAATTATTGTTCTATTATTTATTCTAATAAATTCTTAGAATAAGTCTTTAAATTTTCAGTAAGCTAAAGATCTATATTGATTATAACCGTTTGTATATCATAAATATAGGTAAAAATCTGAATCAAAACTTAGTTAATTAAGTTTTTCTTTGAGTAATTGTAATACATTATCAATAAGTAACTAGATACATCTATCTAAATATCAACACACGAGTATGAATCTATTCTTATCATTGTGTTAAATGGATAATAAAAAAAGCCGCACTATTGTGCGACCCTTTTTAAATTTATGTTATAAATACTTTAATAACGGCGACTATATATTATTATCCCAGTCGTTAATATTACACCAATTAATGACAACCATAATTCACCATTCATGCCGGTCTTAGGTAGTTCATTACCATGAGTAGTATGCCATTGCGTATTGTATGTAAATGGATTTTTTGCCATATTTTGCTTTGGTTTATTTTCAAATACAGACGGTACATCAGGCTTCTTTGGTTCACTCGGGGTATTTGGTGTAAGACTACTTGGAATTAGCGTATTAGTGAAATTATAGCCATTCTTAGTGCTTTTTATAACCTGTTCACGATATCCTCGCTAACGTTATCTTTGATGGCTGTTCCCTTACTGTCATACTTTGGTAATTCGACGAAAAAATATGCCCGGGTATTACTAGATTTACGCCCAAAGGTGTCTGCGGAATACCATTGACAAATAAATTAACATTAATTGCATTTGGGCAAACGCATCTACATAGCGATCGTTAATCCAAGTACTTGCTCCGCAATGTTACCACTCACTCTTGAAGTTATAAATTAGTAGAAAACTTCTTGTCAGGAACTGTAAAGTTATTTTGCATAGAACCTAATGTATAACTCTTAGCTAGAACGTTGCCTATAAATTTATTTCCCTGTAGCAACAACCAAGAATTCATCTTTTGATCGGGCTTTATTGCTTGATTATCTTCATCAAATATCTTAAATATTTATATTTTAACGTTTAGCTTGCGGTATTATAAATACGTTTTGTTAATATGGCAGAATTTCAGAGTTTTTAAGGTATAATACTTGGATCACAAATTTCCAGTATTATATTTTGTGATTCACAAAACGACTAACTAATTTCACTTGGGACGTCCACACTTACTAAACAAAAGGCCAGGTGATCTATTTCACCTGGCCTTGTTAGTGTTTTTATATTACCCTATTTGACTATATTCGAATTTCCAATCTAACTAAGATGCTTTTTGATGAAATTTTTTTCAATATCAACCATAAATTTCGACATGAAGCTGTCTTTAAGTGTATATCAACCTAGTAAGATTATGAATAATACTATTCCGTGAACCCAATTACAGTGTATATTAATTTTTTGGGCGGAATAGATTATCAAATGGCGAATAACCAGTGTTTCCTACCTGTGTTAAGAACACTTTAATTGCTCCTTGTGTAGTTAAACCTTGTTTTGCGAATATTTCATCTGATTTGTTTTTAATATCCTCATCAATACGTAATTGAATCAATTTTTCTGCCATTTTGTTAACTCCCTTTAATTTTATTACATATACTATTATATTCTAATTTTTATATAAATGCAATATTTAAGCTCCGTGAATTGCACAAAATTTTTTTTAGATATTTTCATATTAATCTATGTGTTAAAAGCTTTCTCAGAACATTGTGTAGGCTTTCGATATTGCCATTTAAAATTACTAAGGTTGATTTTTCTGGTTAAAGTTCTGTAAAAGTTCTTCTTTTTTTAAAATTAATGCGGCTACCATCGGGATAAGACCATACATAAGTATAAAGAGGACTAAATTGCTCATGGGCAAATCATGTTCTAAAAACGCTGTAGAATCAATCAAAATATGACTAATTATAGGCATTAATAGAGATCCACTAGAAATGAACAATACACTTAAAAATACTCCCAACATATACGCATAAATAACCTGCCCTACAGTCATTGTAAAACTAGATGATGAAGAAAAGAGATTTAGTAAATGCAAGAGTGCAAATACCATACTACTTAAATTTATGCTAATCAGATTAGAATAACGACGATCTCTGAATAAGTTGATTAGAGCAACTAATATAATGCCTCTTAAAATTAATTCTTCAGAAACACCTGCAAAAATTGCACTTGGTAATGCTTTCGAGAATTCTGGAAAATTCATTCTGTTTTGACTGCTGAACAAAAGATCCGTTACCATAGGTACCAAGGTAAATAAAAACAGAGGAAAACTCCGTAAAACCTGAGATTTATTCGGTATGAATGAAATTTTTCTGTTAATAATTACATGTCCAAAGATTAAACCATAACCAATCACTAACGTTTGGGTAGTTATCGTTAATAGATTATGAGGAACACCAAATAATTGAGCAATTACTGAGCCTACAATTAAATAGAGCATTAGATAAAAAATAAAAAATATTAATAATCTACTCCATGATCCTTTTTTGACACTTTCCATAATCTATCTACCCGCTGGCACTTGCAAGATATACACAGCTAATACTGTAGCTGAGAGAAAGAAGTTCCAGATAAAATGGGCAAAAATTGTTACCCAAATATTTTTAACGTGCAGGTAAATTAAAGAAAGTACTAAACCAGTTAGTGATAAGGCTAGAAGCGAATTCAACCTATCACCGGAAATAAAGTGGCCCAGTCCGAAAAATAAAGCCGAAAATACAATCATACCAATCAAAGTCAAAATATTACTATTCCTAAATTTGTAAACCAATTCATGACGGAATATAACTTCCTCAGAGAAAGGCGCCATTATAGAACCAACCGCCCCCATTAAGATGCCTAAAGTATTTGACGAAGTAATCGGTAGTACTTGAATTGATGCGACATTGGGTACCTTACTTGTTATTGTCTGCATGATTTCGAATACAATAACAGCTAAGACGATATACCCCCAATTTCTAAGCCTATGTTCTTTAAATTTTCCCCAATCTTCTCTTAACAAATTTCTCCGAAAATATATTACTAGTCCAAATATTAAGCTACTCAAAATAAAGCCAACTGAACTCAATAATAATGGGCTATTTGTAATAAATTTTTTCGCAACAATTCCTGCAAAAATAAATATCGGAAATAACACTACTAATAAGTAATCTTCTCTACTCCAACCTTTTTCATTCATAATCTGATCCTCATTCTTTTAACTAAGTTAAACTATTTATCACTGTCAACCTTTGTTTGTATTTTTTTAGGTATTTCAGACAATTTCACAGACTTCCACTCTGTCACTCCCTTTTTGTTGTTAACCACAAATTTAATATACGCATTTACTTTTAAAGGTCGATCCATTGATTCATTGAAATTTATTTCTTTCACTTTTCCACTTGCATTAATAGCTTCAACTTTATACTCATAATAGTTACCACTTCCATCCTCATACTGCTTCTTATTAAACGGAGTACTGCTGGTGATTTTCGTATAATAGGCAGGTCCACCATAATTCGCTTTCCAATAGCTGTCTAAAGCAAAATCGAGACCAAATTTCAAACCCACTATAACTACTAAAATTGATAATATAATTTTCAAACCTTTACTCATTGTTCTATCCCCTAAATTTATTAGTAAAGTTTCCCTTGTAACTTTACTAATAAATTGTAAGACAAAATTCAAATACTAATCCTTACAAAATGGTAAGGTTAGTATTATATTTTCAAGGTGTTAGAATTCGATTTAGCTTAATCATCTTAAATAAAAAAGAGCGCTTGCGATAAAGCAAACGTCCTTTTCTATTGTTTTACTTAACTACAGATGGTGTATCTCCTAAAGTCCATTGGAACGTAGTTGTATAAGTTTCAGCCAACTTAGGCGTTGCACCTGGTACTGAAAGTGTGACCGCACTATCAGTTGATGGACGCGCTACAGTAGTATCATCTGACTTATAACTAACTTGGTCCGTCTTTAATGATGACTTATCTCCAAAGACCAAAGAATGAGTTCCAGATGTTCCATTAGTCTTGCCTGCATCAGCCGCAGCACCGGACATAAGGTTAATGCTTGCGCCGTCTGGTGTTAACGTGGTACTTGAAGCATTCGTAACTGATCCATCAAGATCTGCGGCAGTTGAGTGTGTTTGTCCACCAAGTGTAACCTTCGCTCCAGTCAAAGCTGCACCGCCTGCAGTCTTAAAATCACCTTGTTGCGCAACTGACAAAGTCCAACCCTTAAATGTTCCACGATTATCCGTAATTTGTGCATAGTCAGGACTATAGGTTATTGAATTATCAGCTTGTTTGAACCCTTGTGATGCAGCTTGATAAGTTTGATCATCAGTTGTAATCTTTTGAGTTCCAAAATCAAGTGATGATGCAAAGTCTAATGACAGTGGACCACTTGTGCCAGGTTGAACTGGCTTTGTTGGATCAGTAGGATCTGTTGGTGTCCCAGGATTTGGATTTGATGGATCCAAAGGATCAGTAGGATTAACCGTAGACGTTGAGCTTACAAACCCAACTTGACCGTTAGAAGTATAGTTATTAACGTTATCGGCCATTGCAACTGCAGTACCGAGTGATAGTGTGGCTAATGTAGCAATTGATGCCAAGGTAATAATTTTATGCATAATCATTCTCTCCTAAAAATGTATATAAAGTAACCAAGTAATAGACTTAAGTCTAGAAGAATATCATCCTTCTGTAGTTAAGAAGCTTAACTACTTCGACTTAACCAACGTTTTTTAAATATTAATAAACCAATACCCATACTTAACACCCCTGCTGGTATTAAGATATTCTGTGTTATTGGTACATCACCTGTGTTTGGTAATACTGGATGACCATTTTGATAGTTCTGTCTACCATAGTACGGACTAAGGCGATTATTGATTTCAGTATCTTTGTTTTTTTCAGGATACTTCCCCACGAAACCAACATCTCCGCTCGTTGAATAGTCAACGTTATCTGCTTTGACGCCAGGATAGCCAGTTTGAAGAACCAGTGCCAACCCAAGCGCCATGCCTAAGCCGAAAATCTTATACTTCATATTGTCCTCCCAAATATTTCAACACTTAAATCCATGCAAAATTACACATTTAGGTCTAACTTGTTGGCCCATTACTCAAATTCCATGTTATCTGACTTGTATAGGTATCATTTGTTAGTCCTAGATTCAAACCATTTGGATCCACATGCAACTTAAAACGATTGTCCAAGCTAAATGTCTGCTCTCCCTTGCCGCTACCGTTATAAATTGGCGTTGTTTGGCCATTTTTGATTGTCGATGTTGACTTTCCATCATTATAAGTAAGATTTGCAAATTCTGAATTTAATGTTTGTCCGCTACTTGTATGGAACTCTTGAGAGAGCGTGGCACTTAACTGCCAATTACTGTTAGCCGTTCCTACCATAGTATTGTTAATTACAAATTGTAGATTTTTACTAATAGTTGGGAAATCAGTACTTTGATATGGCCGATTTACTGTTCCAAAAGATAATGAACTTGGAGCACTTACAAACAATAGACCTTCTGCAGGAAGCTTGATTGCCATTTGTTGAGACGTAATTGGAAGCAGGTCTGTATAATTACTTGCACCACTTGCATCTGTAAATTGAGCTTTGGCGTTAAACACCACCGGAATTGTATTAATAGTCTGGTTGGAAACATTTCCAACCTTGTACTTGTAAGCGATATCTACAGTATCTCCCGATTTAAATGTCACACCATTCAATGTGACGTTCATTCCTGAGGAGATTTTTGAATAGTCAGCGCTTGATAAATCAACTGAACTACCATTTACCTTGATAGACAATGAATCAGCTACAAATGAAGTATTCTTAGGAGTTGTTATTGTCAAAGTTTGATCTTTAAGAGTATTTTGTCCGGTATCCGTGACAGAATACTTTACTTTCTCATCAATAGTATCGCCCCATAATGCATTAATGCTGCTACTATCACTTGCATTCGTTCTTTCATTTGTAATTATGTTACTTACATCAAACTTCGGTGTATCCAATGAAGCTAAGTATGCAGAATTATCAATTGACATATATGCATTCTGAGTCGGATAGTCATCGTCAACAATTTTGAACATTACAGCATAATTTCCAGGTTTCAAACCAGGAATCGTACCAGTTACTGTTTGATAAGTATTAACTGTATCAGCCGTATTTGAAATCTTACTTACGAAGGTTGTCTCAGGTACATTATTTTGAAAACTATTATCCACAATAGAGTACACAATCTTACCTGATTTAAGCGAAGGTGCCTTCCAAGATATACTCAACTGAGTTGGTTTATTACTTTGTATTGCTGTTGGTGTAGAACCACTCTTGAAGGCGCCATAAGTAGTTACTCCATTCGCCTTTATGTCTGACGTTTGATATTTTTCCCCAACGTTTACTTGAACTGGTGAAAGAGTTGTTCCGTCTGAGTCCTTACCAGTATATTGGACCGGCAAGGTTGAACCAATTGATCCACCAGTCGTTGGTGTGTGAGAAACAGTTCCACCACTTGTACTCTTTTGAGTAAAGAAATTCACGATTCTATCAAAACGCGACGGAGTATTTTGATTAACCTGATCCCAGGTACCGTTGAACACATCCAAATTCAAGTTATAGTTTCGCAAATAGTTATTCGTGAAACTAAAGTCTGAAATTTCCTTGTTTGATCCATCAACTGTTTCGCTGGTTGTTGCAGTATTGTAATAACCAGTGTTATCTGATGGAGAGATATATTGATCCCAAGATTTTATGGGATTTGTCGGGTAGACTCGATTCTTAGACATAAATGTATTATCAGCATTTAATTTTGCATACAAATTACCAGTTCCAAAAATATTAAAACCTAGTGGTCCCTTTGTTCCACCTTCCCGAATATCATCATATCCATAAAAATCAACGCTAAACTCATCAGTCTTACCCACCATTGGCGGGAATCTATTTTGTGTCAATGTCTTTTGAGCGCCTGTGTAGTAAGTTTTAGTAGCTGGGTTCCATGCTCCATTTTTCGTTATGTCTTTAACTGGGACAGTTATAGAAAAATTAATCGGCAAATTATTTAAATTAAAAATATTTTTACTGGCTATATCCACTAACTTTCCGGCAATACCCTGAATATTATTTTTAGTTAGCGTTAATCTAAGCGTATGTGGACCAATGGGGACAAAATTCTGCCCGCTCAGTGTTACATCAACACCCGCAATATTTATCACTGGCGGTACTGCAGCGTTATTAATTGAATCTTGAACATCTCCAGAATAAATTGTTTCTGGTAGATTTACATTAGCGACGAAACCTAGTCCATTCCAAATATTAAGAACAGTACCTAGTGTTATATCAGCACTAACAATTCCTTGCCATCCGATTTTTATATTTCCGCCGTACCATGGATCCTTTGAAGCATCTTCTGGTGTATATGTAAAACTAGCAGTTGGAGTAGTTCCAGATGCCAGTCTAATAGGAACTGCTCCAACACTGTTTGCATATAAATTATCTTTTGGGTTCACAGAATCGTAACTCGATCCATTTGACCCAGCAGGAATATTAGTATAATCCCACCCAGTACTTGTGTAAGCCGCATGTACTTGCTGACTCGGCAAGGAAACGAGACCAATAATCATAACTAAAAATAGTATGATATTTCTTTTTTTAAACATGCTCCTCCTCCTCTGAAGTTATTTCAAAATTTGAATTTACTTCTTACGCCGTTTCATATAAATATATACACCCGCACCAGCTGCACCAACCACGATAATTACAATTAACCAGATCCACCAGCGATTACTATTAGTATCGTAAACAGTATTCCGATTTACGTCCTTAGCTTGACTATCTGAAATGGTAAACGACTTTTTAAACTTCCAAGTATGTTCACTATTCTTTGCTGTTACTTCAGCTGAATATTTGCCAGCTTCTAATGTATGCCCATTCAAATCGAGACGTAAATTAAAATTGGTATTAGGTGCTACAAGGAATGGATTTGAATCGTTTTTAATGTACAACTTTCCATCCTTATAAAGCTTCGTTGAAAATTTTAGATCATTAATGATCGTTCCTGAAGGATTTTGAAAGTTCATCGTTACATATGGCTTACTGTTGTATGCTTTACCATTTGCTGAAACTAAATTAAGATTAGGCTCAACTTTGTTCGTATTTTGTTGTAATACAATAGCAAGGGTATAAGCTAGTCGATTTTCAATCGTAGTTCCAGTATTTGACTTATTCAAACTTGAACTGCTTGAGCTTTCATTATCTTCTGGAGCAACATTCACACCAGCTAACACTCGACCATCAAACTGCTTTGAAGGCAAGGACATTTTAATTGGAATTCGTGCAGTCGAATTTGCCTTAATAGTTACTTTTGTTTGATCTAACTTGAGATACTTTCGGACATCAAAGGGGATCGTTTTATCCAACTTAGCGTTACTTTGACTGTAATCAATTGTGCCACCGTCACTCGTAATTGCTGGATTAACATTAATATCAAATGTCCGATCCTTGTTAGCAAGATTTTGTACTTCAAACTCGATAGTTTCTTCTTGATCAGGCGTAACTAATAAATCAAAATAAGTCACATTTTTATCAACCTGATTATCAGGGATAATTGCCTTTACACTGAACTGACCAGGATTATCATCCGCATGCACATTTGAACCTTGAGCAAATCCAATGCCGATAAAACTAATAATGGATAACAGTGTCATTAAGTTTTTTTTGATTTTCATAAACTATTCTTTCTTATTTAAAAAAGGAGAGAAGCTGGGGCTTCTCTCCTCAAAATGATCAGCCCCATTTATGCATTTGGAGTATTAGCGATTGACCATGTAAGTGTTGACTTAAAGTTACCAGCAACTTGCGTTGGAACAGCTAACTGAACATCACTAGTTGAGAACTTTGCACCCCATTGACCAAGACCTTGATCAACAGCAGCGGCAAATACTGGTGTAGCACCCTTAGTTGAATCAACGCTATTTGCAACAACTGTTGGTGCATTTCCTGTTTCACCAGCTAAAGCCGCAACAGTTCCCTTGTTAAAGTTAATTGAAGCGCCTGGTAACGTGTTCGTTCCATTTGAAAAATCGCTAGCCTTAACAGAAACAGTCCATCCTTGTGCCTTACCAGTTGTTGCAGAAGCACCACGACGATCAGCAACTTGCAATTGGTTGTCACGAGTCAAATCATAAGTCTCGTTCTTTCCAGAAATTTCATGCGTTCCATATTCCAAATTAGGAATAGTTGAAATTACCAAATCACCAGCTGAACCAGTACCTGTATCACCATCACCAGGATTAACTGGAGGAACTACATCTGTCGGTGCTGTAAATGATACATCACCTGTTGATGTCAATGTATCCGCCAATACTGCTGGAGTAACAGCGACAGTACTTAGTGCGATTGCAGAAGCAAAAACAGTCATTTTCTTACTAAACATAACCCTACCCTCTTCTTTAAATAACTTTATGTAAGTAACATACTACAGGTATAACTATAGCATTGTTAGAACATTTGTTCAAGTTTTGTTTAAGGTGAATTTCTAGGCTTTTAAATGTTATAATAAAGGTGCCTAACAGCGATTTAGTTAATCAATTTAATAATTTTTAAAAAAATAGCATGAATAAAATATATACGCAAGTATTAATACTTTATCATGCAATGACAATTAATAACCATTGTGGTAAAATTTAAATATTAAAGAACGACCGAACAGTCGTTTTATAAATTACAAAATAAGTGCAATGAATATACAAAATAATCATATTTTTTTACGTTCAGCCTAAATTAAAAAATGAAAATATGGGGATAATTTGAAAAATTATCCCCATATTCATAATCATCTAATTTGTTAATTTTATGGTCAATTCATCCTGTATGTATTTAGTAGCTACCTGGCTAACAAGGACTTGATCAACTACAAGCGCGCCTAAAATCATTGCCAATACTTTTTTCGCGTAATCATTTTCATCATCATTTTTTGAGAATATATTGCTTACTGCTATTAAGAAAGATATATCTTCAAAAATCAGCCTCCCAAGCTTTCTATTCTTTTCATTCAATACTGGGTCATCACCTACAGTTTCTACAGCAAAATGTAACAACATTGATCCGTTCGTATAAATATCATTCATATCGTTAAGCGGCTTCTTAATGTAACTAAACAATATCTCAATTTTTTCAGACACATTATCAGCATCGTCAATTAAATTTTTGACGAACATATATTCTTCAATTTGTTCGTCTATCATTTGGCCAATTAAATCAAGTTTAGAAATAAAATAATAATAAACTTGGCTCTTAGAAATATTAGCCTCGTGTGCAACTTTGCTTATAGATAAATTAGAAAAACCATTTTGTACTACCAATTGTCGCGCCGAATCCAAGATTCGCTGTTTAACTTCATCACTCAACTTCCAGTCCCCCATTGATTGTTCACCCATAAAATAATTCTTATCATCAATTTGAAGATAAGAATTATTCGACCAACATGAAATCTCTCACTGCCTAAAGTATAGTGCCAATACAAAAAAAACAACCTTACAAAAATGTAAGGTTGTTTTTTTGCATTTGTGCTAACCCCTAGTAAATGCTAAATTGTACCTATCAAGATGGGCAAGCCTCTTAATCGTATTTACTTGTCGAACTAGTTATTCTTCGTTGTCCGTCTACTGCAGCGTATAACAATTGCTGGCCATTAAAAAACCAAAGCATTCCCAAAAGTGATAATAGAGAATAATTCCACTGCCACTAAAACACGCCATACTCTACTCATTATTTAATTTGCATTACTCCCAATTTCTTGTTATCTGAAATACACCCAAAATGTTTTATAAATGTATATTCATATATGGATCTAACTAAAGGTATTCACATAATTATTGTGCATTTTCACGCATTAATAAAATATTCAGAACAAATTAAAACGGCTACACAATAGTGTAGTCGTTTTTAGACTATTTTTAGTGCCAACGTAGATAAACGATTAGTCCAGCCGTTAATATTACTCCAATTATTGACAACCATACTTCACCGTTTACGCCGGTCTTAGGTAGTTCTTCAGCGTGAGTAGTATGCGATTGCGTATTGTACGTAAACGGATTTTTTGCCATATTTTGCTTTGGTTTATTTTCAAATACAGACGGTATAGCTGGCTTCTTTGGTTTACTTGGGGTATTTGGTGTAAGTCCACTTGGAATTAGCATATTAGTAAAATTATAGCCATTCTTAGTGCTTTTATACCCGTCCACGCTATCTTCGCTAACGTCATACTTAATGGCTGTTCCCTTACTGTCATACTTCGGTACTCCGTTGAAAAAATATGCCCAGTTTGTCTTTGCACTCACGCTCAGAGACTTCTGTAGCATACCGTCAGCAAACAAATTAATTTTAATTGTACTTGGGCGAACACCCATTGCGTTATTACCATCAACCCATGTCTTTTTTCCGTTAATGTTAATACTCTCGCTGTTATACATTACTAGTTTTACAGTCGTAGATTGACCGTCAACGACTGTAAAGCGATTGGGTGTTGGATCCAATGCATAACCTTCTGGAGCACTAGTTTCGATAAATGAGTATTCACCTGGAGCTAATAATCCAGAGTCAACATTTCCATCGCTATCAGTCGTTAAATTAGTTTTCACAAGCTGATTATTAGCGTCGACTAGCTTAAATATTGCGCCAGCTAGAGGTGTATCATTTTTCACATCTTTCTTTGTCAAAATCGCAGAACCCTTTAGCAATGTGGTGGCGTCATTACTATAAATAGTGGCCCCAGCATACGTATAACTTGCTCGGTTCATTATAATATCACCAGAATTAGCTCCAGGGTTATTGAAATGAACTTTGACCTTAATTGTTCGACTTTGTCCCATTGGAATGTCTTCATTCAGTTTGTAGGAAACTGCATTGGATGACTTATTATATTCAGCGTCGCTAAAGCCGCTGTTTTGAATAGTACTTTCATAGGAAACGTTAGCAGGCAGAGGATCGCTTACAATAGTACCTGCCTTCAATGAACCACTCATATTCTTTAAAGTTAATGTATAAATCAATGTTGAAGCATTAGTTGCTAGTTGTGGACGGTCCACAGACTTTTGTAAGCTAGTTGCTCCTGAGATTGACTCATGCATCGTAACTGGAACACTTGATTCATATGATGTATCTGAACCATTTAACATGGTTGCATTATTATACTGGGTACCAAAATTTGAAGTATCATATCCTGGATTTACAGATGCTCCATAACTAATTACGTATGCGTCATCCACTCCTACCTGTCCAAAGTGAACATTTAATGCATTATCGGTTACTGAAATATTATCTTTAAATTGAGATGTGACGTATTCAGTTGAGGCAATATTCCCATTGTCATCAAAATGTACTTTATAGATTTTCAAATGATCTATATTGCTGCTATCTCCTGAAGAATTACCGAACACACTATATGAATCGGCCAAATTTAAACCTGCAGGCAGTTTATCGTTGACTGAAAGGTTATCATAACTTTGCTTGTTATAATTAACAATCACTACAAATTGATTAGCCTGGGAATCAGTTGGTGACATGACAAATTGTTGTTGGCCATTCATTTCAATACTTGGTGAACTACTGTATTTGATAAATGCTGGCTTACCTGTCTGAGCTGGTACCGTCTTTGAGGTGGAACTATCCTTACTTACAACTTGATTGTCTACACTTAAATCAGCACTAAACGTCAAATTAGGGTCAACTATTGAATGATCTTTAAAATATACGGCATTAAACTCAATTGTAAAAGTATATCCAACAGCTTCAGTTGGATCAATTTTTGAAGCATCATATTTAACTTGCAAAATATAGTTTCCGTTTGCGTCGGTTTTGTTTCCTGGTGACGCTAAGTAAAATGGATCTGTCAAATTAATTTTAGATGCCAATTGTGAGGTATCAGCAACAATTGATTTAGGTATTGTTATGAGAACTGACCCATCTTTATTCAATTTTCCAGATGAGGAGCTTAACTTAACACTTAAATCGACCAATCCACTCGAACTAATGCTTTCTGGGGCGCTTATTGTTACACCAGGATCATCACTAGATGATGCCACAATCGACGGAACTTGCACGATACTTACGAATGCCCCGAATATAATGACCGCAAGCAAAAAGAAATACTTATAAATTTTCCTTATTTTACCCATTGTAATCCTCCAAAAAATCACGAAATAGCATAAACTAACTTATTGTAATTAATTATACTCCCGTAATAAAATAGAATTAAACGCAATTATTTTTAAAAAGGCCATGTAATAATAGCGTTAAAGCTAAAATATTAACGCTATGTTATAATTTAAAATATAATAACATTTATTGGAGCACGAAGTATGATCAGGTCATTAAGCCACGAGGATTTCTCTAACGATACAGATCTATTAGAATTGATACAAACATATCATGACTTACTTGCATATATTCAGAAGTGCTTCACGGTCAATACTCCTCGTGAAGTTGCCGATTTAGGTAATATGGATTATCAATATATGTATTTTTTGAAAAAAAGAATTAATCTACGTGATAATATATCCCCTTCTTGGATGACATTTAAAAGAATATTTAGAGGCTTTGGAAAATATATATTGGATCAGCGACAACTTGATAGGTATGAAAATACGTTACTCAAAATCGAAACCAAGATCGAAGAACTAATGAAACACCCTCAAAGTATTCCTGCATTAAAAAGTATACTTAATATTCAAGACTTCAAAGCAAAACAGTACGATAGAAGGCTTTCTAATCTATCAACAAATACGCAAGTATCAACTCAAAAGGTATTGAACTTTTACAAACAAATTCAGACTAAATCAAAGAATTTCGAGAATTATTTCAAGGCTACAGCTAACAGCAATATATACAAACCCGAGGTGGTTCTATTATCGAAAGTGAAAAATTTGGTTAGTAATACTGAATTTGAATCATTTCCATTTTCAGAAGATGAAAAGAAACGTTTGAGATCAGCTGCCATGTTGAACTTGCCAATAACACTAGAGCAATTAACACCAAACGTTTTAGAATTTTTGGAAAGTTATGATGCTTAGGACTATTTAGGAGTGTATTAATGAACAGAGAACAATATCAAGAGCAAGTTGAAACAATGCTCTCCGTTTTTCCGCCATTTATGAAAGATTGGAATCGAGAACTAGTTATCAATGAAATATCTTATGCCACGATATATCAATACTTCAAAACAACAAGGGAATTCTTTTCTTGGCTTCTGGAGTCGGGTGTACTAGATTATTCGAAAATCAAAGATATTAAACCGAAAGACCTCAATATAGATAAAAATACGGCAAATGATTATAAATATTATCTGCGTGAACGTCCAAGACAAAGTACTTATGGTGATGTTCGTAATGCTGCAAGCGCAAAAAATGCCGACAATACCCTAACAACTAAAACAATCAACAATAAATTATCCGCACTCTTATCTTTATATAGATATTTAACTGAAGATGTTGAAATTGATGGAGACGTATATTTTGATAGGAATGCTTTTAAGAAAGCTGGATTACTGAAAGATAAAGAAGCTAAAGGTAATCAAAGAAATAAAGATTTAGTTCGGCAAATGTTTCTTGGAGATATAAAATTCGATTTTCTAGATTGGGCAAAAAATAGGTACCCTGCATCATCGGATATGAAGCCTCAACAAAAGAAAACATATAAACGTGACATCGAACGAAACCTTGCAATATTTGCTTTAATTCTAGGATCAGGTATACGTGTAAATGAATTGGTAAGCGCTGACGTTGACGCTATTGAGTTCAAGAAAAATGGTGGAGAAATTAGAGTTTTAAGAAAAGGTGGTTTTACTAATACTGCATTTATTTCACAATGGGCAATTCCATATATACGAGATTATCTCGATATTAGAAATGCACGATATAATCCACAAAAATCGCAAAAAGCGTTATTCTTAGCATTCTCCCGCACTGATGACCATGCCAATAGAATTACAGTGAGCGCTGTACAACGAATGTGGAAAAAGTGGTCCACGGCGTTTGGACGCCCTTCGACGCCTCATAAGGGACGCCATACATTTGCTACTGAGCTGTATAATGCCACTTCAAATATAGTGCTCGTTGCTGATGCATTAGGCCAATCGACTACGTCTGCTACGACAAAGTACACTCACATACTTGATGGAGAGATAAGCGATGTTGTTGCTAATCTTAATGCTGAATCCAATGACTCGTTCCCTTCTATAAGCGTATATGAAGATAGTGCATCAAAAGTAAATGAATTAATTTAAAAAAGTATCTTTATTTAAATAATAAAGATACTTTTTTAATTTGTTCTTTTGTCTGTGGAACCTTCCCAAATAGTGATGGGATATATATATTCATGTCTCGTATCTCTACCATTCATACGTGACTCAAGTAAATCTACGGCAAGTTCAGTCATTTCATCTAACGGTTGCACAATGGTAGTTAGTTGAGGTAACACGTTCCGCATTAACTCAGTACCATCATAGCCGATGATTAATAGGTCTTTAGGTATTGAAATACCACGCTTTTGAGCCACTTGCATGGCGTATGCTGCATCTGTATCATTACCGGCAAATATTGCGTCAATATTCGGATTCTCTACGAAAATTTGGTTTAGTAAATTTAATTTTTTGGTAGTTGGTATATCAAAATCTATAATGTATGTTTTACTCTCTAAGTCATTTAGTTCCATAACTGCTTCGTAGCCTAAACGACGTTTTTGCATTGGGCTTTCTCTTTGAGATACGTTAGTATGAATGATTCGCTTTGCGCCATTCTCGATTAACCGTTCAGTTGCCAGTTTCCCTCCATCGTAATTATCCGACTCGATAATTGGTATATCTTCATTTACAATACGGTCAATTGCTACTATTGGTAAATTTTTTTGCTTATATTCAGGGATATTTTGATTATGGGTTCCTACGATCAGACCATCAACTTGCTTACTAAGTAATTGATTAAGGTAATCAATCTCTTTATCTGGGTCATTTGTAGAGTTTCCAATTATCACTTTATAGCCTTTTTTATACAGTTTTTTCTCTAACAGGCTTGCTAACTCACCAAAGAATGGGTCCGATATGGTTGGCAATAAAATACCAATTAAGTTTGTTTTAGTCTTTAAAAGCTGTCTAGCAACTATATTTGGGTGGTATCCAAGTTCGTTAATGGCAGAATTTACTTTATCAATAGTTGCTTGACTTAGGTACCCTCGATGGTTCAAAACTCGCGATACAGTTGTTTTTGATACACCTGCTAGTTTAGCAACATCTTCTAATTTTATTGTTGGCATAGTAGTCCTCCGCACAATCTATTTTACACAAAAATGCCCTCAGAATATAACCAGGAGGATAAATTCTAAAGGCTGTATACTTATGCTTTTAGTTCTTGATAAGCTAATGCAAAGTTTCCTAGATTAGCAGAACCGTTGTCTTTAATTAATGGTCGAGTTAGATATTGTTCTAAGTTTGGAATATCTATATACCCATTCATCATGTCTGAGAACTGGGACCTAACTTTATCCATTAGAGTATCATTGATTACTCCCCCACCAAATACAATCTTATCAGGTCGTAGAGTAAGAGTGGTTTGCATTGCAGCCTGGGCAATATACCATGCCATTATATTCCATACAGGGTCATTTATATCAACATCTGCACCCTTTTTACCTATTCGTGCCTCAAATGTTGGCCCAGCAACAAGTCCCTCTAAACAATCATGATGGAAGGGACAGATCCCTTCGAAATTCAAATCATCTGGGTGTCTTTTAACAAGAACGTGGCCCATTTCAGGATGGCCAAGAGATCCAATGAAATCGCCATTTACTACAGCCCCTGCTCCAACACCAGTTCCAATAGTATAATAAACTAACGATTTAGTCTTTTCATTAGCTAATGTAGACATTACATATTCGCCGTAGGCTGATCCATTCACGTCTGTCGTCCAGGTGATAGGTACGTTGAAGTGATCTCTCAAAATTCCAACAAAGTCAACGTCTTGCCAGCCTGGCTTAGGTGTATTTGTAATGTAGCCATATTTTTCAGAGTTTTTTCGTAATTCAATCGGTCCAAATGAAGCAACACCAATGGCTTCTAGGTCAAATTGATTGAAGTAATCGATTACTTTATTTAATGTTGATTCAGGATCTGTTGTAGGGAATGATGTTTTATCAAGTACACGATAATCTTCATTACCAACTGCGCAAACAAACTTTGTACCACCAGCCTCAATACTTCCAATTAACATATTTCTTCTCCCATTTATTTTAATATTTCACAAAACTCGACTATGATACCTTCGGGACCCTGGACGTTGAAATACTTAATGCCATTCTCCCAGAAAGGAAGAAATTTAATTTCTTTATCTATCAGTGCAAATCCCTCAGCCTTTGCATCTATGAATGCTTGGTCTATATCACTAACATCTAACGAGATATGATTGATTGCTCCAGGTGCACCAGCAACTTCATCTAGCTTCCAGGTTTCAATTACAAGTTTATCTTTTTCCATAAAAATCACGTTACCACTTGGGAAGTCACCAATCTTAGTAAAACCAAGTTTTCCCCAAAACTTTTCAGCTTCGGTAAGCTCTAACGTAGGAATACCGATATGTTGCAATCCATGAAAATCATTTTTTAACATTATAAATCTCCTAATTAATCCGTTGATGTTTTAAACCTGGAATAATATGATTGTCCGCCCAACCAGTAATTCCACCTTGGAAAATAAATGCAAATATTGTTCCTAATCCGTAGTTGGTAAAGTCTGGCAAAATTACTATAGATATAATTCCAATGATTGTTGGTGGAATATATGAGGCCCACATTGCGACTACAGCGTTACCCTTGAAGTATTTAAATCTAAGAATTTGCATCAGATCATCTGCAGGGTGTAATACCAAGTTTACTCTTTGATAAATCGAAATAGCGATTGCTATAAAAATTACCCCTAGAAAGTTTAGAGCAGTATATCCAATTCCTCCTAAAAGATGATGCACCTCAGGGAATAGACCTGAAAACTCACTGGCAAAAAAACTAATGAGCATTGAAAAGGGCACCATAAAGGCGATGTTTCCAAAGAACTTTTTCCAATCAAAGTAACCCTGGAGAATAACATTCAGTAATGCTGTAAGAACGCCAAACCCAAAGAACGTCCAACCAAGCATAACTGCCGATCCGTTAAAGATCGCCTTGTTAAAGCCTGATTGAGTTGCGGTCCAGTATGCAGATCCTAAGATTGCTGGATGCATTTTCTGACTAGTTACAATAGTTAATACATTTCCAAAAGAGTTTAACAAAATAGATATAGTAAAATAAAAAATTGATTGGCTGAATGAAATAGTTGTAGAACGATTAAGTGTTCTATGATTGAGCATCCTATCCACCTTCTTTTACATCTGAGTAAGTATAAACTTGAAATATTTCCAATAAAAGCGCTTTCATTAATTTAAATTATACTTATGTGACTTTATATGTCAACCGATTAACATATACAAATTAGGAGTATGTGTATATGTTATTTATCTTACAATTTTTTCTTATAACGTTGTTGTATCAAAAAACCTATATTAACGCATTTCTTTGCTATCCAATGCGATGACAAATAATCGGATGGAAATAAAGATTGCGGAATCTATTTAAGGTACAATTGTTATATTATTTTACTCACACATATTTTTAGGTGGTATGGAAATGACAACACAAATTGGTATACCTGAATATTGGCATGATTACATCCTGGCACATGCGTTTACTTTTACATTAAAACAGTTTAGTGAAAGTTCGGGATTATCCATAAGAAATATAAAAAAAGTTATCCACGAGCATAGAATTGAATTAGGAATTTCAGACGTATATTGGAAGGAGTTTATTCTTAGAAATAGAATGAACTATAGTATTTCTGATTTAAGTTCATTCTTGTCCGTTTCGCAATCCGATGTCGTACGATTTCTTAAACAAATGAAAATTGAAAATTCTACGATTGAATCTAAACCACTTCCCAAAATGCCTTCGAGCAAGAAAATATTAGCTAATTGGTTAACTTCGAATTCGCAACATTATACTGTGCAAGAAATATCTGAGCTAACTAGTATAAGTAAACGTACAATTTTATATAAATTAAAAGCACTTGGACTTCCTCATATAACAAGGCGACCAAGTGCGAAATCAATTGAAAAAGATTCAGAAATTGAGAAATTCTTTATTCGAGGACTGAACGACCGACAAATTGGCGAAAAATTTGGCGTATCACGTCAAGCGATAGAGCAGGCTAGAAAACGATTGGGATTAAAAAAATAACAAGTGACGTTTCATAATGTTTCTTTATAATCGTACACTGAATAGAATTTTTTCTCTCTCAGCGCCAATCTTGACGCAACTAAGATTTTATCTTATTTTTTCTTTCATTAATGATCTCTTTAAAAATCTCGATATCATCTTCATCCGCGAATTCTGTTAGGAACCTTTTAGCCTGAGATCGAAGCCTCTGAACCTTTCTGACCTCAGCATGTGCTGCATCGTAACGTTTTTGTGAGTCTCCGTAAGTTGATTTGCCCATATCACACCTCCCTCATTATGATAGTGGTACAAATGCTTCTTAACAACATAGTTACATGAATCACAATCAAGAATTGTTGTAAAAATTTCATCGGCCCTACTGTTAAAGAAAGATGGCTCAAATGCTGATGTATAGGCGTTTGTGTTAGGAATATGTGGGCCGATTTCAGTTTACAACATAGCGTTAAAATAGACATTTTAACGCTATATTAATCTAAAATAAAAGGCCCAGCACTACACTGAGTCTTTTATTACCTTTATATTGTGTTTAAATTTGCAGTTTCGAACGTTCAAATATGCTGATTTTCGATACTTGACTCTTTATAGATATTCAGTAGTGCATTTTTAATACATTACTCTTCATTTGCTCGTTCTTTTTCTTGATCACGTAACAACGATTCATAGTTATCTTTTAACTCTGATAATTGTTTCTTAGCGCCACGTACTCGCTCATCATGCCATTCTAACTGCTGATTATATTCATGACGAACCATTTCATCATCGGAAATACCTAGCTTTTGGATAGTTGAATGTATTTGATTAAACTGTGCCTCAAACTTCTTTTTATAGTCAGCAAAATCATCTTCAAATTTTTGTATTTTACGCTTAGCTTTATCACGTGCCAAACGTTGGTCTTCTTCAAGCTTTGTCATTTGATAGAATTCACTCCGTTCTTAAACTTTGATTCGGAATGAATCTTTCCAACAGCTTCAACAGCTTTATCACCAGACTTACCTTTTAGACTTTGTTGAATTATGGTTTCTTCACTCTTGATCTTAATTGAGAATGCCTGTTCATCAGCCATAATCTTAACTTCGTCTACGCCTTTTAAACCAACGTATCCGACTCTTAGAGCACTAGGAAGGATTACTTTGGCCATACGTTTTCCCATATCGTGCATTTCTTTTTCAAACATTTTTAGAATCCATAACCCTTCCCAAAAGCCCTCGCCCACTTCTGATCATTCATTACTGCATTATTACCAGTATTCTTTAATCCCTGAGCAACTGTCTTTAAATGTCCCTTTTGGTCTTGAATGGATTTATGTGTTTGCATAATTGCATTTTGATCAACGTGGTGTTGAACGTCACTTCTTGTTTCATAAACAATCTGATCGAGATCACTCATAGTAACGCCCACACCACTTAGCGTGTGAAACACAGTTGATTTGACGTCTTTGAATATTTTATCCATATCGGACATGATACTCTGATTAACCTTTTCAATATTATCTAAGTGATTATTTAGGCTTAGCACTGCGCTTGCTGCGGAATCTAACTCGTCTTTATCAACCTCGACTTTACCACCCACAGTATCAGCATTCGCAGTTGTAACGAATAACCCTTCAATACCAGACAGAATAGACTTTCCTGTTTTTTCGGCCAGCTTAGCACCCTTTTTGAACCAACTAGCGCCTTTCGAGATAATTTTTCTGTCTATTTCTAACATCTCCATTGGATACGCTAACCGATCGGTTACTTGCCTTATAAAATTATTTGACCATTGATACAGCAAAAAATCTCCAACGCGGGAATTATCAACTTTAAACTTTTGAGGATACGAACTCAACATATGCGTTGAAAGTATACTCAATATCGGAATTGTTGAAGTTGATTTTGAAAATACTGTTGTTCCATAACCCTGTGTTGCTGTCCACTGTGCAATCACATCATTATAATGAACAATATTTGTTACCTTTTGCTTCCCACCAATTAGCAACCATTGTTTTTCTTTTTGTGTTAACTGCTTTGAGACGTCCGCACTGGAGAATGTCATTGCAGAAACATGATGTGTTGCGGCTACTTTTTGAGCCAACGCTCCACCAAGCGAGTGACCGGTAATTTTTGTCACTTTAACGCCTTTCATCTTTGAAACATTTTTGTAGAAGCTCTCTGCGGAGTCGAATTGACTATTTCCAGTCTTCAATCCACCTACCACATTACCACCATCGGCTACTCCAGCATCCTTAATAAATTCACCTGGAAAATCAGTTCCCGCGTAGCCGATTGTAGTATTTGAATATTTAGGATGATCACCTTTATCATTTGAAACTGGTACAACTGCTATTCCTTGAAACCCGTTGTTTGAATACCCAGCACTTTCCTTACCATCAAGCTTATTATTATCCGCAGCCGATATTACTTTATAGTATTCTTTGGTGTCTGGATCCTGGAAGACCTGTCCCTTTTTAAAAGCTTCATCGCCAGCACTCAAGTGCGAAGCTTTATATGCCGTTCCGCTAATAAACTTATCTTCTTGATATTGTTCATTATTTATACTCATACTGATACCTTCTCACCATCGCTTAGTACAACTGTTGTAGTAGCTTTGGTAATTCCTTCTGAAGGTACACCCTCCGAAGGAATATATCCTCCAGTATCAATATTGTCATTTGAATAGTAGCCTATGCCACTAATCTTTATTTTCTTTCCATTTTGTAGAATAACTGAGTGATACAAAGTTGACCCACTCCCTAATTTAACTCCTTCTCTTAATATCCTTATCTCAGAAATATCCCTATATGAATTCTTTATTTTTTTTGCTACAGCTATCTGCCTATCTTTCTCCTGTTGCCAGTCATAGTCCTTCTTATAGTCCATTCCAAACTTCCCTCCTATACACAAGACAATCACACCCAGTATGATTGCTATTACCAACCTCTTATGTTTTTTGAACATAATATGTATTCTCCCTATACTAATGAATGAAAAAACATTAAATCCATTGTGATTAGATTATCATATTTAACAATGCAAAAAAAGTCACTAAGTAGAATAACTCTACCTAGTGACTCTAAATAGTTAATTGTTCTGGGTAAACAATTAACGGTATGTGTTTTTATCTTAGGAGTAGGTATAGTAGCTGGGTAACTACTACAACTTAATAATATGCCAACGCCCTTAATTTTGGCTTAACTCTAAAAAAATCTTTACTTTTCATTCATGAAATAAACAATCACCTTAGTATCACCGTCTTTAATCTTAAAACCGACTTTTTCATTAGTAGCTGAATTGATTGAGATCTCTGCCTTTACTTCTGAATTAAAATGACGTTCTTGATCACCTATATATATAGATAGTAAGCCCTTGTCTAAATTTAACTGAGTCTGCAAGGTGCCCCGTTCTATTACTTCATCGCTATTCATAAGGGCATAGAAATGCTTTCCGTCATTTATACCCAATTCACTCACATTCACTACCGTTTTTATCATGTTATAACCCACCTAAAAGATTGAATGATTAAAGTATAAGCTGAAAATTTCGATTTATCATCTAATTTAGTTTACAGAATTATAACAAAAAAATTTAATGGTTGTATAAATATAGTTAGGAACCCTTATTTATTTTTCTTCTGAAAATACACCTTAATACCAAGTAAAACCACCAGTATACCTAGGATTATAGCTAATATGATGCAAAGTTTGAATAGTATCGCATTCACATTAGATAAATAGACTGACATTTCAGTTGCTTTACCCAAAGCGGCTGTAATGATAGTTAATATGACTGCTCCACCCAGTATTGCCACCATAATTGCAACAGTATGTTCGCTAAAAAATAATAGAACTTTTTTTAATTTTTGATCCATTTTTAATTACTCCTATAAGTTTGTCCCTGCCGATTAATGCTGTTAGCCATTTCTTTTTGTAATCGATCATAACGGCCTTGTGACCATCATCTGCAATATCCTGCTTAACTGTAGAGATGTAAGTGTATCATTCTTAAAATCAATACCAATATCTGTCTTTTCCAGACCTGGTAATTCAACACTCTCAACATACTTATCATCATTATCCCAAACATCGGTTTTCATAAATCCACGACATTTTGTAGATTTACAGCAAAGTTCATCTCGAAAGTATCAAATGGATTCCATGAACTCTTAAACAACTCTTTTGCCATTATAAGATACCTGCAAAGACTTAAGCGTTTTTTCTACACACAAACTCTAACATCATGTTTTTTATTTGTTAATAGAAAACAGCTCACTACGTAGACATTTCTTCTAACTAAGTGAGCTATTTATAAGATTCTTTATTTCTTTGAAAATGGCACCTTAACTAAATATACGATAGATCCAGCAAGGACAAAAAGAATTCCAGCGATTGTAATGCCGGTCGATTCAGATTGGCCAGTGTTAGGGAGTTTTTCTTGTGACATTTCTTGATTAATTGTCTTTTGAGAACTAACTCGCTTGTTCTGAAGCCCAACCGATTGTAATGGGTTGTTACTTGTAACAATTACATTCTCATGGCCAGCAGACTGTTCGAAATTATTCTTAATGGTAGTCTCACTATTGTTGCTGTGATTACCCGATATATTCTTCTCTGAATTAACCAAATTGCTTTCCTCATTACTTAATTCATTTTTTTCCTGATTATCTGCAATAGGTTGTTTTTCGTACACGTATTCAACAATTTGACCTGTACCTGAATAACTTCCTGTAGATGAACCGACGACTTTTAATAATTTATAGCCGTCGATATTTCGAGGTGATACTGAGTATTGTGAGCCGATGACTCCTGAATTTGTCTGATCAGCAATAATAGTTTTACCTTCTGCATCCACGTACTTTACCGTGATTGCACCAGTTGAGTTAGGTATCCGTTTATAGACAGGTTTGATGATAGGTTCAGGCATTTTATAGGTGTGAGTATCATCAATGGGAAATGAGTTTAACTGGTAATTTAGCATCATTGGCAGGTCATAAATTGAAGGAAGTCCGGTATACTCTAATAACTGCCTGAATGACATTAGTTGGTTAACAGAAGAGTCGCCATACATGGATTTATCAAGATCTAATTGCCACCCGGGAACATTAAGTAGATCATCTGGAAACAAATCAGTGTTGTATCCCGTATATGAATATGTTTGATTTGGCTTTATTGCAACACCATTAGCATTAGTTAATGCATGTCCATTCTCATCTGAATATTGGACAGGAAAATTAATTGGAATACGCTTGAAATGATACACAATTTGTTGTGGTTCAGTGGTATATTTCCCTTTTGGGTTTCCTTCTACGTTAATAAGCTCCATATCATCGTGCATTTTCGGACGAAAATCTATATCTTCGCCGACCTGGCCAACTAACGTATCTTCAGTCAAGAATTCATTATTTTCCTGATCTACATATTTTACTGTAATAGGAGCACTCTTCTGAGATTCACTGATACTGCTCTTAGTTGTATCGGCATAAACTCCTAAATCGATGACTGGCGTAGCCATTAGTACAAACGATCCAATCAGCTGAATTCCTACTACACTTGCCTTCTTGATATTCATTACTTACCCCTTATTGATTTATAATTACTTATTATAAACCAATATATAACCTTTTATAAACCTTTTATAAACTAAAAACACTCCTATCTAAAATTTATTAGATAGGAGTATCCTTGCAGACCTTGTTTAGGTTTGTATTTTACATATACGTGGAAAATACTCAAATTAGTTACTAAATAAAAATATTATCAAACGGACTTGTTCCCGAATTTGCCACTTGAGTCAAAAAGATCTTAATGGCGGTTTGAGTTGAAAGGCCTTGCTTTTTGAATATTTCATCCGCACTGTCTTTAAGTTCTCCGTCGATTCTCAACTGAATTAGCTTTTCTGACATACTTTTCTCCTATTCTATGATTCGAACGTATCCGGCCTTACAGCGAACTTCATCTAGGTTCTGCATTATAATTTTTTTCGCTTGATCAAAGACATACTGCATTCGATTTTTTGATAAATCTCCATATTTGAATTGCAACCACGTTGGCCTACTAATTCCCACTTGCTCATATACATCAGCTTCTTTTATTCTTGCCGAATATATGAGTGCAGTCATTTTGCCAACCGTTTTACTCCAAACCCTTGTAGAATATGACTCCTTTAAATCAACTTCGTCATTGATTCTAGAAACGTACAATTCAGCTTGTGTAAGATACAAATTGATAGATACACCAGCTTTGTTGTTTTTCAAATTCCACCAGGACATCTTGGAAATTTTTAAATAATCGAATACATCTTTCTCACGTAAACCAGCGGAATAGATGTTTCCGAGTAATGAACCTATACGTTCAACATGATATTGCGAAGTAGAATCAATTTTCACTGTATTCACCTCAACAAATATATTTTGTATACAAACATGATTCTATAAAATCCATCAATGTGCCAATCTATGATATACTAACGTTGATTGAAAAAAATATTGTCGGCTGTTTTTTATTCTCAAACAGCGCAAGTTTATATATATTCTCACTTTGAATTCATTCATAGTTTCCGCTTGTATATATATAAATATAACACGATATTTCCTTAATGCAAGCCGTTTTTTTAATTATATTTCATGTATATCAGGAGCGCTTTTCATGAGTATCTATGAAAGAGTATCAACTTTAGCCAAACAGAAAGGCTATCGAAATCTATCTGAGCTTTCTAAAGCCGTTGGCTTAGGGACTAACGCTATTTATGACTGGAAGAAACACGCACCAAGTTTGAATAACGTAATTGCTGTAGCAAAAAAATTGGATGTTAATGTTGACTACTTAATTGGAAATGATTCTCCTAACAGCCTTCCGATCAATATTGCAGAGCTTTCAGTTACTGAACAGACTTCATACGTCAATGCTTTCGGTAAACCTATAAATGATGATGATTGGCAAGTAATTCTAACTCTCCTTTCTCGTTACTCAGATAAATAAAAAGGGTCAGAAACTTAAATTCTGACCCTTTATTTATATTGTGACTCTAGCGGATTTTTTAGATTTAGGCCGTTATACAGCAAATATGGATTTTAAACGTCTCTGATTTTTTTGATTTGTACCTAACTATAAATTATCTTCTTAATTCACACCACAATATATCATCTAACTCAAATTTGTGCTCACCAATATATATATGAGTATCATCAAAGCCTTTAACTTTACCACTGATTATTGGGCTATTGAAACCCATCTTACTTTTGGAGTTTGCCTGAACACTAATCTCAGCGTTTTGTGCATAAGCTTTAAATATAATTTCTGTAACTTCTTCAACCGCCATTTCCGGCATAGCAACTTGACTACGTTTGTGCGCTTCGTCAGCAGAATGCTTACCAGCGCTTTCAGTATGATCCGACAAATAATAACCGTTCCATTTAACCATGCCTCGATCAACGTAATATTTCTCAAAATAATCTTTTGCTATTATTCTATATTCTTCTTCATTATCCATAAGCGTTTCCACCGTTATGGCCACCAACTAATCCCGCACGTTGAATCATTGTGCCTCCATTACTAAGTGACGATAGTTTGACTAATGATGTAACTCCGTACTTACTTCTGATTGCATCAATTGTTTTTTCTAAAATAGATTCCTCTAACTGTTTTGGCACAGGTGTGAAGAGATCCATTTGTTCTACTCCGTCATCTGACAATTTTCCAGCCGATACCCCAAGATTACGAACAACAGCGTCATCATAATGTGTATCAAAGATCTGCCATAATGCCTGCACGATTGGCCGTGACTTATTGGTTGGCTGGATAGCAATTTGTGCACTGAACCCCTTGTGTCCGTTCACAGAACTAGCATAAGACGGCCCAACATATAACGAGACGACACCTGCATTTTTGTGCTTTGCTCTCAGTCGCGAAGCAACTTGCTCTCCTATCTCTCGAATGACATTTTTAATTTCTGATGACTTGGCATAGTCTCTTGGTAAGACCTGGCTATTGGATATATTACCCTCTTTAACGTGGTATTTATTTGCAACTACGCTTCGGTCAACTCCCCAAGCTAAAGCATATAGCTCTTCCCCTCTGATGCCTAACTTACTCTTTAAGTAGAAAGGATTTGTCCTGGCAAGTTCACCCATTGACAAAATACCTAACTGACGTAGTTTCTTGGCCGTTCGCCTACCAATACTCCATACCTCATCAAGATCCTCAATAGGCCAAAGTTTATCTGGTATAGTTTCAAAACTCCATTCACCTATTAATGAATGATTGTGTTTTGATTCAATATCTAAAGCCATTTTTGCCATTGCTGCAGTGTCACCGATGCCAACAGTCAAATATAATCCGAGTTCACGTTTTACATGCAATTGAATTATTCGTGCAAGTTTGTGCATGGTCAAATCAGCGCCAAATTTAACACGTAAGTACTCCCAACTGTTTGTAAGGTCAAGAACTGATTCATCAATTGAATACAGCTGTAAGTCTTCCTCTGCCACGTATTGCCGGAAAATATCATTAACTTTTTTATTCATTGCAATGTAAAAATTCATACGTGGGTTAACTATAATTAGTCTTTGATCTTTAGGTAAATCACGTTGACGCATTACATTTTTAACGCCAAGCTCACTTTTAGCCCTTGGAGACGCCGCCAACACCAGCCCGCCATTAGTATTCTTCTGTTGACTCATAACTACTAAAAGCGACTTCATTGGATTTAAACCGAGAGATACGCTTTCAACGCTGGCGTAAAAACTCTTCGAATCAATAAGCATAATCTTTCTTCGAGTCTCGTTAGCAGTTACATCTTTATCCTGCATAATTCCGCCCTCATCATATTAGATTTAAGTTAATATTTTTATGATACATCAAGTAAAAGTGTATTTAAAGGATTGAGTTTTCCGTTTATAAGTGGTACGAACAATGTTATATCCTTATCACTTATACTCATTCCTTATAAATTTATGCATAGTTTATGGTAATATTATTTTTAAACACTTAAAGGATAGGATATTGCAATGGAAAGTCGATCTGATAAAAATAAGTCGCCCAGGAAGAGAAAGCCTCTAATAATTTCGGCAATAGTTTTTTTCGTAGTTATTGTTGCGGCACTTGCTGCTTATTTTTTGAATGTAAATACGAAAGTAGATTCAAAAATAGAATCCCCTTCAACAAATAAATCTGTAAATAAGCATTCCAAAAAATCCAGCTCAAATGTAGACACAAAGTCATCTGTCAGTTCAAATACAAAATCATCTAGTAACTCAAACACTGATAAATCAAATAATTCTGACGGTTCTAGAATAGCTAGTTCTTCCAGCGTAGTCTCATCTACCAGTTCGATATACACTGGTAATGAAGATAAAATGCTGGCTATTCACAACATAAGAGAACATATTGCTAGTTACGCTCTATCGTTTGCGGAACCTTATGCACAACAGTTTGATCCAGATAGTTACGCATTAACCGAGATACCCGGTGGCTTTGATATCAAATTTACAAATGGTGATCATGTTGTTGCAATTGATAATAAAAACGACTCTTATACGTTTACAAATCAAAATAATAATCAACAAATAACACAAGACCTTGGATATATAATGACGGGTAAGAAGGCACCGGTGAATAACTAAGGGTATATATTGATAAAAATGTCCTGCTATTAATCAATAATGTGCACTTCAAAAGTTGAAGTAACATTTTTTTAAATAATTTTATAGTTATTCTAAATAAAAAAGGAGTTGTGAGATTTTAAAGTCTCACAACTCCTTTTTATCACTGCGTTTCTAACTACTGAAACACCTGTATTGTGTACCACAACGATAAAGTATCATTGTAGAAGTTTTATTTATCAACCTGTTTATCCTGGCTCACTATCGTACTATCTAATATATGATCTATTGACGGGTCATTCAATCCATTTTTTAGCCTATACGGACTTTTTGTTATGGCATGAGTACGCTTCTCAGTCTTCATATACTGACCAGAAATTATCATCGTTCCCTCTGCAACCCACATAATATAGGACTTGACCAAAAGACTACCAGTTCCCTTTAAAATCGTTCTAATCCTATTATCCATCTTACTTACATTAGGAATCTTTGATGCTGACGCATTTCTATAGCCCTGAAATAATCCCAAAAAAGTAAACGTGTCTCCTAATCTGTTTGTCAGCACAGTTGAAACAGGAAGCAACGTATAACGTAATGGTGGAAGCAAGAATACTATGATCAGCTTTGCATCTTCATTCCACACTGCAAGGATAGTCACTATAACTATTATTATGGACATCCCTATCCAAGCATTTAAATATAAAGTATTGTGTTCTTTCATAGATGCTTGACCGTTCGTTACTGCAGGCGATATGGAATATCAAACATGATACCATTAGCCATATCATCTGCAATAGCTTGTACTGGGGTCGGTGTATCAAAAACCCCGTTATTCCGCAGAGTCTCCAATGCGTTTGCTGTTGTTTTCAAACGATCCGAAACAATTGGTTGTCGCTCACCATCTACTGTAAGGCCCCAGGCAGAAGATTTATAGTCATACAACATCGCTTCACCCGGATGCAAACTGATGCTAGACATTGCTCGATTAACTGACGGCCTGTTGCCTTTTGCAGCAATCGTTTCCATATTTGACGAATATCCTGATGAAATGGGATTGAAGTTTGTTGTTTGAATGACGCCATTTCCAGAAATACGACCATTGTAGAATTGGTTTGCACCATTCTTACCAGTTACAATCATGGCATCAGCACCAGTATCAAACATTGTCTTCAATACATTACCGTTTGCCACTGGCGGATTAGAATAATCAAAACCAAACTGCATGGGGGTAATTGTAGATGTTCCTGGTGCAATTCCTCCAACTGAGTTCATTGCTCCTATACCTGTTGAATTGATTCCATCAGCTGAGAGAGGCTGGTCCAAAATGCCATCCAAACTATCAAATGTCCTAGAGTTTGACAAGATCGCGGAAGCTCCTGCTGATGTTAATATCTTTGCGTAGTTGCCTTTAGGTTCAAATGTACCATTGCGAGAAACAAGGGGCTGCATTTTAACCTGAGAATTTCCTAATTGCATATCAGCGCGACCAATACCACCATAAAGCTGACCGTCATCCCCCTTTATTGAGAGCCCTTTATTAGTTTGTACTCCCCAAGCGGACACTCCGTCAGGCAAACCGTCTGCCATTGAGTCAGATATATTATCTGGAAGCCCCATAGCTTTGAACGTCATTCCCGCCTCAGAAACACCCGAAGGCCTAGGAGACTTAATTGTACTAGCATCTATGGCGAAGCCCTTGTTGCCACTCCTAGTAGGCATATCTGTGGATGTACGCCCTAATGAATCCATAAACTCACTTGTTGAATCATTTGCTTGCAATATTCTTGCTTCATCAAGGGAATCGTCAATATCTGTAGGTTCACCTTCGACTGTCGGTTGTAATGTACTTAACCATCGACCAACCTTATCATTACCAAATTCTTCTACTTTTTTCCCCGTCAACTGAGCTACTTTTGCTCCAGCCGCAGATCCATAGATTCCATTATCTGTTAAGCCAGTTACAAATCCAGCAGTTGCAGCACCTGAAACTACTGAGCTCATCTTACTCAAACCTTGCCAACCAGCTACCTTATCCACGTAATTTTTAAAATTCGAGTTCTCATTGTTACCAAACATTTGCCCAAAACGTCTCTTGGTTTTCATTCCAGGACTATCATCTTCCATTTTATCTAGTGCAAGATCATTCCGAACGTCATTATGTTCAAAGCCCTCATTCATCGCATCTGAAAGCTCAGCAATACCACCTTTGGGAATTTGACCATTCTCAACATCATATCCATCTGACTTCCACTGTTCTATCTTAGAATTTGCTGCTTTTTTAGATTTATCTAACGCATCATCGGGTAATTCCTTAGCTGCTTCCAAAGCACTTTCTGAAGCACCATTTTTACCCAGAGCCATTGCAGATTCCAAATTTTTAAGACTATTGCCGATATTTCCAGCACCAAATTTCTTAGCAAGTCCACCAAAGTCTCCAATCTTAGATAAAATATCAGCTTCACCCAATGCTGTTCCGCTTAACCCTGATAAGAGACCTGCGGCTCCTACTCCAGCTGTTACACCACTTACAACTGATGTTGTAGCAGCTGCAATAGTACTTGTTGATGTTGCTTTATTAATGTCCCCAACCATGTTGAAAGTTATTTGTAAGATACTCATTATTGCATTAGTAGCGGGTCTTAACATACTAACGCCTATAATCATTAGCAACGCATCAATCATGCTTGAACCTGAAAGATCCTTAATGATATTCATGCTTGTCAAGCCTACACCAATGATAACCAGACAAATTGCCCATACGAATGCCTGAATTGCTTGATAGAATATTGTACCCAATAGTTCCTTAATCCAATTGTAGAATCGCCCTCTTAACTGTGGGACTACCGCAAATATTATCATCACTGGGCCAATGACAAACAAAAAACCAAATGAGATCATTCTTGAAAAATAGAAAAATGAATTATAGACCATCAGACCTGCTAATGCCATCAGAGCAAATAGAATAGCTATGGATGACATAGCTGAAGTACCTGTCAAAATAGCTCCAACACCCGGAAATAATGTTGCAAGTGCCATTGATGCACCTGTTGCCACTCCGGCTTCAACAGTTTTACCCGCAACTGTACTGAACAAGTTTTCTGCTAATAGTAGCAGATTTCCATTTCCCACGGGGATGGCTTTCATCGTATTTCGCACTAGTATCACAAATATGCCATCAAAGTATAATAATATTCCAACAATCTTAGTATATGTGACCTCGACTGTTGCCACTACTACAAAGTCTAATAACGAATATATCGCTTTTACTCTTTCTAAGGGAGCCATTAACACCCCTGATTTAACTAACCTCATACCAAGGAAAATTAATACAATTACTGATATTATTCCTGCTAGATAAGTAAACAATAATGAGAATCTTTGATAAATATCCATCAGTGAACTAATTAACTTACCATCCTGATCAAAGGCCAAGAAAATCACAACCAAAGGATTTGCGCCTAAAGTTTTCAGCATATCCTCATTTGATGCGTCACTCGAAAATACTCCACGTAACTTGGTGGGATTGGAACCATCCTTATTTACTAATTCACCACTATCGAGCATCAAGATGAATCTAGATAATCCAAAGAATGACATTACATTATTCAATTCTTCAACAGGAAAGATCATATTCAAAATTGCGCTTTTAATTTTGCTCCAGAGCGGAATTTCGCTATAATCATCAACACCATTTTGTTTCGCTTCACTTGAAATTGTAGAAGCATTTGATGCCTGAACAGATTTGTTTGATTCAGTTTTAGCGCTCAATGAACTTGCATTCTTTGCTTTTTCACTCGAAACCTCAGCGGCGGTCTTATTTCCCAAGGCGCCAGATATATCCGCACCAATATTACTTAATATTTCAGATCCCTTATTGATTGTGTTATCAATAATCGTACCTTTGATGTGACCCTCGGCTTCTTCCGCTTCTCCAGAACCTTTCTGGTAGTTAGGTGCCGAAGTATCATAAGCTTGAACAATACTCGACTTAGATACCAGCATAGAAGCCATTAACACAGATAATAATATTAGGGCCGGAAACAATATGGTTTTATATTTAGAACTCATCCTATCTCCTTTCTAAAAATAATTCACAACATCCTCACCACTGAGAATTGATGCCACTTCTTTTCCATTCATTTTTACGATAAAAGTTGGACTGTTTTGTACAACAGTTTCACTTTGTTGAACTGCAGTTTTTAACAATTCAATGGCTATAGCTTGTTTTGTAGATGTACTAGCCTTTTTAGCAATTGGAAAAGAGATAACTAGGGTTTGAGTTTTTACATCAATTTTTAATCCCACAGAATAATCAGTATTATCACTATATTTGTGGTCCGCTATGTCTTGTTGATATGTTGATAGGACTTTTCCAAAAATATTATTTAGAGTAGGCGTATCGTAATCAGTATAGGTCTCTGCTTTTTCCACTCTCTCTGAATAGCTATAACCAGCTATTTCCCCAATACTTCCGTGGCTTTCCTCGCTATTATTGGTATCCTTTTTATTTTTAGTTCTACTTACCGTATTTTTTTTAACTGTGGAATGATTATTGTGTGCATCCCCGTTATTAGAAAAATGGATAGATAGTCCTATGACCGAAAGGATCACAACTATTATTGAACCAACTGCAATAATTTTTGATTTTTTTGTCATCGTTTACTCACCTTATAACTTAGCTTCCATGCGCTTCTTACGGTTACTCTCGAACAACTTAATTTCAGTCTCAGTAGCGTCCACTATACCGTGAGTCACCTGATTTCCTTGAATGAATAAGCCTGCGTGGTCCTTACTTCGCGTATCAATGGAAGTATCAGTTGATGAGATTATCCTTGTAGCTCCATCAGACAAGTTAAACAAATTTTGAACAATTTCTGCTTGCGTACTCTGTGTCTTAAAAAACATATAGTTGTAAGAATTGTTCTTTATACTTATATATTTTTGATCCGTTTCAAATTGGCTCATGTCCTGCGTTACATAAATTCCGCCAGCAGAATATTTGCGTCCACGTTGTGCAATATATGCCGCTAGGTCTTTGATTGGCTCGTAAGTCGTAAAAGTCGTAAGTTCTTCAAACATAATCAGTTTTATCTTATCTGCTACATTAGGTGCCTTCATCCATGAATTCGATACTTGGTAACCAAGTAACGTCATTGTGATAAATTTTAAACGTGTATTTTCCCCGTCTAATTTGGACATATCGTAGTTTACATAGAGAAATTCTTCTAATTTAGTACTGATATTATTTCCATAGTTTGTTTGTCCATCAAACAGTGTATAAGTACCAATCCCAGAAACAAACTCAGCAAGTGTATTCACTAACCGTTCGGCTCCCTTTTCCTCATTTAATTTGATAAATAAATCAGTTAATGTTGGTTGATCCTTCGGTAGTGATTTATAGTAAAGTCCGTTTCTCGTTCCTGGAGTTCCAGAATACAAAGAGTCTGGATCAGAATTAATTCCGCGTTCTTCAAACAACTTGCGCATAATGTTCAAAACTAATCTGTTTTCTCTCTCGTTCATTGGCTCTTGTTTTAAAGTCGTTAGGAAAGTGTTCATTACTAAAACACCCATATCTATCGCCTCATTGATGCTGACACGTTGTACATAATAATTGTTGTTTCGATAGACAACTTTTTTACCTGCTGATCTCAAACTATTTACTAAGGCATCTGTCTCCAACGGTTCACCATCTGCGTCTCTTTCACCTGTAAGCTCTTCTATGTCAATTTCTGTAATATTAGCCTCGATAACATTAATTACAAAAGGAGAATCATGGTCAAATGTTAGATTTAAGCCGTGTTTTCCTAATGCTTTTGCAAGACTTATATATTCACCATCTGGATCAAATCCTCTTTTGGGATTCCCAGTCATTAAAATATCTCTGTAAAGGAATACTTTGACTGCAAAGGATTTACCACCTCCAGTCGACCCAGTAACTATCATGCTGTAACTATCGACAGGCATAATATCCGTACCAGCATGGTTATAATACTCAATGTTCTTTGCTGGAGTGGAAAGGTTTTTGATAAATGGAAAGCCTTCGTTAAAAACTGATGCACCTGAGCGGGCAAAATCAATCATAGCTACTGCACTTCGGCTTACTTCTCGATAAGTATGCCATGCTTCGGTATTATCCTCGTGATAGCCTAATGGCAAAGCTAATTTCACACCCGTCAACGCTTGTTGATCGAACCTTGCTATCGAACCATTTACTGATGCAAATTGACCTTCAATACTTGCTGCCCTCATATCTGCTTCACGAATACTATCGGCTGTAATAACGCCTGTAAGCGATATTTCAAATAATTGATTCAATTGCATGTCTGCTGCTCTTAAATGTGCAGTAACTTCATCCATTTGCCGCCTATTCGCTTCAACCTTAGCTATTTGACCTTGTTGTGACTTCGTAATAGTATCTACCATCATGTTTTGTTCTTGATCTTGAAACTTCTTAACAGACTCTCTAGTTGAGAAGGCATTGACGGCCAAGTGCATATTTACAAATCCATTTGCTAGGACTTGATCCAGCATATCCGGCTTAAATATATGCGGATAACCGGTTGGGGTCATAAAAAATGGTAACCAAACTGTGTGATGTCCCACAGTATCGCTTATAAGAACCACATCCCTATAGTTATCATTAGTTGTTATGACCGAAGGCCCGATAACATTAGATAGCGTCACAGAGGGGATGGCATCTTCTCCTTCACCAAATTGGTATCCCACTTCGATATCGTTAACGTCTTCTTCATCATTATTCCTGTTAAAAATTTTATCTAATAATCCCATCTTTCCGCCTATCCATTAGTGTTATTAAATACATCGTCTGATACATTAGCCAATACATCGTTGAAAGTCTTTCCTGTGAATTCATCAACAATTAGCTCATCTGTTTTCCTTGTTTTTCTTAATTCCTCGATCGAACTCTTGAAGGATTTCCTAAATATCTCACCAAGTTCTTTCACTAAAACAAGTGTTTTCTCAGTTTGTTCAGAAACGGGAATGAGTGAAAAATTCGAGTTTTCGCGTAGCTTGTGTAATGGTAATTTATTAGCCATTTCAGGATTAAATGTTCTATATAGTATATTTACAAGTGCCTCTGTATCAACAAATTTCAAACTTCGACCAACAGTTGATAAAGTCTGATTGTAATATTCACCTTTACTAGTTAGGTGCATAAATGCGATTTGAATCATTGCATCTAGTTTCTCGTCTTCTTCATAGTCATTGACTTCTTCAAAATACACTTTATAGGACAGACCAACATACGCCCTGGGCTCGAATCGTTCCTCTTGTCTTTGATATTCACTAGTGTGCTGAATTATTTCTAGTGCACGTTCTTTTAGGGCAATTTGGTCAGGTTTCGACCAACGTTCCTCAGTTTGTCTTATCAACTTCTTTGTGTATGTGGACATATCAATCTTCTCTGATTGAACATAAAAGTCAGTTCTATTTCTGTTATCTAACGTCGACAAAAATTGTTGACGCATTGCTTGATCCAGTTCAAGTTCTTTTGGAGACTTCAAATAGGGGTTCATAGTCGATTGTTCATATAGAATTTCAAAACGATAACCATTAGGAATTTCATAAATAACCATTGAGTCCCGGATGTACAATATTCCCATCTCAAGTAGAAAATCAATAAATGGGACAAAATCACTAAAGTAATATTCGCCGTCCCTAACTACTTGCATTAGATCATCGTAATATTCCTCATCATCTAATTCTTTCTTCTCAATTTGTTCGATAAATTGTTCTTCTAGCTCAGTATTCTCACCTTTTTCATCAAGGTCTTGAATTTCTTGGCCCTTTTCATTGCTATTCTCTTCCATTACATACTCCTACAAAAACTCTTTACTATAAATTATAACATTTTAAAAACCTTTCTATATACATCTAATAACCTTACTGCACAAAAAAGACCAGCCAAGCCGGTCTATATGTATGTAGATGATGACGAATCATCATCTACGAAAATATCAAATTCTATTAATTAAAGAATCCTGCTAACAAATCCATCTCCTGTATTCCTTTTTTCTCATTTTTAACAAACTCATACTGTATTTCACCATCTTCAGTGAATGAAAATAAATCAGTAACATCAACAGTCACCTGGTTAGTTATCGAAGCAGATTTCGGCAAAGTCTGTGTTACATTGTTAGTTTGTCTATCTACATCGCTTTGTCTATTCAGACTATTTGTATCTTCAACTTTTTGCTTTTTTAATTCTGCCTTCGTAAACTTTGGTCGATGATCAACTGGCTCTACCTCTTTACCTATATGATCCAGTATCCAAAGTTCGGAACTAGATTTTTGGCCAAGTTTATCATCTAATTTTTCCTTCCCCTGAATGACTTTTAATACCTGATCGGCTAATGAACCGCTTTCTTCCCCACCTAACATGGCCGATAGACCATCAGACGATGTGTTTCCATTTATTAGGTTAGTAGCTTGCTGTTTTTTAGCAATCAAAGCAAGTAAGATTTTCTGATAAGATTTTTCACCTTCGTATGCCAAATAATATGTTTCAGTTTTTCTCTTTTGGCCTATTCTTGAAGCCCGCCTTGCAGCTTGTGCCACATCAAAGTATGAATACCCCAACTGGTAAAACAATAATGTTGGTGTAGAAATTAAATCAAGACCAACCTTAACTAGTGAATAATTAGTAATTATTATATCCACATGTTTTTTTACGACTTGGTCCTCTAACCATTGACTCCGTTTCGTCAAAGCAGTTGTATTTGATTTAAGTACACTAACCTTGAAGTCTCTATCCGAAAGAATTTTTGTCAATCGCTCAGGCAAACCATTGTTCACGTCTTTGATATAAACGACCATTGGTCTATCCATTGATTTCTCAAGTTTAGCAATTGCAACTAACTTTTCTTCTTTAGGTAACAACTTGTCCTCTTGCAGAGTAGACTTAGAACGAGCTGATTCAGCATCAAACACAATTTTTTCGTCTATTCGAACTTGCTTATCAGTGAATGGATTATCAGGAAATGACAGTGAAACTTCCATTTCCCTCAACATGGCCTGAGAGTATTTGAAATTATCGGAGAATTTATTTAATCCTTTTCGATAATTATCAAACTGATGAGTAGTTTCTTGCATCACAGCACCAAGTTCATGACCATAAGGTACATAAATGGGCTGCATTTCAACGTGCTCTACCGCATCTGTCCATACATCTTTCAAACTCATATTAACCGTATTTTGTAACAAAAATTTACCAAATACAATTGGCGAAATTCCAGGTAATTTTTTTATCCTGTTCATGGAAGTAGTTTTACCACGACTTGTTAATTTATGCCTTTCATTTCCATTCGCATCTTTGTACACGATCTTTTGAATATTTCCAAAGTCACGTTCCCACTGTGTTACATTCGAATATTCATAATTATTCTGTGACATAAGATTTGGGAAAAGCCGCCATAACGTGTAATACACATCTGATGCAAAACCTCCAAGTAGAGTTCCAGTTCCACCAATTATATGTTTTGCACGTTTTGCTAATTGACCCAAAGCCGCTCCCTGCGACGAGTTCCCAGCTTTTAGTTCATGGATTTCGTCCACGATACCAAAATCGAAAAAGTCTTTCATCTGTTTAAAAATATAATATGCAACGCTAAGACGTCGATAAGCAGTCTTTGAATTAGAAAAGTCGAATTTGTCACCAGATTTATAAAAGTTCTGTTCCGACCTTTGTCTATGAAGGTTCAGCAAGTATTCAGCCTGACGAATATTATTACTTTCAACCGACTTAACATATTTTTCTTGGAAAATACTATTAAATTCAGAGAAACTTTTATATTTCGTTGGGACCTTCGGAGTCCACATGACATTCCCATCAAGATCTTTATAGTTCTTTGAAGTTACTGATTCCAAGTCTTCCGACGTTAGTGGAACCATGCTCTCTACTTTAACCTGCTGCTTACCTTCCTCATCCGTGACCATCTCAGATTTAACATCTGTCACTAATACTTTTCCAGTAATAGGTGATCTAAACACCTGAGACTTTAATTCACCAACTAGTCCGGTTGACTGGCCAAGTTTTCCGTCAACAATTTCAAATTTATCTGCCATTTTCAACGTAGATTTAACTCCAGCAAATGCCATAGAGTAAGAATTTCGGCTCAACTCAAATGAAAATATTACAAATGTTGGTCTATCTGGTTTTTTACTTCCTTCACGAAGCCATTGTCTATGAAATTTTATTAAGTCAAATGTATTTTTCAACACTATTGACTCAACATCTGGAATTACAACCTTCAATTCACTTGCCCACTTATCAGTCATAATGGAAGGTGAGTCAATAAACGCGAAGTACCCCTTTTGGCCTCTAGATAAAGCTGTAACTTGGGCTATTGCGCTCATAACAATTGTTTTACCTGTACTCATCTCTCCTTGAACAATAATGGCCTTCTGCTTCGCATTAAATGCCGTCACAACCGAGTTAACGATTTCTTCTTGTTTAGGATAAAGTTTCAGGCCTGGTTGCAATTGCGAAATTTCATCAGTATATCCTTCATCTTGACCAGGTCGATATAGCGGTTGATATTCATTACGAACAGTATCGAGTAAGACGGGACCTTGTTCAGCCATGTACTCATCTATCAACTTAATATCGGACATCGCGGATCCGTCACCTCTATCAGGTAATTTTATTAAACCTTCATTCAGCATTTCATTCAGAGATTGAATTGCTTCATCAGGACTAATCACTAATTTCCCGGCATAGAATGGTGTATCAATTGCTTTCCTTTGTATCCAACTTTCATATTCAATTAATTCGTGTTTATCTACTAAATACTTAAATATTGGTTCTTCCCACTCTTCGAGAATTGGTATTCCAAATGGTGCATTTCTTAATTTGTTGGCAATAATTCCATACCGTTGCCCGGCATTAGATGTTATATAACCTTCATCAATTAATTGAGTGTTATAGGCTACAAGAATATGTCTTCCGTTGTCTTCTCTAACAAAATTAAATGCTAGTTTACCAGCATCACTCGCTGGCCTTGAAACAATCGCTCTATCATATTTTCTCGCCTTTAAGTCATAATCATTACTATCTTCATCCCAATTAGCACCTTGAGCATAAACCTTTGTATTCATAGATAAAATACTTCTTAGAGCTTGCAGTTCGGAAGATGAACCACCAAATACACCAAATACTAAAGCAAACTTTTCATAATCAAGTTTATCTAATGTCAAAGACAATATCTGAGCCTTAATTAACTTATCTGCCCCTTCATAATACAAAAAACTTGCATCGTCTTCGGTACCCTGCTGATTTTCAGCATGATAATCGCGTGTATAATTCCAATTTGTTGTGAACACAAAGTTGTTAGTAGTAATCTTTTCAGTCATAATGTCCTTCTTTCAAAAAAAAGGGACAATTATTAAACCCAATAGGGATAATAATTGTCCCTATTGGGTTTAAACTAAAACTTTAATTAATAGTTTTTACACATAAATGTTCTCATTCTTCAATTTCATCAACATTCCGTTCTGGTTCCGGCATTTTATTATAAAGCCTTCTAAATCCAAACGCCTTTGTAGCAATTACGAAGCTCGCCTGACGTGAGGTGGTTTCAATTTCTTTGATACTTGAAACACGACCTTCGTTATCTGAACTAATTTCACTTCTCGTGCTAGTCGATACGCTCTCAGATCCTTGAGCTAAATGAAATGTACTACCTTCACCAAAAGATCCCTTTGCTAAACCAGACATTATCATCACACCTATTTGCCCCGAATTAATTAATGATTTGGGTCTATTAAGTGGATTGCTTTGGTCTAATGGTTTAGAACTCTCAACAAAGCGTTCAAACAAACTTTGTAGTGGAGCAGAATTACCAACTCCTTGATAATCTTCTGGATAATCGACAACTGATGAAAACGTATATTTTCCCTGTTTTGAAAAGGGAACTGTCCATTCGTGGTTAATATCACCAATAGTAGGTAAATACTCTTTAACCATCTGGTGGATATCGCCAAATCGGGTAGATCCTAACTCATTTAGCTTTGAAAATTGTTTTCTTAACAACACATCATTGTCTTGATATTTTGGGTCAATAACAGTTTGACTACGTCTCTTTTTACCAATAAATATAACCTGTTCAAAATCTTCAAACTGCTCATCATTAAAACGCATAAGCATGCCATCTTCGTACAAACTCAAAAAGTGGTTTTGAAACTTTGGTAATGTAAATCTATCCCATCTATCAATAAATACGTGTATACCAGTTGCTTTCAGAACATTTGTAGCTCTATCAAGCACAGTGTATTCAAAATTATTACCATCTCCATCTGCTAAATATGGAGGGTTACTAAAAACAAAGTCAAACATCTCTGGAGACAAACGAGTTTTTTCAATTGGTGAATGTAGAACATGGTTAAGCACACTTTTTGCTTCACTAGCTCTATACGCATCTAATTCAACCCCAAACGTATCCATCAATTCAACATTCACATTTTTAGAATTATTAACGATATAAGCTAATATTTTCCCTTTTCCGGCAGTTGGATCAAATAATCTATGGTAAAAATTTTCGTCAGATGGGTCTCCCCAATTCAACAATTTGTTCACTAGAACATCACCAACACCAAATTCTGGTGTCGCATAATATCCCATCATCAGTTGATTTCCGATTCGTCCACTTCCATTGTTTATTCTCATAATCATTCTCCTTTAGATAGTTGTGTAACTATTATTCTTTGATGCAGGCAAATTATATTTTGCATTTAGCTCACTTCCTTTGCATTGCTCCCTAGCAACTTCTGTACTAAGCATGTTTCCAAGCAGCACATTAGTTGTTTCGATTGCGGACATGTATAAGTCGCTGGCCAAGGATGAATCGTCAACATTTTCTGCAAGATTAAATAATTTTTGTACTGAATTATCCAACATAGCTTTAATGGTATTCGAACTACCTACACTAATCGAAGTGTAAGTAAAATTGATTACGTCATAATACTCTTGGATACTCTGTATGCGATCTAATTGACTATGCAATTTCGCCAATGTAATTAATTCACCTACTAATGTGTTATTTTCTAGTGAGCTAACATCTTGGCTCATAAATTCTCGCAACTTTCGTTGTTTGATTTTTACAGCCTTGTGTAACACTGAAAATACAAATTGCTCGTCTTCTTTAAAAGTCATAATATCCTCCAAAAAGGACCAACTAAAATTAGTTGGCCCGCTACTCATCTAAAACAAATAAATTTCATCATCATAAAACTCATTCACAACCTTACTTTTTAAAACACTAAATATCTCGATATTTTGCGATTCAAAACGGTTTATGATTTTCTCACAATACTCGTGCGATTTTTCAATCATGATAGCAAGATAGCCACTTAATGCAGCTGAAATACCGGTGCTGCCTGAACCAGCAAACTGATCCAATACTACAGGCATATCAAACCTCGATTTTGGTAGCACGTATGCTAAAATCTCCGAAATTAATTCAACTGGTTTCTCACTCTGATGTATTCTTTCTAGGCGACCTGGAGGCTGAACATCAAAAGCTGTAGGCAACATACCCGAAGTACCAGACATATAATGTCTTTTACCAGGTTCTGCCAAGTCCTTCTTTTTGTCAGCCCTCATAGATACAGCCTTGCCTTTGGAGAACATCCAAATTTGCTCTTTATTCTTTGCTTTCCGACCTGTATTAGAAACAAAATTGCCTTTCTTCCAATCAACCTCAGTGTATATCTGAAAGCCAACCTGAGTTGCAAATTTGATAACTTTAGTTACATAGTCAAAATTTTCTGCATTGAATTCAGGCAAAAATTCAACCAAGAAATGACCTGGTTTCAAAACCCTGTACTTTTCAACAAAGTCTTGCATTGTATATTGAAACCCTTCGTAATCTGCAAAGTTCCGATTTCCACCTTTTAACGATTTCTTGTCAAAAGAATATGGATGATCAGTCAAAATCAAGTCAATAGAATTATCGTCTATAAATGAAAGATCACGGCCATCCCCTTCTAATAAGAAGATTTTTGCTGCATCATCAGACACTGCGTATACTCCTCGCTCAATGCGTTCAAAGGTTGTACCCAAATTTTCATATATACGAGCTCTTACACTAGTCTCATTACTGTCATTATTGGCTGTATATGCTTGTTTCAAAGTGAATTGAGAATCAACAAATACTGCAATTAATTTTGTGACAATTGTTTTGTTAGTCATAATTTTCTCCTATTGGGTGCTCCCAACCCGTTCATCAGTCTGTAATCGCCTGACTGCGTATTTAAATTCCACTTCATAAATTTTTAAAGCATAGATACGTCAACGCCATGATAACGAAGATAATTTTTAAGATCCCAAAAGTAGTTTGTCGAATAAATTACTTTATCCGTTTCTTTTTCTCGGTCTCGACATACATAGAAATTTGCCGCTTTATCGACTTGTCTTTCTGTAGAAGTTATCTCCTTATACTGAACAATTCTCAAACCTATTGCTTTAATACTGTAATTTATCAATTCAAGTTTATGAGTGATATTTAACTTTTGCTTGGTATTCATAATCTTTTCTCCTGATTAAGCTTTTTGATGAAGTGATAATTAATATTCTCCAAAGAAATCAAATATTGACCGATTCGAGTACTCCGTGAAGTAATTTGCATCCCAATCTAAATCTGCCCATGTAATCAAAGATTCTTTGTCTTCTTCATTTTTCAGATATAGAGTGAAATCTTGAATTGTTATCTGTGATATTAGATCTCCAACGGTTCTGATTGGCTTGTGACCTTCGTTGAAATTCTTTTCTGCCAACGAAATCTGTTTTTCCCAATCTTGAATTTCTAATTCATCATAAATATCTTCATTAGCTTTTTTAGACACAAAATATTCCTTCAACACTTCCGGATCCATCATTGGCCTAATATCTTTGCCTAATATGTCCTCATTAAGGAGGAACGAAAACTTGTCTGACATCTTGTCGTATTCAGCGCCGTCAAGCGCTTCTAAACGCGAGTCAAGGTCATTTTCTGTTTGTGAAGTTTGAGGAAGATTAATCACTAATGTCCAACTATCAGAGCCATCCGAGGATGGTTGAACATCAAACATTGATACAACACCGACTGCTACAGTAAACTTATCCATAATTTTTCTCTTTTCTATAATAAAAAACCGAGTAGCATAGCTATCTCGGTTTGAGTTATTTGTATACTTTTTTAAATCTAAAGAGTTTCCAGGCTTGGCCAATAACCATTGGCTAATAAATCATCTATTCCTTTACCATTTGAGCCATCCCAATCGGCAACAATTAATGTGACATCCATAATTCTTAATGCCTCAATTAATTCATTACGTCTTGCAGCAACAGTTTCATTTGTTTTCCAATCAGAGTCATAAGCGACGATTACACGCTTGACCTGTGACTCTTGAAGAACATCAATGAACTTTCTCCAAACAGCTGTACCGGCAACAGCAATTACTGTTAATCCATAGTCATCAAGAAAGCGAGCCAGCTTGTCTTCCTGGTTTGGCAATTTTGTAATATCAGTTGCGATATTTACTAGTTGTCGCACCGCCACCTCTGACTTCAAGCCACCTTCGGTTAGCCAAACTGTTTTTGTGCTCAGCTTGCCGTCTTGTTGCTCCAACCTTTTCATTCCAGCGGTAGGCAATGCAAAGTTTACTTCTTGTGAAACACTAGCTCCATTATTTTCACTCGATGATGATACCCAAAAATATTTTGATCCGTTACCTGTATAATTTGCACTTCTTAGTTGAATACCAACTATTTGAAGCGAATTATTTCGATAGGGGACCATTAACATTGAATCACCATCTTTAAGTGAATTCACGCGCTTTCCATCTTTTTCGTAGGTCAGCGAACTATAACCAAAAGATACCAGTGTTTTGTCTCCAAAGACTTGTTCTGCAAAGCCTGGTACGCCTTTCCAAATGTCAGAAGGTAAATTATTTTCAGCAAATATTTTTGACCATCTATCAATCGGTTTTGTTGAAACTAAAGAACCAAATAGTTTACCGTCTACATCTTCATTGTTCAACCCGCGTGCAAGAAGATTTTCTCTATCTTTCTCAACTAGCGGATAATATTTCAATACTAATCTATAAACGATATCCCTTGTAGAAGCATCAGCCAAAGGAAGCTGTTTGATTGTGGGGATATTATTAAATTTAACTGGTTTAACACTGATGTTTGATTTCTTACCAAAATAATGATTAAAACCTTGCTTCATTCTGGTTGGATAGACATCTTCACCATATATTGATTCCCCAGATAAATCGTGATTGCAAATAACTGCCATGCCATCATCTCTGACCTCACACCAATTATTCTTTTTGCCACCTTTACCACAAATCGGACAAACTCCTTTATCGATTACATACCAGAAATGTTTTTTTACTACTTTGCCCTGTTCATCAGTAAATTCACCACCCCCACGGGGATGCGTCATTCTACTCAAATCTGAAACATCTATTTCAAGTATACTTTTAGACATAATTTCTCTCCCTAACTTGTTTTACTCTAGCGATTAGCGTGCTAACTTTGTTAGCATCATAACCTTGGAATGTTTCAATCAGATTTGACAAAATAACAGGTGTTTTGAAATCACAAACATTTTTTAATGTTGCTTGCGCGTCCTCATCACCTTGAATATCAATCTCGGCTATTTCAAGACCTGCGTCTTTAAATGCCTCAATGATTTTTTTTGCCTCGTTCTCATCACTCCCATTTTTGAACAAAACTACTTCATTCATAATTTTTCTCCAATTTTTTAATTTTACATTCAGTCAACAATATAATATTTGTTCACTTTGTTTTGTGTTACATTTTTTTTGATTTTCAAATCAAGATTGATTTGTTTCTGTCTTATTGAACTCAACAGATCTTCCACCTTATCTACAGCAATACGAATTTGTACAGCTAATAAGTCATTGATATTCTCAAGGCGCTCATACATCTCTCTTAGAAATTTATACTCTTCCCAGTTTGAGAAATTAACTCCATTTGTGACAATATCAAATTTTGGATAGAAACCATTAACATTCTCTGACTTTTTCAAATACATGTATCCTGGTAAATCCCCAGCTCCACGTTGTCTCACAGTACCGTTTGCCTTAATCGGTGTATCTCGATCAAGATACTCTTCAAATTCAACAGCTACTCCTCCCACAACTTTTCCATCAGAATTCTGAAATATTGAAGCTCTAATATCAGCCATTACGCATAATATCGTTTCAGGATTACCAGTAATACCAAATCTTTCGTCAAAAACCATTTTTGGCAATTCTGGAAATATAATTTCATTCAGTACATTATTTTCCATTATTCACCAGATTTCACGACTTGCTTTGGATGCAAATAACTGCCAAGATGGATCATTGCACCAAGCCAATAGCCCACGACTTCCATTCTACTATTCAAAAAATCAATGTTATGACCATCAGTTCTTAGTTCCCAGTCATATTCTTTAGTTTGAATATAGTCTGGGAATTTTGACTCTAGAATACTCATAGATAAATGAATTCTTGTTGTCATAAAGGATGCATCAATTCTTGACTCATCATCAATTTCAAACAACGAAATTTCCTGATCTCCATGAATTACATTCCATTTCAGTTTCAACTCATAACAGTCATTCTCAAATAACTTCACGTTAGTCTGAGGCCAATCTGTCGATGTACTAAAGATACTTAGCGTATCCTTGATTCTATCCGAAAAAAATTTTGAGATTGCAAATGCACTCATAACGTATCTCCTCTTCAATTGCTGATTTCCTATGAAATAACAATTAAATTGGCTCTCCAAAGCTATCAACCTAGCTGACATAACTTTTTAGTAAATAATTTTGCGACGATCAACCTTTATAACTAACTAATTAATTAATATGTTATAATTTACCTAAGTTGTATTAGGTGGCTGATACAGTTCACTAAAAAGTTGATCATACTGTCAATATGATCAGCTAAATAGGTACTTAGTACCGCAATCAAAACGGCTTTTGCGTTCTCTGCAAAGTCGTTTTCTTTTTGCGGTCCTTTACTATCATGATACATTGGCATCACTCCTTTCAAAGTGTTTCCATGCCAGCCGCACCTCCCTTCCGGGTTGATAGCTTTGGACAGCCAACCTAAGTTGCCTTGGTTGGTTAATCTTCTAATTACTTTTTATCGTTATGATTACGCGGTTTTACGATTTGATCGTAAGCCTTTGATACGAATACAGCGAACAAAGCAATAATCAAGTATTTAATTAATTCAGTCATAATTTATCTCCTATAAAAAACATCTAAAATCAGAAATTAAAATGGCAAATCATCATCTGATACATTTACCTCAGTCGCCCCGTTAAATCCTCCAGGGTTACCCTTGTTTCCATCAAATCCAGATCCAAAATTACTATTTCCGCCTGTATTAAAGCCATTATCACTACCATTACCAGCGACATTGTTTCTGGCATTGTATTGACCATTACCATTAACATTGCCGTTAGCATTGTTTCCGGCATTATATTGACCATTATTAGCTTGCGAATTATTTTGTTCTCTATTTGTTTTCCGTGCCATATTATCGTTTTTCGACTCAAGAGGAGTAAAGTTTTCAACAATAACTTCCGTGATATACCTACGTTGACCACTTTGATCAGTATAAGACCTAGTTTGTAGCCTACCTTCTATTCCAACCAAAGAACCTTTTGAAAAGAAATTCGAAAAGGTTTCAGCGGGTTTGCGCCAAATTACTCCGTTAATAAAATCTGCTTCTCTTTCGCCATTAGCGTTAGTGTAAGACCGTTCCACAGCAAGAGTAAATGAGGCAACAGCGGCTCCATTTTGTGTATACTTTAGCTCTACGTCTCTCGTCAATCGTCCTGTTAATGATGTGCTATTAATCATAATTTGTTTCTCCTTGATCTTTTGTTTATTACATTTCTAATAACGAATTTACAATTTTTAAATCATCTTCATTTTTAGCCGCATAACGTGATGACATTACGAATTCACCTTGCTCCGTCAGTTGCAACGCGACTTTTTGAAGGCCCTGAACAAAGTAAAACATAGGCTTTTTATCCCAACGTTTAACTCGGCCTGAATCAATTATTCTTTTTGTAAGACTACTCATTGAATCTTGACCAATCTCACTTTGTGCCTTCAGGTCTTCTAAAATACTCAATTTCTTTTTCCAAGTACGAAGCTTGGTCTGAGAATTTGAGGTCCAATCCCCTTTGGCTTTTCGCTCAATCTTTTCAAGTTCTAAATCAGCAATCATCTGTGAAATCATTTCGATGTTTGCGACATTATTAAAGTCGACGTTACCATCTTTTCTACGTCCAGAATCCTTGTTATCAGACCACTGTTGTAGCTTCTCCACATATTTCTTCTGATCTTCTAATTCGATATCCAAACTAATTACCTTATTATGATAATGTTGGACGTCTCTATAGATGTTTTTCCGCCCAATTATGTTAGGCTGCCCAAAAGGAATTTCATTTGAAGCTTCACGAGCAAGCCTCTGTGCATTTTCAAGTTCTGATTCCAAATTGTGCATCTTCTTAATAGCAATTTCTAAACGTGTACTCATTTCAATTCTCCCATTAAATTCTCGATAATTATTCTTACCAAATCTCATAAAATCATTCCAAATATGAAATAATTTTTTCTCCAAACAAAAAGCACTCACCAATATTAAATTGGTCAGTGCTTAGAATATTTTAAAAATTTAGTATCTTTAATATCAAAATTACAAGAACGACAAGGCATATCAGTATAAATGCAAGATACGCCAGTGTTACTGGTAATTGTTTTTGTGCTGGTAAACTTGATACTTTCGTTTCTACAATGCTTGTTAATTTGCGAAATAGATATGCCAATATGAATGAACATACCACTACAATCATTACAAAAACAAAAGTCATCTTAGTCACCTTTTCATTAAATATACTAACTATTTTAGCATATATCCAAGCACTGTTATTTCATTTCCATTTTATTTCTTAAAGCACGGACAATATACAATACAATACCTCCGACTAGAACGAAAATCGCTGTATTTTTCACAGAGGAAACTGATGAATAAGCAGTAATTGAAATGTCCGAAACTAATATTACGATGAACGTTAAAACTAATGTCCACGCGACGTTAATTCTAGCCTTTTCATTACCAATTATTCTCGCAATTATCGTTGGCGAGACCAATTGTATTAGCAATGTAACTATTACTAATCTTGGATGTGTTGTATATTGTTCCTCCGCGTATTTTAAGACTGTTGTACTCACCAAAATGGATAATACAATCACAACGGAAAAGTGTACTAAATTTTTCATTAGGTTATTCATAATTTTTCTCCTTTACTCTTTAACAAGTATTAATCAACTATAAGGTTCCTAAGAATGAGATCGCCGACATTTCTGTCGTAGCACCATTCTTTAAGTTTGTGTACGCAAATTTTAAAGTTACATTTTGCTTATGCAACACTTTCTCAACAACGTCGAACACTGTACTGTAGTGTGTAGCCTTCTGCAGGTTTTGAAAATCGTTATCATCAAGCAAGCCTCGTTCAATTAACGGATTAAGAATATTCGCAAATTCGTGAATGGTAAAATCGTCAGGATTGAAAATCACCTCCCAATCATTCTCAACATTTAGTGGAGAATATATATTAGGTAGTAATTCCTTGGTCCTGAAAATTTTACCTGGATCAACATCTGGCAATGTAAAAGAGAACCTGACAGTTGCAAAATTTGCACGGCCGTAATCCGACTTTTTATCAATGAGTCTTTTTAACTTATCAATATTTTCTCTTTTTATGCCCTCTGCAAATCTTGCATTACTGGAATATACTCCATGTTTCAAAATATCAAGTGTCGTATATCTATCTGGATCAACCTGTTGCATATACTCAGCGAGACTTTTTGCAAGTTTCATAGCATTTGGAGATTTATCATCTTTCAATGTTTTGCCAATATACAACATTAGGCCCATCCGGGTCTTTGTATTTTTTTCAATTTCAGCACCCTGTATTTGACGATTGGAATAAACACTATCATTCTTTTCGACCAAGATAGAAGCCAAATTTCCATAGAATACATTGCCCACCGAATCAGGTTTCAACTCCACAAGTTCTTGTATGCTTGCATTAGGAAAGACACTTGTACTATTAACAGTCTCAAAAAATGAGTATGTTTTTTTAGTTACGAATTCATCACCACCGTCAGTTTGGGTCCTTTTCACAGTACTTTCTTTTATATACAACTCAACATGTATTCTTGACTCTATAAGATCATGTAAGCATATTGAAATTGAATTTAAAGAAATTTCTGATGGCATACTAACGTGTTTACCTGTCTGCATAATAAGGCGTTCGAACACTTTATTTAGGCGTTCAAATGGCTCTTTATCATACGTAGACACGATAGGCACATTAATTTGTCTATCATTGCTAAACATATTCTTAGAATTCGTGTCCCGGAACTTCCCAAAAATTGTCTGTTCCTCCTGGCCATTAAGTGTATACTCTGAAATTCCTATACCAAACAATTCACCAATAACTGTAGGTAATTTTTCTGCTAAGTAATTTGACATATTAATCCTCCAATTGCACTAAGTTGAATTCGGCATTAGCGTTTAGAAATTGATAGACTTGAGCATACGCATACTTAGCTTTAACTTGCGATGATATCTCTATCTTTCCGCTGTCAGCAAACCATACGTACTTTCCCTGATCTTCATTCTTCACTCCATACCGTGCTGCCCTGACGCTTTTCAACTTATTATTTTGTATCAGCTTCGCAAGCTCGTTTACGGTAATTCCGTAATCGCCACTTATAAGCTCCTGACTCGGCGTTTCCGCATGCCAATGTAATAGTTCGAAAAGTCGCCAAAAAAGCTCCTTAGCACTGCCCACAGCCGTGATTGGTTCCTTCTTTAAGACAACCTTCTCAGCAAGACTCACCAAATCATCAACAAGATCCAGTTTGTCATGATAAGAATTCACAGTCTTATAGTCCTTACCTGCTTGACCGCGTTGATAATGATACGTGTATTTTATAAACCGCATATCTTTTTCAACTTCAATCGCGCTAATCACAATATTTTTAGCTAAACGCATAATAATTCCTCCTAATTTTAAACATAATTGTTCCTCCCTATAAGATTTAAGTAGTACAAAACCACTTAGCATCGCACTCAAAACCACCTTTGATAGGAGTTTTAAGTGAAATGCTAAATAGTCCTATCAAAGTGTCGTGATTTTTGAGCGCAAAAAAACACCAGTCAAAAAAATTCAACTAGTGTCTATAAATCTAAATTAAAAAATGCAGCTAAGTAAAAATAATGAATGAAAGTACGTAAATATCGTGACATTAACATTCTAGCTGTTGTGTTGTTCAACACAAATATGACCAAAAAAGGGCATATCAAACAACATAAAAATTCTCCACCGTCTGGCTAATTGACGTCCAATCATAATAATCTCCTGCAAAAAATAACTGTTAGCCCCGTATTCCTTATTACCAGTTACTAGCATTGATTGATAAATTATGTCTCCATAAACCAATTATGTCCAATCATAACGAAAATATCGTTGATAAATCTTTTAAAAATAACACTTTGGAATATCCATTCATTAATTAAACTAATTAAAGAATAAATTAATTAAGTGCTCATCTATAAGGATAGATAGAATAAAAAAATAAATTAAAGATGTTACTACTTTAGTATACCTTTGAATAACCTTTTTTAAAAGTATTTGTTGTAATATTACAAAAGATCAACTACAATTAAGTTGTTGCATAATATTTCCCCGAATATATGCGAGCCCTACAATTAGCGTGGGTGATAAATCCAATTATTCTTCTTCCGAACAGCCATTTGATTTAATCAAATGGCTGTTTTATTTGTATTGATTCTAAAAGTCCAATAATATAGTTTTCTACAAAAAAAAGATACAACAGACTCTATCTGATGCATCTTTTAAACTATTTAAGCGCCCATACCGAAGGATGCCTTCACAGATGCAACTACCGCCGTCATCGCCGCTGAAATAGCTGGTATTGCTTCGGGTGCAAAGAACATTCCTACGACACCTACAATAACCACACCTGCTATGGCAAAGTTTCCAATGTTTACACCGTTATCAATGGCAGTATTATAATCTGCAACACCTTCGCCATTACCGCTAATTTACAATTAAATTTTTATGTTTTTTTGTACTAAAAAAGCACACCATCTCTGGTGTGCTTAACGTGCTTTAATTCAATAAAACTTTAAATCTCACGCTTATTTTTCTTTCCTACTACCGCAGCTCCAGCAAGTGTCAAAGCTCCTACTACTTCCTCAACTAAGAACCAACTATCAGTCATTCCTGTGTCAGGCAGAGTTGCTTGACTAGTACCGCCAGCTCCGCCAATACCTGCAGCTTGAACGCCAGTATCTGAGTTTGGTAGCATAGTAGCCTTTGTGCTTGGTGAATCGTTCACAGCAGCCTTTGTTGAACCACCGTTGTTTTGGGATCCCGCATTATCGTTACCATTATCGATTGTCTTGTCGGCTCCGGGAGTGGCTTTATCAACCGCTTCCATAGTATAAACAGTATCGCCCTTAGCTGTTTGCTTAGTGTTTACCAAAACGTATCCATCAACATCTCCAACTACTGCAGTTCCTACAACAGATTTGATTTCCTTACCACTTTGATCATTCCAAATAGTCTTAATTTGATGATATGGCACATTAATCACTGATGACTCTGACATAGCTGTCAGCCCATTAACGGGCTTAATTGTAGCGTATGAAGGTGTCAGTAATTGATAACCATCCACCTTTGGAGCATTAACCTCAACAAAATTATTCTTAACCACAGTCATTGTGATCTTGCCAGTAACCAAATTCTTCATGTATTTGAAACTAGCAGTTTGAATATTTGAATCAGAGATTTTCTTACCATTCTCATCCACAAAATTCACAGTTTGAGTGACTTCGGCAATGCCAGTCTTATCATCGACATTTGAAGGTACTCCCTCATCTTTCGATGTAGCTGGGACCTCTTTTTCAACTAAGTAATGATAGATATCACTATTCTTGTTTCCAAACTTACCGGTCAAACTGTCTTGATCTGAAGCTTTAGAGGTATCGTCACCGTAACCTAGAGCACCGAAATCTGGTAGATCAAATTTATGATCACTACCTGGTGTTCCAGCCTTAGTTTGTGCCAATACTTCAACCTCTTTACCCGTAGTTGAGTCAATAAAGTGTTGAGTAACTGTTGTATCAACAACTGGATTACCAGTTTCACCCTTATTGTCGCCTGACGTGTTATCAACAGGTTGAGAATTTGCGTTACTATGCGCCGCTGAACCTTGTGATTGAGCTTGTGATTGCGAACCTTGTGACGAATTTGATCCTGCTTGGCTAGTACCCGAAGTATTGTCTACTACATAATCCATAGTCAAATTAATAGACTCCATATCGTCTTCAATGTATGCGCCACCTTCACCAATTACGACCTTAATTGTCTTACCTGATGCAGTTTTAAACTCGGTTGAACCATTGTTGATGGTATTTGCGAATTTATATCCTGGAATATTCTTCAATGGGATTTTAAATCCTGCGTTTGGATCATCCCCCGCTGCAACAGTATCTGAAACTGTTCCCATAATGAAGTCTGAATTTGCGATTGGAGTACCGGCTCCCTTGATTGCATAATTGATTTGCATCAATGCTGGTTTATTCGCATTTAATTCATCCATAATCATTTGGGCGGTAACATCAGAATTACTCAACATTGCCTTTAATACTGCTATTGCTTTGTCCACATTAGGAGTTGTATAAGTCGCAGTAGATGCCAGGTCAATGAAGTACTGTGCATCCTGTTGTGCGGTAGCTAAGTTCTCAGTTCCAGAGGCATTTGAATTATTTGATGATTGGCTTGCTCCAGCACTATCAACTACTGATGATACTTCTGAACCGGTAGCACCTTGCTCGGCATATACAACGTTGACAACAGCATTATCTCTTCCAAGTGATACCTTTAGATCACTAACGCTAGCATCTGATGAAATAAGTTTCATGCCTGACAATGTTGGAACTGAAACTTCATTCAAGCTATCCTGCAAGCTGCCTCCAACAATACCTCGGTTGAAAGTAGACTCCATTGAATCAGAACTGATCAATGTTGGTGTCAACGTTTGTGAGTCCACTGAGTTTGCCTTATCTACTGTCCAAGAAACTTTACCTAATGCAACATCAATTGTTGCATGGTAAGCAACTTGTTCAACATATTTAGGACTTACTACCTTACCATTTGCATCAACATAATTAATCGTACGTGATACTACATGGTTATGATTACTATCCAAAGTCATTCCATCCGGTAGACCTTTATCACCAGTTACTGCCCCACGAATTACATGCTTTAGCGGAATAACAAACTTTTGCGTGTTACTTGTATCTGTATCATACGCAAAATTGAGTGTTTTTCCGTTATCTGACAATGACAAACCGTTTGCTTTGGCCTTAGCTTCATCAATCATAAATCCAGCACTAGCGAAGTCCCATAGACCTACACTTGCCTGAGAACCTGTTTTACCTGCAATATTCTGGGTTTTAGAACTCAAATCAATCTTGTTACCGCTCTCATCTTCATACGAGATTTCAGCTTTTTGCCCTTGGGCAATTTCAGTGATAACCACTTCCGATGATTTGGTGTCTGGCGTAACCTTCATTGCTTCCACAGACGACTTATCTGCAGTATAACCATTCATCTCAGGTACAGTATATGCCTCAAACATCCCCTCACTTGGAGTATAAGAGACCGTTCCTGTTGTAAGATCGAGTTGTGCATTGAATTGTACCTTCTGAGGAATACTAAACAATGCGTCACCGTTCTCATTTACAACCTTAATCGTGCGCGTAACTTCATAATTTCCCTTTTCATCAGGAGTTACACCTTCGGGAAGCCCTGTATCTCCATTTTTTGCGGGGATATATTGATGTGTTAAATGGATGTAGTACACATGTGAACCTGTCACAAATGTTGCCTTCGTTCCATCAGAATTTACAACATCAGTTACTACATTTCCAGCAGCACTACCATCAGTTGTGTCTACGTATGAATAATGATTTTTTGAAATATCAAAGTCCAAACTTTGATTTACAAACTTTTGACCTTCATCCCCACTAAACATTTGCTCTGTCTCAGGGATAATCTTGCCTGTTACATCATCATAGTATACAAACATTGTTGAATCCTTGTAACCATCATACGTTACAACTTCATCCTGACTTGGTGTCGTCAAAATTGTAGCATAATTTGTCACTTGGCTTTGCGAAGCATTATGCCCCTTAATAAATGGTGATGGCACATCGTTCATTTCCATGCCTGATGTTAATCCATCATCACCAAGACCGTAAGCAATTTCATTCTTAGTATCTGATGTAACACTCTTGACTGAATTTGGAATAGTAGTCAGCGTAGTCATATCACGATAAACTACAAATTTAGTCATTTTTTCGACTGGATCATAAATTCCATGATACACAACTGTCTGTACTACGTCTGGAGCTAAAGTAACTCCTGTAGTAGACAGATAGTGAACTGTACGCGTGATAACTTTGTTACCATCAGCATCAAGTTCAACACCATCAGGAACACCCGGTTGGCCAGTTTTGGCATTTTGATAATCATGCTTTAGTCCAAAATTGAAATTTTGATCTACATTATCGTCATCGTCCATATCAAATGTCCATGACTTGTCATCCGGATTATATTTACCATCTGATGGTAAGTTAGAAGGATCAATCACATAACCATCTGGTGGCGTCAACGTCACTGTTTTATGTTCGCCAGTCGAACCAGTGATAACCTGTCCAGGTATATTGTCATGTGGATTGTTTGAGTCCTCATCATGATAAGTGATGTTAGCTTTTTGGTCATCAGCGAAGTAAGTCACTGTCTTCTTTGAATTATTCGAAGAAGGTGTAACTTCTCGACCTGATACAACACTCTCTGAAGGTGTGTAACCTTTAATAATTGGTGACTTAACATCAGCTGTTTTCACACTAGCTGGGTTCCAATCAATATCTCCGGTTACCTTGTCCTTCCAACCATTCATCACTGAATTTTCAATTGATGGATTTGCAGCTTGTTGTCCAGCTTTATCCCCAGCATTTGCACCATAAACGTAATCAATTTCAGTAGAAACGCTGACGTTACCGTTCTTATCTGGCAAATTTGGTCCAGGAACATCATCCTTTGTTACTGGTCCACCATCATGAATTACATAGAATACAACATTTTGATTAGTTGCATCATCATTGTCGAAAGTTAAATTGATTGCTCCGTTTGTTTGCGCACCAGCAGATGTCTCAATAACTTTGTATCCCTTATCTTCAAGAGCCTTGATCTTATCCTGAACACTTGTTTGCAAACCTTGGCTAGTAATTCCAGTCAATGTATCTTGATAGGCAGTTAATTCATTGCCATCCTTTTCATCGAAGCCATCTTTTTGTCCCTTCGGATCATTACCATTTCCATCGCCCATATACTTCGAATTAACATCCACAAAATGTACATTTGCTGATTGGTGGTCTCCATCGTACTGAACTAGAATATGTTCATTTTGCAAAGCAGCAACAATATTGCTATCAGGCGTTCCCTTTGGGAAGGTTACAGCAATAGGTTGTGTGAATGATGACTGATTTGAATCAGGCGTAAATCCTTTGATTTCAGGGGATGGTACCGCTGATTCAAATTGACTAGTATTTGGAGATAATGTGATAGCTCCAGTGACTTCGTCAATAGTTTTTGTCCATACAACGTTCATTGTATGACTTGGCGCTGCCGTTGTACCAGTCAATGAACTTCCGACATCACCGAATTTATAATCTACAACATATTGTGTTTTGGCAAATTCAGTAACATTATTTTTGTGGCTTAGATGAATATCAATTTCTTGAACTCCACCTACTCCATCAGATCCTACATAAGAAATCTTTGAACCAAAGTTCTGACCGTCCGTAGTCATAGAGCCTACACCATCTGCTGAAGTGCCATACAAAAGTTGTACAGGCTCAGATACCATATCAGAAATCACCCACTTGCTAGGGTCTGGATTAACTACAGTATAGCTACCCTTTCCGTTTGTGATGGTATCAATCGTTTGGGTTGTACCAACTTGCGTCCCACCAGTAGTATCATCAAGGTACTTTACAATCACCTTGGCAGTCGCAGGTGTGTAAGTCACCAACTTCACTTCATTTGAAGGCAAGACAGTTTGTGTTGACCTTTGATTCCATGAACCAGACGTAACCGCTTCTTGATCTGCTACATAACCTGGGACTTTTGGAGAAGTTGTGTTCACAATATCATAATCTGGAGTATAAACATGAGTGTCTGTCAACAAGTCATGTGAATCAGTCCAGTTCACACTTTGAGTAACTGAGTGAACGTATGCTGGTAATTTAGACCCATCGGAAGTCTTATAATTAACTGTATAGTTATTGGTTGCAACACCATCCTCAGTTGCATGAACCAAATGGACAATTACTTTTTGAGTATCTCCTTGGCTATCCTCGTTGTTATCGAAAGTATAAGCCAATTTACTAGTTCCAGTTGTCTCGTAATAATTTTTATTTACAGACAAAGGCTTACTTGTGGCATTGATACCAGATGTATCAGTTGAAAGGCCACTTCCAACTAATTCATAACCGTTTTTAACGGTACCTTTATCTGCTACCAGTTGGCCATTGTTTGCCCAACTTACTTCGTAATTTTTCGGAATCGGCAAGACAACTGTTCCGGACTCACCAGACAAACCGTTAATTTCGTTAGACAATCCCATAGACTTAACCTGATCATCAGATAAGTATGTCTTGGTAGTATCGTCATAATACTGAACTTGTAGCTTTTGTGGATAGGAAATATTCCGAATAGTTTGACTTAAATTACCATAGCTTTGAATACCATACGTTGCTGAACCATTGTACTCAACAAAACTCATCCCAATATGGGTTCCAACTGTCACTGAGATAAATGCTTGGGCTCCAGCTGTTTTCCCACCGCCAGTTTGAAGTCCCCCATTATATGTTTGAGTAGAAGCATCATAAGTTAGTGCAGATCCAGCTAGAACGGCTGTAGGAACACCTGTCTGGTACTGAACACTTTGTCCCTGATCTAAATCAGTGATCATATCCATCGTTACTAATGTAGCTGGCTTTCCATCAACATACCATTCCAGGTCGCTTGAAAGTCCGACACCATTATATGAAATACCTCCAGCACCAACGAACCAGAATGAACCAGTATTTGGTAATGCAGATAGTCCTGATCCTCCATTTACACCAGTAATTTTAATATCGGCCGAAATAGCTTTACCTGACACCGTAGTTCCAACTTGCCCTAAATGAATGACTGTCCCAGTTTGCCAATCGGCAACAACTGCATTGTTATCACCTGTATTTGCACCAGCAGCCGAAAGATATGCATCTTTTGATGCACCTGTCCGCACATCCTGTCCAGTAACTTGAACATTCCCGCTATTGAATGAAAGACCGTTGTCATTGACTAACATGTCCTCCATATTTTCTTGCGTTAGCTTGCTACCAGGGGTAGGCGTAATCGTCAAAGTAGGGTTGAATCCTTGCTCAATTTGTTGAGCCGAACCCTCTGATCCCCAGTTAATATTTGCAGCAGTCGAATTATTTCGAGAACCACTCAATGTAATGCTGATACCACTTGGATCAGTTATTGTCCCACCATTTAATCCATCACCAACAATTGGGTCAACAATGTTTCGGAAGTTTGAGCTCAAGCCAGCCTTAGTAATAGCGGCAATCGCGTCGTTATATGCTCCAAGCCCAGCTGACTTATCAACGGAAACAATCAGATCTCCATAAGCATCAGTTTGGTACTTGATTTTGTCAATATTTGGCAACTTATTCAACGCTTCATCAGCTCTAGCCTTTACATTAGCATCGGCTCCGAAAGAGTCCTCTTCGACCATTGCAGCGGCTAATTGAATCTCTTGATTCATAGTTGCGATAATACCTGCCGTAGCAACGATCAATGAGCTTGCTGCTTCATTATCACCCTTGGCCATATATTCATCAGCTTTTTTTACGTTGTCTGCAACAACACTACTCTCAGTCTCTTGATGTTGACCTAAAGCGACAAAAGCGTCATTGGATACAAATCCTGCAGCTTTATTAGCATTTCCATCTTCAATCGCCATCGAATCGATTGCAGATTGGGCTGAGGCAGCAATACTCGAAAAGTTACTTGCTTCAACATGTAACGAACTTGCTTTATCAGCTTCTTGTGATTGACTTGAAGATTGTTGTGATGAAGCTGTTGATGACGACTCACTCGTACTTGCCGTTGATGATGTCTCACTGGTATTCACTGTTTCAGAATTAGTCTGTGAGCTGTTTTCAGATGAACTTGTCGAATTAGCACTGGTTTCACTTGATTTTGTAACTGTAGTATCAGTTCCTGCTTTGACTACTACCTCAGAATGATCACCTGTCGTATTACTACTTGCATCAAGGTTGTCTCCAGAAACATCTGAAACTTTGCTACTCGATACTTCAGTAACACTAGTGTCACTATTCTTACTTCCTGTTGCATTTTGCACATCAGCACTTACAAAACTTGTGTTTACCAGAACACCTGTAATAGCCATAGTTGAAGCAGTTGTTAAAAATTTCCCAACCTTTATCAACTTATATTTGCGATTTCTGGTCATATCCAATTCATCATGCTTTAACATAGCGCGATGGGATAGCGTCTTAGCCGTCATACACTTTCTCCTTTTTCCAAAAACAAATAATTTTACAAATAGCCCTAAACGAAAGACTTACTATTTTATTATATTATTTTACTCTTCATATAACAATGAAAAACCTTTTAACAACCTTTTTAAACATAAAAAAGGAACATTTCAAATGAATTGCTCCTTTTTGGTTTATATTTCACGTTGACATTTTCACCAAATCAATCATAGGCTTGATAAATGATTCAATTGAAGCACCGATTTTTGGTATCTTAAACATCTCGTTTATTTGACAATTATCTAACAAAGTCAAAAACTCATATAGACTATATCCATAAGATTCTAAAGTTCCATCTGATGTTGAAATAGATTCTGATGCATATACCTTTTTAAAACAAAAAAGAGCACAAAGTGCTCTTTCATTAACTTCTAAATTATCCAGCAAAATCAATTAACACTTGCACATTCCCATCTTTATCCAAGCCAATTCCAAATCCAACTGCAGTATATGCAGAATTTAGCATAGTTTGCTTATGAGCTGAGCCTTGGGTCAAGCTAGTAGTTCCTTGATATCCGACTGGCTGCCCGTCATTTCCAAATAAGGCAATTAGAGTTTTTGCAATATCTGAAATTGTTGAATTGTTATGTTCAGCTTCATTTAATAAGTTAGCATTCATAACTTTTTGCGAATAGGTAATACTATCCTTGGTATTAACACTTTCAGACAAAACATCATTAAGCATTACACCATAACTTGTACCTGAAATGGTAGCATTCTCTCCAATCTTGCTAAAATTGGTACTCATCAAAATATCAATTCCATGCGTATTAAAGTATTGATGATCTGTTGCAGATTGGTTTGCTACGTCAACACCCCATTGCATGTTTGTATCTGCAAAATTTTGAACAACATCATCTTTTTGAAGCGGAGCTACTCCATAATGCGCGCGATAGTCATTTATTTCCGTTAACATTGCATCCTTAATTTGCATGGCAACGGAGTCGTTAATGGAATCAATTGTAGCGTTGGTCTTACCAGTAAATGACCCATTATCTGACCCTGTTTCACTACCTGTTTCACTACCTGTTTCACTTCCAGTTTCGCTCTCACTTGTGCTCGTTCCTGTTGTATCACTCCCAGTTTCACTTTCGCTTGTGCTAGTTGTGTCGCTTCCGACTTCACTCTCACTCGTGCTCGTTCCTGTTGTGTCGCTTCCAGCCTCACTTTCGCTTGTGCTAGTTCC
>NZ_SDGZ01000007.1 GCF_008107635.1 Weissella muntiaci | reverse complement strand
CAACTTACGGGGTTCACATCAGCAAATTGATTTCTGCTTAGCGGGTCTTTTTTATTACACTTTTGTAAGGTTATATGTTTGGAAATGAAACTATAATTCTACTAAAGTCGAAAAGGGAGAGGTTAAAAATGTTTTCAAAAGTAGATGGGCGATGGGGGATTACCTCATTTGGTTTGAAGGTAATTGGAATACTGCTCATGGTGGTAGATCATATTCATGAAATGTTTTATTACGTGGGTATACCGACAGCATTTACAATGATTGGGAGAGTCGTTGCACCAATTTTCTTGTTCTTGGCTGCTGAAGGATATTATTACACACATAGTAAATTTGGGTATCTTAGAAATCTATTAGTTGGATTCTGGATCACAAGCATGATGGAGCTTGTGCTTCAACTATACCTACCAAATCCGCACATAGTTTTAATTAATTCAATTTTTGGAACATTATTCTTGAGTTTATCGCTTATGTGGATTGTTGATGGTCTATCCCATCCTAAGCAAAATACAAAAATGTTTATGTTTGCGCTGGGAGCGTTGCTCATACTCATAGTTGCTAGCTTAGGAATCTTCGCATTAATGTCACTGAATGATATGACACTACTTAGAACATATATGATTTTTGTTCCGTCGTTCCTAACAGTTGAGGGAGGGCTGCCCTTCATGCTACTAGGTGTCCTTTTCCATTGGACACGCGGAAACACCAAAATTCAAGCATTAGTCATGTTGTTATTTGGATTATCTACTCTTCTGTATGTTCACGACGGAATAACATGGATGACGATATTTGCTGCACCATTTATCTATTTCTATAATGGTGAGCAAGGCAAGAAGAGCAAATGGTTCTTTTATGTATTTTACCCTACGCACATAGCGATACTTTATATAGCGGCAACTTTGCTGTTTCCAAAATAAGTTTTTTTGCAATATAAAGAAAAGAATTCGAGGTAGCTGAAAATGCTTGATACATTTTTTCAAGTTGCAAATACATTTTTAGAAGGAATAATTGAGATGCTCTTCAGTTTCCTGATGATACCATTTCAAATTTTTACAGATGTTTTGCAGAGTTTGTTTGGATAAATAAGTTAGTAATTAATTGTTTTCCTTAATCCTAATAATCAATGGGCCACATTAATTAGTTTTGATACTAGTTAATGTGGCTTATTTTCTGCATAATAAATTCCAGCTTGAATTAGGTCAAACTTTCATTATTTGATACAATAACCCTAGCGATATTTATTGAGGGAAGCTAATTTCACAAACTTTGAGTTCATAAAAATCAAAAATGAGCGTTCGAGTGAGCGTTAAAATCTCAAAGCCTTTGTTCATAAGGGAGGAAGAGAGTAATGCCAGAGCTACCAGAAGTTGAAACGGTACGGCGCGGGTTAGAGCGTCTTGTTGTCGGCAAAGACATCATTAGTACAGAAGTCCGTTGGGACAGGATCATTAGCGGAATGGATCCGGAATTATTTAACAAAGCACTAAGTGGTAAAAAGATTGAGAGCATTGGAAGGCGCGGGAAGTATCTAATTTTCAACTTCTCTGATGATCTATCAATGGTATCCCATTTGCGAATGGAGGGAGCTTACTACACCGCACCGGCGGGAACTGAACCGGGTAAGCATGACCTAGTAACCTTCCATTTAAACGATGGTGTGGACTTGTTCTACCGTGATACGCGAAAGTTTGGACGGATGGTCCTAACTGACAGTGACAAAGTTATGCAGGTTAATGGTTTGGCATCGATTGGCCCAGAGCCAACTGAGAGTTCGTTGACCTTGGAGTATATGCTTGATGAATTTAAGCATAGTCGGATGCGCTTAAAACCATTTTTACTAGATCAAAAGCATATTGCTGGCCTCGGAAATATCTATGTTGACGAAACATTGTGGCAGAGCAAATTACATCCTAAAACTCCAGCAAATTTGGTGACGCCTGAAGAAATGGCAATTCTACGGGAGAATATCATTACGGAATTGGCTTACGCGACCGAGCATCATGGGACGACGGTGCATTCGTTTACAAATGCCTTTGGAGAGGCGGGAAGTTTTCAGAATGAACTGAAAGTTTATGGACGTGTCGGACAACCGTGCCTACGTTGTGGAACACCATTGGAAAAAATTAAAGTTGCACAGCGTGGTACGACATTTTGCCCGCATTGCCAAGTGGAGAAACATTGAGATGATTAAAGTGGGATTAACCGGGGGCATTGCCACGGGTAAGTCAACGGTTGCTGGCTATTTGAGAAAGCAAGGAATTCCAATCATTGACGCTGATGTTATTGCTCGCGAAGTTGTTGCAGTAGGTAAGCCAGCGCTTGATGAAATTCGGGTGGCCTTCGGTGATGCAGTGATTAATGAGACAGGTGAGCTTGATCGAAAAACATTGGGCAAGCTTGTTTTTGGTAATCGTACATTGTTGGAAAAACTTAATGCAATTACGCATCCATATGTATATGCCGAGATGGAGGCGCAAGCTGAACATTATCGAATAGCAGGGGAACAATTGGTAATCTTGGACCTGCCATTACTATATGAAACTAATAATCATGCTGGAGCCCAAAAAGTTATTGTAGTGGTGGTTACAGAAGAAAAACAGCTTGAGAGATTAATGAAGCGAAACGATTTATCGCTTGCGGAGGCTAAACAACGAGTTGCGGCTCAAATGCCTTTGGCGCAGAAGCAATTATTAGCCGATTTTGTGGTTGATAATAACGGCCCAATCCAGTCAACTTATGAGCAAATCGACCAAATTCTAAAGAAATTATTGAATGACTAATAAAGAGGAGGATCCTTATGTTTAATTTGAATCAAAGATTTAAGGTTATTCGCCTAAATGATATGACCCCTAATGAACAGGAAGCTTTGACAGTGCTATATCTACCAATCATTGGACGTGATGCTTTCACGCTGTATATGGCGCTATATTATCAACGAGAAGAGGTAGGGCATCCTCTTAGTCATCTAAATTTATTTGATCAATTGGTGCTGGATCAAGCGAAGTTTATTGCTGCTCGCGAAAAATTAGAAGCGTTAGGTCTGGTTCAGACATTTCAGCAAGATTTACAGCAAGGAACCCGGTGGGTATACAAATTGTTTACGCCAAACAATGCACAGAAGTTCTTGGCTGAGCCACTCTTGGCATCGCTTTTGGCGCACTACTTAGGGCAGGATAATTATGCGAAATTGGTAAGCCGTTATACTGAAAAGCAGGAAGAGATTACTGGAAACAATGTGACTAAATCATTCTTTGATGTGATCGGCTCGAAGTCTTTCGAACACATTGAGCCAAGCCCAATTGAAGGTACGAATGAGGTTGCACTCAACTTTGCAATCAGCCCCAATAACCAATTAGATATTGATTTAATCGGCGATATGTTGAAAAGCAACGGAGTCACTAAAGCCAATCTTCTGAAAAATATTGAAGAGTTGCAATTATATAAGCAATTGTATGATTTAACAGATCTTGAGATTGTTCGTTTAATTCAGACGACGCTCAATGCAGATGCAACCCTTAATTTGATAACGATGCAACGAAAGTTGGCGCAGGACTATCATGATCAACAGATCCGTCCGGCTACAACAGCCAAGAATACTCATCAAATGAAGCAACCAAATGAGACAGTTGAAAACACATCGAAACCACAAAAAGCAGAGCAGGCATTAATTGAGGCAGCTAAGACGCTGTCGCCATTACAGTTTTTAGGAAAGTTAAGAACGCAGAAAAATGGTTTTGTGACTGATGCTGAGCAAAAAACAATTACGAAGATGATTAAAGAAGGGCACCTACCAGATGAGGTGCTGAATATTGTCATTTATCAGTTAGTTGTTCGTGAGGGAAAAGCCTCATTGAGTCAAGCACTGGTTCAAACAATTGTAAATGACTGGCGCCAGGCGGGGATCTCTAGTGCTCAGGCAGGGCTAAAGTATTTGAATCAGCGAAACAGTCGAGCAAATACAACGAACAAGCAACAGACAACTAAGCGGAACTATCACAATCAGCGAAGCAATGTTAAAGAGACGCGACCAGATTGGGAACAACAACAGGTCGCACCGGTTGCAACTAATGAATTGATGGCTGCACAAAATGCACTTGCAGAATTAAATGCTAAAATAACTGCTGACAAGGAGAAGAAGCATGGCTGAAGATCTTTTTTCGGACAAAATTAAAGCTCGTGGTCAAATGAACATGAGTCAGGCGCTCCGCGAAAAGATGTCGGAGCTTAATCTAAATGGTGCCTTTGAGGAAATTAAACAAAAAGTGCTCAACGATTCAACGATTCATGCTTTTTTGCAGGAAAATCAAGTTCCTCAGACAATTATTGATCGGGATTTTGCAGTTTTATATGAATATTATAATCAGCAAAACAAGGCCCAAGCAGGTGAAAATGTAGTTCATCAAGGATATCGACCTAGTTTGGCCATTTCAGCGGATCAGATTGTTGTTTTATATCAACCAGATGAACAGACTGTTACCAACCAGAAATTAAAGGCTCAAGCGCAATTGGTTCAAGCAATTGGAATGCCAAAATTAATTGAGCGGGCTAAGTTAGCCGATTATGATCTCAACGCAGGCGGTCGGCAGGCTGCCTTTACAATGGTTGCCAGTTTCATTACAGAATACTTGGCAAAGCCGAAGGAATATCATCGAGCGCTGTATTTACATGGTTCATATGGAATTGGTAAAACTTATTTGATGGCAGGGATGGCGAATCAATTTGCCTCTGCCGGGATTCCAGTGACTTTAGTGCATTTTCCAACGTTTACAAATGAAATGAAAAATGCAATTGAGAACAACAAGGTTGCGGAGAAATTAGATGCTGTAAAGATTGCACCAATTTTGGTATTAGATGATATTGGCGCAGAGTCTATGAGTGCATGGATTCGTGATGATATTTTAGGAGTTATTCTGGAATACCGGATGCAGAATGAATTACCAACGTTCTTTACGTCTAATTTTTCGATGGATCAACTAGAGCATGAACATTTATTGACAACTCGTGATGGCCAAGAGCCTGTAAAAGCTGAGCGTTTGATGCAACGCATTAAATATTTGGCAAAGGAGGTTATGATGTCTGGTTCCAACCGGCGTCTAACTGACTAATGTTTAAATTCATACGGCTCTATCGACTTAGAGTAATTCAAGTTCTGATTTTGATCGCGATTACCTTAGGAAGTTATGTTTTTTTGAATCATAACATGCGGATGTATCAACAGCCAATTGCGACGGTTGTAGCAGTTAAGCATGATCAGCAGAGTAAAGTAAGTGATCAATTTGACAATCAAGTAACCCAACATGAACAAACTATCCAGGCTAAACTTGATAATGGTAAGAACCGTGGTAGCATAGTTCAATTAATGAACAGCGCCGATTCAGCACAAGGAATTAGTCAGGTGCTGCACGTGAATGACAAGATATTTTTGCAAAAGGGCGATGATGGTATCTGGCAGTTTTCAACGATGAAACGCGATCAGTTTTGGATACCCTTGCTTGTTTTGGTGTTGGGAATCTTACTTATTCTAATGGGGAAAACGGGGCGTTTAACGGCGATTTCATTGTTGGTAAACGTACTCTTATTTACCTTTACGATTTATTTGGACTTGCAACTACCAAATGGCAATATTTTTTGGTTGTTCATCGGATTTGCGATTGTTGCTTCAATCTTCACATTAGGATTAGTGCTAGGAATAAGAACAAAATTGATGTGGGCGGTAACAGTGACAGTTTTGTCAACAACTCTGTTAGCAATGCTAATTACGAATATCGTGTTTACTCTGACAAATAATAATGGTCTGCATTTGGAATTAATGGAGTACATTACACAGCTACCAAAGCCATTATTCTATGCGATGACGTTGGTTGGTATTCTTGGCGCGGTAATGGATGAGGCAACTGATATGATTGCGACTTTGTTTGCATTAATGGAGGAAAATCCCCACATCTCACTTCGAGCTTTAGTTGAGGCGGGCCGCCGGGTCGGGCAGGAAATATTTGGCGCTCTAACAAATGTGCTCTTTTTGATTTTTATTGCAGAGCAAATTCCAATGGTCATTTTGTATCTGCACAACGGTAATACTTGGTCATTTACATATATGCAGAATCTATCACTAGGAATGATTCAAACGTTAATTTCGGCAATCGCAATTGTGCTGACCGTTCCGGTCGGAATTTTCTGGGTTGTTTTATTAAAGAAGTTTGTGCTTAAAGGGAGGCTACAATGACGGTAACAATTGTATTGAGTCTAATCCTATTAGCATTAATGTTCTTAGTTGGCGGAATTAAGGGAATTGGTGCCTTTATTGCGTTATGGCTTAATTTTGCGATTTTAGTGGTAATGATCTTTGCAATTTCCTTTGGGTTCAATGCTACTTGGGTCTTGGTACTTGGTGGTGGAACAGTTCTCTTAATCACAATTTTAAGTACTGGTGCTAGTGAACAAGTAACGGCAAATGCTTTAATTATTGCGCTAACAATCATGGTCTTATTAACAATTTTAATCTTTCCGCTCGAACATCTAGCAATGGCACAGGGCTTTGCTGAACAAAATTCGGAAGAGTTGGAAGGCTTGTCCCTAGGAATCAGCGTTAGCTTTGTTACAATTGGGGTGGTCGCGGCACTTCTAGCAACGCTTGGTGCGATTGCCGAGGCGGCAGTGGCGATTGCGACAGCGATTGAAGAAATTCGTGAAAGTCAACCAGATATGCCTTTTAAAAAATTTATGATGGCAAGTAATCGAGTTGGCCAACAAATTGTTGGTACGGCAGTTAATACAGTGTTGTTTGGTTTCATGGCAGACTTTTTGAGTTTGGCAATTTGGTTTGCAAAACTGAACTATAATTTTGCGGCAATTATTAATTCTAAGTTATTTTCATCCGCAATGTTGTCGATGCTGTACGCAATCTTAGGTGTAGTATTAGTCTTGCCTCTAATGTTAGCTTTATACCGGTGGCAGGACTATCGGAAAGCGCATTCAGAAAGATTAAATAAATAAAGATAGTTTTGATACCATATAGCAAAAAAATATGATATCATTTTTTGTAGTAAATCAAGTTTAAATGAGACTTTATTAGATTATTAAAGAAAGAATTGGGTGACCAGATGAGCAGTATCCTTGTAGTTGAAGATGAGGTGAATTTGGCGCGCTTCGTAGAATTAGAATTGCAACATGAAGGCTATGATACTCGTGTCGAAGATAACGGTCGCGGTGGTTTGCAGGCCGCTTTGGATAATGATTATGATTTGATTCTGTTGGATCTAATGTTGCCAGAGTTGAGTGGGCTTGAAGTCGCACGTCGGTTACGAGAAGTTAAAAATACACCGATTATCATGATGACAGCCCGGGACTCGGTGATTGATCGCGTATCCGGCTTGGATTACGGGGCTGATGATTATGTTGTGAAACCATTTGCTATTGAAGAGCTGTTGGCACGTGTTCGTGCTTTATTACGGCGAATTAATATTGAAACCGAAGAGCATAGCACACATCAGAGTGTTGTTAAATATCGTGATTTAACGGTTGAGAAGGAAAATCGCATTGCGCGTCGCGGTAATGAAATCATTAATTTGACCAAGCGTGAGTATGAATTGCTGCTTATCTTAATGGAAAATATTAACATCGTACAAAGTCGTGAGGAGCTGCTTAAAAAGGTTTGGGGCTATGATTCACAGATTGAAACGAATGTTGTGGATGTTTATATCCGATATTTGCGTAATAAGATTGATTTATCTGACTCAAGAGCATCATATATCCAGACCGTCCGCGGTACAGGATACGTGATGCGTCAGTAAGGAGAGTTATCCAATGGTTGAAGAAACATCCATTGTCAAACAGACACCACAGCGTAAGATGTCGCTGCGCTGGAAATGGGCGCTCGGCTCAGCTGTTGGTGTTTTTTTGATATTCATATTATTTGCAATTTTTGTTAATGCAGCTTTTTCAAATGAGTTGTTACGACACGAGCGCCAACAAATGCAACAGTCTGCAACGGTGATTGCACAGCGTCTAGCACCATTAGACAGTGATCAGTTGGATAATGCATCAATTGAGCAACGCTTACGGGTGCATGGGGATGATTTTAGCGAGGGGACAACAGATCCAATTGCAATGAATGTCTCACGACCTGATTATACGATTACATTTTTCACTAAAGCTGGTAAACAAATTTATCCGACTAAGCAAAGTAATTTAAAAATCAGCCAGCCAAATAAAACTTATTTTTTCTTCAAGGGTAAGTTTCTAAACTTACGAGTACAACTAGTTCGTCAGGAAGTGATTGTAAATCAAGACGGACAAAAGATTGGTTATCTATTGATTGAAAATAACCTAACTGCTTTTCATCAGATCTTCCAAAGGATTTATCTAATTGTAGCCTTACTGATTGCAATTGGCTTAACATTAATCGCAATTTTTGGTTACTGGTGGTCGGCGCTCTTGCTGCAACCAGTCGCGGATATTCAAAAAGTAGTTGACCATTTGAAAGAAGATCCTCAGGCGCCTGATCGAGTTGAAATACCAGCACATTTCCATGACGAGCTTAGCTCATTGGCCGAGTTAGTAAATGATATGCTGAATCGAATGCAACGGTTTATTTTACAACAGCATCAGTTTGTGGAGGATGTCTCACACGAGTTAAGAACGCCTGTTGCAATTGTTAAAGGGCACATGGAGCTTCTAAACCGTTGGGGTAAAGATGATCCAAAAATTCTTGCTGAGTCAATTGCCGTATCACTTACTGAAATGAAGCGGATGGAGGGGCTTGTGCAAGAAATGCTTGATTTAACTCGCGCAGATCAAGTTGAGTTAACATTTACGGATGGCGATACTGATGTGCAAGAAGTAATTCATGCGGTGCATAATAATTTCCAAATGATCTACCCAGACTTTACTTTTGGCTTGGAAGATGATTTGGAAGGACCCACAATCGTAAATATGTCACGTGATCATTTGGAACAGATTTTGATTATCCTTTCTGATAACGCGGTTAAATACAGTCGCGAGCGTAAAGAAGTCCATTTTGCTGTTTCTTCGGCCGGTCCATCCGTTATGTTGGCGGTCCAGGATTTTGGTGAAGGTATCAATCCAGAGGACGCGGCACGGGTCTTTGATCGCTTCTACCGCGTAGATAAGGCTCGTTCAAGAAAACAAGGTGGTAACGGTCTTGGCTTGAGTATCGCTCAAAAACTGATCGAAGGATATGGGGGGCATATTGAGCTCGAGTCGGTATTAGGTCAGGGATCGATTTTTAGGATTACACTACCAATTAAGACAAAAAGAATTAATAAATGAGTTTGAAATAAGGCTTAATAGGGTTTAGCTGTTGGAGCAAACCTATTAAGTCTTATTATTTCTGAAAGGTGAATTAGTAATGATAATTAAACATGCAGTTTTGCATATACTAGACAAAGATGCTGGGCACTTGGTCACATCTCAAGGTGAACTACAATTAGGGCAAAGCGGGATTCATGAGTATCTCGAGAATATGGTTGCTAAGCTTGAACAAGGTGATGTTAAGACAGGACAGCTCGTTGCAACGGACTATTTGGCAGGTTACATTGATGCAAATAATGAATTGAGCTTTGCCGACAAGACGGGACAGTTAGCAGAGAAATTTTTTGAAACAATTGCGGCGGCTGAAGAAATTCCGGCGGGGGATGTACTAAGTTTTGAGTATTCAGAAGGCCCAGACGATTATTTTGCTTTGCTCAAACTGAATTTCGTGCCACGTTATGCCCATAACGTTGAATATCAAGATGATGTCATGGTTAATAATTTGGTTTTGAATCAGGCAATTCTACCGGCTGGTAGTCAGCGACCTGATGAAGGGATTATTGTTAATCTGATGACCGGAGAGTATATGTTGACGGAGAAGCGCTATCTGGTTGATGGTCATCGAGTTAACAATTTCTCAGAGCGCTTTTTGGAACTTTCACCAGAAGATTCTAATAAGGTGCAATTAACTGAGGTAAAAAAGGCCGTTAAGACAGTTGCTGACAAATATGATGTTCCATTACATGAAGCATTTGCAAAGGCTCAGGAAAGCGTTTTCGAGCAAATTAGCGATAGCGAGATCCTCAATGTTAAGGATGTAAGTGCAAAGGTCTTTGAACAAAATATTGCAGCACGTGAAGATTTCCAACGCGTGATTGCTGAGAAGGAAGTTGAACCAGAAATCACAATTGCAAACCCAGCGAAATATGAGAAGAAATTTGCAGTTCAAAGATTTAAATTAGATTCTGGGATTGAAATTTCGATTCCGACAACCATTTTTCATGACAAATCTAAGGTAGAAATAATCAACAATCCAGATGGCAGTTTATCGCTGATTCTGAAGGATATTGAAAGTATTATGAATAAATTCAATGGCTAAGTATGATGTAGATTGGATGTATTTTGCTTAACTAGCAAAGTTGTAAATGGCATTAAGCAGAAAAAACAATGAATAAATATGAGATAATTCGTAATTTTCTTGGTAAATTTTAATAAAGTTGCATTTTTTCTATGAAAAGGAGTAGAATGATAGAAATTGTTTTACATGAATTTTTTTCATAGTTTATTTTTAGGAGAATGGTTTCGTATGGATAAGAAACGAATTGGCCAGGGTGCCCTGATAATGATGATTTTTACATCGGTCTTTGGGTTCGCTAATGGTCCGGTGGCTTTTGCTCAAATGGGTTATGCTTCGATCATCTGGTATTTGGTCGGTGGGTTCCTATTTTTCCTACCAACTTCAATGATGTACGCTGAATTCGGTGCATCACTGAAAGAGTCAGAAGGTGGGATTTACTCATGGATGGAGGCAGGAATTGGAGCTCGTTGGGCTTTCGTTGCAACTTTCATCGTTATCGCGTCTTGGATCATTTGGATGATCAATGTTTCGCAAAAGGTATGGATTACGATCTCTACTCTATTGTTCGGATCTGATACAACTTCAACATGGTCTTTCCTAGGAATGAACGGTTTGCAGACCGTTGGTGTCCTGGCAGTTTTGTTCGTTGTAGTAGTAGCTTTCTTGGTTAATCGTGGAGTTCAATCAGTAGCAAAGATTTCAGCTGCCGGTGGATTGTTCGTAATGGCTTTGAATATCATCTTGTTGCTGGCATCAATTATTGTCTTGATTGGACATCATGGTGCTTTCCAAGAACCACTAAAGTTACATTCATTCATTCAGTCATCAAACCCATCATTCCATACGCTTAGTCAGGCAATCCAATTTGCCCTCTATGGTATTTTTGCCTACGCTGGTTTGGAGCAAATGGGTGGTATCATGAAGGATGTTGATCGCGCTGAGCGGACTTATCCACGAGCAGTTCTGATCTCAACAGTTTTGATTGGTGTTGGATACTCACTATCAATCTTGCTTTGGGGTGCTTCATCAAATTGGTCAACGCTTTTCAATGATAAGACCGTTAATTTGGGAAACATTACTTATGTAATGATGAACAACCTTGGTTATCAACTTGGTAACGCTCTTGGCATGGGGCATGGCGGTGAAGTTCTGTTAGGACAGATCTTTACTCGTTTTGCTGGTCTTTCAATGTTTATGGCCTACATGGGAGCCTTCTTCGTGCTTTCATATGCACCTTTGAAGTCATTTATCATGGGTTCACCTAAGGAAGTTTGGCCAGAGCGGATGCGTCGCCTTAATACCCATGGTGTTCCATCATTTACAATCTGGGGTCAAGCAATTATTGTCTCAGTATTGGTATTGGGAATTGCCTTTGGTGGTAATGGAGCAACGCAACTTTATCAAGTTTTGACGAACATGAGTAACGTTTCATCAACTTTGCCATATGTATTCTTGATTTTCTCATTCCCAATGTTCAAACGTTTGAACAACGTCGAGCGTCCTTTCGTCTTTTATAAGAGTAAGACGTCGGTTTGGATTGTGACCTTCTTGGTCGAAGCTTTGGTGATTGTGTCAATCGCTTTGACAATCATGGCACCATTCCAGATCAAGGATTACTTTGATGGTATCTGGACAATCGCCGGACCAATTGTATTTGGGTCAATTGCGATGATTATGTTTGAAATCGGTCAGCGTCGTGCTGGACGTAAGCTATAATCACTTTTAGATTAGTTAAATAAAATAAAGGTTGGAATTGTTGATCAATTCCAACCTTTTTTTACAAAAAGAACTGTAAAGCGTGCTAGGCGCACTATAATTTCTGCTAGATTTATGATAGGGATATGCTATAATTTACCTTATGATTTAACGTAAAGGAAGCTAAAGAATGAAAATTAAAGGGTTAACCCCAATATTAATGGTCGTTTTGGTCATTTTGATGATTACAGGTAAGATTGGTTTCTTACAGGTACCACTAACTGATTTCATGGAGTATGTGGATCATGCGATTGGTGGTGTTAACGCTATCGGTTGGTCAATTGTAATTTTGACTGTGGTAGTGCGGACAATCATGTTGCCGTTGATGGTACATCAACAACGTTTGGCCACGATTCAACAGGAAAAGATGCGGATGCTTCAGCCTCAGTTGACGAAGGTACAAGCAGCGCAAAAGGCTGCTACTAACCCAGCGGACCAACAACGCGCTAGTGCTGCAATGATGTCAATTTATCGTGAGAATAATGTGTCATTATTGGGTGGTATGAATTTTGCGGCATTGATTATTCAATGGCCAATCTTCTTTGGATTGTATCAAGCAATTCAGCATGCTAAGGGAATCAGTAGCACCGCCTTCTTTGGTATCACGCTTGGTGATAAGAGTATTACCTTAGCGATTGCAACCGCGGCAGTCTATGCACTCCAATCGTGGTTATCAATGATCGGTGTTCCTAAGGAGCAGAAGAAACAAATGGCAACCATGATGTACATGATGCCAATTATGATGTTCTTCATGACTTATGTGACCAATGCTGGTATTGCTTTATACTTCTTTGTCGGAGCAATTATGGTTGTTATCCAAACATTGATTATTGTTATTTGGCGTCCACGGCTACGTCGGAACGTTGAGAATAGCTTTGAGGTCAAGGATGTTGTAGATGACGCTTTGGCTGGTCGCTTGGAGTCTGCAGCGCCAAAGGGTGCCTTTGCACGAGCAATGCAACAAGCGCAAGAGAGTGCCGCTGCTCAGAGTCCCAAAGACATTGATGCATCAGAGCACGAGACAGATGATCAGAAAGTTTCAAATCGAGAGCGTAATGCCGGTCGGCAATCACGTGATAGTGAATAAGAAAAACGCCATCAACATTAATTGTTGATGGCGTTTTTTTAGCTCAATCTTGTAAAGCGTTTCTTTGGGCGGTTAAAGGTGAATCCTTCGCCCAGCGTTTCTTGGACCTCGGAAATTGAAACGAAAGCATGTTCGTCAAATTCGTTAATGATTTCGCGAACGACAGCTAGTTCTGAGGCGTCTACCACGGCATAAACAACTTGTTGCTGATTATGGGTATAACCGCCTTCGGAATGTATCAACGAAGTTCCACGGCCAAGCGTGTCCATAATTGCATGACTAATTTCATCCGGGTGGCTGGTAAAGATCATGAAGGCACGTGCTGCATAAGCGCCTCCTTGCGTAAAGTTGACCACTTGGGCAAACACGAATGAAGCAATCAAGGTATAAACCATGTGATTCAAGTCGATATAAACCAACGAGGCAATAAGTACAACAACATCAAGCGCGAACAGCGACCGTCCCATTGGAATAGCGAAGTTTTTCTCAAAAATCCGAGCCAGCACGTCTGTACCACCGGTCGTTCCGCCTGCCCGATAGATAATACCAGAACCGAAGCCGGCGAAAAGCCCTGCTAATAATGCTGAAATGAAGATGTCGTGGTGAAGATTAATGTTTGAAGGAAACATCTGCCAAAACCAAAGCCAGAAGGAAAGGGCGGCAGTGCCAAAAATCGTATAAATTAAAGATTTACGTCCCAGTTGGCGGTACCCGAAGAGTAGGAGGGGAATGTTGATCAAGAGAGTGGCATAGGCTGGATTGAAACCAGTTAGCGCACGGATAATCAAGGTAACCCCAGAGACGCCACCTTCAGCAAGGGCATTAGGAATATTAATGTTAATAAGCGACCAGCCATATAGGGCCGTTCCAATTGTAAAAATTAGTAGATCGCGGATGCGGATCCGATCATTCTTCAGTGTTGTTGTCATACCACACCTCCCCAAAATATTATGATAGATTTAATTCTAACAGCCTCGTTAGTAATTTGCTAACAAATTAAAAGAGCCAGTAGCGACTACTGAGCTCTTTTGTGATTATAATGTTGCTTGTTGAGCAGCTGTCATATCAGCTGCAATTTGGGTCATCTCTGCAACTGATTCATGCAGGCCAGTTGCAATCCAACGAATTGCGAGCGCCAACATTCCTGAAGCAATGAAGTCAGATACATAGTCAATGCTCATTGCGTTGGTTGCTTTGGAACGAAGATAATCGGTGTAAATTCCATGTAGAATGTCGCGAAGTGCTGGATAAAACTGTTCACGTAGACCAGAATTAAGTAAGACAGCAATGGCGGTTCCATTTGATTGAATAAAGCCAAAGAATGCTTCAGCGATGAGCTCAGACTCTAATGGCAAGGCAGCAACTTCCTGGGAGAAATCTTCAGTAAGTTGCGTGATGAACGTCTTGATGACTGCTTCCTTTGTACCAAAATGGCGATAGAAAGCCATCCGTGACACGCCTGCCACGCGAGTAATCTCAGTTACCGCGAGTTGGTCATAGGTCTGGCTTTGCAACAAAGTTAACGTGGCATCAATGATTTGTTCGTCGGTTTGACGACGAATGCTTTCCGTTAACATATTTTTCATATCTTCATTGTACCTGGCAAAAAGTCGCTGTATAGCGGATTTCTTAAAATAGTAAATGCTCTTATGAAAGTTTACCAGATATTAATAAGTCATGAAGGTGCGAGCAAGAATTTGAAATCGCGCAAGCGACCAATTAAAGCAGACCAAGTTATTGTTACTGACTTCAGAATCCGATTGAGTAATCCGGGATTATTTTTGAAATTAAATATTAGGATTACTAATTAAGGAGATGGCGCAGAGGCTAAGCATAGATCGCTTTACATGTTACTTTTGAAATTTTTTCAAATAATCTATACATAATGGTGTTTTTGTGCGCTGTAATCGAGATTGCTTGCATAAGTATATGATGAGTCTGGGCAATGCCAACTTTTTATCTTGGTTTTATTATAGTATAATATAGAAAGGGAGGATAGGATTATGATTACATTGCATATTTTCTTTGGGATAATGATTATTGTTGGTACGATAATGACCGCTGTATCGTTTCAAGGTGATACTAGCAAATTAACGAAGTTACAGAAATTCTCGCTAGTTTTCACAACTTCGGCAATTGGTCTGGCGGTGATTGCAGTTGTTTCTATAGCCAGTTCGATATACATCGGCCTAGTTCTCTTAATAGCGTTAGGTTTGTATGAATATTTCGCTTTTCTACGAAAATTTAGTTAGATCGTGTCTAAAGATGCTTAGACCAGTTTGCAAATTGGTCTTTTTAGTTGGCAATTCTCTTGATAGATTTGAAGCTTTTATGGAAGATAGCAAAGCAATGTTGTAAAAATGATAAGGCTGTTCTATTTATATGGATATTGAGATATGATTAAAAGCAGACATAGGTGAAAATCACTTTTACAGAGGAGTCTTTACTATGAGTAAAGTTAATGATCAAAAGTTTAAAGGGACGGTCTTGCACGATTACGGAAGCTTCGCACCCAATACGGGCTTAACAAGTGATGGCAGAAATTATGAAGTACAATTCAGTGATGTTAATGGTGTTATGACACAATTACAATTAGAGGTAGCTGAAACTACTGAAAAATTTGACGAATTGGTAAAGAACGGTCAAACATTTTCGTTCGCAGATGAAGATTGGTTATATAAGAAATCGTTTTAATTGAGGGAAGGCAATCAGATGGTTGTCTTCTTTTATTTTGCGCCCAGAATTTTGGAAATATAACTCTTTAGGACGGCTGTACATTGTGAGTGGGTGATAAGTTGTTTATATTATGTAGAGCAACATATGGAAGAACAAAATTTTTCTTTAGCTCAATGGTAGAGCAGACTTATCACAAGTCGATGGTGGTTCGACCCCACCAAGCAAAATTGTCGCCGGGAACAATTATTTTAAAGCTTTGCTCAAAATCTGTAATCAAACTTTTAACACGTTAACGATGGAGTTCCTTATTAAACCGGCGACATTCATGCCCTTAGAGCCCGATTAGGAGCCCTTATGATTTTTTCTTCATAAGGTTTGGTTCGAAACCAAATTGAGGCACCAATATTGACCAAAGCATTCGATATTCCTCGGATGCTTTTTTATTGCTAATTTTTGGTATTGGTGTCTTAGTACAAGATAGCCTTGATCTACATGATCTTTATGTTAAAATATTCTTCGTTGCCGGCATATTAGGGGGAATTATCTTTGAAGTGGTAATTGATATGCCGACGATAATGTCTCTATAGCTTAGTTGGTAGAGCATCGGACTTTTAATCCGCTGGTCCTCGGTTCGAGCCCGAGTGGAGACATATGAAAAAATATAAAGTTGGTGCCGTTGTAAGTTTACCAAGTGGCGTTGGTCTTAGTATCGTTGTTAAATTGGTATTCTTGTTGATTAGAAAGGGTAGAATTATTATGATTAAGTTTAAAACGGGCGAGAACGTCGCGTTACCTGAGAGTAAGTATCCCGGGGTACCTGGGGTTGTTATTAGCTATAACAATAAGACAGAGAAGTATCTTGTGCGTTTTAATGGTGTTCAGCAAATGTATTTTTCTGAGGACGAATTAGTGGCTTGGGATAAAAAATGATGCAACGCTCGATTAATTCGAGTGTTTTTTTGTAACTTCCTTGCGTGTTTTGAATTTAGGCTTTTAAAGGATTGAAATTCGGACAAGACAAATAGATCATTGAGCTACTTGCTTTAATGCTGGTGGGTTCTGGCTTACAATGTAGTCAAGGAAGCAATTATTGGAATCTATGGATTGTATTTATCTACGTTTTGGCCGATAGAAATGGGGTGACTTATGTTTGATTATATCGTTATTGGAAGTGGACCAGGCGGTTTGGCTCTGGCATATCAACTGAAAGCGCGTGATTTTAATGTTGCGGTAATTGAAAACGATAAGTGGGGCGGAACTTGTCCAAACTACGGTTGTGATCCGACTAAGGCAATGATGGCAGTGGTTGAGGCAAAGCACCACGCTGATCAGCTACAAGGACAAGGTTTGAAGGGGAACTTGACCGTTGATTGGGCTGCAATGCGCAATCGAAAAGTTGAAATCACGGATCCGTATGCAAAGCAGTCTTTTGAGGGACTTAAAGCAAATGGAATTGAAGCAATCTATGGTACGGCAGTCTTCACAGATGATGGAATGTTGCTTGTTGGTCAAAAAAAATATCAAGCGACCCATTATGTGATTGCGACTGGGACCCGGCCACGAACATTGGCAATCGAGGGTGGCGAACTTTTAAATAACAGCAACGATTTTCTGGAACTGGATGAATTGCCTGAGGAAATCGTCTTTCTGGGACTAGGTCCAATTGGGCTTGAACTTGCGCAACTTGCGAATGCGGCCGGCGCACATGTTACGGTTATTTCAATCACTGATTTAGAGATCAGCAATTTTCAAAAGACTGTGGGCGCCGATTATCTTGCACGTTTGCAGGCGGATGGAATTAATTTTGAGGCAAATATTGCAATTAATAAAGTCGAACAAACTGAGCGTGGTTTATTACTTTCCGACGGTAAACAATTTGAAATCTTCGCTGATTATGCCGTTGCTGGAGTTGGTCGGACTCCCAATATTGAGCAATTAAATCTCGAAAAGATGAACGTAAAGAGTGGACGTGGCGGGGTTATTGTTGATGATTTTCTAAGGACATCAAACCCGAACATTTATGCGTTGGGAGATGTAGTACAAAAAAAGCGACCACATTTGACGCCTGTATCGGTCTTTGAAGGTAATTATTTAGGTGCTAACTTAGGAAATGAAAATGCGCGAGCAATTGATTATCCGGTAATTCCGTATATCATTTATGGGCCAACTAAGCTAGCGCAAGTTGGCGAGTTTGACGAATCAGCAGATGTCTCGAAGAAAATTCTAGATATGACAAATTGGTACACATATAAGCGGATAGCCGATCCATTAGCAAAGATTGTTGTGGCAATAAATCGGCATGATCAGATTGTCGGTGCCTCAATTATCAGTACCGTAGCAGATGAACTTATTAATTTACTCACATTTGCGATTCAAAGAAAGATTTCTTTGGATGAAATGAATACAATGATTATGGCCTATCCAACCGTGGCTAGCGACCTAAGCTATTTCTATTAGCAAGTGAATGTGAGAAGTTTTTTGCAGACATGCATTGTGACTTAATTGTTTAAAAAGGATTAATGATGAAATTTTTATTAGAAGATGAACGGCTGGCATGGGTGCAAAATGGAACTCTGAATGCCGAAATGCAATTTACTAGAATTTTAGATGGAAAGGTATGGTCAGTCCATTATACTTACGTGACGCCAGAGTTTCGCGGTCGAGGAATTGCGGGACAGCTGCTAGATGAACTTGTGGCACAAGCGCGTCAAATGGATGTGAAAATAAAAGCAGACTGTAAGTTTGTCAAAGAAAAATTCTTTATTGATCCTAAATACGCCGATATAATTTATCAGGAATAAAACAAAAACCTCATGGAACCCTTTACCGTTAAAGTAAATCGTTTCTATGAGGTTTTTTATTTAAAAATATCAAGCTAATTACATTTTTTAAAAATATGAAAAACAACAGGGTTGATTTGATAAATGTAAAAAAATAACTTTACATTTTAGAAAAAGTGGATTAAAATTTTTGTTGTTAACAAGTGAGCATTACTCATTGAATGAATTTACTTGAAAGGAAGATCGCATGGTTGATATGGATAAAGTTTTAGCGCTACATGCAGCGAAAACGGGGGTTTTGGAAATCAAAGGTAGTTTTGATGTGACCACTCCGGGTGAGCTTGGTGAGGCTTATACGCCAGGAGTTGCTGAACTTTCTAAAATGATTCAAGCCAAGCCAAGTGATAAAGATAAATATACTGTCAGTGGTAAGTTAGTAGCAATTATTTCTGATGGTTCGGCAGTTCTTGGTTTGGGAAATGTAGGACCTGCTGCTAGCCTACCAATTATTGAAGGTAAGGCGCTCTTGTACAAAACTTTTGCAGGGGTTGACGCAATTCCTTTGGCACTTGACCAAGTTGGAATTGACGAGTTTGTTGCAACGGTCAAGAACATGGCAACATCGTTTGCTGGAATTCATCTTGAGGATATTGCAGCACCACGAGTTTTTGAAATTGAGGAGCGCTTGGCAAAGGAGTTGTCAATTCCGGTTTATCACGATGACCAAACGGGAACGGCGATTGTTGTCTTGGCAGGATTAATTAATGCGGCAAAGGTAGTTGATAAGCCTTTGCAGGATCTGAAAATTGTTTTGAACGGTGTTGGTGCATCAGGAGTTGCAACGGCAAAGTTGTTGCTTGCTGTAGGTATCAAGCAGATTACGTTAATCGATATTGAAGGTAAGGTGCAAGATGGTATGACTGGGTATAACAGTTACCAACTTGCCTTGGCCAAGCAGGTTAATCAGCAACCAGGACAGACATTGGATGATGCGATCGCTGATCAGGATGTTTTTATCGGCCTCTCAGACGCAAACGTTTTGTCAGCAGAACAAGTTGGTCGGATGGCGAACAAACCAATTATCTTTGCGCTAGCTAATCCAGTTCCGGAAATTGATCCAGGGCAGGCAAAGGCGGCGGGGGCAATGGTTGTAGCAACTGGATCATCGCAGTGGCCAAATCAGGTTAATAATATCTTGGCCTTCCCAGGTCTGTTTAAAGGCTTGTTGGCAAGTGGGTTGAAGTCCGTTGATATGCAATTACAAGTTGAAGTTGCGCGGGGATTGGCAGATATGATCACACAACCAAGTCAGGAGAAGATTGTACCGGGTGTCTTTGATGATGGTGTTGTTGAGGTTGTAGCAGATGCCGTGGATCAATACAGTAGGAAAGTTTTGAAATAGGGGAGTAGAAAGATGACAGTATTTTGGACATCGGTTCAATCAGTTTTAATGATTATTTTGATGATCGCAATTGGTTATTTTGCCAATAATAAGGGATGGTTTGACGAACAGTTCTCAGGCGCACTTTCAAAGTTGATCATGCGCGTTGCTTTGCCATTATCTGTATTTAGTTCAATGATCTCGCACTTTCAGCCAGCCATGATGGCAAAGTTGGGTGCCGGCGTTATTTATGTTATTTTCTCAATCCTGATTGGATATGCGATTGCTTTCGGTGTTGTCCGAGCCTTGCGCGTTCCAAAAGGACGTCGTGGATTAATGATTGCAGCAATTAATTTTGCCAATACTGTATTCATTGGAATGCCTCTGAACCAAGCTTTGTTTGGTGCAGTTTCAGTACCATACGTGTTGGTATACTATATTGTCAATACAGCATTACTTTGGACCTTTGGTGTTTGGATCATTGCTTCTGATGATCCAACGATTGGCGATGGAAATGCAAAAGTTAAGTTTGATCTAGCTCATTTATTGCCAATTCCATTGTGGGGCTTCATTATTGCCTTGCCATTTGTATATAGCTCAACTTTGTTGCACCTTTACAATAGCCTACCATTTTTGTCAGGATACACTGCTGCAACAGCAAGCTATACAACCAATGGTGTAATTCCAGCCATGGGTGGATTAGTCACACCACTTTCATTGATCTATATTGGAATTATGTTAAGTAATTTTGGGCTTCGCTCAATACGGATCGACTTCCACACAGTCGTAACAATTGTGGGACGCTTTGTAGTCTCACCAATTATCATGTTGATAATTATTGCTGCAGGAACAAAATTCTTTGGTATTCATCTAGCGTCACTATTCCAAAAGACTTTGGTTATTCAAGCAGCAACACCATCGTTTGCTGTCTTGCCAATTTTGGCGAATGAGTACCATAGTGATGTTAAGTTTGCTACAAATATTGTGGCAATTGCTTCAGTATTTTTCGTAATCGTAGTTCCAGTCATCATGCTTTTGCAAAATCTCTAGCATAAAATAAAAAGGTCGAGACATTTACGTCTCGACCTTTTTTAATTTATAGTTCAGCCAAAATCCGTCGCGCAATGGGCTCGGTAATGATGTAATCGGTAAATAATCCGCCGCGCAAAGCACCCAATGTAGCTTGAGTTTTAAACTTGCTCTTAATAACAACAATTCTTTTAGGGGTTGCTAAGATTGTTTCAAGATCTTGACCAAAAACCCGATCATGTTCTTGGTTTAAGAAGTGACCGTGAATATCATAGGGCCGGCCGTATGCGAGTCCAGCAATGTCGCCAAAATTAATATCTGGGAAAATATCGTTGATACCATTACGCCAAGTATCAATTGAATTAATCGATGCTAGGGTTCCCAAGCTGGAAAAGATTAGATCCATCTGGCGACTATTTTCAAAGGCGTCTAGAGAAGCAATTTCATTCTTTAATCCGTTACGAACGGCGTCATTAATGATATAAACTGGCCCAGATAAGGTAACATACTTTGCTGAGAACTTCTCAGCAGCCTTTTCAACCATGCGCATTGAACCAGCAGCAGAGTTATATTTTCGATTTTCTCCAACGAATTGCGTAAAAGTCAAATTTGGAAGATCCAAATCGTTAAAATGCTCGATGATATTGAAAATCGTACCACCCCAAGTCATTCCTACGATTGAACTATCCTTAACGGCAGTTTCAATCTTTTCAGCGGCAAATTTAATGAAATTCTCATGGCTACCTTCGGGAAGTTCGTTGTCTTTCACAATATAAATATTGGGAATATCGAAAATCTCTTTAAATTGCTGCTCCAATTCACGATCGCGAGCGGTTGGAGTAGCGATATTAATGGTGACGATGCCTGATTGGCGAGCGTCATCCAAATATTTATTAACAAGGTAGCGACTTAGTTGATACTTTTCAGCGAGGTCGCCGATGGTTAATTCATTAAAGTAAAAGTCCTGGGAGATGTTGGCAAGAAGCTCACGGTTTTCCATCTTAAACTCCAATCAAATGTTTTTTAAATTATAACATTCATTTTTAAAATTTAAAAATACTTTTTCGTATATGGCTTTTATTTTAATTAATCGATTTATTTTTATAAAAAAGTCGAGTTTATTTTTAACAAATATCAAAAATAAACTTTACTTTTGTTAATTTGAGCACTAAAATAAAAACTGTTATAAATGGTTCTTATCAAAAGAGGGTCCGCGATGGAAGAAGTACGGGATTTATTTTTACGAATACCACGAGTAAAAAAGGAATGGCAAACATTTCTTACGCAAATGGGTATTAACGACTTTGGAGCTAACGAGATACTGGCAATTTCCGAGGTGATTGGGATATTTGTTGATGGCAAATTGATTGCAACTGGCTCTTTGGCAGGAAATGTACTCAAATATATTGCAGCCTCAGATGAGGCCGGAAATAGTGCGAGCCTGTTTAACCGGATTGTGAGTGAGCTGATTAATCGACTACGACAGAGAGGTGTTTTCCATGCCTTCGTCTTCACAAAGCCCCAGTATGTTAAATCCTTTGAACATGTTGGTTTTGTGACTTTGGCACAGTCGACAAATGGGGCAGTTCTGGAAGTTGGTAAGCCAGCAATACAGGACTTTTTGGCGCAAATCAGCAAGCCAAAGCCCTCAGACAAACAAATTGCGGCGATTGTAATGAATGCTAACCCATTCACGCTTGGTCATCGCTATTTGGTTGAGAAGGCTGCGCGGGAGAACGATTTAGTATACGTTTTTGTGGTCAGCGAGAATCAAGCACTTTTTTCTAGCCAAGAAAGACTGGCTTTAGTTAGAGTAGGAACGCATGATTTGAAGAATGTAGTTGTACTATCGGGTGGTGATTATATGGTCAGCTATGCTACTTTTCCGGCATATTTCATAAAAAGCCCCGATCAGGTGATTGATTACCAAACGACCTTAGATGCAAGGATTTTTGGTAATTGGATTGGACCTAATTTAGGAATCACCAAACGCTATTTAGGGAGTGAACCACTTTCACATACAACCAACATTTATAATCAGGCCTTACAACGTGAGCTATCTGGGCAAATTGATGTGGAAATCGTGGATCGTAAACGGCAACCCGATGGAAATGTTTATTCAGCTCGAATGGTTAGACAAATGATTGCCGAACAAAATCTCGAGGCAACAAAGCTGTTGGTACCGCCAAGTACTTATTCATTTATTAAAGAACACCAAACCGTTTTATTAGAACGGATTAAGAAAGGACAAAAGATTGATGGAAATTAAGCAAACCGCTTTAGCGGGAACCCTTGAATCATCAGATTTACAGGTAATGATTACAAATGGGAATGATGGAATTCAAATTGAATTAGAGTCTGATGTAAAGAAACAGTTCGGTGCGCAAATTAAAGCGACGATTACAGCAGTTCTACAGAGTTATGATATTGAGCAAGCAAATGTACGGGTTGTTGATAAAGGGGCTCTTGATATGGTAATTAAGGCACGGACGATTGCGGCTGTACAACGAGCCTTGGATATTGCAGATCAACCAACTTGGGAGGTGCTCTAATGGCTACAGATGAACGTTTACGTCGTACAATGATGTTCGTGCCTGGTAATAACCCTGCGATGGTCAAAGATGCTGGGATTTATGGTGCTGATTCAATCATGTTTGACCTTGAGGATGCAGTTTCATTGGCTGAAAAGGATGCTGCTCGTTATCTAGTGTATGAAGCCTTACGAACAGTTGATTATGGTGAGGCAGAATTGGTAGTTCGAGTGAATGGTCTTGATACGCCATTCTTTGAAAACGATATTAAAATGATGGTTAAGGCAAACGTTGATGTAATTCGACTTCCAAAGACGGAGTCTGCCGAGATGATTAATCAATTGGTCGCAGCTGTCGAACAAGCAGAAAAAGAGTTTGGCCGTGAAATCGGATCAACCAACGTAATGGCAGCAATTGAGTCAGCCATGGGTGTCGTGAACGCGTATGAGATTGCTAGTGCGTCGGACCGGATGATTGGGATTGCATTATCTGCTGAAGACTATACGACGGATATGAAAACACATCGTTACCCAGATGGGCAAGAGTTACTATATGCACGAAACGTAATCTTGCATGCAGCTAGAGCCGCTGGAATTGCGGCCTTTGATACAGTCTTTACAAACATGGACGATGAAGCTGGCTTCTACCGTGAGACTGAGTTGATCCATCAGCTTGGCTTCGACGGTAAATCTTTGGTTAACCCACGTCAAATTGAGATGGTTAATAAGGTTTACCAACCAAGTGAGAAAGAAATTCTTAATGCGCAAAATGTGATTGAAGCAATCGAAGAGGCTCGTCAAAAAGGCTCTGGTGTTATTTCAATGAATGGACAGATGGTTGATCGGCCGGTTGTATTACGAGCACAACGTGTGATGCGTTTAGCTCAGGCAGCGAACCTTGTTGATGAGGAGGGAAATTACCTTGGAAAATAATGTAAAGCGTCAATTACCAGACGAATTAATGGAAAAATTAAATTACCAACCTTTTAAGACTGTCGAGTATGGAAATCAAGAGGTTCAACGGGTCGCACCAAAGGTACGTGCGAATGTAGGTCCTAGTAAGGTAGTTGATTCACTAGAGACACTGATCCATGAGCACCTGCAAGATGGCATGACAATCTCATTCCACCATCATTTCCGTGAAGGTGACTATGTCTTTAATCAAGTGATGCGAATCATTATTGACGCTGGTTACCAGAACCTTGCCTTGGCGCCATCTTCATTAACTAATGTAATGAATGATATTGTTGTAGAGGCAATTGAAAAGGGTACAGTTACAAACATTACCTCATCAGGAATGCGTGGTAGCTTAGGCGAAGCCGTGTCACATGGCGCATTAGCCAATCCTGTGATTTTCCGTTCACATGGAAATCGTGCGCGAGCAATTGAGACTGGGGCAATTAAGATCGATATTGCTTTCTTAGGTGTTCCCAACTCTGATGAGATGGGAAATGCAAATGGAATGGATGGCGAAACTGCCTTTGGTTCTTTGGGGTATGCTTTGATGGATGCCCAATATGCGGATAAAGTTGTTTTGATTACTGATAATTTAAAGACTTATCCAAATACGCCCGCCTCGATTAAGCAAACGCAAGTTGATTATGTTGTAAAGGTTGACGCAGTTGGCGACCCAGACAAAATTGGTTCAGGGGCAACTCGTTTCACGAAGGATCCTAAGGAACTGAAGATTGCCAAGACTGTTAATGAAGTTATCACGAATTCTAGTTATTTCAAAGATGGTTTCTCATTCCAGACTGGGTCTGGCGGAGCGGCCTTAGCAGTTACGCGCTTTCTACGTCAATCAATGTTGGACAATCAAATTAAAGCGTCATTTGCCTTGGGTGGAATTACAAAGCCCACAATCGATTTGTTGAATGAAGGCCTAGTTGAGAAGGTTATGGACGTCCAAGATTTCGATCGTGGAGCGGCCGATTCAATGCATCTAAATAAGAATCAACAAGAGATTGACGCTTCTTGGTATGCTGATCCAGCAAACAAAGGTGCAATGGTTGATAAGCTTGATGTCGTAATCTTATCGGCTCTGGAAATTGATACAAAGTATAATGTTAACGTTATGTCTGGATCGGACGGAGTTATTCGTGGTGCCATTGGTGGACATCAAGATGCAGCGACTGCTAAGTTGACAATTATCTCAGCACCTTTGGTTCGGGGACGGATTGCAACGATTGTTCCAGACGTGACCACTGTAGTAACACCTGGAGATTCAATTGATGTGGTTGTGACTGAGGTCGGAATTGCAATTAATCCAAAACGTCAGGATTTATTGAATGAGTTGAGCAACATTCCGGGAGTACCGGTTTATACGATTGAAGAACTTCAATCGATGGCAGAACATAAAGTGGGAGTACCAACGCCACTTGAATTTACAGAGCGGATTGTAGCAATGGTCGAGTATCGTGATGGTACAATGATCGATGTTATCAATGAAGTTAAAGATTAATTTGAATTAGTTTGGAAAGCACACGTGTAAGACACGTGTGCTTTCATACATAGAAAGGGGTGTGAGAATGCAGGTATTCACAAGTGGTGTAGAGCAAGATTTATCGATGATTCTAGCGAATAAGGATTGGCGCGCACAGTTTCAGCTTGACCTGATGGAGCAATTTCCACAGGCAACCATCTTAGCGATTAAATTGAACATCCCAGGAAACATCAAGAATAATCAATCAATCGAACGAATTTTTTCTGAAGGTTGGTTTAGATTGTTGGAAAAGTTTAATGAGGTTACAATCCTTGAAGAGTTATTTTTGCATCGCAAAACTGGTCCGGAAGGTTTTATCGTAATCCGAGAAGATTTGAGGAACGCTAAGATTGCGAGTGTTGATTTCGAACAAGCTTGGCCACTCGGACGTTTATTTGATGTAGATGTAATGAGTAAACAGAACTTATCTGGGGGACAATTATCACGGACAAGTTTGGGTTTGCCCGTGAGACAATGTTTTGTATGTGGTGCGCCAGCTAAAGAATGTGCGCGATTACAAACACATACTAAGGCAGAAATTAGCAAAGCGATTGATGACATGGTAACAGCATATTTTGGAGAGTGATATGGAAAGAATGACACCAACAGTTCAAAAGGCCCTTAGAGCCGTTTTATATGAGGTGACAGTCAATCCGAAACCAGGATTGGTTGACCCTGTGAGTCAAGGAGCACATCAAGATATGGATGTATATACATTTATTGATAGTGCAGTCAGTTTGCAACCATATTTTGAACAAGCTTATCAAATTGGTTTCGAAGCTGATACGCAAGATTTACCATTAATCTTTCAAATACTAAGAGAAGCTGGAAAAGACGCCGAGCAAACCATGTTTGAGGCCACTGAAGGTGTGAATACACACAAAGGGGCCATCTTCTCTTTGGGAATTTTACTTGCGGCGACTGGCTATGAGCATCGTTATCATCGGCAGAGTACGCTAGGAATCCTAGCTACGGTCAAAGGTATGCTGATTAATTTAACCAGTGCTGATTTTGCCAATTTAAATGCTAAAGAAGCAGGTTTACAAACAGCTGGCGAACGTCAGTTTCTCAAATTTGGAAAAACCGGAATTCGCGGTGAGGCCGAGGCCGGTTTCCCCACGGTTGCTGAAATCGGCTTGCCCTTCCTAAAGAATACGGTTGGTACTCGGAATCAACGTTTACTAGATACGCTTTTATTCATTGCGAGTGGAACACAGGATTCGAATCTGATTAAGCGAGCAGGTACGCCAGAAATTGTTGCTTGGCTTAAACCGCAGATTGATCAGTATTTTATGCTCGGTGGGAGTAAGACAAACGCTGGAATGAAGTTTTTAGAAGAACTGGATCAGACATTTATTGATCGGAATTTGAGCTTAGGCGGATCGGCTGATTTGCTGATTCTGACAATCTTTTTAGCCCTCCTTGAGGGGGTGCTTTGATGTTTTTTAAGACAAATGATGGTATTCGGATCAATTATGAAGACGTTGGGCAGGGGATGCCTTTAATTTTTTTGAGTGGTTTTGGTGGCAATTTGATCGAATGGGAACAACAACAAGTTTTTTTTCGTGAACTTGGTTATCGAACGATCACGATGGATTATCGAAACCATGGTCGTTCGGCACGAACAAGCCGTGGTTTACGGGTAGCCAGATTAAGCCTTGATTTGGATAACTTGATTGAGAAATTGCAGTTAACTAATGTAGTATTGATCGGTAGTTCCATGGGAGCTGCTGTTATTTGGTCTTATCTTTCTTTATTCGGAACAAAGAATGTTCGAGGTAGTGTGAGTATCGACCAATCGCCTTATGGATTAGATGATGCCGATTGGGAGTTTGGCGCGCTGCATATAACCAATGATAAATTATTAATGGATGTAAACCGAATTGCTAGCTTGAAATATACAGTTGGTAAAATCAATGCAGACTTGCATGAAAAGCTTAGGCGAGCAGAGCGAGATTATCCCTTTGACTTTGTGAAGAATGAACCATTAATGCTTGATAACTTACGCCAAGATTGGCGTGACGTGTTGGGTTATATTCAAATTCCACAGCTGTTTTTAGCGGGTGCGAAGTCCCCAATTTGGTCGCCGGAACATAGTACATTTTGCAAAGAACATGTACGTGATGGTTATGGAGAGCAATTTATTTTCGATGACGTGGGTCACCTACCGCATCTAGAAGCTAATCAAGAATTTAATGAGGTGCTCAGAACTTGGTTGCAAAAGCTTTAATTTACTGCAAAAATGCTTACTGAATTTTTGCAGCTTTTTTGAGCCAAATAAGTCCGCAGATTGTTGCTGTCCTTTATACTGGATGTACAACGATGTAGGAGGTGCACTATGAATAATGTTGACCTTTTAAAGCAAATTAGGCGGATATTGGTTTTAGCCAAGACAAGTGCCAACTATTCTAAGGACCCATTTGATCAGGAACGATTAGCTGAAATTGTTAAAATCGCAACTGATATTCTAACCGATGGAGTTCCAGAGCATGGGCAAGCACTTCAAGCAGGTTTTACGGAGGACGCTGGCTATATTACACCAAAAGTGGATGTACGAATTCTGATCAAGAATGAAGCAGGTGAAATACTATTTGTGCAGGATAGACGAACCGGAGAGTGGTCCTTGCCAGGTGGCTTTGCTGAGATTGGGGCGTCGCCAGTTGAAAATGCTTTACGTGAAACTTATGAGGAAACGGGATTGATTGTTCAAATTGAACGGTTGCTTGGGATATTTGATACTGACAAGCGACGTGATATTCCTCAGTTAGCACAATATTATAAAATATTCTTTGTCGCTAAGATACAAAGTGGTTCATTTAAGAAAAATATTGAGACTAAGCAAGCTAAGTATTTTTCAATCGATGATTTGCCAGAGCTTTCTAAGCAACGAACGACAAGAGAACAGTTGATAGAGCTTGAATCACTTGATGAAGGATCGGTTTTTATTGAATAGTTATTTTTCTGGGCAGGCAAAAATGAGTTGAAGTGTGAAGTGGCAGATGGAGTGATTGTGTTTTGTGACATAATTGTTGCGCTATTAGGCTTATAATCATTGTCTAGGAAAGCCACCTGCTATAATAATGGGTAGAAAACGGAGGATGTTAATATGCCACTGATGAGAATTGATGTAGTAAAGGGTCATGATGAAAAGTATCTGAAGACGATGCTTGATATTGCTTACGAGGTACAAGTTGATAAATTTGCAACACCACAAGGAGATCGCTATCAAATTTTGACACAGCACGAGCCATTTGAAATGCAGATTCTTGATACGGGATTAGGGATTGGGCGGACTAAGGACGTTGTGTTCTTTAACCTGGTAACCCGTCCGCGATCGACCCGAGCGAAGTTAGCTTTTTATGAGACGTTGGTTGAGCGCTTGAATAAAGAATTAGGTATTCGGAAAGAGGACGTAGTATTTAGCCTTGTTCCGAATAACGATGATGATTGGAGTTTTGGAAACGGTGAAGCGCAGTTTCTGAACGGTGATTTGTAGCCGACTAGGTGGGGATTTTAATGGGTATTCACTTATGGAAGATGAGATTAACAGGATGCATTTTAAAACGGTGGATATAGATGGCGTTGAGCTGTTTTATCGTGAAGCGGGTGACGTAGATAAACCAACGATGCTTTTATTGCATGGTTTTCCAAGTGCTAGTCACATGTTCCGCGATTTAATACCTTTGTTAATGAAAGATTACCATGTAATCGCACCAGATTTTCCAGGTTTTGGGCAAACAGTGACGCCAGACAATTTTACTTTCACCTTTGAAAATTTGACGAAGTACACGGAAAATTTCTTGAAGAGGCTCAAGTTAGACTCTTTTTACATGTATGTGTTTGATTATGGTGCACCAATTGGCTTTCGAATTGCAAGCAGGCATCCAGATTGGATTAAAGGGATTGTGAGCCAGAACGGGAATGCTTATCAAGCAGGTCTCGGTCCTAAATGGGCTGAACGTGCGGAGTTTTGGCATAATCCGACTGAGGAGAAGCGGGTGCAGTATCGTAATGCCTTCTCGCCGGAGGTGATTATTAATCAGTATCTACAAGGTTCTCAAAAGGAGCATGTTTCTCCAGATGGTTATACATTGGATATTGCTTACACCTCAAAAAAGGCGTATGCCGATCATCAACTAGATTTGATTTTTGACTATCAAGATAATGTTGCCAATTATCCGGTTTTTCAAAAGTATTTTCGACAGTATCAACCGAAGTTATTGGCAATTTGGGGAGAAAATGATCAATCATTTATTCCGGCTGGCGCGGAGGCCTTTTTAGATGACCTACCAAACGCCAAGGTTGTGTTAATTGATGCAGGTCATTTTGCTTTAGAAACACATGCTGAGGTAGTTGCTGCACAAATTATCCAGATGTTTGAATATTAGCTAATAATATTGAAGGTCAAGCAGACAATGTGCTTGACCTTTTTTAAGTAAGTTGGCAGTAAACTTCGATTTTACACCCTCATATTTTTAGAATAGAATGAAATACAGTTATATTAAGGTTTAGATGAGCGAAATGCTTGTTTAACAATGGAGGGAATTGGGAGAATGTTATCATTTATGAAAGTTGATAATGCCCGTCAAAAAACGATTATCAGAGCAATCATCGTGGGAATGCTTGTTGGTGCGGTTGTTAGTTCTTTTAGATGGCTGGTTGAACTTGCCTTGAGAACATGGTTGGTTGCATATGACCATATAAATAATTTCACTAGTTTGTTACTTATGCTCCTTATATTTGTAGTCTTGACAGTTGTAGTTGGTAAAATCATCAAGGGTGATAAAAATGTGAATGGTTCAGGAATTCCTCAGGTTGAGGCAGAACTAGCTGGGAAATTAGATGTGAATCCTTTTTCAATTTTTTGGCGTAAATATGTAGCGGGATTAATTACGATTGGGTCTGGTGCATTTTTGGGGCGTGAAGGGCCTTCGGTGCAGCTGGGAGCTGCAGTTGGCGAGATATTCGCTACTCTAAGAAAGCATGATAGAAATGAAAAAAGGCTGTTGATTGCAATGGGATCAGCCGCGGGTCTTTCGGCGGCGTTTGGCGCGCCTTTGGCCGGGTCGTTATTTATTCTTGAGGAGGTCTATCGATCTTTTTCGCTGTTAGTATGGTTAGGAACTTTAACAAGTGCAATCTTTTCTGACATAGTCAGTAGTTATGTATTTGGCTTGCGCCCAGTTCTATCAATTTCAATAAATCATCAACTTTCATTAGGTACATATCCGCTAATTATTTTAGTTGGAATTGGATTGGGAATATTGGGTTATGTATATCAATGGACTACATTGAGGGCGGATAAATTATACAAGTTTTTTTGGTGGCTCCCACGCCAATATCATTTCTTTTTTGTTTTTATTACAATCCTGCCGATTGGTGTCTATTGGCCTAAATTGTTGGGCGGTGGATCCGGCTTGATTGCTAACCTCGCGATCGGCAAGCAGACCGTATTGATTCTGTTATTGATTCTGTTACTGCGGTTTGTTTTATCGGCAGTCGCTTTTGGATCTGGCGTTCCGGGAGGAATTTTTTTGCCAATCTTGACTTTGGGTGCAGTGATTGGCGCAGTTTTTGGGACAATCTTCATCCAGTTGGGTTTAATACCTAGCGATGAATTGTCCAATATGGTGGTGTTAGGGATGGTTGGTTATTTTGCTAGCATTTCAAAGGCTCCTTTTACAGCAATAATTTTGATTGCAGAAATGGTTGGAACGATGAATCATTTGGTACCGATGGCATTAGTGGCCTTGGTTGCGTATATTACGATTGATTTGCTGGGTGGTGAGCCGATATATGAGTCCTTATTAGCAAAGCTGAATATTCCTACCAAGTTAGATAAGTTTAAAGGTAGGCTAGAAAAAATGACGGTGATTGTATCGCCACATAGCAAATTGGCCGATCAGGCGATCAGGCAACTTGATATTTCAAAAGAAGCACTAATTCAACAAGTTATACGTGGTGGAAAAACCTATTTGCCAAAGGGAGATTTCGTCCTAGCTTCTGGGGATGAACTGATCTTATTGACTGATGAGAGCCAGTGGAGTCAAATATGGGACACTTTTAATGAGTTGAACAAAGGTTGATCAAATTATCATAATTAAGTGAGCTAAGAATCAGATGATCCTAGCTTTTTTACATTGAAACGAGCTAACTGGTGATTTTGGTCTTTTTTGCTCCTCGAATATTCTTTCAAAAAATGTTCTTTTGTAAATCCAGAGAATTTTTTATTGGAGTTGCCTTCATATATTCTTGAATTGTATTAATAATAGAAAAAATGATATATCGGGCGTATGGCTTGTACTTGGAGTAAATGGGTTCAGGTGCTTGAAATCCAAATAACATCATCGTAGGGCTTGAACGAATGAGTGGGCCGAAGAACCGTTATAGATGTAATTCGAGAGGTATGAGGGTATTAATCTTAAAAAAATGGCGACCTCTGAACTAGCTTATTTTAAGATGTGATGTGAATCCAAGAAGTTGAATAATAATAATGTTAGTTAGTATTCTCTATGGTGAATTGCCGGTATTTTACCGGTGACAAACCATGGAGTTTTTCTCTTTCTTCGCCTATTTTTGTAAATATGATCATCAATTTCAGATTTCGATTATTTAAATAATTCGTAGCTTTTATTGTAAGAGCATTAACCTTGGGAATTATAGAAGAAACTCTCAGTGGATGCATTATCAAGTGGCATGGCATTGCAGCTCATACTCTGGTGTGAATTTTATCTAGCTAGTGCTTTGAGAAATATTGTTTTTTAATAATGAGTCCTTTGATTACTATGAATAATCGCATTATCTATATTTGCTAGGTCCAATAAATGATCGACGTACATGATCAGAAGTATGGAAAGCAGCGAACTAGTGAACGTTTTTCAAAAGTTTTTTAGAAATGTGAGCATTATGTTGGAGTGATTACGACAGATCGAAAGCCAGAATTTAAAAATGGCACAATAATTGATGATATTGGAAGGCAAAGCGTAGGCGTACATTTTGCTCATTACCATTTGCCAGAAGAAAAAGGGAAAAGCAAACTGATTAGTCGAGATATCAAAGAGCCTTGTCCTAAGGGAGCGCCCGTCGCAAAGATTATAAATATAGATTCAGTCGTGTCACACGAAGATGATTAATGAGTACCCACGCGAAGTTTTAGATTGGAAACACTACAAGTTGGTTTCCCATATCTGGAAGTTAATGTTCATAGAAGACGAAGAGATACCGTAACGCAATTAGCATAAAAGGAGCGACATACATAATTACGTGAAAGCTGTCTCAATTAAATGTTTATTTTTTTCATCAACATTTGGTGAGCTTAACAGAGAATAATATTGAGAATAAATCAGGTTATTTATAAAGTTTGACTTAAAGAATAGGACTCATTTGGTTTTGAGTAACATGCTTATCCTTTTAGCTTAGAGAAAAGCGAAATCCAACATATGAATATTTAAGTATTATTATACGAGTATATTCTTGCAATGTGATGTTTCTATGTATATAATTTGAACGAATGGTCGTTTCGACGTTTGGAGAATAATATGAGGGATAGAGAAATGAAAAACATCAAATTGAAAAGAACCGTAAATTCTAAGTTATCAAACTTTAAAATGTATAAAAGTGGGAAACAATGGATTTTCTCATCAATGATCTTAATATCATTAGGTATTGGTGGAGCAATTGCCGGAACAGCAGCAAATATCATCTTGCAGCCACAACAAGCATCGGCCGCCACATTACCAAATCAAAGTAATGTTCTCTTGGGCGAAAAAGATTCCACAATGTCTATCGGCGCTGTAGTGCACGTTCAATTATATGGGTCAACAGATGCAAACGGAAATTTGGACGCAACAAAGTCAGTAAAGGCAATATTTACCATACCCAGTGGGTCGTTTAATGTGAGCTTCCCGGTATATCTAATAAACCCTTCCACAGGAACCGAAGGAGCTAGTCAAACAGCTTCCTTCACTACGGCCACTCAATCTGTTACTATAACTTTCCCGGCATCTGAGGTAAAGACTACATTAGGAGGCGGGGGACGAGTTACAATTGGTTGGTATGTCGGTATTAGTGACACAATAGAATTCGATATATACGCCCCAGATGAAAATGGAAACGCCGGTAATAGTAACAGTGGCTCCAATAACTCAGGTGACAACAATACTGGGAACAGTAATACGGGCTCAGACAATTCTGGGGATAACAATACCGGAAATAGTAATGTAGGCTCGGATAACTCGGGGGACAGCAATACCGGAAACAGCAATACGGGCTCAAACAACTCCGGCGACAACAATACTGGAAATAGTAATGCAGGCTCAGACAATTCTGGTGATAACAATACTGGAAATAGTAATACGGGCTCAGACAATTCCGGCGACAACAATACCGGAAACAGTAATGCTGGAACCGATAA
>NZ_SDGZ01000006.1 GCF_008107635.1 Weissella muntiaci | reverse complement strand
AGGTAAACTTTCGGAGTTCATCGTTAAGAATATGAACATGTGGCAAAACGCAAAGGATAATGCTTTCTTGCCTCTTGATATGATTCAGAAATCAATTGTAAAGACGGACGACTTTAAAATATTTGGTAGAGACGTCTACATTGGCTTTGATTTCTCACAGACCAATGATGATACCGCACTAGCATTTGTATTCCCTTATGTTGACACTGACGGATCACAAAGGTTCCACTTGTATCAGCATTCGTGGATTCCAATTGCTAAGGCCGGTTCGATTGAAGCTAAAGAACAACGGGACAACGTTAATTATCGTGACGTTGAACAGAAAGGCTTTGCAACGGTTACCCGTGATCGCTTTGGTCTGATTGATGAAGATGAGGTATTTAATTGGATGCTCCAGTTCATCGAAGAGAACGAGCTTCACGTTAAGGGAGTGCTTTACGATCAATGGGGCACAGGTAACTTTATCCGACGCTTGGATGAAATTAAAGAGGAGTATTTGATTATCCCGGTACGACAGGGGATTAAATCATTGAATGAGCCTACTAAATTCCTGCAAACATCATTTATTAAGCGAAACATTACAATGTTTGATGACCAAGCGATGCAACAAGCATTAGTTAATGCTGTGGTTGTTTCGGATAACAACGGTATCAAGGTCGATAAAAACGTTAATTCTCAGAAGATCGACATTGTTGATGCCGTCATTAATGCACTGTTTGAAGGCCAGTTCTACTTTACCGACTTTACCAACGTAGAAGAAAAAGCTACAAACTCGCCATTTGGCAATATGTCGGATGATGAAATTAGCGATTACTTTACTAAAAGTTTTGGATTTTAAGAAAGGAGGATAACTAATGAAAAATATTATTCCATATCTACCGGCTATTATGTTATTTATTGGCTTTTTGTTTATTTCAATTGGAGCGTTCTGGATGACAATTCCAGCCGGGTTTATCGTATTTGGTATATTACTGTCATTCTATTCGTTTCTAGTTGTCCCAAAGGGTGAAAAAGAATGAGTTTCAAAAATCCATTTGAAAACGTCAGATCATCAATTAGTGCAACTAGTGTATCTTCGTACATTGTTACTAGTGGATCGGTAGTTCCTAACTCTCTCGTGGGCGCAGAACTAGCTTTACAAAATAGCGATTTGTTTTCAGTTACTAGTTTGATAAGTTCTGATATTGCTGGGACAAAGTTTGTCGGATCATCTCCATTTATTAAATTGCTGAATAGGCCAAGTCGAATGACTAATTCATTTAGTTTCTGGCAAACAACATTACTCAATCTACTTTTAAGCGGTAACGCTTTTCTATTTATTAATAGGGATGCGGATGGAAACCCAGTTGATTTACAGCTTGTGCCTAATACAGCAGTAACAATCGATTTGACTCAGGATGTTTTGACGTATGAAATCAATCGATTTGATGATTATGAGGGAGGCAAGTTCCCGGCTAGCGATATTATTCATGCAAAATACATGGCGTATGGCTCGGATAGTTTGCACAATATCATAGGACATTCGCCACTTGAATCATTATCAGCTGAATTGGGGCAACAAAAACAGGCGAGCCGTTTATCCTTATCTACTTTGAAAAATGCTATAAACCCTACTGTTAAGATTACTATTCCGCAAGGAACTTTGACCGAGGAAGCAAAGGAAGCGGTTCGTGTAGGGTATGAAAAAATGAACTCAGGTAAAAATGCAGGCCGTCCTTTGGTGATGGATCAATCTGCTGATTTATCTATGATTTCAATTAACGCCGATATAGCCAAGTTCCTATCATCTGTCGATTGGGGACGTACTCAAATCAGTAAAGCATTTGGTGTACCAGATTCATACCTTAATGGAACGGGTGATGCACAATCATCGCTAGAAATGGCTACTCAAATGTATGTGAACGGTTTGAATAGGTACATTGAGCCATTACTTTCTGAGCTAAATTACAAGTTAGGGGGTGGTGTTGAACTAGATATGATGAATATTGTTGATTATTCTGGAGCGACTTATAAGCAGAACATGATTGATTTTGTTGATAAGGCAGTTTTGACCCCAGAAGATGCACGAAGTAGATTGATAGAAAGGAAATTGATTTAATTGTCTGATGAAAAAAGAACAGTTGAGTTGACGGATATTGAAATTCGTAGTGCCCCAGCCGATGGATTTGTTGGCCAAGTTGCAGGATATGCAATTGTTTGGGACACGCCTAGTACAAATTTGCCGTTTGTTGAAATCATTCAAGATGGCGCGTTAAATGATGTTGATCTAAGCAAGACATTAGCTCTTTATAATCATGATTTTGCTAACGTTCTTGGCCGAGTAGATGCCGGGACTCTAGTATTGAACATTGATAAAAAAGGGTTGGCATTTACTTTGGATATTCCAGATACTCAGTTAGGACGGGATGTGTATACCCAAATTAAAAACGGTAATCTTAAAGGATTGTCGTTCCGGTATTCTATTGGGCCTAATGGAGAGCAATGGAAAGAGGTTGATGGCGTGGCAACACGGTTAATCAGTAATATCGAAACTATGAGAGAAATCAGTATAGTTTCGGTTCCTGCTTACGATGACACGAATATTGAAATCACTAGAAGTTTTGAACAATTTACTAAATCGCAGGAATACAAACAAAAGATTGCATTAGTGCTATCTACTTACTGACTTGGATAATTTGCCAAGTCTTTTTTATTGGAAAGGAAAAACCAAATGAATCGATTAGAAAAATTAACTAAGCAACTCGCCGAGAAGCAAACCGAATTTAATACAAAGGTCGAGCAAGTGCGTTCGTCTGCAGATGATGAGAATACACCAGTTTCTGATGTCAAAGATGGAATGGATCAAATTAAGAAGTTCGAGCAAGAAATCGCAGATTTGAAAGCTCAAATCGCTACCTTGCAAGGTGCTAAGGATTTGCCGGATTCCGAAACTGAATCAGATGACGAAGAGACTCGTAATGATGACGAGGAGCTTAATAGTGCTGATGATGCAGGCGTTAAGAAGGAAGAAGTTACAACTAAGAAGGAAGAGACTCGATCAGGTCTATTGGGAGGAAAGAATATGAAGTCAACCGTTGCAAAATCAAAGGAAGTTACCGCATTTTTGGCATACTTGAAGGGCGAAGAAGTGCGTGATGGTGTTACTACAGTCGATGGGGCAGTAGTTATTCCAAAGCAAATCTTGGATATTCAAAAGGTGCCCACTGACGAGACAACGTTGTCAGCTTATGTGAACCGAGTTGCCGTTGCGTCCGGAGTTGGTGTTTTGCCAATTTTGGCAAAAAATACAGCACGACTCGCTTCAACTGCTGAGCTTGCTGAAAATCCTGAAATCGCTAAATTTAATCTTGGCGAAGTGGATTATAAGGCCGTAACTTATCGTGGGGTTGTGCCAGTATCAATGGAAATGTTGCAAGACGCCCCAGAGATTGGATCTGTTATTTCAACCTATGTTGCAGAAGCTAAGTCTTTGACGGAACAATACAAGATCGGAGAAGTTTTGCAAAAAGCTACCGCAGTTAAGGTGGCTGGCGTTGACGATATTAAGGATGCGTTCAATAAGGGCTTAGCTAATTACACGAAGATGTTTGTCATTACTGAATCTTTGTATGCGGAAATCGATAAGATGAAGGATGCTGATGGCCGTTATTTGTTGCAAGATTCTATTTCATCAGCATCAGGGAAGCAATTATTAGGCGCGCCTGTTTTGGTGGTTGCTGACGATGTCCTTGGAAAGGCAGGAGATATGTCAGCATTCGTTGGTGATGTTAAAGCATTCGCAATTGAAGCTTTGCGGTCTGACGTTTCTGTTGAATGGCAAGATGATGATATCTTCGGAAAGAAGTTAGCAGTTGCTTTGCGTGCGGATTGGCAAGTAGCAGACGCAAACGCTGGCAAGTTCTTGACTTACGCTCCAGCAACAACTACTAAGTAATACGGGAGTGAATTATGGCCGAGGGACAAATAAACGTGTTGACTGCTAAGACTTTAATGGATGAACTCCACGTGGACGAGAGCCCGGAAGAATTGCTAACAATACAATCTTTGATTAATGACGCCAGTGTTATTATCCGGGGATCAATCCGGGATGATTTAAGCGAAGAAGATGTCCTTAAAACAGCGGGTGATTTGTTTAATAGGCTCATATCCGCACTGGCAACACAAATGTATTACGACAGGACTCTAACTACTGGTTATAGTGCTGGAGTTCAAATTATGCTGAACCAATTACGGGCCAAAGTGTTAGGAGGTCAAGATGAAACCATCTGATTTTAATCACAAGGCAGAGTTCGGAAAGATTGAGACAGTTAAGAACAATAATACTGGTTCGACATCTAAGAAGTTCGTTCCTGTATTCTCATTATGGTTTGCGCCTAAAACTCGATCGATTGCTTTACAATTACAGTTGCAAGGCACGGAGCAAGCAGATACAAGAGAGATAATTGTTAAACATAATAAAAATTTGAATGAAACTATGTTGGTTAAAATTGACGGAGAGCAATATGACATAGTTAATATTTCATCTGACGACACAAATCAAATTATTAGTTATGACTATGTGACTATAAAGCGAGCTGGTGGCTGATATGGCCGAAGAGATGAGCTTTGAAGATATCTTGAATGCTTTTGTAAAAGAAGCTGAGGATGTAACTGTAAATATGAGTGTTGAGGATAAAGCTAGGATTACTAAAGCCGGCGCCGAGGTGTTTAAGTCGGAATTGGAGGCAGTGACCAAGGATAAGCACTATCAAGAAAGAAAAACCGGTAAAAATCCGCATCTTGCCGACAGTGTGATAGTCCAAAATACTAATATTGATGGTATGAAAAATGGCTCGTCCGTTGTTGGATGGGATAAAAAGAAAGCTTATGTAGGAAACTTTATTGAGAACGGTACTAAGTTCCCTATGTACACTAAAAATGGCCGTAAATACAAACACGGCGGAGAAGTAAATGTTGTTGGTGATCATTTTGTCAGGGATGTTCGCGAGTCTCCAGCCGTTCAGCAGAAGATGTTAGAGGCGGAAGCAAAAGCATACGGGCAAATCATTAAGGATAGAGGAGGCAATTAATGGATAGACCTGTAGTATTGGCACAACAAACGATATTAAACGGTAAATTTCCGATTGATGATGTCTATCTAGATGAAATCCCGGCGGAAATATTGAAAAATGATGACCTTTCCAAGACGCAGGCATTGCTGAAAGAAGCAAGGAACGAGCCTAGCGGTTGGGGAAATGAAACATTTACAAGTTTAGATATCGCTGTTGATATTCAAATTTTTTATAGTTTGGATTTTGACGAAAATATGACGATGTTTGAGGTTAATTTGATGAAGACATTCGAGCAAGATGGATGGCGCATATCTAATTCGCAACCACACTATTTAGATACCAGCTCATCTAGTGATATGCATCAAACAATCAAAAACATCACAGTATCAAAGAATATAACACTCTGAGGATTGGCAGACAGTCAGTCCTTTTTATTTTGGAAAGGATTTTATTAATGGCACAAGTAGGATTAAATCTTGTAAGTCTAGGACTTATTGATAAGACAACTGGAAAGCTTATCGTTGGAACGGAAGGCCTTTCAGAAACAGGAGTATTTGCAGTTACAACAGCAATGCTTGGTACTAAGACAGCTAACATCACTAACATCTCAACGAATGGTACAGCTATCTATGGAAACAACACTAAGGTAGATCAAACACAAGCAAAGGGTGAACCATCAGTTGCGCTTGATTTTAATAATCTACCATTCGAGATTAAGCAAAAGCTCTTGGGTCGTTTGAGCGATGGTAAGGGCGGATATTTGCAAGGAGATCGACCACAAGTAGCTTTGTTGATTGAGTCGCAAACATTGGATCGTAAGAACTCAATTTATTACGGTTTGGCAAATGGAGAAATCCAAGAGACGGCAGCCAATGTACAAACCGATACTAACAACGAAGTACGTGTCGATGATGCACTTACATTTACATCATTTGGTGTTGAGGCATGGAATAACGAAGCAATGAAGGTTTACTTCTCTGGTGCTGATAAGTTCGATAAAGCAGCCATGATGGCTGATGTATTTGGAGGTTACGCTGAGGCGACTACTACGCCCAGTGGAAGCGGAAACTAAGGTTAATGCGGAAGTCTTACAGCCAAGACAATAATGGCTCAAATGGGGTGAAAAGCCCATTTTTACATAACTCGCAATCATGAAAGGAATCAATTATGAATATTGTTGTTAAGCAACTACGTACAAAGCCATTTGAGGTTAAGAAGAGCACAAAGAATTTGAAGAAAACCTATCGTATGCAATTGGCAATGGCCACTATTCAAGATGTTGTAGACGACGATGGTGCATCCACGATACGACGCCAATTAGAATTACAAGATACAGTCGTTGACTATACGGTTGACATGCTCGGATTGACCGAAAAAGAAAAGGGCAAGTTGGAGGATTTGGAGTTTGACGAAGTAGTTGATATTTCAATTTACATTTCTCTACGTGTAACGGGCATGACAGACAAAGAGATTGAAGAGTCTCGAAAAGAAGATGAAGAGGATGAGGGTTTAGACCAAGCCCAGCCGAGCAAGTAATTAGGTTTCATAATTTATTGCTTGAAATAAAGTTGTTCGAAAAGGATGCGATGGAAAACTTGCATTGGGATTTGAATACCGTAGATGAACAGGACTATGCCGAGCTTATCGAAGTCCTATCAGCAAATAAAGATGATCGTATGGTTTCACCGGAAGAGATGGCTAAACAATGGGCGTCATTAAACTAGAGGAAAGGAGGAATATATGGCAGAAGAAAAAGTAGCCGGATTAATGGCCACGGGCGTTGGATTGAATGTTAATAGTGCCGTTGAGTCACTTGGTAAGTTGAAGTCCGCAGTTCAGGACTCAACTAATCAGTGGAAGCAAATGGAGTCACAAGCCAAGCAATCTGGTGATACAGTAGGCGCAACTAAAGCTCGATTTGAAGGGCTTAGCGACACAGTTTCAAAACAAGAGCAGGTCTTGTCTAAATTGAAACAAGAGCAGTCGGAAGTCAATCGGAATACTGAGACTGGGGAGCAAACTTATCAAAAGTACGCTACTCAAATAACGCAGGCGGAGAGTAAACTTGCGTCCTTAAATACCCAAACTGAAAAAGCTCGCAAAGCTTATGAATACCAAGAGAGCGGATTGGCCAAACTTAACGAAGAGGTTAAGCACTCGAATGATTTAACTGATGCCCGTGTGAAAAAGTTAGAAGCTGAGGGTAAAACCGAAGAGGCTAATAAAGCTAAGATTGATGGACTTTCATCAGTTCAAGATAAGTACACTAAAATTTTGGAGATTCAGAAAAACGAACTCGAAAAGTTAGGCGACTCTGGAGATAAAAACTCAAAGGCTTATAAGCAACAAGAGTTGCGAGTCGAGCAGACCGGGGCAAAGATTGCTGAAACCACTAATAAAATCAAAACTTTAAATCGTACTGATATAAAGCCGGATGTTAGTGGGATTAGTAAAGCCAAATCACAACTTGAAAATCTGAATGACGTACTTTCTAGCACACATAGTCGCTTTAAAAGCGTTCTTATGGGTAATCTTGTTGCAAATGGGATTACTAGTGCACTGAGCGACATTAAGAGTAAATTCACTGGAGCATTGCAGGCTGGTGTTGAATACAACAAGGAGATGCAGTCGCTTTCTGTATCGATGGACAACTTTACAAACGGCGATGACAAGTTAAGCAAGGCTCTGATCGGAAATGTTAAGTCATTGAAGGAAGAATCGGGTTATGCAACTGATACTGTTTCACTGTTGACTAAAAAGACGTACGGACTAACCAAAAGTGCTGATGGTGCTAAAGAACTTTCTGATGCGTTTGTTAATTTAGGTCGAGCTACTGGACAATCTGATGAGTCTTTGCAGGGGATTATTAAAAAGTTTTCACAGGTAAATGCTTCTGGTGAAATTACAACGGGATCATTAACCAAGATGGAAAAGTCTTTGCCGGGATTTAATTCAGCATTGGCAACAAGCATGGGAAAGAGTCGAGATGAGATCAACAAGTTAGCTTCTGATGGGAAGTTATCTATGGCTGATCTGTCAAAGGCTATTCAAACCATGTCAGATGCTAAACCTCATGGGTTGGATAACTACTATACAACCCTTGATGGATTCAGTAGCCATTTAGAAGAGAAGTATAAAAGCTTATCTGGTAAGATAACAAGCGGTTTCTTTCAGTCCAATAATGACTTTTTGAAGAACATGTCTAAGTCATTGGACGGTGAGGAAGTAGAAAATGCTTTTAATCACGTTGGAGACTCAGCTAATAAGGCAGTAAATGCTGTAGTTGATGCGTTCAGTAAGACTTTCAAAGGTACAAAGAATCCAATCGCAGATATAGCCAACAGTACGGCAGATCAAATTGAAAAGCTTGGTAATTTTGTGGCAACGCATTCGAAGGATATCGAAAACTTTTTCAAAATGGTAAAGGATATTGGTGGAGCTGGATTTAAATTAATCGGCGATACTTTGAAAGTTGCTTTACCGTTTCTTGAAAAAGTTGGAGATTTTGCTTCAAAACATCCGAAAGAAGTTAAAGCGATAGCAGAAGCGTATCTAGGTATGACGATTGCTCTTAAAGGTACACTTGGAGTCATGAATACGCTTGATAGGTATAAAAAGATTTTTGTTAAGGTAGATACCGCAACTGGACAAAAAAGTTTAACCGCATTCGGAAAGTTTGCTACCGGGACTGGAAAGGTCATCGGTAGGGCTTTATCATCCACAGCAAAAGTCATTACAACTGGAGCAAGTAAAAGTCTGGGCTTGCTTAAAAAAGCAGGATCGGCAACTGGCAGAGGCTTAGGGAAGGCTCTAAGCGCTACGGCTAGAGTTGCAACAACCGGAGCGACTAAAAGTTTTGGTTTACTAAAGAGGGGAGCGTCTTCTACTGGTTCCGCAATAGCTAAGATGTTTAAGTCTTCCGAGACGGCTAAAATTGTAACCAAAGGTGCAACTAAATCGTTTGATGTACTGAAAAAGGGTGCACAATCAACAGGAACGTTTGTAAAGAGCAAATTAAGTGCGGTTGCTTCGGTTGCAACTAAAGGTGCAACAAAGAGTTTAAACGTATTTCAAAAGCTTGCATCGACAGCAAAAAATGGCATAACTAAAACACTTAGCTTCACGGCTAAAATTGCTACTAATGTCGCTTCAAAAACGTATTCTGTTTTTAAAAAATCTTTACAAGCATCCGGAAAGGCGATTGTTAAAAGCTTAAAGTTTACTGCATCGATAGCAACTAAGGGCGCAACCAAGGCGTTTTCTCTTCTAAAGAGTGGAGCGAAGTTAGCTGATAAAGCAGTTGCAAAGTCATTAAGTTTTACTGCTAAGGTTGCAACAACTGGAGCAACTAAAGCATTTGCACTGCTTAAAAAAGGTGCGAGTGGAGTAGCAAGTGGTTTTGTTTCATTGACTGCGAAAATCAAAGCATTTAGTTTAGCTCAGGCAACAGCCACAATTAAATCAAAGGCAATGACACTTGCGATGAAGGCTCAAACTCTTGCCCAGAAAGCTATGAACTTAGCAATGAAGGCGAATCCATTTGGAATAGCCCTGATTGCTATCACTGCGTTAATCGCTGGTTTTGTGGCCTTGTATAAGCACAGTAAAAAGTTCCGCGATTTCGTTAATGGAATAGCCAAAGCTGTTAAGGACTTCGGTAAAAACATTACAAAGGGCTTCTCTGATACATGGAAATCTGTAACAAAGGGACTTGATGGATTTGGGAAAGGCTTTTCTAAGGGCTGGAGCTCGTTTACAAGTGGAGCATCTAAGACTTGGGATAACTTTGGAAATTCTACTAAAAAGGCATGGAGCGCCACTACTGACCAGCTAGGTAAATCATCCAGTAAATACTACGATACCGAGAAAAAAGGTGTGAAGGTCTTTACTGATTTCTTTACTGGCAAGTGGGGCAATCTGGGTAAAGATTTAAAGGATGTTTGGAACTCCCTCTGGGACTTTTTGGAGTCTATCTTTGGTAAGAAAATTGGTAGTATCAAGAAAGGCATTGAAGATTTTGCAGGTAAGATTGGCGATATATTCAATGACATCAAGAAAAAGGTATCTGATACATGGCAAGGGTTATGGGACGGTATGAAGAATATCGTTAAGGATGGCCTTAATGTTGTGATTGATATTATTAACGCTGGTATTGGTGGAATTGATTCAATCATTCATACGTTCGGTGGTAAAGAAAATGCTATCGGTAAGATTGATAAGATCAAAAAGTTTGAAAATGGTACTAAGGGTGCACCAAAGGGACTAGCGATGGTCAATGATGCTCCCGGTGCAAATTATCAAGAGGCTATCATCGATAACTCTGGAGAAGCGCATGTATTGGAAGGACGTAACCGACTGGTTAATTTCAGTGGTGGCGAAACTGTTATTCCAGCTCATGCCATGCCTAAGTTTGCAAAGGGTACTGATGACTGGCTAGGCGCCGTTGGAGATTGGTTCAAGGATAAGTGGGAAGGTTTAACGGAATTTATTAAGCATCCGCTGGATTCGCTTGGAAAAGTGATGAACAAAGCTATTAATGGCATGATTGGTAATCAAAATGAATTAGTAACTAAATTCACCCCAGCAATGGGAAATGGTTTAGTTGGCGGTATCGTTGATCCAATCAAGAAGATGTTTGAGTCGTTGAAAAAGAAGCATGACGATGACGGTGGAGGCGGTAAAGGCGCTCCAAGTGGCTCTGGCGTAAATCGTTGGCGTGATCAAGTTGTCGAGGCTCTGAAAGCTAACGGACTAAGCACAAGCGAAGATATGGTTAATAAAGTCTTGCGTCAAATCGCTACCGAGTCCGGTGGTAACGAAAAGGCTGTTCAAGGCGGTTATACGGATATCAATACCATCACGGGTGATCTGGCCAAAGGACTTATGCAGACGATTTCCGCAACGTTTAATGCCTATAAGTTCCCCGGTCATGGAGATATCTTCAATGGGTATGATAACCTGTTGGCTGCATTGAAGTACGCTAAAAATCGTTATGGCAGTGATCTTTCATTTCTTGGCCAAGGACACGGATATGAGTACGGCGGGTTAGTTTCTCAACACGGTTTCTATGAAGTTGCCGAAAAGAACATGCCAGAAATGATTATTCCGTTGTCTGCAGATAAGAAAAATCGAGCAAACCAATTACTTTCTGAGGCGAACTATCACGTCAACGGAAACGACCAGTCATCGACTAAAGCGAACAATACTGATATTTCAGGTTTGCAAGCAAGTGTTAATCAATTAGTCGGATTAGTTGGCATGATTTTGGGAGTCAATAAGGATCAACTTACAGCCTTGACTAAGGGGAAGGGGCTATCAATGCCAGATTTATATAACAAAATGGCTATGGATAGCTCTATGAAAGGGTTCCAATCTATCTAATGAAAGGAGAAAGGTATGTACGGTCATATCTATGTAATGCAGAATAGTCAGGATGAGTTTGATCTAACTGCGAGGTTGCCAAATGTTCACTTTCTGAACTTACAAAGCACAGCTCCGGCGATTACTTCCGATTGGTTGACTGTAGCCGGAAGTGATGGACAAAGGTTGCAGACGGTGAGTTTTGGAGCAACAACTATCACGATGAGCTTATTTATTTCTGCAAAGAACATGGCTGATTTTAGGGTGGTTAGATCGGAGCTTCAAAGTATCTTTTATAGTCGGAGCATAATCAGATTACGAAGCTCACACGAGCCGGGAAAGGTCTATTTTGTGATTGCAAATCCAGTGGATATTGTCCCGGTACAAAATAGTTCGCAAAGTTTGGTGGATTTAACGTTCATTAACCCAAGTGGTATGGCTCAATCATTGGTGCGCTCTGATGAGTTACCCGATGAATTGGACAAACTAGATTTTGGTATGAACATTCCTAGTGATAAGCCACTTAATTATCATAGTAAGCAAAACTCCTTTAGTATTTTTAATCCTAGTGATGTCGTGATTGATCCCTATCGGCAACATCATGATCTAATTACTACAATAAAGGGCTCAGGGAGCAACTTTACTATAAAAAATACAACAAACAACACGAGTATATCGGTAAATTCAGCTTTAAATACTGGTGATACATTTGTCTTAAATGGGGTGATTCCATATCTCAATAACTCGACAAACGTTGATACTGATTTCGGGCATATTGAGTTGGCCAAAGGAAATAACAACATTGAGATTACTGGCCTAAGTAATGTTGATATAACCTTTAGTTTTCCGTTTTTATACTTTTAAATGTTTGCTGAGAATACGGTTGTCATTCAATCGCACGATGGCCAGAATAAACAAATATTATCGGCGATTTTATGGGACACCTTTCAAAGGGTTTGGAGCAAAAACGAGCAGTATCAATTAGCGTTTACAGCCTATGATGATCGTTCTTTGGCATTTAATTTATTAACATCAGAGAATAGTATATTTTACGATGGTCAAGAATACATCATTAAGCAAATCGTTGATGATTTTAACGGTGGCAAACACACGATGCAGATTACTGCCACGCATGTTTATTACCAACTATCATCACGAGTTCAGTCAAATATCAAAGCGGGCGACGTTGCATTTAACCTTAATGGTGCGTTGTCTTTTTTGTTTGATGGAGTGCAAGGTTTTAGTTTCCGAATCCACGGTAACTATAATGCTAATCAGACGCTCACTGATTTTGGTAACGTAACTGTTTCGGAAGGAATTTCAACCTTAAAAGATACCTTTGGAGTTTATGCTGTGATACCTGATAATCATATCGTTCATCTGTATGACGAGGGACACTACACAACTGATACTAAGAATGTTTTTCGTTATCGGAACGATACTAGCGATATTCAGCTACAGTATGACAGTCAAAGCATTGTGAATCGAATTCAGGCCGTATCTACTGCAGAAACACCAGCGTTCAGTCCGTTTTATGTGGAAGATCAGGACTCTATTAATGCTTGGGGTATCAGGGAAGGTATTCGAGTTGAAAGTGATACTATTACGGACGTTAATCAGATGCGCTCTTTAGTGGCACAATCGTTCGTTTTACAACCAACTATCTCATTCGCCGTTACTACAGAGGAAAATCGAAAGGTTAAACCCGGAGAGCTTTGGAGTGTGCAAATATTAGATACCGGTTTTATAACGAAAGTGGAAGTTGTATCGATCACAGAGACTCCGTTTGTGTCTACTGCGGTTCAAATTGAACTGAACAATAGTCGAGCCAACTTTCTGGATAGTCAAAGGTCTCAGGCGAAGATGATTAAGAATATTCAGGAAAAGCAAAATAATAATAATTCTTTTGGTGGTTGGGTCGTCGGAACAGTAGAGGAGTAGTATATGGCGAAAAAAAACATCGTTCAAGTGCCAGATAATGACGGTAATCCAGCTTATGCGTTGAGTCATTGGAAAGGCATTAATGGAAAGCCGTTTGATGAAAATGATACTTTGATTATTCTTAGTCCTGACGGTAATAAGTGGGCTTTGGCTATTGATAATAAAGGTGTGTTAAAGGGGGTGCCGGTAGTTGATGACAATGGATCAGATGGCGAAGAAAATCAGCAAGCTAAATAGTTCTACGTTGGATATGTATCAAGCCTTTTACAATTTAGCGATGATTGATGAAATGCCAACGTCAATTAGTGAAGTGGTAGCCACAAAATATAACGATCAAGCGTTCCTAGATATCGGGAGCGCTATTTTATTACTCAAAAATGAGTTAAATCAATTGATTAGTACGTTTAATTTGTATCATTTGGTGGATATCGAGGGCAACAAGGCATCGGGATTAAATTTCTGGTTGCCAAATAAGATTGGCATTGAAGAGCTTAGTGGAGAATATGAAGCTCAGCTAAAGCAAATCGAAGATGCCATTAATAAAATGAATGAAATTATGATCCTAAGCGGATTATTGGAAAGGAAGTAATATGGCAACAGCACAAACAGTAGGTAAATTCGCCATTGTTAATACTCTGTTAAATATGACAGACGTTACCTTGATTGAGCAGTTGAATGGTCGCCAAGGAGACAATGGCCGTGAAGTCTTTATCTGGCTAAAGAATGGTAATTTACCTTTCAACATTTCAAATAAAACTATCAAGATAACGGCAAAGGACGCTTCGGGAAAGATTAAAGAGATTTCAACGGTTAATAACGTTATCAATGCCGAAGCAGGTCAATTCTCTATGGTTATTCCAGCTGAGATGTACCAAGCATCAGGAGATATTGAGGAAGGCTATATCAGCGTTTCTGATGAAACTGGAATGGTGGTTTCTAGTATTCCGATTATGTTTAACGTACTTGGAAACAACATCATTTTCACATCTAATCCTTCAAGCGATTATATTGATGCAATTGAAAAATTAATTCAAGACTCTAAGGATAAGCTTTCAAGTTTCGATACTGCATTATCAGCACAACAAGGTGCTTATGACGCACTAAAGCTTTCTCTAGCTTCATTGGCCAAAGAAATTGAGGACAAGCAGGTCGTTACTTTGAATGGGAAGAACATTCTAAGCGGCGAAAATGTTTATCTAAATCCGATTGAAGGTAGTTTTAAAACTCGTGCAGCTACCTTTGTAAGTTTTGACGATGTAGCCTTGAATATGCTGAAATACCCCGGCCGTTGGTTCGTGGCGGATAAGCAATTAACAAATGCGCCATTTGCAGGCTGGTATACAGTCGAAGTTATTACAGGGAGTTCAGCAACAACTGGTACAATCATTGCTGACTATTACGCTGGTGGCCGTAAGATTACCGCCGTTAGTGATGGAAAAATTGTAGGTTGGCGTGATGTTGAGTTCGTAAGTAATTGGCGACCAAATATGAATGTACTAGCTGGCCAAAAGATCACTTTTAGAGATATGGGGGATTTTGCCACTGGAAAATTAACGAATCCAACGTTTATTGCTAAGAAAGACCACAATACGGGAAAGAGCTTCCCAAGTTCAGCCGATGCAAGCGAGTTATGGGAACTTGCAAATCCTGAAAGCTACGAGATTACAGCTGAAAGTACAGTGTTCTATGGATTGAATGCTAGGTGGTATCGGCATGGCAATATTGTACTGCTGGATATCGGCGGAACGTTTAATACAGATGGAGTTAACCAAATTATTGAAATGGTGCCAGTAGGTGACAAAATTCCATCACCAGCATTTTATGTAGCGAACTATTTGCCCGGTACTACTCAAACGAGACAAATTGCGTTTACTTATTTTACGTTTAATAAGCATGCGGATTGGCACGCCCACATTAAACTCGCGACTAACGCCCCAGATATCAATGTTTCATCATGGTTGGGTAATTCTCAAATGGGTAAGGCAGATAACGGAGATGCTGTAGCGTTGACTTATTATGCTGAACCGGCATCGATGACTTGGAATGCAGGAATACCAAATATCTAGAAAGGAAACTTGTATGAGAGAAATCAAAACAATGTCTGACCTTGAAAGTAAGGTGAGTGATACAGCAACCAAGTTTCTATTTCGTTTGATTTCTAGTGGCGTAAACCAGCAAATATCTGGTGATGAGGTCTCAGTAAGTGTTGCCAACGATGGCTATCTATTTGATGTTAAGCCAAAAGTCATTGATGATTTAATTGAGCTTGATTTTACAGATGAAAACTTGATGAAGCTAACACCCGGACACTACAGTCTAGAAATTAACGTAAGAAAACCGGACGGAACTGTTGAAATCTATCCATCGTCAGGGTCGCTTGGATTTGAGGTATCTGCAAATTTAAAAGAAGTCGAGGGCGATCTGTTTTATAAGGTTACCTTTGACTATGTTTTAAAAGCGATGGATGAGAAAATTCAGCAAATTAAGGTGGGCCCACAAGGTGTAAAAGGCGATCAGGGAGAAATGGGGCCTAGTGGTAAAGATGGTGAACAAGGCCCTCAGGGAGTTCAAGGTAAGCAGGGAGAGCAAGGTGTGCAAGGCATTCAAGGAGTCGCTGGAAAGGATTTCTCGATTGCCGAAACATTTCCCAGCTATTCAGCAATGGACGGAAAGAATTTGACCAAGGGAGACTTTGTAATTATTTCGTCTAACGTTGATGATCCACACAATGCTGAGCTTTATTTATGGAATGGTACGAAGTTTACACTTATTACTGATATGTCAGGGGCTACCGGCATTAAAGGCGACACTGGCGCTCAGGGGCCACAAGGGATACAAGGATTGCAAGGTGAACAAGGAGTTCAGGGTGTAAAAGGCGACCAAGGGCCACAAGGGCCGGCGGGAAAAGACGCAATTGGTACTGTAGCTATTGTTAATTGGTCTCCAAATACACAATATCTAGCTAATCAACTTGTACGTGTGCCTTCGCTTGGAAATCCAAGAACCGGCCAATTAAAAGGTGCAATATTTAGATCGGTTGTATCACAAACTTCCGGAACTCAGTTTCCATCTGCGGACTCTCTATCAGGAGTAGATGGAAAATGGGAGTTATTGAACAAAGATGCTTATTTGTATGACACAGGCGGAATAGCCTTTCCTTATGGTTTGACGGTTAATCTAATCCGCAAAGGAAATGTTGTGTTCATTTATGGGGATAGCTCTTTCAAAAGCAACGTTCCTACTAATACAAGGTTTGAGTTAGCACAAGAAAAAATGCCTTTAGGTTTGAGAGTCGAGCAATTCGGAGCATTAACTAGTGGAGTATTGATCAAATTTGCTGATGAGGACGGCTCTGATGGAGTTGATTTTCAAATCAATCCGGATGGGACTATTCACACTACTAGCATTACGGGATTTCCATCAAACAATTATGTGAGAGCTGTTGCGGGATCTTATGGAACTGGTGATGCAATGATTTGGTCTGCGGGAGTACCGACAGCATAGAAAGGAGGAAGATATTGCCTAAAAGTTGGGATGAGTGGGCGGCATTTGTCACTGTAGTCGGTTTTGCATTAACAGCTCTCGGATATATACTGAACACTTTTGTGAAAAAGCCAATAGATCGAATTGGAATTAAAGTTGATAAATTAGACCACCAAACAGAAGTGCGATTAGATGACCACGAAAAACGTTTAAATAAAATTGAAGAATGGAAGGAACTTACAGAAGGAACTCAACATGAATAAAACTGAATTTGCATCAGTCGCCACTACTGTATTAACAGCGTTGGCGACTTTTTATTTGGCAATTGCTAAGATTTGGAACTTGCCACTTGGTTCGGAGGTATCAAGCACGATTTATGCCATCGTTGCATTAATTGCCTCGGTGCTTGGCGGTTCAACTATTGGAAAGATTTCAACTCGTAACAAAGATCAGGAGAGCACGAATGAATAAGATTAAGACTTTAGCTGTAGCTGGTGCATTGGCGCTTTCATTGGGTGGCGCAATGGCATTATCAAGTACGCCGGCTCATGCAGATATTTATGGTACTGATGTAAGTAGCCATCAACAAAATTATCTAGCAAATAATTGGGATTTTGCGATTGTTAAGGCCACAGAAGGAACTGGATATATTAATCCGTTGATGTACAGCCAATCACTACAGACACAACAAAATGATAAGCATTTAGGATATTACCACTATCTACGCTCCGATTCCGATGTTATCGCGCAAGCTCGCTACTTTGTAAGCTCATTGAGTGCCGAAGATATTGCGAACCCAAACGTTACTCTATGGCTAGATTTTGAAGAGAATCCAGTCGATGGTAACCATTTCACAGGAAACGAGCCAAAGCAATTCATGGACGAAGTATATCGTCTGACTGGTAAGAAAGTCGGACTGTACACTAGTTATTTCTTTGCTACTGGTGCAAATGGTCGTTTTGATTGGTCAGATATTTCAGACCATCCTTTGTGGGTAGCATTTTATGCTTATACAGGTAACTCTCAATTGACACCTGAAATTAAGGCATGGGCCGAGGAAAAGATGTTGAATATTCCTTGGTGGGAAAAAGTTACTATGTATCAGTATGGCGACGGAGACGGTTACGATTGGGATTACCTTTATGGTGATTGGTCTGATTTAACAGGTTCGGCAGATGACAACTCATCTACAGTTACGCCAGCGCCACCAGTTTCGAATACAACTGATACTGTTTCGTTTAACGGCGTCTATGTGGTTGATAAGTGGCAAAGTTACGGTGCTAACTGGTACGCACGTAACAATGATATGAGTGTCCCGGTCGCTGATTATAATAATGATATGCCAGTTCAAAGCGTCACTCTAACAGATCGCTACGGTAATGCACTAGCTAATCAAGTAGCCCAAGGAAACAATGGCGCTATGGAATACTTTACTTTGAATGATAACTATAAGGTATTGAGCCGGGTAGGAAACTCAATTCAAATCGAGATGAATGGCGAATCAGTCTGGTTGAAGGTAGCCTACGTTAAGTAGTAAAATTCAATTTGTATAAAAAGGAAAGGATAATCCCTTTTTTTAATTTCATATCAAAGCCCCGCTAGGTAGATTAATCTCTACTTGGCGGGGCTTTTTTTGTTGGTTTAATTTGTTATTTTGCCAATTTTAAGCATTTACAACTTAGTTTCGAGTTTAATTATTTCCATATTGATGGTTTTAAAGATAATTAATTTCAAGAAAACACTTTACAAACCGTACTATATATAGTATTATTAATATATAGAAAGGAGGAGGATATGAGATACAAGCCTAAACACGCCAAGCGCAAACAAAAAGAGCCTTGGTCAAGGTCAGATAAGTTAACATTAGTAGGTGTAGGAATCTCGCTAATCGCACTTATCAAAGAGTTGCTTGCATAGGGCTCTTGTCAAAGAAAGGTCAGAGATGACCTTCCTTTGGTGTATCCATATTAACATATAATTATGAAGAAATTTAATAGAACAGAAAAATTACTTACTTTGATGATAGCTATCCAAATAATCACTTTAATTGTGGGGTTGGTAAAATAATGTCCGAAAAGAATACTCAGACGGAGCGCAACAAGCGCTGGCAAGAAAAGAATAAGGAACAAGCTAAGTATTTGCAGTATCGTAGTTATGCACGGTCATTCATCAGAAACTTAGCGACTGATGATGATATAGAAGAACTAAAACAATTAATGGCAGAACGTGAGTCCGGGGAGCAATAAAAAAACGCCATTCAAGATAGAATGACGACATTACTCGATGAGGGATATTTTAGAATCTATTTATATAGGTAGCGTTTGAATTTCTAATGAGATTCAGATGCTTTTTTACTTACAAAAAGTAGTGAGTCCCTTAGTGAGTCCTTTGCATAATACAATGAATTTCGATGTTGATTTACCGGCGTTTGTAGACATAGTTTTCACTTGGCAATCAAACGCCCAAATCTATCAGGCTTTTCTGATTATGCGCGAGCGGGTTTTGGTGATTTCGCAGGTTTTATTACAGGTTGGGGTTATTGGTTGTCAGCTTGGCTTGGGAACGTGGCCTTCGCGACGATCATGATGTCGGCATTTGGTTATTTTTTTCCGGCTGTTGCTAGTGGGAATTCTGTGCCGGCGATCATTGGAGCTTCGATTATTGCATGGAGCCTAACCTTGTTGGTTGTAAATGGCGTTGAATCAGCTGCGTTGATCAATGCAGTTGTATTGATTGCGAAATTGATTCCAATTTTTGCTTTTATTGTAATTGGGATAATTTCATTTAAAGCAGGGATTTTCACACAAGAGTTCTGGCATAATTTCCAGATTAATACGGCAGGACAGGCAGTTTTCTCGGATGCTAGTGCCGGCGGGATTTTAGCGCAAGTCCGTGGTTCAATTATGGTAATGATGTGGGTCTTTGTTGGTGTTGAAGGAGCTTCGATGATGGCAAGTCGGGCGAGAAGGAAGCATGATGTCGGTCGAGCAACCATTATCGGAGTGCTTTCATTATTGGCGATTTATCTGGTTGTATCGATGATTCCATATGGGTACTTGCCACAGTCAGAGTTAGTTAACATGGAGAGCCCAGCGCTAGTCTATATTTTCGGCCGAATGGTTGGCGGCTTTGGTGGTGCTTTTATTTCAATTGGTCTAATCTTGTCAATCTTGGGTGCATGGCTGTCATGGACGATGCTACCAGTTGAGGCGACATCCCAGATGGCAAAGCAAGGCTTGATGCCAAAATGGTTTGGAAAGACGAACCGAAAAGGTGCACCAATCAATTCGTTGATCCTAACTCAAGTCTTGGTGCAACTGTTCATGATTTCGTTATATTTTTCCAGCCAAGCTTATGATTTTGCGTTTTCACTTAGCACTGCCATGGGAATGGTATGTTATGGGATGGTGGCCGCCTATATGTGTAAAGTCGGATTGGCAGACGGACAAAAGGGAATGACGTTGGTAGGAGCACTTGCTTTAACTTTCCAGGTTGGTGCGATTCTTCTGGCTGGTTTAACATACCTATGGATTTGCTCAATCCCATATATTTTGGGCTTTGGGTTTTATATTTACTCGCGTCATGAAAAGGGAATTCGAATTACCAAAATGGAGTGGTTCTGCATGGTAATTCTGACATTGGTTGCTTTGAGTGGGATGTGGGGACTTGCGACAGGTTTAATTGGTTATTAATTAAAAAATAGCAGATGATTATAATCATCTGCTATTTTTGGTTAGTCACTCATCAATTGTCGAATTAGGTTCTTCAGTTCGGGGAGTTTGGTTTCGGTAAACCAACGATTCTTTGCAAGCCAAATGTTATTACGTGGCGAAGGATGAGGTAAAGGAATATTGACCATGGTATCTGCGGTTAGTTGGGTTGGAATAGCAGCCTCTTGAACCACTTTAGTAAGTGGTGTGGAAGTCGGTAATTGCAAATAATAATGTAGTGCGGTATTGCCAACCAAGATAAAGGTCTTGAGGTTAGGCATTAACGCCAACAATTGATCGTGATATTTTGGGGCCATTGTCTTGCGCGGTAGCTCATCACCACCGTTCTTTGATTTGCCTGGAAAGTAAAAGTCCATTGGTACAACCGCAAGTCGATGACTAGCATAAAATTCTTCATAGGAGATGCCAAGCCAATCACGGAGACGATCACCACTTTGATCATCCCACATGACACCATGCTCCTGGACTTTCCGGCTTGGGGCTTGACCAATAATGATGAACGTTGCCTCAGGATGAATTGATAACATTGGTTCCCAGCCTTGATCAGTGTATGTTTTGTTTTCTGGATCAGCTTTGATTGCAGCGATTATTTGGGCGTATGCCTGCTCGAAATCAGTCATGTGATTACCTCACTCTAAGATGTTAGTTTAATTTTAGACCACTTCGAGTGAATTGTAACTGGAATTGATAATCTTAGACCGACCTACTAATAATTGATGGGGTTGACGCAACTGGATCTTATTTTTAGTATAATTATCTTAGTGAAATAATAAGTAAGGGTGTGATCGAATGCGATTGTTACATACGGCAGATTGGCATATTGGTAAGGAATTAGGAGAGTTTAGCCTATTGGCTGAGCAACAAGTTGCATTTGAACAAATTGTGCAACTAGCAAAGCAGTATCAAGTTGATGGTGTCATAATCGCTGGTGATTTATATGATCGGGCAATTCCGTCGTTGGCGGCGATGGCAGAACTGGAGCGAGAACTGAGAGTGCTTAATATCGCTGAGGGGCTTCCAATTTATGCAGTGTCTGGGAATCATGATGGAGCAACCCGTTTGGGGGCAGGTGCTGAATGGCGTGCGGCTAATGATTTATTCTTGAATACGACATTAGCAGGTGCTTTTACACCAATCGAATTAGCAGACACGCAGATTTATCTGTTGCCGTTTATTGATCCGACTGATGCTCGGATTTACTATCAAAGGTCCTTAGAAGAATATGAGCAGTACGCCAGCATTGAGCAGGTTATGTCAGATATCTTAGGTGATATGGAAAAAAGTTTTGATCCTGCAAAGCGACATGTTTTAGTGACTCATTATTATGTTAGTGGTCCGGGAAATGAAAATTACGAATTAACTTCGGAGACGAATTCAAAAGTTGGTGGTTTGAAAAATCTTGCTGCTAATTTATTTGATGCTTTTGATTATGTTGCGCTAGGCCATTTACATCTGAAGCAGGCGAGTCCGAGCGAAAAGGTTAAATACGCTGGTTCGCCTATTAAGTTTAATACTAAGGAAGCTGGTAATGAGAAGGGCGTCTATCTGGTCGATCTTGATGCTACTGGATTGAAGACAACTTGGCTGCCATTGCAGACAAAAAAAGATTTGATCGTTTTGCATGAAACGTATGCGACGCTGATTGATCCAGATTTTTATCAAAAATACGAACGGCAAGGGGCAAACTATTTTTCAATTAGGTTGCAAGGCTTTACCAAGGAGCAAACGATTCGGCAAACCTTGACCGAGATTTATGGCGACATTGTTGAATTGCAATATGATGTGACTGCGATTAATGAACACCTTGTGAGTCAGGAAGCTAACGATTTGGCTGAGGAGTTGGATGATGTTGCGCTGATTGAACGATTTTATCAGGATGTTAGCGGGACACGTTTGGATAACGATATGAAAACAGTGATTCAAGAAACGATGATCGCATTGCGTCGAGACACGGAGGAAGCATAATGCGCCCCATAACAATTAGTATGACTAATTTCGGTCCATACGAACACGAAACGATCGATTTTCGTAATTTTAACAAGTCGAAGTTATTTTTGATTACGGGAGACACCGGTGCAGGGAAAACAACGATGTTCGATGCGATGACCTTCGCCCTCTACAATGTTGGTACGAGTGAGCGAAAAGCTGAGGAAATGCGGAGCGATTTCGCATCAGATCAGCAAATTACAGAAGTTGTATTTACCTTTGAACATCACGGTCGCTTTTATCAAATTAGGCGCCGACCACGATACCAGGTTAAGAAAACCTCGGCTGAGGATGATACCAGTATGAAGGTTCGTCAAATGGACGTTCGCTTTGTGGAGCTAGATGCAGAGCTTGAAAGTGAGCTACGTCTGATTGGGTCTAAAGCACAAGAAGTTAAACTTGAGGTTCAGAACCTACTGCATTTAACGGCTGATCAGTTTAAAAGGATTATTCTGCTACCACAGAATAAGTTTCGTGAATTTTTGGCGGCTACTTCTGATGAAAAACGGGAAATTCTGCGTTCGTTGTTTGGAACCGAGATCTTTGATGAATTAACAAGTCGTCTGAAGGAGCAAGTTAAAGATCGGACTCAGGCGCAGACCGAACTACGAAATCGTTGGGATTTCTTGTTAGATGACTTTATTTGGGAAACTGAGCGTCCAATTGAGTTAATTGAGCAGTTGAAACTGGTCAAGCGACAGACTATCCAAATGAATCAGCGACTTTCAGCACAAGCTGAATTGGTTGCCACCCAGAAGCAGGCTTTTAATAAAGCTGATCAGTTGTATTCAGCGGGCGTGAGTTTGGAAAAATTAATTCAAACCCAAGCGGAAACAAAGTTGAAATTAGTTGAGCTTGAACAGACTAAGCCACTCGTCCAAGTTCAACGGGAAAAGTTAGCAAAATTGAGTTGGGCCCAAACGCATCAACCGTTATTCACGACCGTACAGAATGATCAAGCTAAGATCAAACAACTTCAACTCGATTTGCAACAACAGGAGCGGATCGTGGTTGAGGCAGAGCAACAACTTGAGCAGGCCAATATGAGTCAGCAGCAGAGTACGCAAATGAGTGATGAAATTGTTGAATTACGGAAGCAAAGTGATTTTTTGCAGGGTCAGCAACTACCAGCTGCGCAACAACGTGCTAAATTGTTTATACAACTTGATACAACAAAGCAACAGCTCGACAAGGCGAAAAATGATTCGGGGACTTTAGAGCAGCAGCAACAAATTCTATCAGGACGGTTACTCGAACAGACTAACCAGATTGAGCAATATGCGGACCTTGAGGATCAACAAGCACAATTTAATGACCTGCAAGGAAAGTATCAAGTATTAGTAGAACAACGTCGGAATATCGCTGAGTTGGAAAGTGAAAAACAGACCTTAAGTAAACAGCAGACAGAGCTAATCGCACAGCATCAGCAACAGACGGTTCAACTAGCGGATGCTAAGCGTCATGCGAACGAACGAAGAGACGAACGTAAGCAACTTTTCATTCAGCAAATTCAGGCTGACTTGGAAATTGGGGAGCCTTGCTTGGTCTGTGGTGAAATCTATACTGGGCAAGCTGATCATCATAGTGAAAACAAAATTACCGCCGATGAGTTAAAAAAGGCAGTTGATGCGGCTGAGGAAGCCGGCCATTCGGTTGCCGTTCTAACTGCTGAAATCGCTAATTCTGATGAACGGATGAGTTTATTAGAGATACAGTTGGACCAAGCGAATAAGCGTTTGCAGGATATCATGAAGCATTTTGAGGCTGGTTGGCAAACTTTAAGTGACCGTTGGAATAAGAATTTTTCACAGGAATTAGGCGCCAAATGGGATCAAGGAAAAGTGGAAAATGCGTTTCTGACAGTTGCAAGTGACATTCAGGCAAACCAAGCGATTAAGCTAGCCACTCAAACTGAACTTGCTAAAGCAGATTTGGCATATAAGCAGGTTGGGCAGGATTTATTGAAAAAACAACAGAACATTGCGACAAGTCAGGCGTTGTATGAGCAGCTTAATAGTAGTATGAATGACTTGCCTGAGACGCCCGCGGTTGTAGTTATTGAACAAGAATTGTTTGAGACCAAAGAACGGCTGAATGGCTTAGAAAAAGCATTGCAAGATCAGCAACGAGCCTTGGCCGAAGCGCAGAGCTTTTTGACAGCCAATCAAGCAACTTTGGCGAAACAAAATGACTTGCTAACGAAGCAAAAGCAACATCTTGAACTAGCCAATGAGCAAATTGATCAGTTAGAACTTCCTGAGAATATTAAGGATCTTAATGAGGTAGTTGCCTTGCAAGCAGAATTGGTTCAAGTGCCAATGCAACTGCAAAAGCTAACCGAGGAGGTTACGCGCTATGATGAACAACTGCTTCAGGTGAATGAAACCTTAGAGGAGTTAATGATCGAAATCAAGGATCAGTCACGGCCAGACTTAGCTCAACTTAGTCAGGAAAAGGCCCAGGCCTTAGCTGACTTGGAGCAGGTACAAGCTGAGCAGCATAATCTGGAACAAGCGCTTGCGAAGCAAAGTGATTTGGAACAAAAACTAATTGAAATTAGCAATACCTTGGAGAAATTGACTGGTGATTCAGCAAGTCTGTTACAATTGGCGGCAGTTGTTGATGGGGATAATGCACAGAAACTTAGATTGGAACCGTATGTTTTACGGATGTACCTAGCCGAAGTGCTACAATACGCGAATCGTTATTATATTGGGCAATTATCAAAGGGACGCTATCAGTTTGTCTTGAACAACGATGTTGCTGGTCGTGCTAATCAAAATGGTTTGAACATTGATGTATTAGATCAAGATGCTGGTAAAATCCGGTCAACTAGTTCGCTGTCCGGTGGTGAGTCATTTATTGCCGCACTAGCGATTGCTTTGTCACTGGCAGCGGTGGTACAGAACCGGGCTGGTGGGGCGCAGATTGATGCCCTCTTCATTGACGAAGGGTTTGGATCATTGGATGCAAATACGTTGCAAGAGGCTTTGGAGGCATTGAATTTAGTTGAACAAGACGGCCGTATGGTTGGGGTTATTTCCCACGTCGAGTCAATGAAGAGTCAAATTGGGCAACAGTTGCAGGTTAAGAAGCAAGGAAACGGTCATTCAGAGCTGTACTATCAAACTTTGTAAGAGTGACGAAATTATTAGAAGCGAGTAAGCGAAGGAAGGTACAGAACAGATGACATTAGTAGTGGAAAATTTAGCTGGAGGCTATGGTAAAGAAAGCATTCTTCATGAAATTAGTTTTAAAGTTGACGATGGCGAATTAGTGGCATTAGTTGGTTTGAATGGGTCGGGGAAATCAACCACGATTAATCATATTATCGGGCTATTGTCACCCAAAAAAGGTTCAATCACTTTAAATGGTGCGACCCTGCAGAGCGATAGTGCGGCATACAAGGCCCAAATCACTTATGTACCTGAACAACCAATCTTATATGAAGAATTAACCCTAAGGGAGCATATTGATGTAACAATCACCGCCTATCAGTTGGATGAAGAGCTCGCTTGGCAACGTGCTGAGCGATTGGTTAAAATCTTTCGGCTAGATAATAAATTGAACTGGTTCCCTGTCCATTTTTCAAAGGGAATGCGCCAAAAAGTTATGCTCGTAATGGCCTTTATAACCGACACGCCATTATTAATTATTGATGAGCCTTTTATTGGCCTGGACGTGCTTGCTGTGCAGGATGTTTTGCAATTAATCGCCGAACGTAAGGCTGCTGGTGGTTCAATTCTTTTGACGACCCATGTGCTTGATACATTGGCTGGTCTAGCAGATCGGTTTGTTTATTTGAAGGCTGGTAAGGTTGCGGCAACTGGCTCAACAAATGATTTTGCACGCTTAGTGCCAGAGTTGCATCAAAAGGGAGTTGAATATGAAAATACTATCCTTTAGAGCACGTTGGCTGAGTCAATGGCAACAATTTGCAAAGTATTTACGGTATGTTTTTAATGATCATGCGATTATCGCTTTACTAATTTTGCTTGGTGCGGGGATGGTAGGGTATCAGCAAATCTTGGTAAGTATACAGATAGGCTTTTGGACCAAAAGCCTTGCGCTAATCTTAGTAGGATTAACCTTTTCCATTTTTTGGCGGGGAGCAAGTTTCATTTTGCCAGCTGATCCAGTTTACTTATTGGCCGCGGAAAATCGTTTACGAAAGATTTTGCGACAGGCAACAGTGTACAGTATTATCATAAATATGTTGGTTCAATTTTTGATCATGCTTGTATTGACTCCGCTATTGGCGAAATTATTTGGAATATCGGCAACCATGATCATTATCATAATTAGCATTGGTATTAAGGGTCTAATTACCTTTTGGAATATGCAATATATGCAACGCTTTAAGGAGTCTGCGCAAGGTCACCGAGGACAAGCGAATAAACTAGTTAATTGGCATCAGTTGGTTGTAAGCGAACGGAACCGTCAACAAAAGATCTTGGCTTTTTTTAACATGTTTATTGATGTACCCGGAATGCAAGCACGCGTTAAACGGCGAGCTTGGGCTGATCCGTTATTGGCGTTCTTCGAGCCACGGCAATCGACGACGATTAGCAAAATCATGGTTCGAACCTTTGTAAGGCAAACTCAGTATTTATCAGTTTGGTTGCGAATTACACTTTTCGGTGGTGTCTTAATCTTCTTAAGCACTGGCTGGTTACAATTAGGGCTATTAACTGTTTTAGTCTATCTAATGATCATCCAATGGTATCCGTTGGTCAAAGCTCAGCAGAATGTGGTTTTTGATCATGTTTATCCGATCAAACTTGCTGAGCGCCGAAGGGCTTTTATAAGTATTACAAGCAAGTTTGCGGGCCTTACCGTTGTATTTTGGTTTATTTTGGTCTTATACTTAGGTATGCCAATTATTAATGCTTTAACAGGTCTGCTGATCATTGTTGTATTTATTGGCGTGTTTGAATATTGGCAGTTGCGTCAACTTACAATGACAAAGGGTCAGCTCCAGAGGGGGGCTTAATCGATTTCTTTTTTAGGCAAAAACAGTAATTAACAAAAGTTTTTATCAGTAACTTCTTCGGACAAAAACCGATTTTAAATTGGGGGGAACGAATAATGAGTGCAGATAGTTTTGATTATGATGTTTTATACATTGGTAGTGGTCATGGAACCTTTGATGGGGCAATCCCGTTAAGTGCTTCTGGATTACGTGTCGCAGTAGTTGAAGAAGAAAAAATCGGTGGAACCTGCCCCAATTGGGGTTGCAACGCTAAAATAATTTTGGATCAGCCAATTGCATTGAAGCGTCACTTAGAAGCAGTTCATGGAATTGTGAATGGGGATGTATCAATTGATTGGTCCGAAAACATGGCAAATAAGCACGCCATTATTGATGGCTTGCCTAACTTTATTCAAGGATTAATGGATAATAGTAAGATTGACGTTTTGTTTGGTCACGCGATGTTGGCTGATAAACATACGGTCACAATTGATGGTCAGACCAAGACAGCTGATAAGATTGTAATTGCAACTGGCTTACGGCCAAAACACTTGATGGTACCAGGGACTGAGTTTGCTCATGATAGTAAGGATTTTCTGGCGCTAGAGACTCTGCCAGAACGGATCACGATTGTTGGTGGTGGGTATATCGCACTTGAATTTGCAACAATAGCGAATACGGCAGGCGCAAAAGTTGATTTACTCTTACATGGTGATCAGGCTTTGCGGAGCTTCCCACAGAAGTATGTGGAACAGATTCTTGCTGATTTAGCAGAGCGTGGTGTCAACATTAAGCGAAACGTTACTGTAACTGCCCTAGAGCAAAATGGAACGGAAACAATTGTGCACACCTCTGCGGGTGAGTCGGTTGCCGATTGGGTTCTGGATGCAACTGGGCGGGTGCCAAATGTTGAAAACATCGGTTTAGATACGGTTGGCGTTGCTTATAATGCTAAAGGAATCGTTGTTGATGATCACTTGCGGACTTCGGTACCAAATATTTACGCTTCTGGTGATGTAATTGATAAGGCGCAACCAAACCTTACGCCAACGGCAATCTTCGAGTCGAAATATTTAATGCAAACCTTTACGGGCGCGACTACAGCACCAATTAATTACCCAGTGATTCCGACGGTTGTATTCACATCACCGCGAATTGCTCAGGTTGGTGTGAGCCTAGCAACTGCATTGGCTAATCCAACCGAATATACGGTTGAGGAACATGCGATTACAGAGGACTGGTTCCGACAGATCGCAAGGCCTCAGTTTGGTAGTACAAGCTTGATTTATAATAAAGCACATCAGTTAGTTGGGGCAGTTGATATGAGTGAAGATGCGGCTGAAGTAATTAATACGTTGTTACCAGCCGTTGAATTTCAGTATTCACAAGATCAGCTAGCACGGTTGGTCTACCTATTCCCAAGTATCGGGTTCTCTAGTAACCAATTAATCTAAGCAGAATATTATTGACCGAACGTCAGTCTCATATGGACTGACGTTCGGTTTTTAAATACATCAAGCATGGTTTGGGTTATACTTAAAGGAATTAATTAGCAGGGTGGGAGGTGGCAAAGTGCCTGAAAGAAATCATACAATTTTCCAGGGGATTGTAATGTATCAGAGAACCTATAAAGAGAAGGATTTAATGGTTAAGATCCTCACGAAACAGGCCGGCAAGCGGATGTTTTATATAAAAAACGGTAAATCCAAAAGATATCCGTATGCTGCTGAGATACAGCCCTTAACCATTGCAACCTTTGAAGGGGTACTTAATGAGAAGGGGTTATCATTTATTGATGAAGTGAAAGAGGCAAAATTGCCCACTCAGCTGATGTTAGACGTCGAACGCAATGCGTACGCGACCTATATTCTAGGCCTGCTAGACGCAGCTTTTGTGGATAATCAGAATTTACTACCCTGGTACGAACGTGCCGAGCGTGCGTTACGTTTACTTAACGATCAGCCTGATTTTGATGCTCAGGGTCTCGCAAATTGGTTTGAATTACATTTGTTGACGGCGTTTGGAATTGGTATAAAGTGGGATGGTTGCGTAATTGATGGACGTCGGGATATCCCGTTGGACTTTTCCGAAAAGTATAATGGAGTGCTATGTCAGGAACACTGGCAGCTTGATGAGCAAAGGATGCATGCAGAGCCTAGAGCGGTACGTTTGTTGATGAAATTGGCGGAGACCGAATTAAAGAATATCAACAGTCTCGTGCTTAAGACTGACAGCAAGACTGATATGGCAAGAATCCTCGACAAAATCTATGATGATCAAGTCGGGATTCATTTAAAAGCGAAGTCATTTATTCAGCAATTGAATGATTGGCAGAATAAGCTAATCGATCGAAAGGCAAAGCGTGAGTAGGTAAGAATAAGAGCTCTAGTTTGGCTGATGTGAAGGTTTATTCAAACAACATGTTCTGAGTTGTTTCATGGACGGTTGTGTTAAACGTGAACACAGGTGTTCTGTTGACAGTACACCTGTTAGTGCTACAATTATTCAAGTAATGAAGACAGAATAAATAGATGATAATCAGTTCAGCGAGTTATTGGTAGGTGGGAGAATAACCTGATTAATCTATGGGGCACTGTTGGAACAATTTAATTATAGTAATGAAGCTGCTGCAATCTTTTGCAGAAGTAGGGTGGAACCGCGATTTATCGTCCCTACATCAACCATGGATAGTGGTTGGTGTAGGGCTTTTTTTGTTCTCACAACCACGTGAAAGGAAAGATTATGACAAAGAAATTGTCAGTGCAAGATATTATTTTAACTTTGCAAGGCTTTTGGGCTGAACAAGGGGCCATGCTAATGCAAGCCTATGATACGGAAAAGGGAGCAGGTACAATGAGTCCCTATACCTTTTTGCGAGCCAATGGACCTGAGCCGTGGAATGCGGCTTATGTAGAGCCTTCACGTCGACCTGCTGATGGTCGTTATGGTGACAATCCGAATCGTTTGTATCAACATCATCAATTTCAAGTGGTTATGAAGCCATCCCCTGATAACATTCAGGAGCTTTATCTTGATTCGTTGAAAGCCCTAGGGATTGATCCGCTAGAACACGATATTCGCTTTGTCGAGGATAACTGGGAAAATCCATCAATGGGTGCCGCTGGAATTGGTTGGGAGATCTGGCTCGATGGAATGGAAGTGACTCAGTTTACCTATTTCCAACAAGTTGGTGGAATCCAGGTCGATGCTGTGACCTCTGAAATTACTTATGGTCTTGAGCGCTTAGCATCTTACATTCAAGATGTCCCAACGGTCTATGACCTTGAATGGGGAAATGGCGTTATGTATGGTGATATTTTTAAGGAACCTGAGTATGAGCACTCAGTTTACTCTTTTGAAGAGTCTGACCAAGAGATGCTATTGCGTCATTTCAACGAATATGAAACTGAAGCTAAGCGTGCCCTAGAGCAAGGACTTGTTCATCCAGCGTATGATTATATTCTTAAATCATCGCATGCATTTAATTTGTTAGATGCGCGCGGAACTGTTTCTGTGACTGAACGGGCGAAGTATCTTTCACGGATTCGTAACATGGCTAGAACAGTTGCACGAGCTTTCATCGATGAGCGTAAGAAGCTTGGCTTCCCTCTTTTGAAGGATGAAGCATTGCGGGCAAAGTATCTACCAGCAGATGAGGAGGCAAAGTAAAATGGCAAACTTTCTACTAGAAATTGGCTTGGAAGAGATTCCAGCACATTTGGTAACGCCAGCAATTGCGCAACTTGAACGTCGCATTGCGGATTTCATGGTTGATGAGCGTTTGGCCTATGGCACAATTAAGGCTTACTCAACACCGCGTCGTCTTGCTGTCTTGGTAGCTGATGTGGCAGACAAGGCTGAGGATTTTGAAGAAGAAGTTAAAGGACCAGCAAAGAAAGCTGCTTTGGATGCCGAAGGAAACTTTAGCAAGGCCGCACAAGGTTTTGTACGTGGCCAAGGTCTAACAACTGATGATATTACCTTTAAAGAATTTAATGGTAATGAATATGTGTATGTAACCAAGTTTGAAGCTGGAAAGTCTGCTTTGGACGTATTGGCCGAAGTGAAGCAAGTTGTTGAAGCAATGACCTTCGCGACGACGATGAAGTGGGGCCGCCATACATTTGAATACGTTCGCCCAATTCGTTGGTTGATAGCTTTGTTGGATGACGAGATTGTACCTTTTGAGATTCTAGGAGTTGCAACTGGTCGAACAACCCGTGGACATCGTTTCTTAGGTCATGATATAGAAATTGATCAAGCAACAAGCTATGAAGCTCAGTTGAAAACGGTCTATGTTGAGGCTGATGCAGCTGAACGTAAGGGGAATATTCTGCAACAAGTTGAGCAAATCGCAACAGAGCATAATTGGAAGGTTGTGGTTGATGAGGATTTGCTTGAAGAGGTTAACAACATCTTGGAATATCCAACAGCCTTTGCTGGTAGTTTCGATGAAGAATATCTCCAAGTACCTGATGAGGTTCTGATCACCTCAATGAAAGAACATCAACGTTTCTTCCACATTGTCGATAGTGAAGGTATGTTGTTGCCACACTTTATTTCGGTACGGAATGGGAATGCCGAGCATCTCGAAAACGTAATTGCGGGTAATGAGAAAGTTTTGGTCGCTCGTTTAGAGGACGCGAAGTTCTTCTATAATGAGGATCAGAAGCATCCGATCGACTTCTATAACGATAAGCTACAAGTTGTTTCTTTCCACGCTAAGCTTGGTTCTGTTGCAAGTCATACACGTCGTGCAAAAGTTATTGCAACGCTGTTGGCTGAGCAAATTAAGTTGGATGCTGAGCAGGTTACTGAGTTACAACGAGCTGCCGACATCTACAAGTTTGATTTGATGACTGGTATGGTTGGTGAATTTGACGAATTGCAAGGAATTATGGGTGAGAAGTATGCCCGTTTGTTTGGTGAGTCAGCATCAGTTGCCCAGGCAATTCGGGAGCATTATATGCCAATTTCAGCTGATGGTGAGTTGCCAACCTCCGAATTGGGGAAGGTCTTAGCAGTCGCTGATAAGCTTGATTCATTATTGTCATTCTTTGCAGCTGGTATGATTCCATCTGGATCCAACGATCCATATGCTTTACGACGTGCTGCTAGTGGTGTTGTGGCAATTTTGGCTGATAACGATTGGGACTTTGATTTAGCACAAATTCTAGGACAGGCAGCTGAACAGATCAATGTGGCAACGGATAAGTTCGGTCTACCAATTGAAGTTGCGACAGCCTTGCAAGAAAATGTTGAGAATGTGATTGCATTCTTAACTGACCGGGTGGCCAAGACTTTGCAAGATCAAGGAATTCGTCGTGATATTATTAATGCAGTTACTAATAATGCAATGACGGATACAACTTTGATGTTAGATGCTGCAGATGCAATTAACAATCATCATGAGGATTTCAATTTCCGTGATGGGGTTGAGGCATTAACACGCGTTATGCGGTTAATGACCAAGAATCCGACAACTGAGACAGTTCAACCGGCTTTATTTGAGAATGACGTTGAAGCAAACCTTTACCAGGCTGTTCAACCATTGAGCTCAATTTCTGGTCTAAATGATCGGATGATCGCTTTGCTAGCCTTACAGCCAGTGATTGCAGCCTACTTCGAGGATACTATGGTAATGGTTGAAGACGAAGCTGTTAAGAACAACCGCTTAGCAACCTTGCAACTTGTTGCAAATGAGGCGACTAAGTTAGCTAACTTTTTGGAGTTAGATGTTAAGAGCAAGTGATAATTTACTAAGTAAGAAGTTGATTTTATAAAAAAGAGACCATTCTAGTGATTTTAAATCATTAGGATGGTCTCTTTTTTGTGGATTTTGGCATATTTAAATTCAAAGTATATCAATTCTTGAAAAACGTATTTAAATAATGATGAATTACTTTTGAAATGTTTTCAAAATAAATAATTACAAAATTTCAATTATTTAATTATTAAAAAGGCTTTATATATTCAATAATAACGTCCTTGCATTATAAAAGGATAACTTATATCATGAAAAGGATGATGTTGCTTTCTGAAGTTTCAGATATAATTAATATTTGTTTCGTTCAATTATTATTTAGGGGTCAAGATGGATAACGTAATTAATTTAGCAAAGATGTGGAACGTTTTACGAAACAATTTTGGCAAGATTATTGTTTTGGGATTAACTTTTGGAGTCATTACATTTGGAATTTCGAAATTCGTGATACCAGTTAAATATGCTTCAACGGCTTCATTATTGGTTAATCAAAATAAGGATAGTAATACGACGGTCCAATTTGCTGACCAACAAGCAGATGTTCAAATGATTAACACCTATAAGGACATTATTACACGTCCCATAATCTTGGACGAAGTCGTTCAGAATCTGACTAAGAATCAACGAACTCTAGTGTCAAAGGCGACTTCCGATGAGTATTCAACTTTACGGGATGGAACTGAAATTTTGGCTTCGAAAGGGAAGCCAGCCGTCTACGATACAGAAATTGCTAAATATCCAAACATGGGACTTACATCAAGTGGACTAGCAAAGATGATTACAATTCAAAATCAAGCAAATTCACAAGTGTTTACTGTTTCGGTTACGTCAACTAATGCAAAATTTTCACGTGACGCAGTCAATGAAGTTGTGAATGTTTTTAAAAATAAAATTGCAAATATTATGATCATAAAAAATGTTTCAGTTATATCAAAGGCCACGACAATTGGGACACCAGTATCGCCTAATTTCAAGTTACTAACAATTGTCGGGGTAGTTGCTGGAGCTTTGATTGGATTCCTATGGGGCATTATTCGCGAATTAACAGACCGGTCTGTCAAGAATCTGGAAACGATTACGGATGAGTTTGGGCTGACAAATCTGGGTGTTGTGCAATATATCGGCGAATTGAAGCCACTTGCAGAAGTTATAAAGGAACAACAAAAAGGGCAATCGGATGATTTGACCAACCAGAGGGACAAAGGGGGAGCAAGTAGATTGGGAAGACGTATTTAATTGGTAGGAGAGATATGATGAGATTTAGGCAAAAAAAAGATAAAGAGAATAATGAAACCATGCAGCACGGAGCACGGTTGGTTTCATTTGTGGAGCCCAAGAACGTTATTTCAGAACAAATTCGAACTGTTAGAACGAATATTGAATTTGCCAGCGCTATTGGCGATCGAATGCAAGTCATCATGATTACTTCACCTGAAATGGCAGATGGTAAGTCAACGATTTCAGCGAATCTTGCGGTTTCATGGGCCCAAGACGGGAAAAAAGTTATTATTATTGATGCCGATTTACGTCGATCAACCTTGCATACGACTTTTAACTTGATAGCCTCGCGTGGTTTAACCAATTATTTGGTTCAAAAGTTACCAGTAAAGAATTATATTCAGTCAACCTTTGTGGAGAATCTGTCAGTTCTTGTGGCTGGACCAACACCGCCCAATCCAGCTGAGTTGCTTAATTCAAAGAAGATGGAAGATTTGATTAATGGTCTACGTAATCAATTCGACATAATTATTTTGGATGTGCCACCCATCATGGCTGTAACTGATGCACAGGTTTTATTGTCAGATGTCGATGGTGTCGTATTGGTTAACACATTAGGTAAGACATTAAAGGCAAATTTAAAACGAACAATTGAAATTCTTAAATTGGGTGATGCAAGAATTTTTGGTTCAGTGTCAAGAATGAAAAAATCAAAACATGATGCTGGCTATGGTTACGGTTATGGGTATGGCTATGGTTACGGTTACTCACAAGATGAAAATGCGTCTGCACGGAAATAAGGTGGGCCATGAATGATTTTTTGGAAAAATTTTCATATAAATCTTTTTGGAAGAGGTTCAGCGATCTTGTTATGGCGTCCGTATTGATCATCATTTTATTACTTCCAATGTTAGTTATTGCAGCCCTGATTAAAGTGACGTCGAAAGGACCGATTATTTTCAAACAGGTCCGATTTGGAAAAGACTCGTCATCCTTCGAGATGTATAAGTTTAGGACAATGAAGATTTCAACGCCCTTGCAATCAAATAATAATTTTGTAGATATTGCCCGATATTTGACATTACCCGGAAAATTCTTGCGGTATGCTTCATTGGATGAATTACCGCAACTGTTTAATGTCCTGAAAGGCGATATGAGTATTGTTGGACCAAGGCCGATGGCCGATTCAGATATGCTTGTGGTGAAATTTCGTGAGCAAAACGGGGCCGCACAAATTCGGCCAGGAATTACAGGATGTGCACAAGTTAATGGACGGAATATTCTATCGGACCGCCAAAAAGCTGACTATGATGGGCAATATGCGCAAAACATCTCCTTAGAGGGCGATATAGTAATTCTTTTGAAAACAGTTTGGTCTGTTTATAGTATGACTGGGATTAATCATAGTTAACGACTAGCGAATCTTCTGGCGTCGATAGTAATTTTGATAGGAGCATAGCTGATTTAGAAGGTGCTTTTGTCTATTTCTAAAGCTATCTTGCATGAGAGTTGGACAAAATGAATGAAAATAATTTTGAAATATCGGTTGTGATTCCTTTATATAATGCGGCGGCCAAGATTAAGTTGGCAATTGCCTCAGTGAATGAGCAGGCTGATGGAGGACTGAAATATATTAAGGAAATCATTGTAATAAACGATGGCTCACAAGATGATTCTTATCGATCAGTGCAGATGTTAATAGGGGAATCAAAAGTGCCAATTCATCTTTTGAATCAATCAAATTCTGGTGTGTCCGTAGCCAGGAATCGAGGAATGAATGTAGCTCAGGGTAACTGGATCGCCTTTCTTGATGCAGACGATGTTTGGGAGCCGGATAAGATTGCCGTTCAAGTTAAACAGTTAATGGAGCATGACCAAATTGACTTGTTGGGTTCTTACTATAATGATCAACCAGTGAGAGTTTTATTTAGACGAATCGTTGGACTATATCAAGTTAGTGTGCTTGATATGTTGCTAAAATCCTTTCCTTCAACGCCAACTGTTTTGATGAAGAAGCAAATTTTTGAAGAAATTGGTGGCTTTGATGTCACTCAGCGATATGCGGAAGATACGAACTACTTTTTGAAGATTGCATCTTCGTATAACGTATTTTTCTTGGCGCATCGAATGGTGACGCTAAATATGGATAAAGAGGTTTTTGGCGAAAGTGGTCTCTCATCAAAACTGTTTGAGATGCATCGTGGGACGTTGAAAAATTTAATGGCGGCGTTTGAACGACACGATATTGGTGCACTGACATATTTGTTTTTGAGAGGATTCTATCAGCTAAAGTTTATCCGTAGAATCATTATTAGCAAGCAGAAATCATGGACTAATAGAAAGGAACGATCAATATGATTTATTGGTACATGGTACTTCTGATAGTGATTTTTGGATTAACAAGTACGATTTTTCCATTTTTGAAAAAATCGCTATTTGTGGGTTCTTTTTTTATTTTATGGTTAGTGTCAGCCTTGCGCTATGACGTTGGTGTTGATTTTATGTCATATAAATACTACTTTGATTTCTCGAATAATTTGGTCCTGCCCTTTGAAAAAGGCTTTATTGGATTGATCTTTTTTGTTAGATCGGTTGCCACAAATAGTCAATATTTGTTTATTGTGGTTTCATTAATCACGATTTTTTTCATTTTTAAGGCAATTTCAGACCAGTCGACGGGTCCTTTTCTAAGTATTTTTATGTTTTTGACTCTATACATGTATTTTAGTTCGTTTAATATTTTGCGCCAATATATCTCAGTTGCGTTGATCTTTTATGCTGTTAAATTCATTAAGGTGAAGCAATTTACTGCTTATTATTTTGTTGTGTTGTTGGCAATTTCGATACATTCTTCCGCATTGATCTTCTTACTATTGCCGTTGGTGGTCCGGAGGATTATTAGACGGAGCACGCTGGTATTGATAATGATCTTGGAATTTATTTTCTTTCTCTATTCAACTTACTGGATTTCCTTAATTGCAATCATTATTCCAAAAATGGCAATTTATACTGGAACCCAATCGGTTGTACATGGTACAGCAAACATGCTAGCACTGATTGTTGGTAGTGCACTGATTGTGTATTTCCTGAATAAAGATCAGCTGGATCAACTTAATCCTAACAACAATATTTATGGTCTCTTGATGACGATGCTTTTTCCAATGCTATTCTTTTTTGACAATATTGTTGTGCAGAGATTGGGCGTTTATTTCATAATCTTTCTAATCGTCTTTGTTCCATCAGAACTTGAACTTTTGAAACAGGGACGTTATCGGATACTGCAACTACCTTTTTACATGCTTTGCTTGATCCTAGGTATTTATTCATTTAATAATCAGTTGGCTTTGGACAATAGTGGCGTGTTGCCTTATCAAGTCAATACAAACTTGAATTTGAACGATTCATACCCGCTGCCAGAAATGATTGAATGAATTTAAATATAAAGGGGCTAAGGAAATGAAAATTTTAATTGTGGCTGCAAAAGCGAATATGATTGAACAATTTAATCAGCACAATATTGATCTGCTTTTGGAACTTGGTTATGAGGTGCACGTGGCAAGTGATTTCGTCAATTTTGGCTCGATGGATTTTGACGCAAGAGAGCGACTCTTAGAACGATTGCAGGAGAAATCAGTGGTGGTGCACCAGGTGGCTTTCGCACGTGGGATTGGATCACCTTTTGGAAATCTAAAGACTACGTATGAATTGATCAGGATTATTCGAACTTTTGAAATAGATCTTGTACATGCACAGTCGCCGATTGGCGGCGTTTTAGGAAGAATTGCCAGTGCTCTTTGCCATAAGAAAAGTTTGTATACAGCACATGGATTACATTTCTTTAAAAAGGGTCCACTGAAGAACTGGCTTTTTTTTCCGATTGAGTATGGATTGAGTTTTTTCACTGATACCTTGATTATGATAAATCAACGTGATTACAGGTTTGCTCAAACTCGCCTACACGCTAGGCACACGGTTCAAATTTACGGTGTTGGTGTTGCTGTTGCAGTAGCAGGGCGATCCTCAGATATAGATAGAGCTAAATTTCGTAACCATGCTCGGCGTGATTTGGGATTGGAAACAACAGATTTTGCAATTATCTCCGTTGGAGAACTTAACAAAAATAAAAATCATTTAAGTGTGTTAAAGGCGCTGGCAGAGCTAAAAGATCCACAGATTCATTATTTTATTGCCGGTGTTGGTCCATTACATGATCAATTAATTGAGTATGCCAGGAAAAATGGTTTACAAGCGCATATCCATTTGATGGGATATGTGAAGGACCTTCGCAAGCTACATTTTGCAGCAGACATGAACGCTTTCTTATCGGTTCGTGAGGGATTGGGACTTGGTGGCTTGGAATCAATGTTAGATGGTAATTATATTCTAGGTAGCGAAAACACAGGGATGGTTGACTTTATTTTAAATGATGAATTGGGGTATCTGATTAATCCTAAAGATGTTGGCATGATAAAAAGTAAAATCATGGCGATTAAGCACAGGCAACTTCGTGCTAATGTTGCGGGGAATCGGGTGGCCTTGATGAAGTTTGATCATGCCGAGGTTGATAGAGTTATGAGGGCGGTTTATGCTCGCTATCTCAAGTGACTTGCAACATGGATTAGTCAATTCAAAGGAGAAGAGCATGGATCCGCTTGTTTCAATAATTGTACCTGTACACAATGTCGAAAAATATCTTGAGAAGGCCCTTAATTCAGTTTTTGATCAGACTTATACACACGTGGAGATAATTGCAGTAAATGATGGTAGTACTGATCAAAGCCTAGCGGTCTTAAAAGAAATGGCAAAAGTGCATCAGAATTTGTTGATCATTAATCAAGCTAATCAGGGTTTGGGACCAGCTAGAAATACTGGACTTACGCATGTGCATGGAAAATATCTTTTCTTTTTGGATGCGGATGATTTTATCACGGAAGATATGCTTATGAGCCTAGTGGAAAAGGCTGAGTCTAATTCAGTTGACTTAATTAGGTTTAATTATGCACCGTTTATCGAGACCGGTTTTGAACATCAAATTCAGATTGATCGGCCAATTAGGGCTTTGCGGGAGGATGTAGTTTATAACCAGCAACGCTTCTTGAAGGCAAATATAAAAGACTTTTTAGCACCTGTCTGGCTTTACTTCATTCGGACAGAGATTATAATGGCGCATGATCTGCGCTTCCAGGCAATTATTCATGAGGATGAATTATATATGCCCTTAGTTTTCGAATTTGTTAGTCGAGCCATGTATGACTCAAGAAAATATTTTCAAAGAAGATATCGAAGTGGTTCAATCATGACGACTGACATTACGAAAAATTATGATTCCTTTAGATCAAGGGTAACAATCATCGACGTTTTGGAAAAAAAGCGGCGGCAGGTAAGGGCTAATTCGATGTATCAGAGATTTCTTAGGAAGCGGACGGCCGTGCTAAATCGTGGCTTGTATCGAGCCGAGATAGACGAACGCTTGAAAAGGACAACAATTCGATCGTTAAAGAGGAAATATAAGTTCAAAACAGGCTTTCTTGAATTGATTAGAAAAGCTGTGGTGCAAATCGGTTAGGACTTTAGCTGGTTGGAGAGGTTTTGTAAAGTCGGGTACATTATTTAAGTAGTTGTGACTGGGGTTTAGAAAATGCAAGCAAAAATCTTATTTGTAATACCAGATTTAGGCGGTGGTGGAGCTGAAAAGATTCTCGTGAATCTAGTTAATAATCTGGATACTAAGAAATTTGATGTTTCAGTATTAGTAATGTTTGATGGTGGTGTTAATCGACAGTTTTTATCACCAAAAATAAAATATCGGGCAGTGTTCAAGCGATATCATCGCGGTTTGGTACGAACCTTGAAGTTATTCAAACCAGAATTTCTGTTTCAGCAACTAATTGGAGACGAATATGATGTAGTTGTATCTTTTTATGAAAGTTATTTTACTAGAATTGTTGCAGGCGGGACGGGTAAGACTAAGTTGGTGAGTTGGGTACATCGGAATTTTTCAACGACTTATCGAATGGAAAATTTCTTTCGCTCAAAAAAGGAATTACTCAAGTATTACGCTAATTTTGATCGCACTTACTTTGTGTCGCAAATGGCACTTGAATCATTTATCAATGAGGTCGCAGACGAGCGCGCGTCATATAGCGTGGTTCCAAACGTAGTTGAGACGGATATAATTCGCCGTCAAGCAACCGAAGCGCTACCGTTAAAATTTGATCCAAGCTATTTTAACTTACTCGGAATTGGTCGTTTTACGCATGTGAAAGGGTTTGAACGGTTGATCAGAACTATAGCTCGTTTGCGAGACGAAGATGACTTGAAGGTGCATTTGTATCTGCTTGGACAAGGCGAACTGAGAGCGGAATATCAAAAGTTAATTCAAGAATTACAAATGAATATGGCAATAACAATTTTGGCTTACGATGCTAATCCATATAAATATCTCAAGGCGGCCAACTTATACATAGTGTCATCTTTCTATGAGGGATTGAGCACAACAACGACCGAGGCTTTAATTGTGGGGACACCAGTCTTGACCGTTAATGTCTCAGGCGCTTCAGAATTGCTTGCTGATGGTCGAGCAGGTGTCATTACGGAAAATAATGACGAATCGCTGTACTTGGGAATCAGAAAAGTCTTAACAACCGACGGATATCTGGCAGATTTAAAGTCCAGGGCTATTGAACGGGGGAATGACTTTAATACTGATCGGATTGTTGCAATTGTTGAGAAGAAAATAATGGAAATAGTGGACTAGTGATATGACAAAGCTAATTACAATCTTGGACACATCAATTGGATCATATAACATGGGTGATTACATAGTTGTTGATGGTGTACGTTCACAACTGAAACAAATTCTGCCCAGTGCGGACATGTTTGTCACAGCACCTACGCACGAAGTGATTGCTGAACATAGTCGAAAAATGATCGCACAAAGTGAGTACGCTTTTGTGGCAGGTACTAACCTATTGAATTCCTCACAAAACATTGGTGGCGGGAGTCAGTGGCGTTTGAGATTCAAGGACGTGATGGAGCTAAGGGACTTAATATTGATGGGGGTTGGTTGGGGCGATTATCAAGGTAAACCAAATTTCCGAGCCAAATTTATCTACAATAAAATATTGAGTAAGCAATATTGGCATTCAGTGCGTGATGCCTATACAAAAGAAAAGTTAGCCCAAATTGGGATTACGAATGTTATTAATACGGGTGATATGACTTTATGGGGGCTCACGCCGGACGTAACTAGTCAGATTCCGGTGGCAAAGGGGAAAGAAGTTATTACGACTATTACGGATTATCGAGCTGATCCTAAAAATGATGAATTGATGTTGGCGACGCTGATTCGAAATTATGAAAAAGTTTATTTATGGATCCAAGGGCATCAGGATGAAATATATTTTGATAGTTTATCCAGTGAATATACAGAAAAGATTATTAAAATTGATCCATCACTAGAAGCGTATGATCATTTTCTAATGAATAATGACGATTTGGATTTTGTCGGGACAAGGCTCCATGCTGGGATTAGAGCAATGCAAAAAGGGCATCGAACGCTGATAATCGGGGTTGATAATCGAGCAATTGAAATGCAAAAAGATTTTGCGATCAATGTATTGCGACGAAGTAACCTCGCGGAACTTGAGACAATTATCAACGGGACCCTTGATAGTATGCTAACGCTTAATTTTGAAGGGATTAGTCAGTGGAAGAGGCAATTTATTGATGAATAAATTACTTACGGGGAATAAAGTCTTTATTAATTTGGTTACAACGGTATTAGTATTCCTGATTGGATTCCTAATAAATTTTCTGTTGGCACCATTTGTTGTTAAATACCTAGGAGTTGAGGCAAACGGCTTCCTTCAGTTAGCAAACACCTTTGTTTCATACCTGGGCATTATCTCGATTGCTGTGAATTCAATGTCATCAAGGTTTATAACGTTTTCACTTGAGAAGAAGAACTATGTGGAAGCGGGTGAATATTATTCATCAACCTTCTTGGGTAATCTAATCATAATTGCTGTGATCACTGTACCGATAGTTTTGGGAATCCTGAATATTGACAGATTTATTAGTGTGCCTGCCAGTTCAGTTGAGGCGGTCGAATGGCTATTTCTGTTGATGTATGTCAGTTACCTAATTTCAATTATTACTCCAAATTGGAATATTGCCTTTTTTGCTACAAATAAGATCTATCTACAAACAGTTGGAAATATGTTATCAGCCATTTCGAGAGCCTTGGTCATCATATTAATGTTTGCGATGATGAAGCCTAGTGTCTGGTACGTCGGGGTGGCCGCGGTGGTTGCAAGTTTTGTAGCACAAGCTTGGCAGTACGCATGTAAGACACGTGAGCCAAATATTAATCAATTACTTGTGAAATGGTCATATGTGAAATGGGAGCGCCTTAAAATACTATTGACTAGCGGAATCTGGAATTCAATTAATCAATTGGGCGTGATGTTAATTAGCGGATTAGACTTGTTACTGGCAGATATATACATTAGTGGTGAAATTATGGGGATGGTCGCAATTGCTCAGACAATTCCTAATTTTTTAATTAGCTTTCAAAGTTCTGTAACTTATACTTTTGCGCCACAAATGACGATTCTATATTCAAATGGGAAAATTGCGGAATTGGTTCATGAATTGAAGCAAGCAGGTAGAATTTTGATTGTTATTATCGGAATTCCTTTCGCAGCAATTATTTTATTTGGCGCAGAGTTCTATCGACTTTGGTTACCAAGTCAAGATAGTGGCGTCTTGCAAGAAATTACAATCCTTTATACGGTTGGATATAGCTTGCTGGCGGGGATTATGCCCTTGTGGAATATATTTGCGATTGTTAATAAGACAAAGCCAAATGCCTATTCGGTTTTAATTTCAGGTGGCTTAAGTTTACTGGTGACTGTGCTAGCCTTGCGCTATACAAATATGGGCATTGTTGCCATTGCAATGATTGGGTCAATCTTTAATATCTTGCGGAACGTAATCTTTACTTTGCCTTTCTCGGCAAAGTATCTATCGGTCAAATGGTATACGTTTTTCCCGTTAATTGGCTATACGGCCTTCAGCTTTTTCTTAGAATTTTTGATTGGGAAAGGGTTGTTGCTGCTGATTGATGTAAATAGTTGGATGAAGCTTGGTGCAATTATTATTGTCTTTTCGTTACTCAGTTTTGTGATGATTGCCTTGACCATTCTGAATCATCAAGAACGCGAAATAATAATTAATTTCATCAATCCAAGAAGATGATGGTGGGGTGAAGGCGCTTTGGTCACTTGTCAGGGAGAGAAGTTATAATGAAAAAGCAAGTTAATGAACGTGATAGTCGATTTGAGTTGTTAAGGATTATTGCAATCTTTATGATCACAATCTATCATTTCTATTTTGTCGGTCAGCTTTATCGAATGCCTGTTGGATTGGTTTCAAGGATTACACATCCGGGAACATCGATCATGGATTCATTGTTTATTCCATTTGGAAAGATTGGCGTGATGCTCTTTGTAATGATCACAGGTTATTTTTTGGCTAACGAGGTCGTAAGCGTTAAGAAAACAGTCAAGCGTGTTTGGCGCGTTTGGAGTGAGGCGTTTGCGTATTCTGCTATTTTTTTACTTTTTGATATAATTATGGTGATAAGCAGGCAAGTTCCACTATCGAAGGCGTTGATTAAGTTGTTATTGGAGGAACTACTGCCATTTACATTTAATGCATATTGGTTTGTTACAGCGTACATTATGTTGATCGTTTTTAGTCCGTTTATTCTTACCGGTATCCGGCAATTGAGACAATCGCAACTGGTAGTTCTAATTGGTATAATAACGCTGTTTAATACATTGTCGACAATTGGAAATCAGACCTTTACGCTTGGTGGCGCTGGCTTAGGGAGCATTCTACTACCATTTTTGTTGGGAATTTATATTAAGAATTATGGGATTGTTCTAAAACATAAAGTGATGATGTTATTTGGACTATTAGTTGGCATGAGCGCGCTGGATGTTATCACGATGGTGTTTAGTAATGATGGCATTTTGCCGGCGTTTGGTGCGGTTTTAATCTTTCTATTGGTGATTGATTTGCCGGCCTTTAATAGTCGTGCAATTAATTTGATTGCACCGACGTCTTTTGCAGTTTATCTTTTTCAACATAATATTTTGCATCGCGAACAAGTTACTACCTTTATGCGATTCGCGCGAGTTGATAATATGTTTGTAATTATGTTGTTCAGCATACTTTGGACGATTAGTCTCTTTGTAATTGTGTTTTTAATTGATCAGTTAAGGATGCGTCTTTTTAAACAATTTGGTGTTAGCGATTGGCTGGATCCGATATTTAAGCGAAAGTATTTTAAGCGTCTTGAAGGCTAGTTCTAATTAAAAAGTCCTATGCAAATGTCTGCATAGGACTTTTTTGAACGATTCAAGGTTATTTTAGAGCATTGGTAACTTCGGTGTGAACTCGATTGAACTCATCGTTTGAAATTGTTTGATAGGAGACACCATCAATCATTTCGCCGGTACCTTTCATTTGATCACGTTTAATGTTTTCGGCCGCTGGTTTGTACTTCAATGCTAAGTTCTTAGCTGACGTTAGCGAAACATCCGAACGAACATTATCAGAGACAGCATTGAGGAAAGTTGTTGAAAGGACGCTGGTAGGGTTAGTTTTCATTTTATTCATGATCGATTGAATAACTAACTGTTGACGAATTTGACGACCGTAGTCACCTTCTGGATCATCGTAACGCATTCTTGAAAATGCTAAAGCGCCATTTCCGTCAAGGGAAGCAGATTGATTTTGTGTGAAATTATAGCCTTCGTAACTGAAAGTCAGCGGTGATGTAACGGTCACGCCACCAACAGCATCGACTAGTTTTTGTAGACCACCCATATTTACTAACAGGTAACCGTCTAATTTAATATTGAGTAGCTGATTGACCTCGTCAACAGCTGCCTGAGCATCACCGTAGGCATACGCGGCATTCAGTTTAGCGTAGTTTCCGTTGATGTGAATCAAGGTATCCCGTTCAAGTGAAATCATGGTTGTAGTTTGTGTCTTTGGGTTCAAAACCATCACAATCATTGTATCTGTACGTCCTTTGTCCGTACGACCTAATGATCCAGTATCGGTCCCTAGGAGTAAATAGGCCACCGGCTGACCGGCGTTGGTCTTGGTATCCGACCTTTTACTTAAAGTTACATCATTAGAATGAACTTTACTGGTTGTTTTTTCAACAAAATAATAACCAGTTGCACCAACCCCAATAATCCCAACAAGCGCAATTCCTAATATCCACAACAGAATCTTTTTCATTTCCAATATCTCCTTTATTAGATACTAATTATAATCCATATCTTTGCTATTGGTCAAATTTGATGTATGATGATGTTGATATGTTTATCGCAGGAGGAAGAATGGATTTATGATTGATATTCATAGTCATCTCTTACCAGGAATTGATGACGGCGTGGCAGATTGGGAAGGTTCTTTGCAGTTAGCACGCTTAGCAGTTAAGGATGGAATTACACACGCCTTAATGACCCCGCATCACCTCAATGGGCAGTATGTCAATCCAGCGAGCAAGGTGATTGCTTTGACAGAAGAATTTCAGAGCAAACTTGATCAGGCGAAAATCAAGCTACAAGTTTATCCTAGCCAAGAAATCAGAATTAATGGAAATTTAATTGACAGTCTTGAGAAAGGCGAATTACTGACAACGGACGAGCAGGGCGGATATATGTTGATCGAGTTTCCATCCAATGATGTACCCGCGTTTACAACCGAGGTGTTATTTGAATTACAACAACATGGAGTTGCACCGGTGATCGTGCATCCTGAACGAAATCAGATGTTAATGGACAAACCGAGTATCTTATATGATTTGATCCAACGTGGGGCGTATGCTCAGGTTACGGCGAACTCTTATGTTGGCGTCTTCGGTAAAGCGGTGATGGCATTTTCTGAAGACATAATTGGTCAAGGCTTAGCGCATGTTTTAGCATCTGATGCCCACCTATTAAAAGGGCGTGGTTACAATATGGCGGCGGCCTTTGATAAATTAGCTGAACAAGTCGGCGACAAAGAAGCGGTTGCTTTTGCACAAAATGCGCGGGCATTTGTCAATGGGACCGATGTTGAACGTTTTAACGCCAGTCCAATTAAAAAGAGGCGGTTATTTTCAGCATATTAATAACGTGGAGCAGGGTAATAGTTCGCTAGGAAAATAAAAAGACTTTAAGCACTTGTTATATAGTGCTTAAAGTCTTTATTTATTTTATTCTTTTAGGAAATCATTAGCCTGATAGGCTGGGTTGGGGTAGTTATAAAATCCTTCACCGCTTTCAACGCCAATTTTACCAGCATCAATCATGGCTTTGATCTTTTCAGCCACTTTTTGAGACGTTTCACTTGGATTGGCATGGTTGATTTCATAGACTGTATTCATTCCGACCAAATCCATAATTGCGAAAGGTCCCATTGGTGAGCCGGTTGCAATCATCCAAGTCTTATCAATATCATGAGGTTCAGCAATCTCGTTGACCCAGAGATATGAACCGCTATTTAAGAAGGGTACCAGCATTGAGTTAAGAATATAGCCAGGTTGTTCCTTCTTGACCATGATTGGAACCATCTTGATTTCACGCGAGAAGTCAACGAAAGTAGCTGGCAGGCTTGGATCGGTTTTCTTGCCGGGCATGATCTCAGCCGTGTTACCGCGCCAAATTGAGTTGGCAAAGTGATAGCCTAGGAATTTTTCTGGACGACCAGTAAAATCAGCTAATACGCTAGGTAACAATGTCGATGAATTGGTTACGATAATTGTTTTTTGATCGGCAATTTTCGCAAATTCCTCATAGAAAGCTTCCTTGGTTGGCACAGATTCTGGTAAGACCTCGATTACTAGATCAGCATCTTTGAGGGCAGATTCTAAATCTGTTGTATAATGCAAGTTCTTTTGAGTGTCATTCTTCAGCTCATCCGAGCTCTTAAAATAATTTTGAACCTCAACTTCCCAACGAGCGACCCGTGCTTTTGCACGATCGAGTGATCCGGCTGAGCGTCCCCAAATTGTAACATCTTTGCCACTGTATGCACTCATATATGCAATTTGTGAGCCAAGCGTTCCACCACCAGCGACGACAATCTTTTGATATGTCATAGTTTAAAATCACCTTTCTATTGCGCAAATATTCGTGATTAACAAAATCATCACAAGTTCATTATACGCCATCAGGACATTAAATAATAAAGGAGCTCAAATACATAGAATAGACACAGAACGCGCAAAGAATATTAACAAAATTGAATCAATATATAAATCCATTTAAGTGAATACCTTATAAATCACTACCTCGAGCATGTTATGCGATAAAGCTAATTATAGAATGCAATTGTAGATGTAGGAACGAACTGAAAATTAAACCATCCTTAAAAATATCATTAATAATGAGTAAATTAACCTTTATTTTCAGGCATGCTTGAATTAAGCAGTAGAGAGAGCATTTTCTGATTTATGAGGAGTTTAATATGGCATTAATAAAAAAGGCAAAGGTGCTGCTTGGACTGAGTACCCTATTAGGGACAGTTGTTAGCGGACCTGGACAGTTAATTACAGCACAGGCAGTTGGACAGCAGAGTGGCAGCGAGACAGTGATCAATAAAGATAATTTTGAGGATTATTTTACCTTGACAAATCACGTCGACAGCACGCATCCGACAGCGCAGTTACCCAGATATGATAAAAATACTGGGATTTTGACTTTAACACCAAATTTACAAGATCAATCTGGGAGCGCCACTTTGAATGATCGCGTATCTTTGAAGGATGATTTTTCTTTGAAGGGATCAATTTATCTAGGTGATAAGCTGGACAGCGCATGGAATGAACGCCATGACCCAAATAATTTGTATGATACAAGCCCTCAATTTATGGGTGGTGGTGACGGGATTGCCTTTGGTTTTCATCCGGGTGAAATCGGAACAATCGGCTATTCCGGAGCCAACATGGGAATTGGTGGCTTAAAGAATGCGTTTGGCTATAAATTTGACACTTTTTATAATCTACCAACACCTGGTGATCCGAATGGCAAAGATGAAAATCATCGACTAGGTTGGCAGGGCGATCCAACAAGCCTGAATGATCCAAGCCGGCCCAATCTAGGGATTCCAACTTGGCCGACCGGTGGCTGGCCAGGAACGCCATTTGGAACTTTTGTCAAAACTAATGGTGATAATGGATTTATGACGCGTGTTAATGGAACATTAAACGATTTAGATCCGAGTTTGATCTTAAATAGTTCAGTAGCAAGAAATACTGGCAGTGATGGTTGGGATGCTGAAATCGACCCACAAAAGGGCTTCGTTCCAGTGGAATTTAATTATCACGCCAACAGCCATAAAGTGGTCGTTGTTTACAATGGTGGTGTGAATAATCGAGCCGCAGGAGGCTTCACAAATGAGATGGATGTCAGCGATCAATTTGCAATTAGCGAGTCATTCGCTCTAGCGCTTTCAGCGGGAACGGGATTGTTCTTTAATCTTCAACAATTCAAGATTGATAGCTTCCGTTATACAGGGGCGAAGGAGATGACAATTCAAAAAAAATGGCTTGATGATGACCCAGCAGAACGACCTGATCAAATTGAAGCACAAATTATTCAAGTTACACAAAGCGGTCAAGAGCATCTATTTGATCAGGTGACGATTTCTGCGGCGAATAATTGGCAGACATCAATCACCAATCTACCGGAATTTGATGCACATGGCGAAGAGCTAAATTATATTGTCCGTGAAGTCCCCGTACCAGGATATCAAGCAACAATTGCAACTCCTGAATATGATCCAGCAACGAAGACTTATCAAGTCTTGATTAGCAATCGGGTTGATCTAACACCTGAGCAAACCTCAATTAAAATTAATAAGTTATGGAAGGATGATGAAGTAACTGACCGTCCAAAGGAGATTTTCGTTGAGTTAAGACAAAATGACCAATTATTGGAAATTTTGAAATTAACAGCACCAACGGATGATCCAACTAGTAACCAATGGCAATTGGAGGTTTCAGGGCTTGATGCACTTGATGAGGACGGAAAGCCTTATGAATATACCCTTATTGAACAGGCGGTAGACGGGTATCAAATGAGCTTAAAGCAAGTTGAAACAGAGTTTACAATCACCAATCAGCTTGAAGATAATGGCGGTAAACCAGATCCGGATGAGCCAGCGGAAGGTGGCGAGGTTCCGGGGCAACCTGATCAAGGAAATGGCGGAGGCGCTCCATCTGACCAAGGAACTGTGAAGCAACCGTTGGCGAATGCCGACGCACAGGCCAGTGAAGTCAAACGTGAAGGTAGTTTGCCTAATCTAGGAGTGCAGGCAGCGTGGGGGTTAGCGATCGCAGGCATGGTTGGCGTAGCAATTGGCGTCTATCAGCTTTGGCGTCGTAATAATCACTAATAGCTGGTTAGTTAAAAGACCGTTAAGCGGTCTTTTTTTGTAAAGCATAATATCTTCTAAATATCGTAATAGAAAGATAACGCTTTCCTGTAATACTGAAAGAACTAATAGATTTCAGGAGGAAATTGAGATGATTCATAAAAGAGACGAGTTTAATAGTCGCCTAGTGCGAATCTTGCCGAAAGAAAGCAAATTAGTTAAAAGCGATTTGATTGCAGCAATTGAGGCGACGGCGCCTGTGACCTATGAACAGGTAGTTGCCAGAGCAATTCAACAATTAGAAAATTATGCGGATGAAGAACGAACGAACGTGGTTGGTTTTACGAAATTGTTAGATCAACTGAGCCAAAGTGTGGACAAGGCCATTGAGTTACGGCAAGCAGCAATTGTGCGTGCAACTAAGACGATTAAGGCGATCCAAGGGACCGTATTTGAGTCTGAACGCCCTTTGATCAAAGCAATCAATGAGCTACAAAAGACGATTATTGATGCGCAGAGAAATGATGCACGGGCTTTAACAGCCGACATCGATTTTTGGCGTAATCGGGTCGAACGATTACACCGAGCCGCATTTGAACATCGGGCACACAAGCTTCGGGTTAGGGCGATGAATAACTGAGATTTCAATGTATATGAAGGGCTATCCACGAAGGCATAATTAAGCTAAAATTAATTTATTAAAGTTTTTGCCATTCGGAGGGAAACAAATGGACGTAGGCATTGGTTATTGGATTGGATTTTTTGTATTTGTGGTGATTATGTTGGCATTGGATTTGGGGGTCTTTCATCGAAAAGACGAAGAGCCAACGATGAAGTCATCGCTACTATGGTCGGCCTTTTGGATTGCATTGGCTTTTGCCTTCGCCGGTTTGGTATGGTTCAAGGGTGGCAGCGAGAATGCTCTTGATTTCGTAACAGCTTATCTGTTAGAGAAATCGTTGAGTATTGATAATTTGTTTATCTTTATCCTAGTCTTTGGGTTCTTCAATATTCAGTTAAAGTATCAACATAAATTACTATTTTGGGGTGTCTTTGGGGCACTGATTATGCGAGTAATCTTTATCCTTGCGGGGGCAAGTTTGCTGCATCGCTTCGCTTGGTTAATGTTTGTCTTTGGTGTTTTCCTAATCTATGTCGGGATCAAAATGTTCTTCGAAAAAGAAGGCGAACAGAATCTTGATGATGCAAGGTTGATTAAGATGCTTCGAAGGATTCTACCGCTTAAGGAAGACGTTGTAGAGCCACATTTAACTGTAAAGATTGATGGTAAGCGTTATGCAACGCAATTTATGTTAGCCTTGATTTTCATTGAGGCTTCGGATCTCTTGTTTGCAGTAGATTCGATTCCGGCAGTCTTAGCAGTTTCGCAGGATACTTTTATTGTTGTTACATCAAATATCTTTGCAATTATGGGACTTCGTTCACTATACTTCGCCTTGTCGGGAATTTTGCCTATGTTCAGGTATATTAAATACGCACTGGCATTAATCTTGGCCTTCATTGGTTCAAAGATGGTAATCAATGAAGCTGGTAAAATCTTTGACTGGACCTTCCATATTGGTAACGGGGTCTCGTTGACGGTGATTATTATGTTACTTGTTGTTTCGATTCTAGCCTCGTGGTTCCGCGATCGGCCGCGGAAAAGAAATCAGTTATAAACTAGATTTTCACGATAAAATGCAATATACTGTAAGGGTTTACATGAAATTCGATGAAAGTGGGCAAAAAGATGGCTCTGGAAAAGATTTTATTTGGTACCTACACAAAGGGTGCGTCAAAAGGTATTTATACGGCGAATTTGGATAACACAACTGGTTTGTTGCAAGATGCCAAATTAGTTGCAGAATTAGGTTCACCAACATACTTGCACTTGAGTAAAGCTGGCTATCTCTACGCAATTAATAAGAAAAATTCCGATCGTGGTGGGATATCCGTTTATGATTATCGTGATGGTGATCAAGCGGTTTTGATTCAGGAAATCTTGACGGAGGGTCGTTCACCTGCTTACGTTAGCATGGACGAGGAGCGTCAATTGTTCTTCGTGACAAACTACCATAAGGGAACGATTGAGTCATTTGCGGTGCAAGCTGATGGTACCTTAACATTACTTGATCGCTTTAAGTCTTGGGGACAGGGACCACGTCCAGAACAAGATAAGGCGCGCTTGCATTTTACCAACTTAACTCCGGATAAGCGTTTGGTGTCTGTTGATTTGGGAGCGGATAAGGTATACACGCTGAATATCAGTGATGAAGGTATTTTTGAACTAGTCGCGACCTACCAAGCTGGTAGTGGCTTCGGCCCTCGTCATATTCGATTCAGCCCTGATGGTGAATATGCCTATCTAGTTGGCGAGTTGTCATCGCTATTGTCTGTATTAAAGTACGACCAGACAGATGGAAGCTTTACATTATTGCAAACCGTTCCGACGATTCCAGCTGATTGGGACAGTCATAATGGTGGCGCTGCTATTCGCCTTAGCAATGATGGGCGTTTTGTATACACATCAAATCGTGGGCATAACTCAATTGCCGTTTGGGCGATTGACCAGAATACACACAAGGTATCATTGGTTCAAACAATTAGCACAGAGGGAGAGTTCCCACGTGACTTTAATTTAAATGCTGATCAAAGTTATCTTGTAGCAGGTAATCAAGACACCGATAATATCACCGTTTATCGCCGTGATGCACAAAGTGGTGAATTGACACTTGTTCAAAAGGATTTTAATGTCCCAGAAGCAATCAATGTTGAATTTGTCTAATTCGTCTGCATTGTAGACGAGCAAACAGTTGGAAAATCAGTCTAAGATAACTCGATTGAATCGGCACTTATTTAGTTAAGGTGCTCTACGTCCCGTTATTGCGGGCTGATTTTTATTTTAGGAGGCACTTAATGGAGCAGGAGCAGACACAACGTTCATGGTTGTGGCGGTGGGTAGCAAATAATAAGGTGGTTTCGGTCTTAGTAATTATTTTGCTCGTTTTGAGCATCATATTTATGCTACATCAGGTGCGCTTTATTTTTGAACCAGTCGGGAAGTTCTTGTCGGCTGTAGGTGCGCCAATTATTTTAGCAGGAGTCTTTTATTATTTGCTGAATCCACTCGTGAACCTTTTTGAAGAGAAGTACCATGTTAAACGGGTCATCAGTATCACAGTGATCTTTTTACTATTAGCAGGATTGATTGTTTGGGGAGTTCTAACGGGAATTCCTTGGTTACGTGATCAAATCAGTGCTTTTTTGAAAGATTGGCCCCAATATTGGCAAGCTACGACTGACTTTGTAGAGCGGTGGGGACAGAACCGTCAGCTACAACAAGTAAATGCATGGTTGAGCGAAACAAATCAAGATTTGTCAACGTGGTTTAGGAGTTTTGGTGGTCAATTTGCAAGTTCAGGTGTGAATCCAATTACGTCAATTGTTGGAACGGTAACTTCAGTGATTATTACTTTGTTGACATTTCCTTTTATTCTATTTTATTTATTGAAGGATGGAAGGCAGTTGCCACATTACATGGCAAAGTTTCTGCCACAGAGGGCTCAAGCTTCGTTCTTGGACACGCTGAAGGAAATTAATGAGCAGATTTCGAATTATATTCGTGGTCAGCTACTAGTTGCACTCGCAGTTAGTATTATGTTTGTGATTGGCTATAGCATTATCGGGCTGCCTTCAGGATGGTTAATCGCTATTGCAGCCGGCTTTTTGAACTTGATTCCTTACTTAGGAACCTTTCTGGCGATGGTTCCAGCGTATATTGTGGCGCTTTTTGTTTCACCATCAATGGTCATCGCAGTTACAATTGTTTTTGTAATCGAGCAAAATCTGGAGGGCCGTGTGATCTCACCTAAGTTACTTGGGAGTTCACTTAAAATTCATCCAGTGACGGTCTTACTGGTACTATTGTCAGCGGGAAATGTTTTTGGATTAATGGGCGTTATTTTTGGAATTCCTGGTTATGCAATTCTAAAAGTCCTAACGACACGCTTCTTCGATTGGTGGCGTCAAAACTCATCATTCTTTAGAGGTGAGCGGAAGACCAGCGATCAGTAGCTTGTAATAATGAATTCGAGTCAGCTTCGGCGGGCTCTTTTTTGATTTATTAAGAAATTGGCAAAGAATATCTGAGATTAGTGATTTAAAAAATTTACCGGAACCCACATGGTATAATTCATCTAAGTAGCTAAAGATGTGGCAGTTAGCCACCAAGAAGGAGAATGATCGATGTCAACTAATCATATTGTACTGTTCGAGCCCCTCATGCCAGCTAACACTGGTAACATTGCTCGAACAGCCACCGGGACGAATACAAAATTACATTTAATTGAGCCACTGGGCTTCAAACTGGATGAGAAGCATGTTAAGCGCGCTGGTTTGGATTATTGGGACTCAGTTGATATAACTGTTCACGAGAATCTACCAGCCTTTATGGCAAGTTTAAAAGCTGAGGACGAGTTGTTTTTGATTTCTAAGTTTGCACCACGTGCATATCATGAGGCTGATTATACAAATCCAGATCATGACTATTACTTCCTCTTTGGTAAGGAGACCACTGGACTACCAGAACCATTTATGAAGCAACACCCAGAAAAGGCATTACGAATTCCACAAAATGATGAGCATATTCGCTCGCTAAATTTGTCGAATACAGCGGCGATTATTATCTATGAAGCACTTCGCCAACAAGGATTCCCTGAACTGGATCTGACGCATGAATATGATTACGACAAATTAAAGTAAGAAGGAGGGGAATATGGCGACGTCGACCAAAAAACCGACTCCACGTAAGTCGACAAATACAAAGAATCGCAAAACACCTCCACGAAAGAAAACACCACAAAAGAATAACCATGTTGGTAACGTGGTTGGTCTGGTGGCGATGTTGCTAGCAATTTTTGCAGTATTAAACTTAGGGATGTTAGGAAAGTTTTTAGCAAACCTGATGCGCTACCTAGTAGGAAATCCTTATCAGATTCTACTTGTGATTCTGATGGTGCCACTTTTGGGTGTGATTGCTTATGGACGCTGGCCAAGCAAGTTCAAGTTACGTTATTATTTAGGCTTTGCAATCGCAATGTTAGGCGTCTTATTGATGTTAACAATCTCACTATTTAACACACTTGATATGCATAGTAACTTTATTAGCACGGTTTCCTTACTCGTTAAGCAAGACCTAGTTAATCAATCTGTATCAACTGATGTTGGTGGTGGAATAATTGGTGCTGTGTTATATACAGGCACATATTTAATCGCTAGCGACTTTGGTTCATGGTTGATCGCAATTGTGTTGATTATTGGTGGAATCATTGTGACCTTTAGTTTGGACCTCTCAGACGTAATGGCGGTATTTTTCAACTTTACGGCAGCCACTGGTAAGACAGTTGAGACTGGCGTTCAGTCAGGGCTTGAGTATGCCAAGGTGAAGTCCGAGGATCTAAGGGAACGGGCTGAAAATCGAGCGAATGAGCGTAAGAACTTTGATAGCTTGATGGAGGCTGATCCCTTTAGCAAGGAAACCCCAATCGTTAAGGTTGATATCGATGATATTGAGCCAACGGTTGCAATGGCGCCGCAAACATCCGCTGCTAGCGACTTAACAGCTGAATCGTATAAGGCACCAACCATTATCGCACCAGAACCAGTTGAAGAAGTCACGACAACAACGGCTCCGGCAAGTACTAAGCCGGCTCCTGAGCAATATGAGGCACCCGCTTATGGCCTGTCTGACAATGACCTGCCACCAGTTGAGAATAATGTTCCTGATGCCATTGATATGGGGATGATGGACTCAGTTGACTCCGCGATTTTTGCATCGGTTGCGCCAAATACCGCAAATGCGCAGTCGAATAGTGTTAAACACGCTAAGCTAACACATGCCGATATTCTAGGGCATGATGAGAGTAAGACATCGCCAAAGACGATCGCACACCAAAATAACGTTGGGCATGTCGAGCCTTCAACTCAGTCAACGCCGGTTGCTGATGTTTCAATGGGAACCGTTGATGATAAAGATTATGTCATTCCGACAACGGATTTGTTGACCAAGGTTGGTTCAACTGATCAATCGAGTGAGCGTGAGGGACTCGCTGAAAAGGCGCACATCTTACACGACACTCTAAAATCCTTTAATATCAATGCGGATGTTGAAAAGGTAGTTCTCGGACCGACGGTTACACAATATGAAATTAAGCCTGCAATCGGGGTTAAGGTTTCAAGAATTACTAATCTTTCAGATGACCTTGCTTTAGCGCTAGCAGCGAAGTCATTGCGAATTGAGGCACCCATTCCAGGTAAGTCATTAGTTGGAATCGAAGTTGCCAACGATAAGCAGGCGATGGTTGGTTTCCGCGATATGATGGATAGTGTTGGGATTGATCGTGAGCATCCTTTGAACGTACCAATTGGTAAGAGTGTTTCAGGCGAAATCATTAAGATGGATTTGACCAAAATGCCGCACTTATTGATTGCTGGTTCAACAGGATCTGGTAAATCAGTTGCGATTAATTCGATTTTAGCTTCAATTCTGCTACAGGCTAAACCAAGTGAAGTGCGGTTGATGTTAGTTGATCCCAAAAAGGTTGAATTATCAGTTTATAATGATATTCCGCATCTGATTACGCCGGTTGTTTCTGAGCCGCGTAAGGCAGCCCTTGCCTTGAAGAAGGTTGTTGCTGAGATGGATCGACGCTTTAAGCTACTGGCTGAAGCGGGCGTGCGGAATATTGATGGTTATAACAAACAGATTCAACGAGCAAATGCTGAAGGTAACGGAACGGTTTATCAAAAGATGCCGTACTTAGTTGCGATTGTTGATGAATTGGCAGATTTGATGATCACCGTCTCAGGTGAGGTTGAGCCGGCAATTGTGCGAATCGCTCAGCTGGGACGAGCCGCTGGAATCCACTTAATTGTGGCAACTCAGCGACCATCGGTTGATGTCATTACTGGATTGATTAAGGCAAATGTACCTTCACGAATGGGCTTCGCAGTTTCATCTGGAGTGGATTCACGGACAATCTTGGATGGTAATGGTGCTGAGAAACTATTGGGACGTGGTGACATGTTATTTGCACCAATCGGCGCAAATAGTCCTCAACGGATTCAAGGGGCCTTTCTATCGGATGACGATGTTGAGGCATTGACTGACTTTATTAAGAGCCAAGGTGAGGCGCAGTATGATGATACGATGACGGTTTCAGATGATGAAGTCCAGGCATTAGATGGCGGTGAAGCCAACGGTAGTGATGGTAATCGAGCTGATGAGCTAGATGAACTGTGGGACGAGGCAGTCGACTTTGTCGTTGATCAGCAACGTGCGTCAACGTCGTTGGTTCAACGTCGTTTTAGGATTGGTTACAATCGAGCGGCTCGTTTAGTGGATGATATGGAAGCACGCGGGGTTATTGGTCCGCAAGATGGTGCCAAGCCAAGGCGTGTGTTGATTTCTAAAGAAATGTTGTATCGGTTGAAGAATGGCGAGGCCGATATGACAGCAAGTACGGATAACGCAACGATTACGGAGGAAGAAACAGATGACTTACCGTTTTGATTTGAATAATCCTAGTCAGACTAGTACATTAATCGCTTTGAGTATGACCGACGTTAATTTTGACGTTGGACGTAAGTGGACTTATGTGCCTAGTGAGAAACAATTCGTTTTGAATTTTGCTGATGAGGTGAGAACGATTGCTGAGTTGCGTGATGACGAGCAAGTTCGTTTCTATCTACAGACTGAAGGGCAAAATCCGACTGCGAAGACATCTTTTGCAAACTTGATTTATGAACCAATCTTACACGAAGAAATTCTTGGCTTAGCTGAAGCTAAGTAATTTATATGGAGATGCACCCGATTTGGGTGCATTTTTTATTTGCGTAACTGCGTGGCTGATTGATTTGGTGTTCTAACGGAATGGATTCGGGTATAATTATGAAAAATAAGAAAAGAGTAGGGCAATGTTTGAGATTAAAGACCTAAACAAATATTTTGCTGACAAACATGCTGTAAATGACCTTAATATGACCATTAAGCCTGGTGAGGTAATGGGCCTAATTGGACAGAATGGTGCAGGTAAAACGACCACCTTTCGCATGATTCTCGATTTTATTCCAATGTCTTCTGGAAGTATTACTTGGAATGGTCAACCGATTTCACCCACTGAGAAGCAACGAATTGGCTTTTTACCCGAAGAACGTGGTTTATATCAAAAATGGACTATTGAAGAGCAGGTTTTATATTTTGCTGAGCTTCATGGAATGAAACGTGGAGATGCTAAAAGTGCTTTGCGTGACTGGATGACTCGTTTGGAAGTTGTCGGAAAGCCTGAGGATAAGGTTCAAAAACTTTCCAAGGGAAATGCACAAAAGATTCAGTTAATCGGAACAGTAATCTTTGAACCAGATTTCTTGATTTTGGATGAGCCTTTTACTGGATTAGATCCGGTGAATACTGAAATTATGATGAATGAGATTCGCCGGTTAAAAAAGAATGGTGCTTCAATTATCTTTAGTTCGCACAATATGGCTGGTGTGGAGAAACTCTCAGATTCATTGACGATGTTGAAAAATGGTTCAACAGTTCTGGCAGGGAGTACAAATGAGATTCGTGAGTCCTTTGGCCGAACGGAAATTTACCTTGAAGCTGAAATTGCCGATGAAGCGTTGTTCAATGTGGATGGCGTATTATCAATTGAAGCTGACGGAATGGGACGTCGAATTCATATTGCTGATCCCGAAGTAGGCAAAGCAATTTTTGCTTTAGTCAGTGCGAAAGGCTACGTGCCGGTTTTTGCTCAGCAAGCGCCAACACTTGACGATATTTTCCGGCGCGAAGTAGTGGGAGGAGAAAACTAATGTTTAAGCAACAATTTTGGTTAGTCGCCCGTCAAACTTTTAAAACACGTTTCCGGACGCGCGCTTTTTGGCTGGTCGTGCTATCGCCATTGCTAATGTTGGCCGTGGTTGGTGGGATTGCTTGGCTGATGACTGTCACCAATAACGATAAAACGTCACGATTGGCGGTGGTAGATGCGCCACAAGTAACCACATACTTAAAACAAGAAAAGACAGTTAATGCCAAGATATCCGAAGTAAGTACGGTTAGTGAAGCTAAACAAGCGGTTGATAAAGGGAAGATTGATAATTATTTGATTGTTGATCCGACTACTAATAAATATACATTGAAGAGCGTTAATGGTGGCACACCAGTTGATGAGCAGACTTTGCAGGCGGCACTGAACCAGTATGCGGTCTTAACGCGTGCGAAGGAGTTACACCTAAGTCAGGCTGAGTTGGCCGCCTTATTGGCACCGACGACGCTCAAGACGGAGGTGGTGTCATCAAAGGGGAAGACAACTGATGGTGATGCTACGAGAACTGCAAATCGAGCAATGTCAACGGCGCTAGGAATTGGAATTTTCGTGTTCTTGACTTTCTATGTTGGAATGATTTCGAATGAAATTGCGAATGAGAAATCGTCAAGAATTATGGAGATTCTGTTGGCGGCAACTAGCCCCGCAGTACAATTCTTTGGTAAAATCGCTGGAATTGCAGCTTTAGCGATCTTGCATTTATTGATTTATGTCGTTGCTGGTACAGCGGTTGCGCTGGTTTTGCCGGATAATGATCAGGTTCGACAAGTCACCTCAGTTCTTTCAGGGGTTGACAGTAGTTTTATGATAGTAACAGGGCTATTAGTTTTGATTGGAATTCTGCTATATATGGTCTTGACGGCCATTATTGCGGCAATGGTGAACGATCAAAGTCAGGTTCAGCAGGCGGTTGCACCAATCTCTTATTTGGCAATGGTGGGTTATATTCTTAGCTTACTAGTTGCTGTTCAACCAAATAATCTGTTGATCAAGATTCTCTCATTCGTACCATTCGTATCACAGACACTAATGCCAGCTCGCATTAGTGTTCAGTACGCTAGTGTAACCGATGGGGTAATTGCGCTAGGATTGGAAATTGCAGTGTTGATTTACATTAGTTGGTTTGGACTAAATGTTTATAAGAAGAACGTTCTCCAGTACAACGACGGTAACTTAACCAAGGCGGCGATTTTATCGTTACGTGGACTGTTCATTAGGAATCGGAATTAAGCACTAGAAATAAAAAACGCTGAGTTCAGCTTTTAAAACTGAACTCAGCGTTTTGCGCTACTTATGTGAATCGTCTTTTTTCAAGTACTTGTCTTTATCTTTGTCAATGGCGTCAGGCATGATGAATAAATCATCAAATTGCTTGCCCATTTCATCTTCTGTCCGTTTGTGTTGTAAAGCCATGATGAGACCTCCATTTTTTCTATTTAGTATAGCATGATTTGAGGTAGTTCATGGTAAAATTGTTATGAATTTAGGAGGGGCGCTAAGATGGCTTCTGAACATATTGAACAAAAATTAGCTTTATTGCCAGATCTTCCAGGGTCATATCAGATGAAAGATATCAATGGTAAGATCATTTACGTCGGAAAAGCAAAAAATTTAAAGAATCGGGTTCGGTCATATTTCAAAAGTGATCATACCGGTAAGACAGAACAGTTAGTTGAGAATATTGCTGATTTCGATTACATAGTCACGAGTTCTGAGAAGGAATCGTTACTTCTCGAAATCACTCTGATTCAAAAATATCAGCCATATTATAATATCAAATTGAAAAAGGGAACCGGCTACCCCTATATTAAAATCACGAATGAACGTGATCCAAAAATTGAATTGGTCAGTGAGATCCTTGATGATAAGGCACGTTATTTTGGTCCTTATCCAAATGTATATGCTGCATCAGAGACGATGCACTTCTTACAAAAGGCCTATCCTTTGCGTCGCTGTAATGGTTATCAAGGGCGACCTTGCTTGTATGCCAATATGGGACAATGTCTGGGACCTTGCTGGCATGAAGTCCCGGTCTCTGAATATAAAGAGCAGATTCATAATATTGATCGTTTTCTAAATGGTGAAACAAAGGTTGTAAAGCGCCAGTTAAACGAAAAAATGTTGACGGCTTCAGAGAATATGGAATTTGAGCGGGCCGCTGATTTGCGTGATCAACTAAGTTTTATTGATCAGACAGTTGAGAAGCAAAAGATTATTTCAGAAGATGGCACGCCACGTGATCTCTTTAACTTTTATATGGATAAAGGTTGGTTGTCAGTTCAAGTATTCTTCATTCGTCAAGGTCGCTTGATGAAGCGTGAGAAACGAACCTTTGCAGTGGTTGATTCAGCAGAAGATGAGATGACAGCATTTATCGTCCAGTTTTATAGCCGGCGGAACATGATTATGCCAAAAGAAGTTCTGGTTCCTAAGCAAGTTGATAAGAAAATGATTAAAGAAGTTCTTGATGTTCCAGTTCGAACACCACAACGAGGTGAGAAATTCGCCTTGCTCGAGCTTGCTGAAAAGAATGCTAAGTTGGTTTTGGAAGAAAAGTTCCAGTTAATGGAAATGAATAACAATAAGACGAGCGGGGCAATGCAAGAAATTGCGGATGCATTGGGAATTCCAGAGTTGCATCGAATTGAAACCTTTGACCACTCGCATATTCAAGGGGCTGAGATGGTGTCGGCAATGGTAGTCTTTGAGGATGGCTTACCAAACAAAAACCTCTATCGGAAGTACAAGTTAAAGACGGTTGAACATGCTGATGAGACCGCCGCAACACAGGAAGTGATCCGGCGCCGGTATACACGGTTGCTGAAAGAACACGCACAAATGCCTGATTTGATTTTGATGGATGGCGGTGAGATTCAATTGAACGCCGCTAAAGAGGTCGTTGAGGATGAGTTGGGCTTGGATGTTCCCGTGGCGGCCATGGTAAAAAATGATCGCCATAAGACGGCGGATTTATTAAGGCAAGAAGGGGATGAACATGTGCATCTTGATACACGTTCACAGGGTTTCTTCTTGCTACAACGAATTCAAGATGAGGTGCACCGGTTTGCAATCACTTTCCACCGGCAGTTGCGATCAAAAGCATCATTGAGCTCAAAGCTCGATGGAATCGCTGGTGTTGGACCAAAGACACGCCAGAAATTATTGACAAAGTATGGCTCGTTGAAAAAGATTGCAGAAGCGCCGGTCGCTGACTTACAAGAATTGGGTGTGTCTGAAAAAGTGGCTAAACAGATCAAGATTTCTTTGGAAACTATTCAAAATGCTAACAAGGATAATCATAAGAAGTGGTAAATGGTCGCTATTATGCCTAATTTCATGTAGAATAGTTAGGACTATATAAGAGAAAGTGAGGTCACCAAGCATGGCGTTTGTCGACCAAGTTAAAATTAATGTAAAAGCTGGTAAGGGTGGCGATGGAGCCGTTTCCTTCCGACATGAAAAGTATATCAATATGGGAGGACCTTTCGGTGGCGATGGCGGCCGTGGCGGTTCAATCGTTTTGACAGTAGATGAGGGTTTGCGCACCCTGATGGATTTCCGCTATAAGAGCCATTTTAAGGCCACTGCTGGTGGAAATGGAGCAACTAAGGCCATGACAGGGCGGTCATCAGATGATTTGGTAATCCGCGTACCACAAGGAACTACGGTAACTGATGCGGAGACTGGTCAGGTAATTGGCGATTTGATTGAGCAGGGTGATCGCTTGGTCGTAGCAGCTGGTGGTCGTGGTGGTCGCGGAAACATCCGTTTCGCATCATCAAAGAACCCAGCACCAGAAATTGCTGAAAACGGTGAGCCTGGTGAGGAACGTGAAATTCAACTTGAGCTGAAGGTTTTGGCAGATGTTGGGTTGGTTGGATTCCCGTCAGTTGGTAAGTCAACCTTGTTATCAGTTGTTACGGCGGCTAAGCCTAAGATTGCGGCATATCACTTTACAACCCTTGTTCCCAATTTGGGGATGGTGCGTTTGGATGATGGACGTGATTTTGTTATGGCTGATTTACCAGGGTTGATTGAAGGAGCTTCAGAAGGTGTAGGATTGGGAATCCAATTCCTACGTCACGTTGAACGAACTCGTGTAATCTTGCATATGCTTGATATGTCAGGGGTTGATCCAGAGTCAGACCCATATGAAAATTATCTTGCAATCAATCAAGAATTAGCTGAATATGATCCAATGTTGTTGGAACGGCCACAAATTATCGTACCAACCAAGATGGATATGCCAGATGCAGCAGAGACGTTAGCCGAATTTAAGGCCAAGTTAGCAGCTGATCCAGAAATTGATGATGATATTGAGATTATGCCAATCTCTTCATTGACGCGTGATGGATTGGAACCACTCTTGCAACGAACTGCAACTTTGCTTGATGAGACACCACAATTCATTCCTAAGGGAATGGAAGAGGCTGATTCTGACAGTGCCTTGTATGAGTTTACAGCTGACGCGGCACCATTTGAACTTTCACAAGATGAAGATGGTACTTGGATCTTGTCTGGGGATGAGATTGAGCGTTTGTTCAAGCGAACAAATGTCGGTTATACAGAATCATTGATGCGTTTTGCTCGTCAAATGCGCTTTATGGGTGTCGACCGTGCCTTGGCTGAAGCTGGTGCTGAAGCCGGTGATACGGTTCGATTGCTTGATTTTGCGTTTGAGTATGAGGCCTAATTAAAATTAAAAAGCGTTGATGTACAGTGGAAACTGTATATCAACGCTTTTTAATTGTCTAGTAAAGTTATTGCCTTTTTAGATGAAATCTTTTTCGAATTCCTTGAAAATATATGTGGAATATTATTTATCTGTAAATGAAAACCATATCGCTTAAAATTAGGCATTCCAATATAAGAATGGCTATTAAATGTAATATTGATTTTTGTCAATGTAAGCGCTATCCTAAACTTGTGTTATAAGTAGCATGAGAAAGGAACTTCATAATGAGCGATTACACAAATGTTAAGACTTCTGAATTGGTTATCGGAATGTCTAAGGAGATTTCAAAGCAGGTTAGCGAAGCGGATGTTCAAGGTTTTGCGGAAGTAACTGGTGATCACAATCCAGCGCATACCGATGAAGCATATGCAGAAACAACGCCCTTTAAAACGCGGATAGCGCATGGAATGTTAGGGGCTGGTTTAATCTCTGCAGTGTTGGGAATGCATTTACCAGGACCGGGGACAATCTATCTGGGTCAGGATTTAAAATTTCAAAAGCCAATTCACTTTGGAGATGTGATCACTGCTAAAGTGACATTGTCTGAATTGACACCAAAAAAGCATTTTACAATTGCCACTTTTGATACTGTTGTAACAAACCAAGATGGTGAAATTGTTACAACTGGTACTGCCACAGTTATTCCACCAGAGGGATAACAACTCAGGATACTGTCATTCAGAGAGCATAAGGAAGAGATAAAATGAAAGCATCATTACAAATGAAAGGCAACGTTGCCCGTTCAGTTAACCCCTACGGTATTCGCCAAGAAGTTCTGAACGAAATTGATTATGTTAAAGCTCAGGGGTCTTATGAAGGTCCTAAGAAGGTTCTAATTATTGGTGGGTCATCATCTTACGGTCTATCTTCTCGGATCTCATCTGCTTTTGGTGCTGGGGCTGACACAATTGCTGTAAGTTTTGAACGCGGACCAAAAACAGAGACCAATATTGGTACGGCCGGTTGGTATAATAATATTTTCTTCCGCGAGTTTGCAGAAGAGGCCGGCTTGATTGCAAAGAATTTCGTTGGCGATGCCTTTAGCTTAGCCATGAAGCAACAAGTAATTGCATATATCCAAAAAGAGTTTGGTGGCAAGATTGACCTACTTGTTTATAGTTTGGCTTCTGGAGTTCGTGTCGATCCAATGGGTAAGAAATGGTTTAGTTCGCTTAACCCAATTGGACAAGATGTGACAGGTGAGAATATCAATCTTGAGACGGAAGAGATTTTTGAACAAACTGTACATGCCGCTACACCTGAGGAAGTTGAAGGAACTGTCAAAGTCATGGGTGGCGAAGACTGGGAATGGTGGGTCAACTTACTTAAAGAGGCCGGCGTCCTTGCTGATAACTTCAAGACAGTCCTTTACAGTTATATTGGTCCTAAAATGACCCATGCTTTCTATCATGGTGGCGCCTTAGGACGTGCTAAGGACCAAACAGAAGAATCAGCGGTTCGAATCAATGAAAATATTCAAGACATTGCTGGTAAGGCAACCATTATTGTTGCGCGTGCCGTAACCACAAAAGCATCTGTGGTTATTCCAATTTTACCGAAATATCTAATTGCGCTTTATAAGCTTGAAGAAAACCACGAGACACCAATAATGCATATCGATCGGACATACCGGACGATGTTGTATGGTGACCAAGCAAACTATGACGAGAAGGGACGGATGCGCCCAGATAGTTTTGAACTTGAACCAGCATTACAAGCTAAGGTTGAAGCACTCTTTAACGAGATTACTGCAGAAAACTTTAAGACAGACATTGCGGCTTACGATTTGTTCAGAACAGAGTTCCTGAACTTAAATGGTTTTGAAGTTGAGGGAAATACTATTGATGAGTTTGAATTTGACGACTTGCTAACTTTGAAGCCTTAAGGAGCGAAAATGACAGTTAAATTTATAACAGCTAAAGAGGCTGTAAAATTGATTCCTAACGGTGCGGTCATTGGCCTTGAAGGCTTTATGGGAAATGTTGTTGCTGAAGAAATCTTAGAAGAGATGGAAACCGCTTTTATGGAAGTCGGGGTTCCAAATGCTTTGACCACGATTTATTCTGCCGGGATTGGTGATTCAGGTGATCTGGGAATGAATCGATTGGCTTACAAGGGTATGTCGAAGATGGTAATTGGTGGACATTGGGGGTTAGCTCCTAAGCTCCAGCCACTTGTTGCTGCAAATGAGCTACAGGCCTATAACTTTCCTCAGGGTGTGATTTCACAGGCATTCCGCGAGTTGGCTGCGGGTAAGAATTTCTTGATTTCGAAGACGGGCTTAGGAACTTTTGTTGATCCAGAACAAGCAGGTGGTCGTTTGAATGAAATTACCCCAGCATTGGTAGATAAAATTCAATTAGATAATGAAGATTATCTGATGTACCATTTCCCACGTCCCAATGTTGCAATTCTGCGAGGAACTTATGCCGATGAAGACGGCAATATTTCTATGGATGAGGAGTCACTTACATTGGAAACAACGTCAATTGCGACAGCTGCACATAATAATGGTGGGATTGTAATTGTCCAAGTTAAGCACGTTGTGAAAAGTGGCTCGCTTGATCCAAAGTCAATCAAAGTTCCAGGAATTTTGGTTGACTACGTTGTTGAAGTTGCTGATGTTACTAAACACAAACAGACTTTAGCATCTCAATATAAAAGTGAATTTGTAACAGCAGGTTTGGTGGTTAATGACGATGCGGCACCATTAAAGCTTGATCAAAAAAAGATCATCGGTCGCCGTGGAGCGATGCTTGTTCCTGAAGGAACTCGCGTCGTAAACTATGGGATTGGTGTTCCAGAATATGTAGCCGCTGTCTTCAAAGAGGAAGGCTTAGGTGATAATTTCACCGCTGTTTTGGAACCAGGAACTTTTGGTGGTGCTCCACAGGGTGGCTTTGATTTTGGCTCTGCAATTTCACCAGAAGCCATCATTGATCAGAACTTAATGTTTGATTTTTATGATGGTGGCGGAATTGATGTTGCCTATTTGGGACTTGCTGAATTTGATCAATCCGGAAATGTGAACGTTTCTAAATTTGGACCTAAAATTGCAGGAACAGGTGGCTTTGTGAATATTAGCCAAAATACCCATACTGTAATCTTTACAGGTACATTGACTGCCGGTGGGCTAAAGACTTCAATTAATGCCAATGGAGAATTGCAAATTGATAATGAAGGACGAGCTAAGAAATTTGTCCGGAATGTGGAGCAAATTACATTCTCAGCCGCAACAGCCCGACACAACAAACAAAATGTTTATTATGTTACAGAACGCGCAGTCTTTAAGTTAGTTGAAAATGGGGTTCAATTACTTGAAATTGCGCCCGGAGTGGACTTACAAAAAGATGTTTTGGATCAAATGGCTTTCGAGCCGATCATACAGAAAGATGTGCTTAATAAAATGGATTCAAAAATCTTTAGGGATGAGAAGATGGGTCTGCAATAAGGCACTGCTGGAAGGAAGGAGCGTGTCTCCTTCCTTTTTATTTCGAGGAGAAGGAAAATGGGTCTTTTAGGAACAATCGGAATTCTGATTGGTATTTGCACGATTATTTTATTGGTTGTTAAAGAGGTACATATTACGATTGCAGCCTTGATTGCATCTTTGCTCGTAGTATTACTTAATAACATGGATGTTATTAAAACATTACTAGGAAGTGAACCAGTTGCAAACCCAGCCAAAGTGGGTACCTTTTTGTACAATCCGCATGCTTTCATGCCAGCACTAGGAGATTATATTATCTCGTATTTTGCAATCTTTTTATTTGGTGCGATTTTGGCGAAATTCATGGAAGCATCTGGTGCGACTGTGTCAATTGCTAACTTTATTCTAAAAAAATTTGGTTCGGATAGTCCTTACCGAGTGCTGGTTGCCGTATTTGTAATTACAACGTTGTTAACCTATGGTGGAATTTCACTCTTTGTGGCAATGTTTGCGATCATTCCTTTGGCGCGAGCCTTATTCAAAAAGTTAGATATTGCATGGACGTTGGTTACAATTCCTTTATGGCTTGGATTAGCAACAATTACAATGGTCATGCTACCTGGAACTCCGGCAATCCAAAATGTTATTCCAATGACAACTTTGGGAACTTCGCTCACGGCTGACGCTCTGCCAAGTTTAGTCGCCGCAGTTGCCACAACGATTTTTGGCTTGTTTTATATGCGATATGCTTTGAATAAGAGTTTGAAAAAGGGTGAAAACTTTGCGACCTACGCGGATATCAACGATGTGGATGAAACTAATCGTGAGTTACCAAGTTTTGGCGCATCAATTTCACCACTACTGTTGTTGATTATTATTGCAATTAGCGGTTCAGTTCTTGGAAATGAATTGGTTAAGAAAAACGTTATCTATGTTGCACTTATTTTGGCTATATTGTTATCGGTAATCTTATTCCGTAAGTTTATTTCACAACCTAAAACAACATTAACGCTTGGAACAACCAGTGCATTTGCACCAATTATTGCCACAGCTTCAGCGGTGGCTTTTGGTGCTGTGGTTGTTGGTGCACCAGGGTTTGAAGTAATTCAAAAAGCGATCTTCCATATGCCCGGCGGTTCACTGATCTCGTTAACAGCTTTAACCTCGGTGATTACTGCGATTACGGGATCATCATCTGGAGCGTTAGGGATTGTCATGCCAAACTTTGCACAGCATTATCTCGCAGCTGGAATTCAACCACAGATAATTCATCGTGTAGCGGCTGTTGCATCCGGCTTTGCAACATTGGTACCACAATCAGGTGCGTTCATTACTTTTTTGGCTTTATCGAAATTGAAGCAAAAGAATTCTTACAAATACGCTGTTACAACAGTTGCCGTCGGTAACTTGATTGGGCTAATTATTATTATTTTATTTGCGAGTTTATGAGGCTGAATGATGAAAAATTTTGATGCAATATATCAAAGCAAATTGAAAAACGTTGAAGGTGCGTTGGATTTAATTCAAAGTCATGATTATATTTTTTCTGGCCAATCGGCTGGCGAACCCACTGCTTTGCTGGATCATCTGCAGTATTTAAAAACAACGGGTGTAAAGGGTGTGACCTTGAATACGTGTTTGCCAACAAAGGACTATTTGTGGTTACATGATGAAACAATGCGGGGTGTAATGGAGCACAATAGTTGGTTTTTCACGGGAGCAGTACGTGAATCACAAAAAAATCAATTATCAAGCGCTATTCCGCAGAATTCAACAACAGCATTGAGCAAGACATTGGATCGAATTACGACTGAACATCGCCGGCCGGTCTTGTTTTCAACAGTTGCGCCAATGGACAAGAACGGATATCTTTCATTGTCCGTTAGTACCGTTTACGAGCGTGATTTGATTGATGCCGGGGCACTTGTGATTGTTGAAGTCAATCCGAATTATCCACGAACCTTTGGCGACACGAATGTGCATATTTCAGAAGTGGCAGCATTAATCGAATCAAACCGGCCAATTCCTTATATTCAATTGGCCCCCTACACGGAGATTGATGCAGAAATTGGTCGCCAAATTGCGACTTTAGTAGAAGATGGTTCAACATTGCAGTTAGGGATTGGTAATATTCCAAACGCAGTTGCGTTCGAATTGCGCAATAAGAAACATTTAGGAATTCATACTGAAATGTTTACTGAGACGATGATTGATCTGATTGAATGTGGTGCGGTTGATAATACGGTAAAAGGGTTGAACAATAATTTCTCGATTGCTTCATTTACGTTGGGGAGTCAGCGTGTGTATGATTATATCGATAATAATCCTTCGGTATTATTTAAGAGCTGTACATATGCGAATGATCCTTATACGATTGGTCAGAATAATAAATTTGTTTCAATTAATGCAACACTTGAGGTTGATTTGACTGGGCAATGTGCTTCGGAGACACTTGGCAGTGTCCAATGGTCTGGGACCGGCGGACAGTCCGAAACAGTACGTGGTGCACAGATGTCAAAGGGTGGTAAATCAATTATTGCTTGTCATTCGACTTATAAAGATGAGTCTGGTCAACTGCACTCCAAGATCGTTCCTTTTTTGGCTCAAGGCGCTGTTGTATCAACGTCGCGTAATGATACTGATTATGTTGTAACAGAATATGGTATCGCGTGGTTACGTGGACTTAATGTTCGTGAACGGGCAGAGGCACTGATTGCAATCGCACATCCAGATTTCCGTGAGAAATTACGGGTAGCAGCTAATAATGAAAAGATTTGGTGAAGTATGAAAGTACAAATAAATCGTGCGACGATGGAAAGTCGGACTATGAATGCGGAAAACTTTTCGGCCGGCATTGCATTGTTTGAGGTTGGCGCCTTAAAAATCATTCCGTTAGGCAACCCAAATAGTTATATATTTGTTGGTGATGGTGAGAGCGGAGTGATTAGAATCAAAGGTGACGGTAGAGATGTTAAACAGTTTTACTGTACATGTGATGAAGGGGCGCCACTAATGTGTAAGCATGTGATGGCGGCAATCTTGACGATTCAAGGTGGCATGATTGAATCACCGCTATTTATTGGCAAGCGTTTTTCGGAGTCATTAATTGTTGATGATACTAATATGACGGGAGCAGTAAAGGGCGATTTAATGCCAGTATTTGCAACCCCATTTTTAATTGGATTATTGGAGAATACGGCTACTGACTGTATCGCATCTGCACTAAGTGTTGAAGAGTCGCAAGTTGGAACAGAGGTGCATGTTTTTCATACGGCTGGTGCGCTTAAAGGCGCCAGAATAACCGCAACAGCGACTATCACTAAAGTCTATGGTCGCAGGATAACTTTTGATGTGGTGGCTCGGGAGGGCAATCGAGAAATTGGGCATGGGACACACACGCGAATGATTGTTGATCGAGCGCGTTTGTTAGAAAGTTTGCAACAGTAGAATTGTGTTTAGAAAGGGTGTTGGTGTTCCGTCAACGCCTTTTTGTTATATTTAGAAATTTTAATGCGCTAGCTACTATGGAAAACAACTTAAAACCGTTTTATGAAAAGATTATTAAAATAAAATGACAAACCGGTCATCTTGTGCTAAATTAGAGAAAGTCTTTTTATTTAAGGTATCTTGTTGTAATTAATCGTGTATCGACTCCAAGCAGGGTTACAGAGCAAGTACCAAGTGAGCGATCAAGAATAAGAAGAACAAATATAAGGGTGGTATTACCTGTGGAAGAAAGAAATGATGAGTTGAAGCCAGTGCTACAAACTCGCCATGTCGTTATGCTCTCACTTGGGGGAGCAATTGGTTCAGGATTATTTTTGGGATCTGGTTCAGTCATTGCGACTGCCGGACCAGCAGCAATCCTGGCTTACGTCTTGGCTGGCTTTTCTCTATATATTGTGATGAACGGCGTTGCAAAGATGATTCTGTTTAATAAGAAATCATCGGATGTCGGGATGTCGGCGATTGTTAAGCCTTACATTGGGGCGCGGATGGCGCACTTTACGGATTGGGTTTATTGGTCGACATGGATGGCGGTCTTAATTGCTGAAGAGGCTGGTGTGGCAACGTTCCTAGGAATGTTAATTCCAGGCGTGCCATTATGGATCTTTGCTTTGATCGTGGCAGTTTTAGGAACGGCGATTAATTTATACTCGGTTCGTGCATTCGCTGAAACCGAGTATTGGTTAGCATTTATTAAAATTGCTGTGATCATTATTCTAATTGCGGTTGGACTCTATCTATTGTTCATTAATAATGTGCACTTGGGATTTAAGCCAACTGCTGCTCAGCTGGCCGCTAACAATAGTACTGCATCGAGTTTTGCACCAAATGGCATGCAAGGAGTCATCAATTCAATGTTGGTGGTAATCTTCTCCTTTGGTGGTTCTGAACTTGCGGCAGTTACGGTTGCAGAAACTAAGGATGCAAAGACGGCAATCCCTAAGGCAATTCGAAGTGTGCTCTTCAGAATTATTGCATTCTACGTTGTGCCAATTTTTCTATTTTTGCAATTATTGCCTTGGAAGCAAGTTGCTGATCCAAATGCCGAGAGTCCTTTTGCGACACTATTCACACGTGTGGGAATTCCGCATGCGGATAAATTAATTCTAATTGTGATTGTGATTGCGATTTTCTCAGCGGTTAACTCGGCAATCTATGCGACATCAAGGTCACTCTACGCACGAGTACAAGGTTCGGAAACTAAGTTGGGACGTGGTCTAAGTAAGCTAAATCGTAACCAAGTTCCCACGCGGACAATTTGGGTCAGTTCAGCGGTCTTATTCTTAGGAGTTGTGCTTTCAGCAATCTTTGGAGATGGATTCTGGCAATTCGTTGCTGGATCGATCTCTTACACTATTTCAACGGTTTGGATTGTATTGCTGGTTTCGGCATTAATCTTGTATTTCAAGCATGGTGGGGTAGCTAACATATTCTTGAAGAGTATTACAGTAATTGTGTTATTATTCTTGATCTTCGTTGTTTATTCGCAAATAACATCAAACCCATGGTATTTATCGATTTTTGCCTTGGTGATTTGTTTATTGGCATTCTTTAGTTATCGGAAGCCTGTTAAATCCTAAAATATAAATCAAGCTGTTGGTTCGTTGAATGAGCCGACAGCTTTTTTAAGTCGCTAATATTCTAAAGCAGTCCAATATATGCGATAATCACTGATATAGGCAGGAACGAAACCGGTTACGAGATATCAGAAAAGTGCTTCGATAGGGAGGGTAACAGGATGGAAAAGATTAAAGTTCATGGAATAAAATTTATATCAATTGATCCAATTACAGTAGGTCAGGATGCACCTGAGGTTGTTTTGAATGATTTGGCTGGTCAGCAACATCAATTAAGTCAGGTGACGAAGCCGTTATTAATTTCGGTTTTTCCAGATATTCGAACAAAGACTTGTTCCTTGCAGACGCAGCGCTTCAATGTGGAGGCGGCAGCTCATCAGGATATTGAATTCTGGTCAATCTCAAATAACACGCCGGAAGAACAGGCAAATTGGTGTGCCGCTCATGGTGTTGATATGACCATCTTGGCTGATGACGGTTCATTTGGAGAAGCGTTTGGTTTGACAATGAAAATTGGACCATTGGTTAATCGTTTGGCACGTTCAATTTTTGTAATAAAAGATGGTAAGGTGGTTTACCGGCAAATTGTTACAGAGATTAGCGATGAACCGGATTATCAGGCGGCGTTGGCGGCAATTACAAAATAGAATGACATGCTAGTGGATTCGTTGAGAATTTGCTAGCTTTTTATTTATAAAAAACCGCAACTAAATACATTAGTTGCGGTTAAAAATATGTTATTATTGATATTTAATCGAGCCATTTCGAATTGGCTTCGTGTTAAACCAGAATAACAGGGCGTTCAGGGCAATTAGAATTGCCGAGAATAGGAAGATCCAACGATAATCAAAGATCGATGCAACGACTGTTCCAAGAAGTGGTCCAAGGACGGCGCCAATGGATTGGAAACTTTGGTTATAGGCGAAGATCCGACTAGTAATTTCGTGTGGCGTCGTCTTGGTCAGCAAGGTTTGAACAGCCGGTAACATTGTTGCGTCCGAGATTCCGACTAAGAAACGGAAAACAGCAAGCATTGTAACAGAAGTGACAAACGTTGTTGGAACAAAGACGGCAAAGGCGAACAAGAAGCCAATAAAGATCATCCGGTGCGTCCCTATCCGGTCGCCAATCACCCCAAAGCGAGGTGCTGCAATCATGGTTGCAATTCCAGGCATCGCGGCTACGATTCCAGCAAGGAAAGTTGAGCTGGAACTATTATTTGTAAGCTCTCGGACAAAAAGTGCCACAATTGGTGAGATTGAAGTATTAACGGCTTGGATGATCATGGTAGTGATAAATAGATCAATGGTTAATTGACTGGAGGAGACCATTTTGAATACTTCGCGTAGCTTAGGTGTGGCACCTTTGGCGATTGGTGTGAAATCTTCTTCAACGAAGAAGAACACCAAGAGAAACGATGCAAAAAGTAGTGAGCCAGTAACAAAGAAGGAAGCACGATAAGAAACGACGGAGGCGATTGCACCACCGATGAACGGACCGAGTAATTGACCGGCAGTGACGCCAGTTACTAATGTTCCAAGCGCGTAGCCGGCTTTTTCTTTCGGTGTCTGTGTTGCAACCATCGCGTTGGCATTTGAGATAAAGCCGCCAAAGAATCCTTGGAGCGCCCGAAGGACCATGAGCTGCCAAACATTTGTAACAAGCCCCATGAGAGCAAAAACAATCGCCATCCCCAGTGATGCTCTTAGCAACATCAGACGACGGCCCTTCCGATCAGCAAGCTTTCCCCACATTGGTGAGACTAGCGCAGTGACCAAGAAGGTAATTGAGAAAACAAGACCCGCATATAACGTTAATTGACTCTTGGAAAAATCACCTAAGGTATCAACGTACAGTGGCAAGAAGGGCATGACTGAAGAAAAACCAATTCCAGACATAAACACACCAAACCAGAGAACATACATATTACGACGCCAGGTTTCCATAGTAGATAACTTTTTAAACATATTTCACCTCGCATAAACTATTAACAATAGTTTATCATTCTACGCCTTTTGTTGCTTTATTACAATTTAGCTGTTTTTAGGCGGACTGAGCGTTTATTTTATACTTTGATTTTAACCTATAACTTTAAGAAATAGGAAAAGGAAAAACTGGGTGGTTGGTTTTGAAGATATCCAGCTATAATAATAGAGGACATTTGTGAATTAAATGACATTATATAGAAAATGAGAAAGTAAATGATAATGAATACTACAAATACAAGGACTTTTTTGATCTCAGAAGCAAGGATCGTGAGGAGTATTTGCGTCAGGCAATTATTAAGGCACTCATTAGTTTAGGTGGCGATACGACGAGAGATGATGTTAAAAGGTGGTTGGTTACAAACACGGACCTGATTACGGCAGAAACACTTACGCAAGAGAAGGTGTCTAAAAAGACACAGCGAGCATATCAACAGTTTGCCTTTCCATTTAATTTCTCACTAAAGACTTTAGAGATGATCGGATTAATTGATATCTCTGAGCGTTCAAAGATTAAGGGACTTAATCTGGTCTTGGCGCATGAACTGGTTGCGAATGCAACACGAACAAATGAACTGACTGATCAGGTATGGGCAAAGTCTCGTGATGCTAAAGCAAACGAATCTATCGATGGATCTGGGGACGATGTAGAGGAAGAAATCGTCGATGAGTTAAATACCTCAGATTATATCGATGCATGGCGGGGAAAAGTATTGGCGAGTCTTAAAGATATGAATCCAATCAAATTTGAGGCGTTTTCGCGTAATTTGATTAGTAAGATGCAAATCGAATTAGACGAGAAAATTGGTGTTGTGGCTAGTGGTGACGGTGGCTTAGATGGCTTTGGGTACCTAACCACTGATGATTTTAGAACCGTCAGAGTAGCACTGCAGTCAAAGCGCTGGGCGGGTAATGTTGGTTCGCCGGAGATTGATAAATTCCGTGGCGCAATGGATAAGCGGAATGCGGAGTATGGAATTTTTATTACAACGGGTGTATTTACACCGGCAGCAATGAAGGCGGCTCGTGAGGGCACACGAGTGATTACTTTGATTGATCAAGAGAAAATGTTGGATTTGATTGCAAAGTATGAGTTGCATGTTAAACCAGTCATAACGTATGTTGTTGACGATTTTTTTAGATAAAGCTTGTTACACATAAAATTTAATAGATTTGGGAAAACGCCGACAATTTTGCTGGCGTTTTTTTATCTACAAATATATCAATCGGGCCATGATACTTATCTTTAAATGCCGTATACAATCGAATGATCGCAAGATTTCAAACACAAGCCTTTTTTAAAGTCGGTTTTATAAAAGTAATGTTCATGAATATATACAAATAAAATTTGAATAAATTCAATCTTTAGGTCATGTTTTACATGTGGAATTTTAATATTAGGCTTGATTAGTTGTTATTAATCAATATACATTAGATTTATTAATGGACTGCTGGAGTATATCAAACATTAGGCTGTTGCTATTAATCAAGAAGGGCACTATGTTAAAATATACGAACAGTGACTAATCAAAAATGACTATCTAAGTAGCCTTAATAATAATTATGCATTTTACTAGCTGAGAAGCTTGAATTTGTCTTTTAAATAACGTGAGAGACCTCAATGCTGATAGGCAGACATTGATGAATAATAATGCTCAAAAAATGAGAATAACGGCAAGCAAGGCAGATGAGAGAGAGTAAACAATGAAAAAGAAAGAACTTGATCAGAAAGTTGATGCACAGTTTGATTACGAGCAGCGAAGACGTAAATATCGAAAGAACAAGCCAGCATCAAAATGGACGTACATTCGGCCAACCCTGTTTGCCGTACTGATGGTAGTTACTGCATTTGGGCTTTTATCTAGTATTTTTGCACTATTGAAGGTGCTCTTTTTTCATTGATATGGGGGGCTAATCAGTGTTGGAATTAAGTAAATACCGCAGAATAACAAGGAAGGTTTATAATGCCTTGCCTGAATATCAGGCAATGTCAGATGCTGAGCTGCAATCTCAAACAAAAATCTTCCAAGTGGCATTAGAAAACGGCAAAACATTGAAACAACTTTTGCCAGCAATCTTTGCGGCTGTAATTGAGGCCGATCGCAGAGTGTTAGGAATGGAGCCATATTATGTGCAAGTCTTAGGGGGAGTCGCTCTATTTTTTGGAAATGTGGCCGAAATTAAAACGGGTGAAGGAAAGACGCTTGTTGCAACGATGCCCTTATATGCCCATGCGTTGCTAGGGGTAAAAGGAAATTTCTTAATCACAGCAAATGAATATCTAGCGCGACGTGATGGAATGGAAATGGGGGCTGTTTTTAAGTGGCTTGGTTTAACAGTTGGAATTGGGACTGAGGAACTTGATTATCAACAAAAGGCTAAGCTTTATGACGCTGATATCGTCTATGCAACCCACTCAAGATTAGGCTTTGACTACCTTTTTGATAATCTGGGTACAGAAATTGGCCAACAAGTTGTAACTAGATTTAATTTTGCGGTAATTGACGAAATCGATGCAGTGCTCCTTGATGAGGCTCAGACGAGCTTAATTGTGTCTGGCGCGCCAAAGGTTCAATCGGATCTTTATGAGATTAGTAATTGGTTTTTTAACAATTTAACAGAGGTAGATTATGAATTAAGTGATGATGAGCGGAGTGTTTGGTACTCTGATCTCGGACTTGAGAAAATAAATAACTATTTTGATATTGACGATGTTTTTTCAGCAGACCATTTTGAGTTGTATACTCATTTGATTTTGGCATTGCAGGCGAATGTTTTGAAAGAAAAGGGGCATGACTACTTAGTTGAGGATGATGCCGTGATTTTGTTAGATGACACAAATGGACGTAAATTGAAGGGTGTTAAGCTGACAAACGGTTTACATCAAGCAATTGAGGTCAAGGAAGATGTTACTCTGACGAAAGAAACTAAGACCTTGGGTGTGATCAGTTATCAGAGCTTATTCCAAAAATTTCAAAGACTGGCCGGAATGACTGGTACGGCAAAAACTGATGAAAAAGAGTTTCTGGAGACATATCGGTTGCGGGTGATACAGATTCCTACTCATGAACCACTGATTAGGGAAGATCAAGTTGATCAACTGTATGTTACGAATCGAGCGAAAGTTGATGCATCAATTAAGTTGGTAAAATCGGCGTTACAAGCAGGGCGGCCTATTTTAATTGCAACGGGTTCGGTAAACATGTCGCGATTATATTCTTTATTACTCTTACAACATAAAATTCCACACAATTTACTTAACGCGGAGAGTGCGGAACGTGAAAACAGAATTATCGATGAGGCTGGACAGGTTGGTTCCGTGACCATTGCAACGGCAATGGCGGGACGCGGAACTGATATTAAGCTCTCATCTATGGCAAAAAAGAACGGCGGGTTGGTTGTTATTGGAACTGAGAGAATGGCAAACCGCCGTGTAGATAATCAGTTACGCGGACGAGCAGGGCGACAGGGCGAGCCTGGAGAAAGCCAATTTTTTGTATCGTTAGAAGATCAGATTATGACAGAAAATGCCTCGAATCGGGCGAGAAATTATCATGAAAAGTTGCTTCTTAAAGTTGAAGCGGGCACGGTTGAGGGAGATCAAGCATTAACGTCTCTTCAAAGTAGACACTTAATTGATAAGGCACAGCAAACACGAAAAAATATGGAAAGTCGGCAACGACGGTCAACAATCGCCTATGCAATTATTTTGGGTGAGCAGCGTGACAAGGTGTATCTCGCTCGGAGGCAAGTTCTGAATAATCAACAAGATGAAGTTGAACGATTGATTGACTTGGCAATAAAAGTTACTATCGATAATTTTGTGAGTCAGAAGCAGAATTTGAATATTGAAGTAATTAGTAGCTTTATTTTCAATAACATTGATGAAACGATCTCCCTAGCAAGAATTGAACAAGCATTGATTGGACAAATTCAAAAAGAAGATGTTCAGACCTTGCTAGTACAATTGGTTAAAGAAACGAGAGCATCAGTTCAGCGCCGCCTATCGCATCCATTACAGTCACAATACTTTAAAAAGATTATTATTTTAAAAGCAATTGATGATGCATGGGTATTACAACTTGACTATCTACAACAATTGCAAGTGATAGTTAATGGGCGAACCACTGCACAACATAAACCAATCAATGAGTATGGCATTGAAGCGCAGAGAAGTTTCCTTGAAATGGAACGCCAAATTCAATTTAATATTTTTAGAAATTTACTAATGTCAAAGATTGAAGATAATGCTAATGGCTCATTTGATTTGGCATTTCCAAAGTGAGGAAAGCAGACACAACTAGATGAAAAAACATGATGATTTACTAAGGCGTAGCGGTTCTACGATATTGCTACTGTTGTTATATATTATTGGGCAAAATATCCCACTTCCTTTTTTTAAAATCGTCTTGAAAGCAACACAAGATAGTTCAATTGAGCATATGTTGGCCTTAACAACTGGTGGAACATTTTCAAATCCGACTTTGTTCGCACTCGGATTGGCGCCATATATGTTTATAACAATCTTTTTATCTGTATTTACGGCGATCAATAGAGAGTGGGCCAAGCGAATTTCCAGGGAGCTACGTGGGAAGATTCAGGTTTGGGGTATTTTTTTGTTTGCCTTTCTACAGGCATTTGTTATGGCAATTTCTTTTTATGGCAATCAGCAGATTTTTGACAAAGGAACAGTTTCTGCTGGATTAGTAATTCCGACAACGATGCTCTTTTTGATCGCGGGTGCTTTATTGATTGCTTGGCTGGCAAGTATGAATGTCGAATTTGGTGTAGGCGGACCATTTGTCATGATTTTGCCAGGAATTGTAACTAGTATAACTAAGAGTCTATTGCAGATTTATCCAGCCCTCGAGGGTCACAGTGGTCGAATGATAATATTGTTAATCTTGACAGTTAGCTTTATTTTTATTACTGAACGCCTTTACACGGCGGAATACCGGATTAAAATCCAACGACCAATCTTAGCAAATCAAACGATGCGACCATATTTAGCCTTTCGAATTTTAATAGCTGGTACCTTTCCGTTGATGTTCTCATCGACGTTAATGGCCTTGCCGGAGCAGTTACTTAAGCTATTGCACATTAATAGTGCGCATATCCAAGCATTTTTTAATTTAGTCACCCTTCAAGGGACAATTATGTATGCCGTTGTGCTATATACGCTGGGAGTATTGTTTTCATTTATCAATTTAATGCCTATTCAAATTGCGGAGGATATGCAGGAACAAGGTGATTATATTATTGGTGTGAAACCTGGACGAACTACGAAACACTATCTCGTTAAGCGTGTTAGCTTGTGGGCGGCTGTTGGCAGTTTATATTTGGTATTTGTTGCGGTGGTACCTCTTTTAATTGGTCATGTGGCTCATAAATCAATCTATACAAATTTCTCAACTTATTTTGCAATGTGGTTTGTCTTAATTGCAATTTTTGACAATGTTCGACAGGATTTAGAATTTCTTTATTATAAGGATAACTATCAGTTGTTCGGGAGCCGGAGGGGCGTGTAATGATTTATTTTATTGGCGATTGGCTGCCTGAGGCGAATGATTTAAACTTGGATGGGATTTTCACTTTGATTGATACATTCGATCAAAGTGAAATTGACTATAAAATAATCATTCCAAAATTCATTCCTTTTTTAAGATATGCCTGGAATGAACATGGTTTTTTTGACGAAAATCATGTCGTTCAAATAGCCGACTATTTACGAGCATTTAAGACAACGATGGACTTACCAATGACAGCGGCGGGATTGGATTTAGCCAATAATGTTGAGAAAATCTATGGTAATAGTGGCATTTTGCTAATGAAAAATGGTCAGAGCTATGGGAAAATCCAATTTAACAAGTATGGGTATGTTAGCGAGGTTCAATTCTTCTTAAATGGAAGACATAAGCAAGTCGACTTTTATTCTGATCATGGCTTTATTTATCGCACCGATTATTTGGACGCGGAGGGGAATCTTACTGAAGCCCATATTTACTCTGATCAAGGGCGACGCATGATGCATATACGGTCTGAAGGAATTAATATTGATGATAATTTGAATGGGGTATTTGAACAAGAAACCTATCAATCTTTTTCAGACATTTATCATGAATTCTTAAGGCATACGCTTGTTGATTTTGATAGAAGAAATGATCAAGTAATTGTTGACGCAAGTAAAGTGGAGCTAGTTGAAATGTTAGCTCAAGTTGATATGCAGCTCAATATAATATATTTGCTTAATGATAGTACTTTTAATAGTTTGAGCGATGATCGGAAAAAGGACTTATTGGCACAGGGTCAGGTAGTTGTTGAAAGTCGGCATGTTCAACGAGAATTAGCTAAATTTGCGAGTGGCAAAACACATTTGATTCCGACATTTCCAACGGAAATTAATTTTGGTACAAGCAATACAACTGTTAAACAGGATATTTTCTGGCAAATGGATCAAGTCGATGATGATTTGGTTAAGCGTACTTTTGATTATTGTTTAAAGCAGGACACAGTTAGTCTGTCAATTGAAGTGGGTGTATTAGCAGATGTTGAGCATTTTGAGTGGCTAACGGATAGATATATCGTTGATAATTTCGGAATTAGTTTTAAAGATATGAATGAGAATCTAGAGATTGAGCTTTTGCCAAAAGAATTGCTTAAACGGGTTGGGGAGGCTAATAGTCTTAAAAATCGTATTAAAGTGCATTTCGGGCTTCCAGAAAATGAGCGTTTAGCAATCATCAAACAGGCACGCTTGTATGTTGATTTAACGGGGCGACCAAATAATTATGTTCATGCGTTGGTGGCTAGCACTGGTTTGCCATTAATTAGCACGTATCAATCGCAGTACTTAAGCAATGGTCGTAACGGTAGGTTAATTCAGGCTGGAGATGACGTAATTAAAGCATTCGAATATTATCTCGAGCAAGATAGTCATTGGAATCAAGCGTTAGTAGAAAGCGTGTCAATTATTGAGGCAAACAGTATTACGCAATTGAGCAATGAATGGAGAAAGCTACTTTATGAAATCTCAAAATAGGATCATTCATTTTGGTGGACAGAAATTAGTAGTATCTGATGAAATTGCAACTGATTATAATTACCATCATTTAGCAGTTGGTGATGCAATGACACCAAAGTTAGAACAATTTAATCGGATATTAGAGAGTACTTTTAACAAATCCGAAGATATCATCATTTTTAGCGCAGATTTTATGTCTTATTTAGATCAGATAGTACTAGAAAAATTGCCGAGTTACCAGATATTTTATGAGAATCTAGCGGGAGTTAGTGATGATAATGTAAGAATTTTGACATTGAAAGGTGCACAACCAGTCGAACTACAAGATCAAGGGCGACAGATATTTCAATATATTCATAACTATTATGCAAGAAAAGCACAAGGGATGTCTTTGAATAATAGCATTATCGACATTGCTGAGCGATATAAATCAAGTGTTGTCAAGAAAGGGTCATCGGAATTTGAAATAACAGGCGATTTTGGACCTGAGTTCAATCAGATCATGCAGTGGAAGCAAGGATTTATCTGGATGGGAGCGTTAAATATATATCCAGAAATTGAGTTGGAAAGTGCCAAAATAGATTATTTCTATCGTGTATATCAGCAAACGGATACTGGTGTTAAATTCTGGGATATTAGTCCGGAGTTACATGCCAAGGGTGGTTTGATACATGATTTTGGTGTTTATCGTGAACCTTTAAATTTTGCTTTATTTATCAAGGGTAGTGGCACCGTACGAGTTGGAAATATTAACGTACGTAGAGCTCTACCGGATGATAATTTTCTTGCAGTTGGCGGACGGCGGCTTGCTGATAAGCGGGTCGGTAGTCGTGAACTGGGATATTACTTCAATGCTGGCGATTTAAAGCCACCTTTAAATGTTTATTTTGCTGGTTCAAGGCAAGCGGAAACTTTTGAAGGTCGTTGGATGATGGGGGGATTTGATGCCCCATTTATCTTGTTTGTTGATCCAAGACTTACGAATGGAGCCTTTTATCGTGGGGATGGCTTTGAAGAACGGATTATTGCAACGATTGAGGAGAAATTAAGCGCTTTGAATTTTGATAAATCACAGCTGAATATAGGTGGACTGTCAATGGGCGCCTATGCAGCGCTGTATTATGGAGCGAGAATGCAGCCACATGCGATTTTGGCTGGTAAGCCGCTGGCGAATATAGGTGGTTTAACCGTAAAGTCACGGCTGACAACGCCATATGGTTGGGACTTAGCGATGAATACAGTACTGTTGTTAAAAGGTAAGTTGAACGAGGCAAATGCGCAAGAAATTGATCGCGAGTTTTGGGATGTATTTCTAACCGCCGATTTCTCTGCAACTACTTTTGCAATCGCACATATGTTAAACGATACGGATCTACCCTTCCAGTCAATTTTTGATCACTTAAAGGCTAATTATCCTATGAGCAAGTTAGTGCACAAAGGGATTGAGGGACGTCATAATGACGATTCCCCAGGAATTACAAATTGGTTTATTAAACAGTTTTATGGGATCCTAATGACTGATTTTGGTCGGGATTATCCTGCAGAAGAACTTAATCCGGATGAAATGTGGGAGATTGATAATGAATAACATTTTTATTAGTCGTTGGCCGGTTGATCTGGCGGCGGTCAATGTTGATGGTTCGATAATTGATTTCCTGGAAGATGGTAGTGTAACCTTTTCGAATGAAATGCTATCACCTGGAGCCATTATTTGCTCGTGGTATTCGAAACCAAAACAATTATTTGGACGTTTTAATGCAACATTGCCTATATTGAAGCCAAATGAAACGTATCACTTAACGCTCAACTTAATTGCTGATCGTGAGGAGAGCACACAGGTTCAGTTAATTTTCTACGATGCTGATGATCAGGAAATTGGTCGTAAGAATCTAGATCAGTCAGGAAATTTTGTCTATCCACGAGGAAGTCGTAATTTTCAGATTAATTTATTGAATATCCGACATCATTGGATTCACTTTAGCGATTTGCAGATTACAACGATCACCGATGGGAATACTGGGGTAATGGTATTTGGAGAACATTGGGGTATTATGCAAGGGTACTTGACGCAACAGTTGCGATCTAACGATACGCTTGAAGTGGTTATATCATTCGAGCATGCGCAAGGGGGCTACGGTATTTTAAGTGATGAAAGCGCACTTTATGCAGTCACCGATGGACAAAATTTGACGGGGTTAATAGACAATTTGAAGACGATAAAGGCGGAGATTGCACCGCGTCATTTTCGCCTAATAGCCGGCAAAAACTTTTATGGGTTAGCTGATAATGCAAGGAAATATTTAAAAACAAGTCTAATGGAGGATGGAGACGTATGACACATTGGATTACTCAGGTGAACGATGATGAATTTTCTGCGACGCACGCATCTGGAATTATCGCAAATCAGTATACGGCAAAATCAGTTGAAACGGTTGGATTTAGAATTTTACATTACCCGAGATTTAAGGGAAGTGAACTTAAGGAGATTGGTCAAGTTGAGCGCCGTGAGAGACTCGAGGCGCTTTTAAATGTTGTTCAACCCGGTGATATGGTAATTGTTCAATATCCATTATGGATTAATAATTTCAATTTTGAACTTGAGTTTGTTAGTTATCTCAGAGATGTACGTAAAGCAAAGGTCGTTGCTTTAGTTTGGGATGTCATTTCTTGGGTTTCTGATGGGCGGAAGCGGGATTATTCCAATGATGGTTCATTAAAAATCCTGAATGAATTTAATCTGGTCATTGCGCCAAATCCGAAAATGATTGGTCGCTTGCGCGTGGAGGGCAAGGTTAGGACGCCAATGTTGTCCATGGATCTTAGTGATTTTGTTTATGAAGGTCCAACGAGAAAGCACCATTTGGAGAAGCAAATTTATTATGTTGCTGCTGGGATTGATAAAGCCTTTGTCAATGAGTATGAGGCCACAACGCCGATTAATTTTATTGGACAAAATTCATTTGGGGCCGATTTGCCGGATTATATTAATCTACTAGGACAAATGGAAAGTAGTGAGATTCCGTTTAACCTCGGTAATGGGTTTGGGTTACTGTATTATCCAATTGGCGATCAAAGATATAAGGGAAAGCATTACTACGGACAGTTTAACAATCCAATGAAACTTTCGCTTTACTTGGCAAGTGGCCTACCAGTAATCACCTTAGCCAATACGGCGCATGCTAAATGGATTAAGGAACAAGGGGGCGGTTTGGTTATTGAAGAACTTAGTGAATTAGATGCAGCTGTCAACAAGGTGACACCGGCACAATATGATCAAATGATTGAAAACCTTGAGCCTTGGAAAAAGGCAGTTTCAACAGGCTTCTTTTCAAAGCAGGCAGCCCTTGAGGCGATTAATTTTATCGAGTTAGGTTATACAGAGCGAATTAACTTGTTCTTGGAGGAAGTAGATGACTAATTGGATTACTCATTTAAATTTGGTTAATGAAGAATCAGCAATTTCTGTGGTAACCAGAAATACTGTAGAATCAGCCAAAATGTTAGGGTTTCAGGAGCTAAATCATACAAGGTATGCGAATCTTGATAATAATCCTAAGCGACGCAAGAATATTTTAGAAGCGCTCCTGCTGCCGGTACAGCCAGGTGACTTAGTAGTTATACAAATTCCTTTGTGGCCACAGCTGAATTTTCAAGCAGAGTTCATTGCGCAGTTAAAAACAATTACGAATGTTAAAATTGTTGCACTGGTCCATGATATACCGACATGGATGTTTGGGAATGCCGAAGAGAATTATGATATAGAAAATGACTTTTGGTTTCAGCAACTCAGGCAATTTGACGTATTATTAATGGCTAATGATAAGGCAATTGCTAAGCTTAAGGAATTTGACGTAAATGTGCCGATGATTTCAATGAAAATTTGGGATTATGTTTATCAAGGTCCGATAATTCAAAAAAAATTCACAAAAAAATTATATTATGTATCTGGTAGAGAAATTAATAGCATTAACTATACATCATCAACGCCTCTACATATTTATGATAAAAATGTTTCTAAGTCTGTAATTGAAAATCCAAGTGTAATTTGGAAAGGCTTCGTACCGAGCGATGAAATTATCGCGAATATTGATGGTGGTTTTGGCGTGGTTATGTCTGAAAACTTTGACGAACGGACGAGTATGAATTTCACTTATTATAATCAGTTCAATAATCCGACAAAGCTATCATTTTATATTGCGGCAGGCTTACCAGTTATTGTAGAGAGTAAGAGTGCGCATGCAAAATTAATTCAGGATCGGGGAATAGGATTAGTAGTTGATAACCTTAATGATATTGACGCAGTCTTGGCTAAGATTGATGCAGATAAGTATGCATCAATGTTGACGGCATTGCAGCCTTGGCAGAAAAATGTATCGGAGGGATTTTTCATTCAACGGGCACTAGTTGCCGCATTGAGATATATTAATTTAGGATTTGACGATGTCCTAAGTTAGAGCAGAGTTTATTTGCAAATAATCGTAATTATTAATTAAGAGGGTTCGGGGGGATTTCATGTCAAGGAGTAACAATTTTAAACGATTAAAAGAGTCGGAAGGTAAGCAGCGACACAAGGCTTATAAGAGTAATAAGTCGTGGGTTTATGCTGCAATTACAAGTTTTGCGGGTGTTTTGGGTGGTGGCGCCACGAGTATTTCTACAGTACATGCCGAGACAACAGCAGATGCTAGTAAGGCTACTGAGGCTGATGCGTCTAAGACGCTGGCGAGTAGTAATTCAACAACGATTCCAGCGGTTCAACAACTAACCAGTTCAGCTGATGTTACGCCTAGAGCAGGGACTGGGGCGACGATTATCACGAAGTTTGTTAATCAAGAAACAGGGGAAAGTATAGGAAGCGGCGAGGTTACGACCCACTTTAACGCAGGCGAAAACATGGTCTTTGAGGTGGCACCGCATTTCGCAGGATTAGTGCTAGATGTGAATACTAGTGCAATTGGCGGGGCGGATGATGCGCTTCTAAGTTTCGCTGACTGGGCGGATTTTCTTGGTTTGGATAGTCCAAACGATGTCATTGATTATTTTAACAATGTAAACCCACAAGAAGCGACCGATGACGAGATTATTCATCTGACGTACTATTATCGAACTGATTATAGTGTTTTTACTGGACAAAGTGAGACCACAATTGATGCTGGACCAAATGCCAAGGATCAGCTTAATATTGATGATTTGGTTACGACACTGACGAATTCGGATGGTACACCCGGTGATGTTTCAAATGTTATCGCGTCTAATATTGATGATATTGATTTTACTAAAGCCGGAACGCATACTTTGATATTGACCTACTGGGACCCAACATCGATGATGACACTGACACTTAATGTGCAATTAAATATAACAGACACGACATCTGAAAGTATGAGCACAAGTGATTCTGAATCAGTGTC
>NZ_SDGZ01000005.1 GCF_008107635.1 Weissella muntiaci | reverse complement strand
AGGTAAACTTTCGGAGTTCATTGTTAAGAATATGAACATGTGGCAAAACGCCAAGGATAATGCTTTCTTGCCTCTTGATATGATCCAAAAATCAATCGTTAAATCAGATGACTTTAAAATGTTTGGTAGAGACGTCTATATTGGATTTGATTTTTCACAAACAAATGATGATACTGCACTAGCATTTGTATTCCCTTATGTTGACGCCGATGGCGCACAGAAATTCCATTTGTATCAACATTCGTGGATTCCAATTGCTAAGGCCGGTTCGATTGAAGCCAAAGAACAACGGGACAACATTAATTATCGTGACGTTGAACAGAAGGGATTTGCAACGATTACCCGTGATCGCTTTGGTTTGATTGATGAAGATGAAGTATTTAATTGGATGCTTCAATTCATTGAAGAGAATGAGCTTCACGTTAAGGGGGTGCTTCATGATCAATGGGGCACAGGTAATTTTATTCGACGTCTGGATGAAATTAGAGATGAATACTTAATTATCCCGGTACGACAGGGAATTAAGTCATTGAATGAGCCGACTAAATTCTTGCAAACATCGTTTATTAAGCGAAACATTACGATGTTTGATGATCAAGCGATGCAACAAGCGTTGGTTAATGCTGTGGTTGTTTCAGATAATAATGGTATCAAGGTCGATAAAAATGTTAATTCGCAGAAGATTGATATTGTTGATGCCATTATAGATGCGCTATTTGAAGGTCAGTTCTACTTTACGGACTTTACCAACGTTGAAGAGAAGGCTACAAATTCGCCATTTGGCAATATGTCAGATGATGAGATTAGCGATCACTTTATGAGTAATTTTAGTTTTTAAGAAAGGAGGATAACTAATGGAAAAGATGTTTCCATACTTGCCGGCCATAATTTTATTGGTGGGCTTTTTGTTGATTTCAGTAGGCGCTTTTTGGATGGCAATTCCGGCGGGTTTTATTGTGTTAGGCGTATTGTTGGCAGTTTATTCGTTCTTAGTTATTCCGAAGGGTGATAAGGAATGAGTTTTAAAAATCCATTTGAGAATGTTAGGTCGTCCATTAGTGCGACTAGCCTTTCACCTTATATTGTTACCGGCGGATCAGTAGTTCCAAACTCTCTTATTAGTGCAGAGTTGGCTTTGCAGAATAGCGATTTGTTTTCAGTTACTAGTTTGATAAGTTCCGATATTGCTGGAACAAAGTTTGTTGGATCGTCTCCGTTTATTGAAGTATTGAATAGACCTAGCCGAATGACTAACGCATTTAGTTTCTGGCAAACAACGTTACTTAATTTACTTTTGAGCGGTAATGCTTTTCTGTTTATTAACAGGGACGCCGATGGGAACCCGATTGATTTACAGTTTGTTCCAAATACAGCAGTAACAATTGATTTAACTCAGGATGTTTTGACCTATGAAATTAATCGATTTGATGATTACGAGGGAGGTAAGTTCCCGGCTAGTGATATAATCCACGCAAAATACATGGCGTATGGTTCGGATAGTTTGCAAAGCATCATAGGCCATTCTCCGCTCGAATCGTTATCAACTGAACTGGAACAGCAAAAACAAGCAAACCGGCTATCGTTATCTACTCTTAAAAGTGCGCTTTATCCGACTAGCAAGATTACTATCCCGCAAGGTGTATTGAGTAAAGAAGCAAAGGATACAGTTAGAGATGAGTTCGAAAAAGCTAATTCGGGTGACAACGCAAGTCGTGTTATGGTTTTGGATCAGTCAGCGGACTTTTCGATGATTTCAATTAATGCCGATGTGGCTAAGTTCCTATCATCTGTGGATTGGGGGCGTACTCAAATCAGTAAGGCATTTGGCGTCCCAGATTCATACCTTAATGGAACGGGTGATGCACAATCATCGCTAGAAATGGCGACTCAAATGTATGTGAACGGTTTGAATAGGTACATTGAGCCATTGCTTTCTGAGCTAAATTACAAGTTAGGGGGTGGTGTTGAACTAGATATGATGAATATTGTTGATTATTCTGGAGCGACTTATAAGCAGAACATGATTGATTTTGTTGATAAGGCAGTTTTGACCCCAGAAGATGCACGAAGTAGATTGATAGAAAGGAAATTGATTTAATTGTCTGATGAAAAAAGAACAGTTGAGTTGACGGATATTGAAATTCGTAGTGCCCCAGCTGATGGATTTGTTGGCCAAGTTGCAGGATATGCAATTGTTTGGGACACACCTAGTACAAATTTACCGTTTGTTGAAATCATTCAAGATGGCGCGTTAAATAATGTTGATCTAAGCAAGACATTAGCTCTTTATAATCATGATTTTGCTAACGTTCTTGGCCGAGTAGATGCCGGGACTCTAGTATTGAACGTTGATAAAAAGGGATTGGCGTTTACTTTGGATATTCCAGATACTCAGCTGGGACGAGATGTGTATACCCAAATCAAGAACGGTAATCTTAAAGGATTGTCGTTCCGGTATTCTATTGGGCCAAACGGAGAGCAATGGAAAGAGATTGATGGCGTGGCAACACGGTTAATTAGTAATATTGAAACTATGCGAGAAATCAGTATAGTTTCGGTTCCAGCTTACGATGACACTAATATTGAAATTACTAGAAGTTTTGAACAATTTACTAAATCTCAGGAATACAAACAAAAGATTGCATTAGTGCTATCTACTTACTGACTTGGATAATTTGCCAAGTCTTTTTTATTGGAAAGGAAAAACCAAATGAATCGATTAGAAAAATTAACTAAGCAACTCGCCGAGAAGCAAGCCGAACTTAATACAAAGGTCGAGCAAGTGCGTTCGTCTGCAGATGATGAGAACACGCCAGTTTCAGATGTCAAAGATGGAATGGATCAAATTAAGAAGTTCGAGCAAGAAATTGCAGATTTGAAAGCTCAAATCGCTACCTTGCAAGGTGCTAAGGATTTGCCAGATTCCGAAACTGAATCAGATGACGAAGAGACTCGTGACGATGACGAGCAACTTAATAGTGCTGATGATGCAGGTATTAAGAAGGAAGAAGTTACACCAAAGAAGGAAGAGACTCGATCAGGTCTATTAGGAGGAAAGAATATGAAGTCAAACGTTGCAAGCTCAAAGGAAGTTGCCTCATTCGTAGCTTATTTGAAAGGTGAAGAAGTTCGTGACGGTGTTACTACGGTTGATGGAGCTGTAGTAATTCCAAAGCAAATTTTGGACATTCAAAAGGTTCCAACTGACGAAACAAAGTTGTCAGCTTATGTACGTCGTGAAGCTGTTACATCAGGAGTTGGGGTTTTGCCAGTTTTGGCAAAGAATACGGCACGGCTTGTTTCAGCAGCTGAACTTGCTGAAAATCCAGACATTGCTAAGTTTAGTCTTGGAGAAGTTGATTATAAAGCGGTCACATATCGTGGAGTAATGCCTGTATCAATGGAAACCTTGCAGGATGCTCCAGATATTGGCCCTGTGATTTCAGAGTATGTTGCGGAAGCTAAGTCATTGACAGAACAATACAAGATCGGAGAAGTTTTGCAAACAGGTACTCCGGTCAAGGTAGCTGGCGTTGACGATATTAAGGACGCTTTCAATAAAGGATTAGCTAACTACAACAAGATGTTTGTAACTACTGAGTCATTTTATGCAGAAGTAGACAAGATGAAGGATGCAGACGGACGTTACTTGTTGCAAGACTCTATCTCAACAGCATCAGGAAAGCAATTACTAGGTGCCCCTGTTCTAGTTGTAGCTGATGATGTACTTGGTAAGGATGGCGACATGAAAGCATTCGTCGGGGATGTAAAGGCATTCGTTATTGAGGCTTTGCGTTCTGACGTTGCTGTTGAATGGCAAGATGATGATATCTTCGGTAAGAAGTTGGCAGTTGCCTTGCGCGCTGACTGGAAGCAAGCTGACGGAAACGCCGGTAAGTTCTTGACATACACACCAGCAACAACAACTAAGTAATACAGGAGTAACTTATGGCCGAGGGACAAATAAACGTGTTGACTGCTAAGACTTTAATGGATGAACTCCACGTGGACGAGAGCCCGGAAGAATTAGCAACAATACAATCTTTGATTAATGACGCCAGTGTTATTATCCGGGGATCAATCCGGGATGATTTAAGCGAAGAAGATGTCCTTAAAACAGCGGGTGATTTGTTTAATAGGCTCATATCCGCACTGGCAACACAAATGTATTACGATAGGACTCTAACTACTGGTTATAGTGCTGGAGTTCAAATTATGCTGAACCAATTACGGGCCAAAGTGTTAGGAGGTCAAGATGAAACCATCTGATTTTAATCACAAGGCAGAGTTCGGAAAGATTGAGACAGTTAAGAACAATAATACTGGTTCGACATCTAAGAAGTTCGTTCCTGTATTCTCATTATGGTTTGCGCCTAAAACTCGATCGATTGCTTTACAATTACAGTTGCAAGGCACGGAGCAAGCAGATACAAGAGAGATAATTGTTAAACATAATAAAAATTTAAATGAAACTATGTTGGTTAAAATTGACGGAGAGCAATATGACATAGTTAATATTTCATCTGACGACACAAATCAAATTATTAGTTATGACTATGTGACTATAAAGCGAGTTAGTGGATGATATGGCCGAAGAAATGAGCTTTGAAGATATCCTGAATGCTTTTGTAAAAGAAGCTGAGGATGTAACTGTAAATATGAGTGTTGAGGATAAAGCCAAGATTACTAAAGCCGGGGCCGAGGTGTTTAAGTCGGAATTGGAAACAGTAACTAAGGATAAGCACTATCGAGAAAGACAGACGGGTAAAAATCCGCATCTTGCTGACAGTGTGATAGTTCAAAATACTAATATTGATGGTATGAAAAACGGATCATCCGTTGTCGGATGGGATAAAAAGAAAGCCTACGTGGGAAACTTTATCGAGAATGGTACTAAGTTCCCTATGTACACTAAAAACGGCCGTAAATACAAACACGGTGGAGAAGTAAATGTTGTTGGTGATCATTTTGTCAGGAATGTTCGCGAGTCTCCAGCTGTTCAGCAGAAGATGCTAGAGGCGGAAGCAAAGGCATACGGGCAAATTATCAAGGATAGAGGAGGCAATTAATGGATAGGCCTGTAGTATTGGCACAACAAACGATATTAAACGGTAAATTTCCGATTGATGAAGTCTATCTAGATGAGATCCCGGCGGAAATCTTGAAAAATGATGACCTTGCCAAGACGCAGGCATTGCTGAAGGAAGCAAGGAACGAGCCTAGCGGTTGGGGAAATGAAACATTTACAAGTTTAGATATCGCTGTTGATATTCAAATTTTTTATAGTTTGGATTTTGACGAAAATATGACGATGTTTGAAGTTAATTTGATGAAGGCATTCGAGCAAGATGGATGGCGCATATCTAATTCGCAACCACACTATTTAGATACCAGCTCATCTAGTGATATGCATCAAACAATCAAAAACATCACAGTATCAAAAAACATAACTCTTTAAGGATTGGCAAATAGTCAGTCCTTTTTATTTTGGAAAGGATTTTATTAATGGCACAAGTAGGATTAAAGCGTGTATTTTTGGCGTTGATTAATAAGGCAGATCAAACGATTTTAAAGGGAGATGATGGTTTATCAGAAGATGGGCTATTTGAAGTTACAACGGCAATGCTTGGTACTAAGACGGCAAACATTACCAACATCTCAACAAATGGAACGCCTGTTTACGGAAATAACTCGAAGGTTGACCAAACGCAAGCTAAAGGCGAGCCATCGGTTGCTCTAGATTTCAATAATCTACCATTTGAACCAAAGCAAAAGGCATTGGGACGTGTAAGTGATGGAAAAGGTGGTTACTTGCAAGAAGATCGGCCACAAGTAGCACTGTTGATTGAATCGCAAACATTGGATCGCAAGAACTCAATTTATTACGGTTTGGCAAATGGAGAGATGCAAGAAAACGCCGTCAATGTTCAAACAGACACGAATAATGAAGTACGTGCAGATGATGCTATTACATTTACTTCGTTCGGAGTCGCAAAGTGGAATGATGAGGCAATGAAGGTGTATTACTCTGGAGCCGATAAGTTTGATAAGCCAGCCATGATGGCAGATGTGTTCGGAGGTTACGCTGAGGCGACTACTACGCCCAGTGGAAGCGGAAACTAAGGTTAATACGGAAGTCTTACAGCCAAGACAATAATGGCTCAAATGGGGTGAGAAGCCCTTTTTTACATAACCCGCAATTATGAAAGGAATCAATTATGAATATTGTTGTTAAGCAACTACGCACAAAGCCATTTGAGGTTAAGAAGAGCACAAAGAATTTGAAGAAAACCTATCGTATGCAATTGGCAATGGCCACTATTCAAGATGTAGCCGATGATGAGAAGTCTGATGGGATCACAGTATTAAAGCGCCAAATGGAGTTGCAAGATACGATTATTGATTACACGGTTGATTTGCTTGGATTATCCGAAAAAGAAAAGGACAAGCTAGAAGAATTAGAGTTTGATGAAGCGGTTGATATTTCGATCTATATCTCTATGCGTGTAACAGGTATGACTGATAAGGAAATCGAGGAGTCTCGCGCGGAAGATGAAGAGGATGAGGGTTTAGACCAAGCCCAGCCGAGCAAGTAATTAGGTTTTATAACTTATTGCTTGAAATAAAATTATTCGAAAAAGATGCAATGGAAAACTTGCATTGGGATTTGAATACAGTAGATGAACAGGACTATGCCGAGCTTATCGAAGTCCTATCGGCAAATAAAGATGATCGTATGGTTTCGCCGGAAGAGATGGCTAAACAATGGGCGTCATTAAACTAGAGGAAAGGAGGAATATATGGCAGAAGAAAAAGTAGCCGGATTAATGGCCACGGGCGTTGGATTGAATGTTAATAGTGCTGTTGAGTCACTTGGTAAGTTGAAGTCTGCAGTTCAGGACTCAACTAATCAGTGGAAGCAAATGGAGTCGCAAGCCAAGCAATCTGGTGATACAGTAGGCGCAACTAAAGCAAAATTTGAGGGGTTAAGCGATACTGTCTCAAAACAAGAGCAAGTCTTGGCAAAGCTCAAACAAGAGCAGTCAGAAATTAATCGGAATACCGAGGCCGGGGAGCAAACTTATCAAAAGTACGCTAATCAAATCACACAGGCAGAGAGTAAACTTGCGTCTTTAAATACTCAAACTGAAAGAGCTCGCAAAGCTTATGAATACCAAGAGAGCGGATTGGCCAAGCTTAACGAAGAGGTTAAGCACTCGAATGATTTAACTGATGCTCGCGTGAAAAAGCTAGAAGCTGAGGGGAAAACAGAAGAGGCTAACAAAGCTAAAATTGATGGTCTTTCATCGGTTCAGGATAAGTACACTAAAATTTTAGAGATCCAGAAAAACGAACTCGAAAAGTTAGGCGAATCTGGAGATAAAAACTCAAAGGCTTATAAGCAACAAGAGTTGCGAGTCGAGCAGACCGGGGCAAAGATTGCTGAAACCACCAATAAAATCAAAACTTTAAATCGTACTGATATAAAGCCCGACGTTAGCGGTATCAGCAAGGCTAAGTCACAACTTGAAAATCTGAATGACGTACTTTCTAGCACGCATAGTCGCTTTAAAAGCGTTCTTATGGGTAATCTTGTTGCAAATGGGATTACTAGTGCACTGAGTGACATTAAGAGTAAATTCACTGGAGCATTGCAGGCTGGCGTTGAATACAACAAAGAGATGCAGTCGCTTTCTGTATCGATGGACAACTTTACAAACGGCGATGATAAGTTAAGCAAGGCTCTGATTGGAAATGTTAAGTCATTGAAGGAAGAATCAGGTTATGCAACCGATACTGTTTCACTGTTGACTAAAAAGACGTACGGACTAACCAAAAGTGCTGATGGCGCTAAAGAACTTTCTGATGCGTTTGTTAATTTAGGGCGAGCTACTGGACAATCTGATGAGTCTTTGCAAGGTATTATTAAAAAGTTTTCACAGGTAAACGCCTCTGGCGAGATTACAACTGGATCGCTAACCAAGATGGAGAAGTCCTTACCGGGATTTAATTCAGCGTTAGCAACTAGCATGGGAAAGAGTCGAGATGAGATCAACAAGTTAGCTTCTGATGGAAAGCTATCTATGGCTGATCTATCAAAGGCTATTCAAACCATGTCAGATGCTAAACCTCATGGATTGGATAACTACTACACAACTCTCGATGGATTCAGTAGCCATTTAGAAGAGAAGTATAAAAGCTTATCTGGTAAGATAACAAGCGGTTTCTTTCAGTCCAATAATGACTTTTTGAAGAACATGTCTAAGTCATTGGACGGTGAGGAAGTAGAAAATGCTTTTAATCACGTTGGAGACTCAGCTAATAAGGCAGTAAATACTGTAGTTGATGCGTTTAGTAAGACTTTCAAAGGTACAAAGAATCCAATCGCAGATATAGCCAACAGTACGGCTGATCAAATTGAGAAGCTTGGTAATTTTGTGGCCACACATTCAAAGGACATCGAAAACTTTTTTAAAATGGTAAAGGATATTGGTGGAGCTGGATTTAAATTAATCGGCGATACTTTGAAAGTTGCTTTACCGTTTCTTGAAAAGGTCGGAGATTTCGCTTCAAAGCATCCAAAAGATGTTAAATTATTGGCAGAAACGTACTTAGGGCTTACCCTCGCCCTAAAAGGTACTTTGGGAGTATTGAAAGGTATTGATAAAGCTAAGAGTTTAGGAGCGTTCACAAAAGGGCTGTTTTTGAAAGTCGATACTGAAACGGGAGAGAAGAATCTAACAAAATTTGGTACATTTTTCTCTAAAATTGGTGGTGGAATAAAGAAATCAGCGAAATTTACCGCGAAGGTGATCACTACTGGTGCAACTAAGAGCTTTAATTTGCTGAAAACAGTTGGATCGGCAACTGGTAGAGGTTTGGGAAAGGCCCTAAGCGCTACAGCCAAAGTTGTAACCACGGGAGCAACAAAGAGTTTTACTGCTCTTAAAAAAGCCGGGTCATTGGCTGGTAAAGGCATTGCTAAATCATTGTCATTTACTGCAAAAGTTGCAACAACTGGAGCAGTTAAAGGCTTCGCATTGCTTAAAAAGGGTGCGAGTGGTGTAGCGAGTGGATTCGTTGCGTTGTCGAGTAAGATCAAAGCATTTAGTTTGGCACAGGCAACAGCCACGATTAAATCAAAGGCAATGACACTTGCGATGAAGGCTCAAACTCTAGCCCAGAAGGCTATGAATTTAGCAATGAAGGCAAATCCATTCGGAATAGCCTTGATTGCTATCACTGCGTTAATCGCTGGATTTGTGGCCTTATATAAGCACAGTAAAAAGTTCCGTGATTTCGTTAATGGAATAGCCAAAGCCGTTAAGGATTTCGGTAAAAATATTACGAAGGGCTTCTCTGATACATGGAAATCTGTAACCAAGGGACTCGATGGGTTTGGAAAAGGCTTTTCTAAGGGCTGGAGTTCATTCACAAGCGGGGCATCTAAGACTTGGGATAACTTTGGAAACTCGACTAAAAAGGCATGGAGCGCCACTACTGATCAGCTAGGTAAATCATCAAGTAAATACTACGATACAGAGAAAAAAGGTGTCAAAGTCTTTACCGATTTCTTTACTGGTAAGTGGGGTAATCTAGGTAAAGATTTAAAGGACGTTTGGAACTCCCTCTGGGAATTTTTGGAGTCTATCTTTGGTAAGAAAATCGGCAGTATCAAGAAAGGTATTGAAGATTTTGCTGGTAAGATTGGCGATATATTTAACGACATCAAGAAAAAGGTATCTGACACATGGCAAGGGTTATGGGACGGTATGAAGAATATCGTTAAGGATGGCCTTAATGTCGTGATTGATATCATTAATGCCGGTATCGGTGGGATTGATTCAATCATTCACACGTTCGGTGGTAAAGAAAATGCTATCGGTAAGATTGATAAGATCAAAAAGTTTGAAAACGGTACTAAGGGTGCACCAAAGGGACTAGCGATGGTCAATGATGCTCCCGGTGCAAATTATCAAGAGGCTATCATCGATAACTCTGGAGAAGCGCATGTTTTGGAAGGGCGCAACCGACTGGTTAATTTCAGTGGCGGTGAAACAGTCATTCCAGCTCATGCTATGCCTAAGTTTGCAAATGGTACTGACGATTGGTTAGGCGCCGTTGGAGATTGGTTCAAGGACAAGTGGGAAGGTTTAACGGAATTTATTAAGCATCCGCTGGATTCGCTTGGAAAAGTGATGAACAAAGCTATTAATGGCATGATTGGTAATCAAAATGAATTAGTAACTAAATTCACCCCAGCAATGGGAAATGGTTTAGTTGGCGGTATCGTTGATCCAATCAAGAAGATGTTTGAGTCGTTGAAAAAGAAGCATGACGATGACGGTGGAGGCAGTAAAGGCGCTCCAAGTGGCTCTGGGGTAAATCGTTGGCGTGATCAAGTTGTCGAGGCTCTGAAAGCTAACGGACTAAGCACAAGCGAAGATATGGTTAATAAAGTCTTGCGTCAAATCGCTACCGAGTCCGGTGGTAACGAAAAGGCTGTTCAAGGCGGTTATACGGATATCAATACCATCACGGGTGATCTGGCCAAAGGACTTATGCAGACGATTTCCGCAACATTTAATGCCTATAAGTTCCCCGGTCATGGAGATATCTTCAATGGGTATGATAACCTGTTGGCCGCATTGAAGTATGCAAAAAATCGTTATGGCAGTGATCTTTCATTTCTTGGCCAAGGACACGGGTATGAGTATGGCGGATTAGTTTCTCAACACGGCTTCTATGAAGTTGCAGAAAAGAACATGCCGGAAATGATTATTCCACTGTCTGCGGACAAGAAGAACCGAGCAAATCAATTGCTTTCTGAGGCGAATTATCATGTCAACGGAAATGATCAATCAACAAACTCATCAAATAAAACTGATGTTTCGGGTTTGGAAGCAGGCATTAATCAATTGATTGGACTAGTTGGCATGGTTTTGGGAGTTAATAAGGATCAGCTTAAAGCCTTGTCTAAGGGGAATGGGCTGTCAATGCCAGATTTATATAATCGAATGGCTAACGATAGTGCTATGAAAGGGTTCCAATCTATCTAATGAAGGGAGAAAGGTATGTATGGACATATCTATGTAATGCAGAATGGTCAGACTGAGTTTGATTTAAATGCGAGGTTGCCAAATGTTCACTTTCTGAACTTACAGAGTACAGCTCCGGCTATTACTCCCGATTGGTTGAATGTAGCCGGAAGCGATGGACAAAGGTTGCAGACAGTGAGTTTTGGGGCAACAACTATTACGATGAGTCTATTTATTTCTGCAAAGAACATGGCTGATTTCAGGGTGGTTAGATCGGAGCTTCAAAGTATCTTTTATAGTCGGAGCATAATCAGATTACGAAGCTCACACGAGCCGGGAAAGGTCTATTTTGTTATTGCAAATCCAGTGGATATTGTCCCGGTACAAAATAGTTCGCAAAGTTTGGTGGATTTAACTTTCATTAACCCAAGTGGTATGGCTCAATCATTGGTGCGCTCAGATGAGTTACCTGATGAATTGGATAAACTAGATTTTGGTATGAACATTCCTAGTGATAGACCACTAAATTATCATAGTAATCAAAACTCCTTTAGTATTTTTAACCCTAGTGATGTCGTGATTGATCCTTATCGGCAACATCATGATCTAATTACTACAATAAAGGGCTCAGGGAGCAACTTTACTATAAAAAATACAACAAACAACACGAGTATATCGGTAAACTCAGCTTTAAATACTGGCGATACATTTGTTTTAAATGGGGTAATTCCATATCTCAATAATTCGACAAACGTTGATACTGATTTTGGGCATATTGAGTTGGCCAAAGGAAATAACAACATTGAGATTACTGGCCTAAAAAATGTTGATATAACCTTTAGCTTTCCGTTTTTATACTTTTAAATGTTTGCTGAGAATACGGTTGTCATTCAATCGCACGACGGCCAGAAAAAACAAATATTGTCGGCGATTTTATGGGACACCTTTCAAAGGGTTTGGAGCAAAAACGAGCAGTATCAATTAGCGTTTACCGCCTATGACGATCGTTCTTTGGCGTATAATTTATTAACATCAGAGAATAGCGTTTTTTATGATGGTCAAGAGTACATCATTAAGCAAATCGTTGATGAGTTTAATGGTGGCCAACACACTATGCAGATTACAGCCACGCATGTATATTACCAACTATCTTCACGAGTTCAATCAAATATTAAAGTGGGCGACGTTACATTTAACCTTAATGATGCGTTGTCTTTTTTGTTTGATGGAGTGCAAGATTATAGTTTCCAAATTCACGGAAACTATAATGCTAATCAGACGCTCACTGATTTTGGTAACGTAACTGTTTCGGAAGGAATTTCAACCTTAAAAGATACCTTTGGAGTTTATGCTGTTATACCTGATAATCATACGGTTCATTTGTACGATGAAGGTCACTACACAACTGATACTAAGAACGTTTTTCGTTATCGGAATGATACTAGCGATATTCAGCTACAGTATGACAGCCAAAGCATTGTGAATCGAATTCAGGCAGTATCAACTGCAGAAACACCAGCGTTCAGTCCTTTTTATGTGGAAGATCAAGACTCTATTAATGCATGGGGAATTAGAGAGGGTATTCGTGTTGAGAGTGATACTATTACCGACGTTAATCAGATGCGGTCATTAGTGGCACAATCGTTTGTTTTGCAACCGACTATCTCGTTTGCCGTAACTACAGAGGAAAATCGAAAGGTTAAGCCCGGAGAGCTCTGGAGCGTACAAATATTAGATACCGGTTTTATAACAAAAGTAGAAGTTGTATCGATCACAGAAACGCCATTCGTTTCTACTGCGGTTCAAATTGAGCTGAACAATAGTCGGGCCAATTTTCTGGACAGTCAAAGATCTCAGGCGAAGATGATTAAGAATATTCAGGAAAAGCAAAATAACAACAATTCATTTGGTGGTTGGGTTGTCGGAACAGTAGAGGAGTAGTGTATGGCGAATAAAACATACATTGTACAAGTGCCAGATAATGATGGTAATCCAGCTTATGCGCTGAGTCATTGGAAAGGCATTAATGGAAAGCCGTTTGATGAAAATGATGCTTTGATTATTCTTAGTCCTGACGGTAATAAGTGGGCTCTGACTATTGATAATAAAGGCGTGTTAAAGGGGGTGCCGGTAGTTGATGACAATGGATCAGATGGCGAAGAAAATCAACGAGCTAAATAGTTCTACGTTGGATATGTATCAAGCTTTCTATAACTTGGCGATGATTAAGGCATTGCCAACATCAATAAGTGAAGTGATAGCCACAAAATATAACGATCAAGCGTTCCTAGATATCGGGAGCGCTATTTTATTACTCAAAAATGAGTTAAATCAATTGATTAGCACGTTTAATCTGTATCATTTGGTGGATATCGAGGGCAACAAGGCGTCAGGATTAAATTTCTGGTTGCCAAATAAGGTTGGCATTGAAGAACTTAGTGCTGAGTTTGAAGCTCAACTAAAGCAAATCGAAGATGCCGTTAATAAAATGAATGAAATTATGATCCTAAGCGGATTATTGGAAAGGAAGTAATATGGCAACAGCACAAACAGCAGGTAAGTTCGCCATTGTTAATACTCTGTTAAACATGACGGATGTTACCTTAATCGAGCAGTTGAACGGTCGCCAAGGAGACAATGGCCGTGAAGTGTTTTTCTGGCTAAAAAAAGGTGATATGCCTTTTGATATCTCAAACAAAGATATCAAGATAACAGTCAAGGATGCCTCAGGTAAGATTAAAGAGATTTCAACAGTTAAAGATGTTCTAAACGCACAAGCTGGACAGTTCTCTATGGTTATTCCGGCTGAGATGTACCAAGCATCAGGAGATATTGAGGAAGGATATATCAGTGTTTCTGATGAAACTGGAATGATGGTTTCTAGTATTCCAATTATGTTTAACGTACTTGGAAATAACGTCATTTTCACGTCTAATCCGTCAAGTGATTACATTGATGCAATTGAGAAGTTGATTCAAGAGTCCAAAGACAAGCTAACGAGCTTTGATCTAGCATTGTCAGCTCAGCAAAGCGCATATGATGCGTTAAAACTTTCTTTGTCTGCAATGGCCAAGGAAATTGAAGATAAACAGGTTGTTACTTTGAACGGTGACAATGTATTGACTGGAAACAATGTTTATTTAAATCCAATTGAAGGTAGTTTCAAAACACGTGAAGCAACGTTTGTTAGTTTTGATGATGTGGCATTGGATATGACCAAATATCCGGGTCTTTGGTTTATTAAGGACAAGACACTGACTAATGCGCCATTTGCAGGCTGGTATACAGTCGAAGTTATTACAGGGAGTTCAGCAACTACTGGCACAATCGTTGCTGATTATTATGCTGGTGGCCGTAAGATTACCGCCGTTAGCGATGGAAAGATCGTCGGTTGGCGTGATATTGGATTCGTAAGTAATTGGCGTCCAAATATGGATGTTTTAGCGGGCCAAAAGATTACCTTTAGAGATATGGGTGATTTTGGTACAGGTAAGCTAACCAATCCAACATTTATCGCAAAGAAAGATCACAATACCGGAAAGAGTTTCCCTAGTTCAGCCGATGCGAGCGAATTGTGGGAGCTTGCAAATCCTGAAAGTTACGAGTTTACGGCTGAAAGTACAGTATTCTATGGATTGAATGCTAGGTGGTATCGACATGGAAATATTGTATTGTTGGATATTGGTGGGACGTTTAACAAGGACGGAGTTAATCAAATTTCTGAAATGGTGCCGGTAGGCGATAAAATTCCATCATCTGCATTATACGTTGCAAACTACTTGCCCGGTACAACTCTAACAAGACAAGTTGCATTTACGTATTTTACATTCAATGATCATTCAGATTGGCATGCACATATTAAGCTCGCAACTAATGCATCAGATATTTATGTCTCTTCATGGTTAGGAAATTCTCAAATGGGTACGGCAGACAATGGGGATGCTGTAGCGTTAAATTACTACGCTGAACCGGCATCAATGACTTGGAATGCAGGAGTACCGAATATCTAGAAAGGAAACTTGTATGAGGGAAATTAAAACAATGTCTGACCTTGATAACAAGGTGAGCGATACGGCAACCAAGTTTCTATTTCGTCTGATATCTAGCGGTGTGAACCAACAACTTTCCGGCGATGAGGTTTCAGTAAGCATCGCGAATGATGGTTACTTATTTGATGTTAAGCCAAGAGTCATTGATGATTTAATTGAGCTTGATTTTACAGATGAAAACTTAACAAAGCTCGTCCCCGGACACTACAGTCTAGAAATTAATGTAAGCAAACCAGACGGAACTGTTGAAATCTATCCATCGTCAGGGTCTCTTGGATTTGAGGTATCTGCAAATTTAAAAGAAGTCGAAGGTAGTCTTATTCCAGAGGTTACCTTTGACTATGTTTTAAAAGCGATGGATGAGAAAATTCAGCAAGTTAAGGTGGGCCCACAAGGAATACAAGGTATTCAAGGTGAAACTGGACCAAGTGGAAAAGATGGTGAACAAGGGCCTCAGGGAGTTCAAGGTAAACAGGGAGAGCAAGGTGTACAAGGCATTCAAGGAGTTGCTGGAAAGGATTTCTCGATTGCTGAAACATTTCCTAGCTATTCAGCAATGAATGGAAAGGACTTAACCAAAGGCGACTTTGTGATTATCTCGTCTGATGTTGACGATCCACATAATGCAGAACTCTATCTGTGGAACGGTACTGAATTCACGCTTATTACTGATATGTCGGGGGCAACTGGAATTAAAGGCGACACTGGAGAACAGGGCCCGCAAGGAATTCAAGGTATACAGGGGGAACAAGGCGTTCAGGGCGTAAAAGGCGACGAAGGGCCACAAGGGCCGGCAGGAAAAGACGCAATTGGTACGATAGCTATCGTAGATTGGGCTCCAAACACGCAATATCTTGTTAATCAACTGGTACGTGTGCCTTCGCTAGGAAATCCAAGAACCGGGCAATTAAAGGGTGCAATATTTAGGTCAGTTGTAACGCAAACTTCTGACGCTCAATTTCCATCTGCAAACTCACTATCAGGAGTCGATGGTAAATGGGAGTTATTGAACAAGGATGCTTATTTGTATGACACAGGCGGAATTGCATTTCCTTATGGGCTGACAGTGAATCTAATCCGTAAAGGAAATATTGTATTCATTTACGGGGATAGTTCTTTCAAAAGCACTGTTCCGGATAATAGAAAGTTTGAGTTGGCACAAGAAAAGATGCCTTTAGGTTTGAGAGTTGAGCAATTCGGAGCATCAACTAGTGGGGTTTTAATTAAATTTACTGATGAGGACGGGACTGATGGAGTTGATTTCCAGATCAATCCAGATGGAACTATTCACACCACTAGCATTACGGGATTTCCAGCAAACAATTATGTGAGAGCTGTTGCAGGTTCTTATGGAACTGGAGATGCAATGATTTGGCCTGCGGGAGTACCGACAGCATAGAAAGGAGGAAGATATTGCCTAAAAGTTGGGATGAGTGGGCGGCATTTGTCACTGTAGTCGGTTTTGCATTAACAGCTCTCGGATATATACTGAACACTTTTGTGAAAAAGCCAATAGATCGAATTGGAATTAAAGTTGATAAATTAGACCACCAAACAGAAGTGCGATTAGATGACCACGAAAAACGTTTAAATAAAATTGAAGAATGGAAGGAACTTACAGAAGGAACTCAACATGAATAAAACTGAATTTGCATCAGTCGCCACTACTGTATTAACAGCGTTGGCGACTTTTTATTTGGCAATTACTAAGATTTGGAACTTGCCACTTGGTTCAGAGGTATCAAGCACAATTTATGCCATCGTTGCATTAATTGCTTCGGTATTAGGTGGTTCAACTATTGGAAAGATTTCAACCCGTAACAAAGATAAGGAGAGTACGAATGAACAAAATTAAGGCTTTAGCTGTAGCTGGTGCATTGGCCGTTTCGCTGGGTGGAGCAATGGCATTATCAAGTGCGCCGGCTCATGCCGATATTTATGGTACTGATGTAAGTAGCCATCAACAAAATTATCTAGCAAATAATTGGGACTTTGCGATTGTTAAAGCCACAGAAGGAACTGGATATATTAATCCGTTGATGTACAGCCAATCACTACAGACACAACAAAATGATAAGCATTTAGGATATTACCACTATCTACGCTCCGATTCCGATGTTATCGCACAAGCTCGCTACTTTGTAAGCTCATTGAGTGCCGAAGATATTGCGAACCCAAACGTTACTCTATGGCTAGATTTTGAAGAGAATCCGGTTGACGGCAACCACTTTACAGGAAACGAACCAAAGCAATTCATGGACGAAGTATATCGTCTGACTGGTAAGAAAGTCGGACTGTACACTAGTTATTTCTTTGCTACAGGTGCAAATGGTCGCTTTGATTGGTCAGATATTTCAGACCATCCTTTGTGGGTAGCATTTTATGCTTCCACAGGTAACTCTCAATTGACACCTGAAATTAAGGCATGGGCCGAAGATAAGATGTTGAATATCCCTTGGTGGGAAAAAGTTACTATGTATCAATATGGCGATGGAGACGGGTACGACTGGGACTATCTTTATGGTGATTGGTCTGATTTGACCGGTTCAACAGATAATAGCTCATCTACAGTTACACCAGCGCCACCAGTTTCGAATACAACTGATACTGTTTCGTTTAATGGCGTCTATGTAGTTGATAAGTGGCAAAGTTACGGCGCTAACTGGTATGCCCGTAACAATGATATGAGTATTCCTGTAGCTGATTACAACAACGATATGCCAGTTCAAAGCGTCACTCTAACAGATCGCTACGGTAATGCACTAGCTAATCAAGTAGCACAAGGAAACAATGGTGCTATGGAATACTTTACTTTGAATGATAACTACAAAGTGTTGAACCGTGTAGGAAGCTCAATTCAAATCGAGATGAATGGCGAATCAGTTTGGTTGAAGGTAGCCTATACGAAGTAGTAAAATTCAACTTGTATAAAAAGGAAAGGATAATCCTTTTTTTAATTTCATATTAAAGCCCCGCTAGGTAGTGATGTGAACCCCAAAAGTTG
>NZ_SDGZ01000004.1 GCF_008107635.1 Weissella muntiaci | reverse complement strand
CAACTTTTGGGGTTCACATCATTGCTTAGTGAGTCTTATATTTAGATTAGAGTTTCAAGTATCTTTAATAAATTATCTTTTGCTTGGCGAAAATCAGATAGTTTATCACCATACTTCATTTGATATTCCTCGAGCCCTCGCATTGCAAAGAGACTTTCATATTGATAAAAATCTTCATATGCTTCAGTGAAAGCCCTATACTTATCATCCATATTGGCTGAAAGCAAGGCAGTCTGAATAAATCTAAAGTCTGTATAACCCAATTCAAATTGAACAGCAATCGCTCGAATGAAATCATGTTTTGCTTCAATATGAGCATAATGATGCTCTGCATTCCATTGTAAGTTTTCCACTGCACTTTTAATATTCATCATGACTAGGAGTCCTCCTTTTGACTAACAAAAAGTAATTAACAGATTCATTATATACTTTTTTGGTGAGAAGGTAAGCCGTTCAATACTTTTACAAATTTCATCTCTCGTTCAGATCATCAAGCCGCTGCTCAATAAGCTCAATAATATTTTCAAGAATATTTACATCATTACTTTCGTTAATAAACGTCTTGATATCGTTTTCCGAATAAACATTATGTGACTTTTCCATGATAAGTGTCCTCATTTATTTAAAGTGTTTTTCTTATAAATCTTATCAGATAAATACAAAAAAGGCCTACTAAGAAGAAACCAATCTGCCTAGTCGGCCTTAGTTTATACAATTCAGTGGGTTCTAAATTATTTTACGCTTAAAATGGGTTAAGTAGCTAGGTTGCTACTTGTTACATATAAAATATTGGCTTACTTAACGTAGCCTTAATTGTTCGGCAATGTGTATTGCTACAAATTAGTTTAGCTATGTGTAGAGACAATACTCATACTTGAATTAGCATCTGAGACCAGACCAATATCCTAAATTAAACTCAAATTGTAAGTTCAAGCCCTCCTCCTTTGAGCCAATTAGAGTAAATACATCAAAGTTCGGTATTACATCAGCTAAGATCATATTCCCGTTCACATCGTAATTCTGGTTAGAAATATTTAATCACAAACTTCCAATATCCAAATTAAAGGATGCTCAATAACTCATAAAGTAAACAATAATCTTCTTATTATCATTTTCCAGAATAAACCCAATTTTCTCATTAGTCTTATCATTAAATGATGCTTCCACATTCTCATCCAAGGAATACTCGATTGATGTAAAGCTAGTGTTATCAGCCCAATGCAGTGCCAATGTATGTCTGATATCGTCTATATATGTAGATACCTTTCCACTAGCAATTATGCCAAAGCGTTCAGTGGAAATTACGAACTTGTGCACACCATTCTCGATCCCCAATTTGCCCAATTCAATAAGTTTCCTGGTCATGTTTTCCATCTCCAAATTTCGATTATCATGTAGAGTATAAGCTCAAAATATAATATTTACGTTACAAAATTATGAATTAAAAAAGACCACACATTCGGACAGAAAAATACACTAATCGAGTCATTTTAGATAAAAAGACCCATCATTCCAACAAAAAAGACATCCAACCCAAGCCAGATGTCCACCATGATAAAACGCTACTGCTTAGACCCGAACTGAGAGTCCGCAGATTTAAGAGTTCAACTCTACCAACGAGTTAAACAACAGTTGTCAATTAGTACGCCAGATTAGTTATTATTCGGAGCAAATCTTTTACATATTGAATTAGAAAAGTTAGCTTGGCGCACTAATCGATAACACGGCTTTAAAAGCCATGTATATTTTATCACAAAATTTGGATTAATAGTGAAATCTTCGTTATTTTACGTCGTCTACCCTCGTACAAACCTTGTCATGGGAATATTCCAACTGCAAAAGAATACAGATTAATATTGGTAAATATGGCACAATCAACGCCAATAACCGACATTACTAAATATTTCCAAATTTGATTCTCAATTGTCCTCAGCGAAAATTAACCGCTTCTAACCAAGTTACAAACTTACCAATTACTAAATACTAATTTTCAACTTCCAACGGTCATCAGTAAATTCAATATTATCCGTCAGGCACTTAGTATCCTCAGCCAAATAGATTCTAGATTTTCGCGAAAAACTTCTTGGTGGGATTTCATTCCCAGAAAACTCCTGTGCCATACCAGACCAGTCGAATTCATATGAACCATCTTGATCTACTGATACCTTAACTTCGCCTTTTCTAAATTCATCACGTTCACTGTCATAGAGACGAAATGCGTACATTTCGTCTTTTAATTCAATCTCTTCATTTCGAAACTTCTCAACCATAATCATTCCCCCTTTTGCCAAATTCCAAATAATCAATAACTACCTCTTTTACTTACAGAAATTCAGATTTTGTCAGACAATCATTCCAATAGCCTCGTATATTTAAAACAAATTTGACTCCGTCTGACATAATCAATGTATATCCTTGGCAATCTGTAAGTATATGCCATACTATCTATCTTGATTTTAACACGAGATTCATTGTAAGCGCAATCAAAAACCTATTTGTCGTAACTACCAATCGCTTACCCCCGTTACATTCTTACAAACTATTTCATAATAAAATTCATAAAATCAAAACAACATATTCCTGCCCCCAATCAAATTAAGAAAGTGCAACCAACCTCAAAAAGGGCCAAAACCGTTACAGTTTTGACTCTCGCTTTCTCCACAATTTAATTACATGCTGCCGTCAATGAACACCTTCTAAGATCATCACAAACGAAAAATAAATATGCTTATTCATACAAAACATCAAACGATGCTCGCATTGCTGTAATGACTCGCGGAAATCCAACATATGGGATACATTGGATCAAGCATTCAACAATCTCTTCTCTTGTTAAACCAGCATTTACTCCACCTTGAATATGGGATTTTAGTAATTTCTCAGAGGCACCTTGTGTAAGCAAACTAGTTATTGCAACCATTTCTTTATATTTCAAACCTAGGCCTGGCCTGTCATAGATACTTCCTGGAATAGCCAATAGATATTCCTTGATATCCTCGTAAATACCATCAATAGACAACATATCCTTAAAGCCCTGCTCTCCAAGAATGATTTTTAAATTGTCACCTTCAGTTTCTAAAATTCTTTTACTCATGTTATTCCTTCTTTCTGGTCACTTATGCCTTAAAATAAGGATATCTTCTGGAGTACACTCAAGGTCAAGCAATTCATATTAAAAATCTTGCAAATTTAGGATAGGATTATTATGACAAAATATTCAATCGGCCAATTTTCTAAACTTTCTAACTTATCGATCGACACATTACGATACTATGAGAAACAAGAGCTTATTTTCCCGAAACGAGATCAAGCAAACCGACGTTTTTATACAGATCATGACCTCCCCTGGATTGATTTCATTCATCGTTTAAAGAAAACAGGGATGCCAATCAAGAAAATGCGTGAATATACCAAGTTAAGGTATGAGGGGAATTCAACTATACCCGATCGAATACTCATTCTTAACAAGCAACTAGCCACCCTCCAATTTGAAGAAAAAAGACTCCAAGAGCATATTAAATTTGTTGAGGAAAAGATCGAAACTTATAACCTGCTACTATTACGAGACATTGTGGAACATATCTAATAGAAGGCCCGTTGATTATTAACTGCATTCCTTTTACCGTGCCACAATCTAGTTACAGAAAAGCGATTATCTGCTTCAAAGCTATTTTTGTGTCTCAATATGATATTTAATTCAGTGTGTCACAACGAAAAGAAGCCTAAGTTGGAAGTCTAAATCATATTTTCAGCCCCCATATCACATATAGATTGTTAATTGATTGTGAGATAAACACAAAAGCCGTAAATGGGATCTTGTGCACTAACTTCGATCAACACTTTTTTGCAGCAAATCTCAGCTTCATTCTCCGACTAGTTAATTTTGATTTTCATCGTTCCCAAATAAAAAAAGAGCCTTGAAAAAGGCTCTTTTTTCCGACCAGCCTGGGTAGCCAATCATTCTGCGTTTCTTACTTAGGAGTGTAATAAATAAATGGATAACTTATCTATTACTTGCTATCTATAATAATAAATTACACTTAATGATGCCTTAAATGCTGGATAAAAAAAGATGCCATTCTCCAGTCATATTTATATTAGTCACCATATTCTTTCCAAGCAGACTCCATTTCTTAAGGCAATCCACATGTACTAGTTCAAAATGGTCACAGCGATCGACAAATAACTTGCAAATAATAGCCACATTAAATATGGTACTAGCACGATGCGCACCTTTCGTCGATCAAAGAATAGTAAAGCAATTACCAAGCCGTCCATAAGTAAGATCATTCCGCTTGCAAGCAAGAAATTATTTAGTGTGAAGAATACAACTGTCCATAAAATGTTTAACATCAGTTGAGCGTACATACAATAATAAATTAATTGTCTGTTCTCCTTTAATTCCGTTAACTTGGCACAATAAATTCCCAATAGAACATACAGTCCAATCCATGTCGGACCGAAAATCCACCCCGGTGGTGCAAGTGGTGGTAATTTAAAACCTGTATATATTTCTCCAATCGAAACCCCTCTTACCCATTCAACACTAAGAGATGACAGTGACCCCAATGCTAGAATTACTAGCGAGAATATGATTACTTTACCAATAAAGGATAATTTACTCATTAGCTCCCCTCCATATCATGCTTCCTATTATCTCCATGATAACCAAGGAAAATGAATCTTCATATTGATATGCTCATCGAGTAAACTGTCAATTCCAAACCTTCGACAACTTATTAAGGTTTAATATATCCATACCCCACACGTTGCTTTAACGCTAGTTCTACAACTCCCGATGGCACAAATTTAAGTCCTGCTTGTATTTCATTAGCTTCAATCTTACGTTGACTCATTGAATTCTTGCAGATACGAACATCCACGCCAATTGCCAGCAAAGCTCCAAGATCCTGTGCGCCTGTCTTTTTAGCCTCATTAACTGCCTCACCATTTACTAATAGCTCAATGGTTCCTTCCTCATCTTCTTCACTCATCCATTCAGCCATATGATGAAGATTTGAAATTACCGTTGCCCATTTTATTGTCTCATCAATATGAAAGATCGTATTTAACATCTCTATTCCTCCGTTTTTTGCTTTATTTTAAACAAAATTATACTACTCTCCTTTAAAAAAATTTGATTCATCAATTTATGAGCAATTTATTTCATAAACGTAGCTTAAACAAATATAATTAGTGTAAATACTAACTCTTTTCTCGGGGAACAAGGAGGGAAACTCATGTTAAAAAACAACATCTATTTTGGGCTCTCAATTTTGCTTCTATCGGCCGTATCGGGATTAACTTCGCCTGTACTTGCCGCAGACCTTTCAACCAATTACAACTCAAATGCTTCAATCTCCTTTATCGAAAATACAGATCCAACTGCTCCTGTTGATCCCACTAATCCGGACAACCCATTTGATCCTGATAACCCTACGCAACCAGGAACAAATGGCCCATTATCCATTGACTATGCCTCATCACTTGATTTTGGTACTCAAAAAATCTCAACAAAAAATGATTACTATTTCGCAAAACTCACCAAAGGAACTGATAGTAACGGCCAGCCAAAATCAGTCCCTAACTATGTACAAGTAACTGATAACACTGGCTCCAATCAAGGGTGGAACTTAAACGTTACACAAACTGAAGAATTTACTAACACCGATACCGGCCACGTATTAGCAGGAGCGGCACTTGTTTTCTTTGGACCAACCCTGCTAACATTGACCGGTTCTGACGCAGGCAAACCCATTCATGAAGCTGAAATAACGCCAATCGTCGGTCAAGCTTCGCGCGTTGTTACAGCCTTTGAAAATCAGGGTCAAGGGACGTGGGTGATTAGCTTTACTGATGATGATACGGGTGGGGCACAATCAATTGCCCTGGTCGTCCCAGGAGCATCAACGAAAGAGCTTGGCGCATATACAACTACCTTAAAATGGACTTTGGGTCAAACGCCAGATATTACAGCTCCATAATGATCGTCAACCATTTTTATCCGAGCCTTAGTATCTCCAGACATAACATGCCACTAAAAAGCTAAATTCATTTAATTTCTATGAGCTACCAACTTTTTGAGCTGACCTTGACTTCAAAATTCACATTCCATTGTTATCTATCTCGGCATGCCATCAAAGCTTCATTCAAAGGAGCAAGCCCTTTTGAAACAACCACATATCTAAAAATACGTGCAAACATGATCCACGTTAAAAGCTATGTTTTTTAATAGGAGGTGCTTATAATGATTAAGTCATACAAACGGTTTTGGGCAAATATTTTTGATTTTTCCGGCGTATCTGGTCGCGCCGACTATTGGTGGCCTGTAATCATCAATTCTATTTTAGGTGCTATTATCATTGCAATTATCCAATCAAGCACCGGTCATTCAATTGATGACATATATAATTTTGGCGATCTAACTGTCGCCTGGGGAAGAAACCTTGTACTTGTATTGGTGTGGATTGCCACTCTATCTGTGAAATTTCGGCGACTACATGACACAAATCGTTCAGGTTGGTGGATTCTTATTGATTTAGTACCTATTATTGGTACAATCTGGTTTTTCATCCTTATGTTACTCCCATCAAAAGCTAGCCGTTGGAAGTAGAACAATTTTTAAATATGGTATCTAAAGTTAGTCACATCACATTTTGTCGTGATGTGACTATTTTTTCATTGTTGATTGGACGCTATCCTAACTAATACATTCAAAGTGTGTAAAATACTTTGCAATTAATAACTATTGCACTGACAATACATTTATATTATTATGAATGTATGTATAGCTGATTTGTTCAAGTTAGGATTATTGTCTATCTTCTGACCGTTATTAAACTAACAGCTTCGTAAATTTGCGTTTTATTAAGGAGATTCTCATGAGCAAGTGGAGTTTCTACGGTTTTCTCTGCATTATATTTTCTAACTTATTTGGGCTATGTTCAATCTTAATAATTGACACCGCAAAAATTCCTTGGCTAACAGATATGTGCTTCGTTTTGATGGGCATATTCTTATTTGCAGCTGTCATCTTGTTAACGTTAAGTGTTAATAGTTCACTTATTGAGCAATTTAAAGAATAATTATATCTAGTTCCATCCTTCGAATTAATTTAGTTGACATTTGATTAGGCAAAAAAGATTACGAAGTTTATTATAGGTGAGAATACTGAAGTATTGGATCACAGACTTTTAAATAATAGGTGGTGCCAATCAGCTTGATTTCTTTTTTTAACAATGATCTGCTTTACCTCCTAAGTTGATAAATTTCCACTTATTCATATAGTCGTACGTCAACAATTTCTGTCAAATTGATACATTGGAGATAAACGATCGTAATTGGTGCAATAGTAAAACAACATATACCACATGACTATATGGCAATAAACGTTGTTATATCAAGAGATTTCTAGAATTGTTTTTAGCCAGTATTCACCAATAACCAAAGTGACCAACCAATAAATCAACAAAAGAGCCCCGCCAAGTAGACATTAATCATCTACCTAGCGGGGTTTTAATATAAAATCAAAAAAGAGAATTGTTCAATCCATTTACTTTTATGATCACCGACAGCTCAAGAAGTGATCTCATAATATATCTAGTTGAACGGCACCCCCTGACCATTGAAATTCGTCTATAAACGCCTAAACAGACGATTGTATTTCACTCCCCGTTACCATTTGATCTGTGCTCTCAATATCTACAGTCAACACGGATCCAACTGGTATCCTGCTTACTTTGCTATTGAGATAGCATAATCAGCTTCTGCAATTACACCTGATATCTTGGTATTCACTGGCATAAAACAAAGCTCATCCGCTGTACATCGTGGCATTTCTACATGAGCTGATTTATCAACTATCGCCAAACCACCGAATTAAAAAAGCCGATATCTATATCAGCTCTCCATTACCTATTTTCTCAATAATACCACAGTCTAACTATTCGAAACTATTTCTTGCCTTTTTTATCCAAATAAGCTTTCACAACATAAAATATTGCCAGCACAATAATAATAAAAACAATTGAAGCATTTATAATCGCATTCATATTTCCACCTCGTTTTATATGTTAAACGCTTTGCATCGTTGGTTCAATTAATATCAGACAAAAACGCGGTAACCTGAGGCCATCGCTCGGTTTAATTAGATCAGATCACCAAGCTTCTCTCTCACATCCAACCCGATTGTTTAACAAAACGTTCAACATCAACTCGCTTCCATTCAGGCCTATTCAAACCAATATCTGGAACGTTTCTAATGAACTTTGGATTGTTTCTCATGTTTTGGTTAAACCATGAGGCATTATGTCCGAAGTATAATTTGGCGATCTCATCGGTATTTAAAATTGGTAACCCACGGTCAACAATCTCATTCATTTTTTTGGTCATTTCATATCTCCTTGGCTGCTCAACTCAATCATTTACCCGCTACTTCTTATAAAACTGCTCCCGCCCCACTAACATCACAAGAATCTGCGGATCATGGTTTCCAAAACATACACTGTATTTGAATACTTTGAATATGCTCTGTTCTTGCGCCTGTTGACTAGAATTCAACCTAAAGTACAAAAACAATCTCTCATCAATGCATTAATAAGATCAGTTTGTCGCGCTCCACTTTCGTCGGTTGCATCGCGGAAATTCAAATTTTCGACCATTGCGATGAAACACTCATATATTTCTATCTTCAATTACATCTCATTTACTCGACCTTGCGATTAGTCATTTTGATCGGACAGATCTGCCACAAGATGCAATACTGCTAAATAGGTTTGTAATTGTTGAACTTGAACATCACCATTTCTACTAGTCAAAGATGTAATTTCCGACGCAATCTTCTGCCAAAAATGCTTTGCCCTAGCTTTAACTTCTGGACTGGGTAGTTGCTTTGCAATATTAAGAATTAAATCAAAAACCTATGACACATTAATAACTATCAATCAACAGTTTGGAACTTCAAAGGTTAGATTTCATGACCTTTGAAAAATCCGCCAATCTTTCGTATCACCATGGGTTACCGGTGCACCCTTCATATTCGAAGATCCCAGGATCTCTGCTACATCTTTAATTCACCCGTTTTTCTGTGTCCTTCTTACCAAATTTATTTTTGCGGAATTGAATGGATTCAAAATCCTCAGACCAAACATTCTTATCGCGACTACTTGCTATTAGCCCTTTCTCATTCAACATCTTCTTCACAAACGTTAACATTTGAGAAACTAGTCATTCATCAGAAAGGGTTAAACAATTCGACCTGCGTTGTGTAAGCCTTAACCAAGTCCAAGCATCTGTCATATACCGACTTCCTTCCTAATACCCAGTTATTAATTTTGTAATTTATACATTTACAAGTTACAAATTTAATACTACAATTACAAAGAAAACAATCACAACGAAAGCGTCGTTCCACCTTTATATCCTTGGAATCAATAGTAATGTAAACACTTTTATTGTTGCTAACTAACTTACGATATAAATCACGAACTACATTTATGTAACTTACCAATAAAAAACTACATAAATGTAATTGATATCAGAATAGGACCTAATTATGACTTTAGTAGGACGTATCAAGATGGTTGCAAAACAACAAGGAGTTTCTTTGAAAGTTTTGGCGACCCGTGCTGGCCTTGCTGAAAACGCAATATATCGATGGGACACAAATAATCCCAGATCCGAAAATCTTCAAAAAGTCGCTGATATATTGAGCGTTTCAGTAGACTATCTGCTTGGAAATACGAATGAAAAAAAGTCCGCATCTAAAGATGCAGGCAGAGAGGTGAATATTGACGACAATACTGTTATCCTAAAATTTAACGGAATAGAGCTTGATGATGAGTATAGACAATACATCATTGATGATATCAAAAAGTTACGCAAGCTACGGGGGCAAGACTGATGAAGAATGTCATTGATCAATTGATGGAAGATAACTGGACAATCGAAGGACGAGCCTTTCATGAACTGCTCAAAATCGCAAATGAGAATCGGATCATTATCAAATATGAACAACGTTCCTCAGCAACGCCAGATATTGCTGTTGCCGGCGATAATGTTGTTTACATTAATTTAAATTTTTTTACCAACTTCTCTATTGTATTCAGATTAGCCCACGAACTAACTCACCTGCTTTATGGGGATGTAGAGAGCCAGCAAATCTACGCTTTCTCTCCTCTCAGTGAAAAATACGAGGAGCAGCTAGCCCATTTAAACGCTTCCAAAATGTTAGCCAGCCTGATGTATTACGAAGTTCCAATGGCAAATCGCAGTTATATCAACTTCATGAATCAATTTACTCTGCCTTCGTCATTTGAGAAGATAGTTAAAGAAGCGATTGAATCTGTTTAGTTATGTATATATTTGTGATTTATCAAACATGAATTTCGAACTGTTCATTTACTTTGCTATTACAAAAGCATACGTTCATAAATGATCCACATCAAACAAAAATTTAGGTATAAAATTCAAACAGGCAAAGATTTTTCTCAATCGTTCGATTGTAGACATTGCCTAAAAATCACAAATATTCAACTAAATTGAAATAATCTGCAATCAGATTTCTCAACATAACCTTCGAATAATACTAATAATTCAGTTAATTATCGTGATGAACCAATCTGAATCGGCACCAACGTTCACATATGTTGCCATACCATACGTGCAAACATGATCCACGTTAAAAGCTTAGGAGTAGTGATTTTGGGTATCACTTTATGGGTCTTGTTCAATTATGAAAACTTTATATAGGATGATCAATGCATTGACTCTAATATTGCTGTCAATAGCACTATTTTTCTCCTTACAATCATCAACATTCACTTTCTTTGGATTAAGTAGAACACTTTATGCACTAATACTTCTCACAATACCAGTTGCTTTTCTACTTCTCGTGTTTCCACCTGTCGATCTTTTTAAACGTATTTGGCAGTTTATCAAAAATAATAACAACATTATTTTTTGGCTAATTTTTTCTTTGTTAGTTGTAATGCAATTAGTCTTGGTAAATACATTTAAGATCGATGTAACCTCTGATGCAAATATAATCTTAACGGCATTAGATCATCCCTCTCGCCTGTCAAACTATCTTTCATTAAATTCAAATAATTCTTTCTATTTCTTTCTAAGCTATTTTCTATCCAAAATCTTTGGAACAAATCTTATTGTTTTCGAGATATATGCAATAGTAAGTTTAGATTTATCAGTAATCTTTTTGAAGTTGGCCACGCACAAATATTTTGGATCTCGAAGTATCGCAAACGTTGTAACGCTGATATTCGCATATTTCACGATGCTCCAACCAATTTTTGTTCTAACATACACCGACACATTTGTACTACCTTTTGTAAACCTCACTATTCTACTGATTGTTTTAGCATTTAATGATTCAAAAGCAAAGTATCTCTTTATGGTTTTAGCCGGAATTTCAACATCTATTGCTTACTTGTTGAAACCAAGTGCCATCATCTTTCTAATCGCCTTAATTATCTTTTTCGTAATTTCAAAACGAGCTTTCCTTGGTAAAGTTAATGGTATTCGTACAGTACTCCTACTATTAATGACATTGTTTCTTACTGGCACCATCAGTACATATGCCGCAAATCGGTATATGGATACTCAGACCATTGTAAAAATTGATAAGTCAAAGAGCTTTCCAATCGTTCACTATGCTTTACTTGGAAGCTTCGGCGATCCTAATGATAAGAACTCATTGCACGGAACGTTTAACAATGGCGATCTATCGATCGCACTTAAAGCACATAACAAAACGGCACGAACAAAAGCTGAATTAAATGAATTGATTTCACGTAGTCATCATCGAGGAATTATTGAATCCTTCAAGTTCTACATGGCGAAATTCAGTGATAATATGGATACAGGCGTGGTCGGTTTCCATCGTGAGCAATTATGGTCAATTGTCACCAAATTAGCTCCCAAAAATTCAATAAACGGTCACATTGAAAAAATCTTCTACGATAGAGAACAACAACCAGGTAATTTACTAAGCTGGAGTTCTACATTCCTATTCCTCCTACAACTAATTTGGCTGGTAATACTATCTTCTGCTATCTATGCGATTTGGAAATACAGAGAAAGTGACAAGATAACTTTGGTCTCCTTGTCACTTCTAGGTGGTATGCTCTTCCTACTCATCTTTGAGTCCGGTGGTACCAAATATATGCTTCAGTACACACCTTTTATCAGTGTTCTAGCTGGATTTGGTCTGTACAATCTATTAACCCAAAAACATTCATAACCATATGTGTAAACACGTTTCACGTTAAAAGCTAACTAGTATCAATTATTTGAGGTGTCGATTATGAGTAAATGGAGTATTTACGGCTACATCTGCATAATTATTTCAGACATATTTGGAATAGCTTCCCTTATCATAACTTATGATATTGCAAGACCTTGGATGACTACGACCTTTGTTTTGGCAATGCTCACTTTACAGATTATTGCCACTTTCTTCTTTTTGACTAGTAGTAATAGTTCATACATCGAAAATTCTGTTATCCGCGAGGTATCCCAATGAGATTATGGCATGAAGATTTAATTTCGAAACTTCCCCGCCAACAATTATTGGGACAACATAGAGAATGCTGTGCACTCAGAGGCGGTGGTTGGGGTAGAAACCACGCCACTGTCAATTATGTGTTCAATCATTCGCCCTATAAGTTATTTCAATTCCATGAAAAAGTTATGCTGGAAATGGCAAAGCATGGTTATCATATTGATGCACTCTGGTTGGATCCAAACTATAGAGGCTTGAAAACGTCACCATACATTGACCTAGCATCTGTTCCATTAACTACCCCCATTTATCCTGAGCATGACCATGACTATTATATGGAGTGTTTATGTAACTTGCGAAAAAAGGGTATTGTTCTTTAATCTAGATTGACTATCTAAAATTGAGACCTGAGTATGTCTTTAAACTACTCAATTTTATAATCAATACATTAGGTTTAAACTAAGATGACCACAACAGATTAACTCGGAATATACTTGAATATAAATAAAATAATATTCTCCATCGTAAAATTAAATTATTTAAGATCAACGATTAAGCCCATATTTGAGATAACCGAATTGTAAGTTAACAGCAGGTTTCAAAACTTAACTACATCCCAGATTTCATTTTCTAGTTACTTTAATAACTATGTATTACAGGACAATAGACCAAAAATGGTATCTTATTATTCATTTTCACGTTCAGCAACTAATTATCTAAATCCTTCAAGGTCCTCCAATCTTTGCTGAATTTCTAGCAAACGAAATAGGAAATATTGATGCAGAAAAAAGAACAACCTTTGATAGACTGCTCTCATTTTGAAAATATTATTCAAACTAGTAAATACGTAAAATTAATACATATTTCCTTGTAAAATACGAATAAGCGTTGCTATTAATAAAATACAAAATATAAATGAATTCTTGTAAGTATATCTAAACTACTTGATATTATCACCTTTTATCCCGCAATCTAATTGCATCAGATTCCTTCGATCTCATCAGCAAAATTCCTATTTATAATATATAAACAGGGTTTCATTTCGCTTAAATCGTAGCATTAAAGTTGATAACCAACTAGCCGGTGGAACTGTCGCACAGATCATTTGTTGGAATATTCTCATGGTTAAAGCCCTATGAGTATCTGATGGACGCAGAGGTATAGGTTTATGCTTCGAATTTAGTTCAATCTGTGGAAAATGAAGTAAAGCAACTAAACTGTACCATATCTCAGCTAGATACCCTCGACTTTCAAGCTAAAGGCTTATACGGAAAACTTGGGTACACTGTTTTCGGGGAAATAGAGAATAGTCCTGCTGGACATACTCATTATTACATGATGAAAAAACTAAATTAATTCTTCAGACGAATAGCAATATTGATTAAATTGCATCTCTCGATAAATTACTCATTAACGCATCAGGATTTGCTGAACTTCTGCTCTTAACTCTAGTGTCATCAGTTTGAGCTCCATCTGTTAAGCGTGCGTTGTGAATCATAATTTGCACAGCTGGCGGCATAAAACCTTGTCTCTGGCTGTTGCAATAACACGCGCTGCACTAACATCAATTTCCGGGATATTCTTCCCGCTCGCACGTAGCATTGAATAACTCTCACTGCCAGTTACCATGTTGCCACCGGGTGAAAATATTTCAACGTCAATATTATCTTTAGTTTCATCCACTAATACTACTCGAATGTCGCCAGGTGAAACAACATTCGTTCCTTGTTCTCTAAAAACTTACGCAACTTCATCTGACGTAATACTAATCAACCACATCGCTACTTTAGTGGTTGATTCATAATTCCTAGCCCTAATAAATTCATTGCCACCTTCCGTTGGCTCATCGTGTTTATGTATTTTATTAGTTCCATTTATATCAGAAAAGGAAATAGAAGCATATAATTGATGATGAGTTCATTTAATTAACTATGTGCTTCACGTGCAATCATGATCCACGTTAAAAGCTATATTTTGGGAGAAATATTATGAATAATATCTTGGTTGTGACTACAGAGAATATCGCAGGCTATAAGGTAACTGAAACCTTCGGCGAAGTATTTGGATTAACCAGTCGATCACGTAATGCAGTTTCAAGCTTTGGACAAGGTCTGAAATCATTAGTCGGTGGCGAAATAAAAGGCTACACCAAACTCCAACACGATTCACGTGAAGAAGCTGTAAATCGCCTCAAAGAAGACGCTGCCCGTCTTGGTGCAAATGCCGTAATAATGTTCCGTTTTGATACCACTACTTCTGAAATTGGAGAATCCGTCACAGCTTACGGTACTGCCGTAACTATTGAAAAGATCTAATTTATTGGATAACCTCCTTGCTAAGGCAAGGATACATATGTTCAACCATGTTCCACACCAAAAACTTGATTTGGAAATTGATTAAAATTTTCACTCCCGAATACGTAGTATCATAGTTATCTTATTGGGTCTAGATCTAATTTATTTAATGGATGCTATTTCGGCGCCAACGCCTTAAAATGAATTAACTATCTTGTGCCTATACTTAGAATAGCTTCAACAAATAGAAGTGAAGATTTAATTCAAGTGCTTCTAGTAGCACTTGAATTAATCGTTATTATCCGTAGTTGTGCAACGAAGTAAATTGATTAAAAACTCAAATCGCTAAATTAGATGATATTAATTTCAAAATTAGAAAAACCGAAATTCATATTTTTTCCAAAATTAAAAAAGTAGCATCCATACAAAACTTTACAGCAAAAAATAGCAGCTACTTTCTGTCAACTCAACTAGTCATACATAATCGACGAGAATCTATTATCTAGAAGCTGCATTAAAAGTCCCCGCTGGCAAGCAAAGTGATGTAGATTCTCTCTTCAAAACGAATATTATTGCTCAGACCTGTCGATTGGTATAGCAGGCCTGAGTACGTCTTTAAACTGTTCAGTTTTACAACAGTAACATTAGGCTTAAATTATCACAACAAAGAAACCTAATGGCAAATGACGCGCCGTTTCTGATTATCAATAACATGGTAAACGCCATCGCAAAGTACAAACCTTTAAAATAAAATCAGACGTTAGAAGTTAGTTAGCCGAATTGAAAACAAACAATACACCACAAGATTTAGACACTTCAAAATCTCTTTAAAAACTATGCGCGAGTTCACCTGGAATCAGGACTAAGGTAATCAACCATTGCCAACATATGGCTTCATAAGATCTAAAAATAATTAGGTTTTAATATCAATGTTTCACTATACGGTCTAAAACCCAGCCATGCAAGTTGCTTAAGTTCTAAAGGTGTGTGGATATTAGTTGGTTATATCCCAAACTTACCAAGCCGTGCTGACATAACAATTATAATGGAAGTGGACGCTCATTTACTCTCTGAAAAACAAATTATTGAAGAAAAAGACTCAAGATATTTTATCTGATATATAGATATTTAGTTAAAATTTTCCCACAAAAACGGCGTCCAAAGTTTCACGGTGCCCGAACGGCGCCCAAATTTAAGCGATTTTGAGCTAATCTAGATCAACTCAGGCAAAAAATAAAAACCAACCAAATCGCTATCTATAAGCGTTTAGTTGGTTTATCAATGTTAATTTAAAGTTTATGGCCAAAGGCGGTTCATTGTACGTGGGAATACTGAAACGTTATTGCGTAGGGCTTTAGTAGTAAAACGGTGCCCAAACGGTGCCCATTATTCTTGATTTCTTTTCTCCACAATTAATTGTTCTAACTCATCAAGATCTGCGTTAGTCGCTAATTTTCTAATGAATGAGCGGGCTGTACTCCGGTAATTCAAGTATTTCGTTTTTTCTTTGTTCTTTTCCCGCCAGTTTTGATTTGCTTCATTTTGACTAACCTTTTCATCTTCGCTTTTACGTGGTCTACCTAGATTACTTTTTTCGCTTGTCATTTAACTCTCCTATAATAAAGAATGCAATCCCGACAGTAGTTATAATACGAATCGAATTAGAGTTCACAAACCAATTTCCAACTATTAATATGAGCAGCCCAATTAAGAACCAATTATTTTTGTAAAATTTTGTCATAATATGTTTTGCATGTTAGAATTTAGATACACCAAAGCAGGGCATTTCTGCCCTTGCTTTGCTACTTATCGTCGTCATTCTTATTCTTTTTAAGTTGTTTCAACAGGGCAATTGTTGAAATTACTTCGAATATGATTTCGACGATTTTTTGTATGTTGTCTAACATTGCTTCCCCCTTTCTATATATATTATAATACTCTCATGAGTATCTATTGTCAACACTTTTTAACAAATTAAACCAACAAAAAAGCCCCGCCAAGTAGAGATTAATCTACCTAGCGGGGCTTTGATATGAAATTAAAAAAAGGGATTATCCTTTCCTTTTTTATACAAATTGAATTTTACTACTTAACGTAGGCCACCTTCAACCAAACTGATTCGCCATTCATCTCAATTTGAATTGAACTTCCTACACGGTTCAACACCTTGTAATTATCGTTCAAAGTAAAGTATTCCATAGCACCATTGTTACCTTGTGCTACTTGATTACTCAAAGCATTACCATAGCGATCTGTTAAAGTAACGCTTTGAACTGGAATATCGTTATTGTAATCAGCTACCGGAATACTCATATCATCGTTTCGAGCGTACCAACCTGAACCGTATATCTTCCATGAATCAATTACATAGACACCATTTAATGAAACAGTATCAGTTGTATTATCATCTTCTACTGGTGGCGTAACGTTATTACTTGCGTCTTGACCGGCAGTAAAGAAATCATCATACAGTTGAGAAACATCGAATACACCTAATGAACTTGCAAATGTTGCTTTTGACGTCCATTGCCAAGCATGTTCAGTTGAATACCAACTTTGTTCACTGGTTGGCGTGTATGGATAGCTCGCAATCCAAGATGGATCTCCATCAACTGACACTTCGAGATGTGAACCCATGGTGTACGTTGTTGAGCGATAACCACCTACACGTTGAACCTCATTCATGAACGCTTGTACAACTGGTTGCATTGCACGACCCATTGCCATTTGATCTGCATTCTCAACGTCCACAGCTAATACAGCGCCAACAGGCAAACCAGCTTGTTGTGCTACTGACGCAGCATAATCAGCTTCTGCAATTGCTCCAGCAACTGTCGTAGCGTGGATATAAGAATATCCATTTACATACAGACCAGCATCAATAGCCGCCTTGATATTTCCAGCTGCCGTCCAGTCTGAGAAAGTCGTTCCTTCTGAAATCTTAGTTGTAACTGCCTTAACGCCATAGTTATCACGCATGTAACGAAACTCATCAGCTGACATTGCCCCGTTGTGATTAGATACGTCAATCATGTCATATCGTGGTGTATCGGCGTGCGCCGATTGACTAACTACCGTCATACCACCGAATACAAAAAAGGCCGATGCAATCGCAACGACCAATGTTTTTAGTTTATTCATCATTCTCCTCTTTCATTAAATTATTAATCTGCGTGTGATGAATGCTCAATTGCACGTTATGTTCATTTAACTTCTCATCAATGCTATCAAAACGTTTCATGTGCACCCTATTATTCTCTTTAAATTCTGTAGTTAGATTAGCAATTGGAATACCAATATACTGCTTAAATAAAAGACCTAGAATAGTAAGTGCAAGACCTGCAACACCAGCAAACGCAGCCCACTCATCCCAACTTTTAGGCAATAACTTACTCCTTTCTATACTGTTGGCACTCCGCCAGACCATTGATAACCATTCTTGGCCATATATGATCCAGTCCAAATGTCACCTTGACCAACGCTGCTGTTTCCCTGTAAGGTAATCCGTCCAACATCCCATATCAACATCATAGAAGTAGCATTTGGTATCCATGCAAAGTTCCCCTCTGGGCGCCATACATCAGCCAAATTAGGCAACTTTTCAGAACTCATGAAATCATAACCGGCTGAAATTTGTTTATTAGAAAAACTAGTAACCAACGACACATTGTTACCACGTCTCTTGAAGTTAAAGTCCACAGCATATGTTTTTAAAAGGAAAGAAATTGAGTACGCATCCGGATTCATTAGCTTCCATTTGCCACTTATGCCTTCAATTGAATCAGCGGCTGGGAATGAGCTCCCAGTATTTTGATTAATTAGAGACATGAACACTGGATTAACAAGTAATCCTGTTTCTGCTGTACCCAATGAAGGGAATGTAATCATTTGGCCTTTTAGTACGTCCATATTTGGTTGCCAAGTCAATGCCCCATTTACATCATCGGTAATTACTTTTTTCCAACCTACAATCTTACCTTGATTTACCGACGTATATTTTACAACGTTGTCCCAAAAGGAAACTGCTCGCATTTGCCCCATATATTCCGAACTACCCTCAATTACTTCGAGAGCATACCAGCCGTCAAAGGGAGCGTTTGATAACTTTGAATCCTTAATAAAATATCGACCTGACAATTTAATCATTCCACCATTTGCAATATCAGCTAAATCAGTTACTGATAATTCTTCTACAGACAACGTAGAAGCTACTGGCATAATTTGAACGTCATTTTCATCATGTAAGATAACTTTTTGTGCCATTTATTTACTCCTTTTATTTCTTCGTTGCGCCTAATGATTCAACATCAGCAGGCGAGAATATCCCCAACTCGTACAACATCTTAATTAACACCCATTGCCGATTGTAAGTGTCTCCCGTTACTCCAAACGTGGCTACAGTAAAGTCGTATATACTAACGTCTTGTACAGGGTTATTAATTGTGTAATTTGGTGAATAATAATTAAAATTACTTCCTGATGTTTTCTTGAATAAATCAATAGATAAAGTTCCTCTTGCTGCCTTAATAATATTGCTAATAATCGGAACTGGTGTCACGGTTGCGCTTTCTAAGTTTGGAGAAGAACCTAACCCGAAAACTGACGCAACTTGTCCGTAATCATTAAGTTGTAACGTACTACCATTGTCCAATCTGATCGTCCATGGTGTAGTAGTTCGATCTAAACTCCAACTTGTGGGAGCTTTCCGTTTGGTCGACTCGTTAATTTGAATATTTGCTAATAGTTGGTCGAATTCATCTTCCGTTCCCGGAAAACCACTTTCTTTAGCTGTCTCAAAAGCACTCTTGCCTACTTTTCCCGGTGGACCCGGATATCCCCGTACAGAACGCAAACTATCTAATCCAATGATTTGCTCTAGTATGGTTTGTGGAAATACTTGTTTACGGTTTCCATTCTCGTCTTCGACAAAGAACCTAGTACCGTCGAATCTAACATCCTTAATTGTTTCAGTCATGCTATCACCGCCCTATTAATTCCGATAAATCGACTTCGCAAGCTTCGATAAGCAAATTGACTTTCATCTACATCTTCAATTTGACCTACCACTTCATACTTCATATCTGAACTAGTGGTCGATAAATCAGTAACTTGTAAAATATGATCCAGTTGATAAGTCTTATTCATAACACGATGTTGAACCGTGTTCATTTCCATCTGATCAAGTCGTTCTTTTATAACTGAATGCGTTGTACCATCTAGTGACACTCGCGCATTGATTATCTCTGAATCACTTGTCACGCCTGAAACTGTAGCGTTCCATTCCGCAATCAAACGATTAATCTCATCTTCAGTCAAACGTTTGAAATTGGATGTATCGTCTTGCCATTTCTGAGCTAAATCATCTACTTTAGCTTCTAATTGCTTATAAGCATTCTGATCATCTACAACAATATTTGACATCAATTCAACTGCTAAAGCCAACGACTCACGTACGTCCACTCCGTACATTTTTGTCCGCACATATTTTGCCAATTTTTCAACTTCTGGTAAGCGCTTATCCTTATCAATTTGAACTTCGCCATCTACGATGTGAGTATCATCTCTATAATCTATTGTCATGCTTTACCTCCTTAAATAATTATTCTTAAACGCTGTTGATGGTGATTGGTTCATATCAACATTTCCGCTTATTCCAGCAACCAAACCATTTGATGTGTATTGCCACAAGTCATACGGGTGCGCTGGTCCACTACCATACGCAGGTATCCAGATGGAACCAAACTTAGACACATCAATATTGAACTGATCATATAAGTGGTTTGCGATATAAGCGACTTGATACTTACTTTCGACACCCATCTCCGACATGCTTTGATTCCATGCAAGTGTATTAGTTTGAATGGAGTCAGCTGGAGTATCGCCTTCTAAATCAATCGCATAAAAAATAGGCTCAACACCGCTTCCTGCTGCGGCATTAGCCCTATCAAATAGTAATTTAGCTTCTTCTTTAGCTTCGGCTTCATTTGCATAAAGTCCATAACCATAGACTGCATAACGGATTCCAGCACTTTGAGCTCCAGCAATGTTTTGCTTATACTTCTTATCTTCATAGTTCCCGCCATACTGAACTCGGATAATCGCAAATACCACACCATCATTTTTAACAGCTTGCCAATCAATGTCTCCCTGATGTTCTGAAACATCAATTATCTTTCCGTCAAGATATCCATTGCCTACTAATGATTTAAGATAATCTATCTCGCTTTGCATTTTTTCGATTTGTTGCTGAGTATTGGTCTTGTTATTTTCCAAAACCGCAAGTATTGAATCGTCAGCATTCTTCTGATCGTTCATGGCTTGCTGATAACTAACCAAGTCCAGTTTCTTATCACCGAATGTTAGTTCGCTCTTCGTTGGGTCTAAAACATTAATTGTTTGCGTTGTCAGTGGGTGGCCACTCTGAATACCTAAAATTCCGTGTTTTATCGTATAAGTATTTCCCAGCTGATAACGATCGAATTTATCATTGATTTTACTTAAATCAAGCGCTGAAACAGTAACGCTATCCGCCATTCTTTGGGCGGCCAACCACTCTCTTCCTTTAGTTAATAAGTTATTAGGATCAGTAACATCAGACCAAGTTTGAGTTCCATAAACAATCACATTCAATTGCTGCTCCAATAGATTATCAGTGATATAGTCCATACCATTATTTACACTACCTATTTTTAACTTAGGTTGTGCGGTAGTTGCTTCAGCACCTTCCCGAACTTGGGTGGCGCCTAATGGAACTAATCGAGTAACAACTTCAGTGGCCTTGATAGTTTCGCTTACTGAAATCATATTCTTAGCAAGTTGAATAGACATTGGGGCTTGCACTCCACTATCTTGCAAGTAATCAATAAAACGAGTTCCGCTTTCGTGTCTAACAAATAAATAGCCACCTAATCGAGTAACCAGTTTATCATTCAACGTCTGCCATGTCGTCTGATCATCCAAAAACCGATATACATTATCAGTTGAATTAGATACGTTAATTACTCCCGGTACAAATTGTTGATCGCTTCCAACCTGTGAATTATGAGTGTAGATTAACTTACGAAAAAAATCAGCTGGCGACATGTTATGAATCTCTTCAAATGGCTGGTAACTGTCTTTCAAATATCCCAGTTCACTCTCAGCAACATACTTCTTTGACATCTGCCCCTCAGATGTCATTTCTTTAGTTGAATCCAAGGCTCTGCCATAAAAGATTATGTTGTTTTTTTGTAGATCAACAACTTCAATTTTGGTTTTATACGGTTCAATCTCACTCCAGCCGGGGTTATTTGGTAACAAGGAGAAAGTAAAACCCTGAGCCATATTCAATTCACTTTTAACAGTTCCACTGAATAATTTAACTCCTGTCGGAGTAGGCAAATGGATTGGGCTTCTTACACCGTTATTAATTATGTCTACCCTATACATATCTAAATAACCTCTCTCCTAAACTTAAATTCAATTCGTCCAGTACCGCTCACTTGAATTTCATTCGTACCAACATTAATCATGAAACCATCTAGCTCATTATCGCCAGTTGATAGGTCATAGGTAACTCCGTTCTGAACTATCTTCATTGGTGAGCTCACATTAATTACAGGAGCTACCGGATTAAATCCAACATTATATAGCGCAACCAAGCCGTTATTTATAATGTCGAATTGAACATTTTGGGCTATGTCTTCTTCAAAATTAAAGGTGTCCCAAACATCGTCGCCTTCAAGTTTCTTAGCAACCTTAAATGGATGTGCATCAATAACAACTTTAAGCGTTCCGGTTTGTTCCCAATTAGTTTGTGCATCAGGGCCGGTTACGACTTCACCTAAGAAATAATAATCCTTGATTAAATCAAATAAGATAGGTTCATCATTGTTACTCGACATCAGCCAATTTAAAACTTTAATTCGTTGTGACTGCAATTGCTCGAGGCTAAACTCATCATAGAAATTAAAGTTAAATGTTAGTGTCCGCCTTCCGTATGGTTGAAAACCCATGATTGTTGAGAAATCAAATTGTTGTGAACTATATGGAATCTTGGCCGTTACTTTAGTTTTGCTAGGCGTTCCAATTGTAAAATCATTTAACAGCAATCTGAAATCATCAAACGAATGCTTACCATTAATTGTTATACCGTGCATTTTCATACTGAAACTCCATTTCTTCTCCATGCTGCAATATCGCCCAAGCCTGAGTTTGCAGCGTCCACAATTGCATCTTTACCAATGTAAGGTTTAAAGTCCTTTTCAGCGATTGTACTCAAAAAATCAACCATAGTTGCCATCATTGCAATTGCCCGATCATCTGTACCTTGTGTTTGTGGAACTGGTACATTGCCAGCGGTTGGACTTGGAATATCTAACTGAGACAAAGTTTTCAGCCTGTCGGTATTCAGCTTTGCAGTCATTAATCTAGCCGTATCAGTTGCATTGAAAATTCGTGTTCCTTGTGGCAAGTTATATTCTCGGTTACGACCTTGTGGCATAAATGTTCGACCACTCGGAAGCTGAATTAACTCTTTATACAAGCTTCCCTTTTGGTCATTAACAACAACATCACCACCAGCAAAGTTAGGATCACCAGTGGCTTTATGAGCCTTTTCTGTAACTTCTTTTGTAGTAATTGTTACTGTCTTATCATGAATACTATCAATGTCACTCTTTGCATTCCTAACTGCCTGACCACCTTGCCACTTAGCATCAAGTGACTTTGTTTTAGTCTTAATATCACTGAACTGATTTACAGAATTCTTTGCTTTGTCCGATTCACTCTTTGCCTTACTTGAATCGGCATCAAGTTTTTTCTTGGTTGGCTTAACCTTCTCGTATTCTCCCAAATCAATTTTGGCGTCACTAAATGCCTTTCGTGCGTCAGAATTATGGGCTAAAATTTCCTTTACCGGCGTTGGTAATGCGTTCCATTGATCGGTAGTAGTGATCGCACTTTTAACCGCAGCAGAACTTGAATCCTGTGAAATCAGTTGCTTTTGTTCTGGTGTCAAAGTGTTCCATTCACTCAATTTCATCTTTGAGCCATCTACAATACCGGTAACGTTAGAATTCAAATAGATATTCTTGATTGAATCAGGTAATGAATCCCAAGTGCCCATTTGGGTTAAGCTATCGAATACCTGTTGAGGTGCATTAGATGAAACAATTAACTGCTTTGTAGGAACATCAAGACTATTGAAGTCAGATAATGAAGCCTTACCTTTCAGAACTTCTTCTGCGGCATTACTTTTAACCATCGCTTCTTTATCTTTGATAGATAATTTATCCCAAGTGCCGGCTTGAATTGCTGCTTCAGCAAACACAGCTCGCGCGTCTGAATGAACCGGTGCTTCCTTTGCAGCAAGTTTCAAGCTATTCCAGTTATCACCTGATTTCATAGCCTCAGCTACTTCATCTTTGGCATTGGTCTTAACTTGTCCGGTCTTCTCATCAAAGACTAAGCCGTTCCACTGTTTTACAGCTTCCTTGGTTTTATCACTCATCTTGCCTGTAGCACTGATAACTGTACCTGTACTTTTGTCAGCACCTTTAGCCATATTATCAAATGCACTTTTGGCATCGTCCAATGAATAACCCATAGTCTCAAATGCTGTTTCCATCATTTCAGAACTCGTACCAGACGCCTTCATTAATTCATATAGACGCGCAAGCATTGGGTTTATCTGAGCTGAATGAGTTTTATCGAGTTCAGCATTAGCTTTTGAAAAATCTTCTGCGCCGATAACACCTTGATCATACATAGATTTTATAGAGGCCTTAGATTTCTCATAGGACTTATCAGCCTTTTCAAGAGTTGACGTTAAACTAGTTTGGGCTTTATCCCGTGCTTGTGCATTCATGTTCTCAACATCGTTATTCAAAGCTGCTAGTGCTTGTTTCTCTGCCTTTGCACTAAGTCCTAAGTTTTGAATACCCAACTCATTTAGTTTTTGTCTTGAATTAGATACGAATGTTTGTTGATCTACGCTAAGTTTTCCGCCCTGCTTCTCAATATTAGCAACTGCATCAGCCGTTGTTTTAGCCTCTTGAACACGGTCATTATTTTCCTTTTGGCGTTGCTTTATACTTGCCTCCACCATCGCTTGAACTTCTGGCGGCAGATTTGAGTATGACTTTGATAATGCTGCATTAGAATCATCAGCTGATTTTTTTACTCGATCAGCCATATTTTCAAAAGCATCACCTACTTTTTTAGACGCATTCTCGCCATCATTTCCTGTGGTAATCAAAGCATCCGAAATTCCTTGCTGAGCTTTTTGCATACCGTCTAATGCAGTTGAGGCAGACGCGCTAACATCATCGCCCCAACGAGTAGCGTACTGATGATCAGCGTAAGCTTTACCAAGTAGAACTAGTCCACCACCTAACAAAGCTGCCGTTCCAATCACGCCAAGCATAACAGGAGATAATGCACCAAAAGCTAATGCAGCCTTTCCAGCACCACCACCCAATAATTCCATACCTCGAGTTGCTCCGGTCGCCCCGGTTGTCAATGCACCTAACTCCTTGGTAACTGCCATTCCTGTCTTAACTTTTGCGAATGCAGCTGTCATAGCTACTGTTCCAGTTGAAACTCTACCAATAATTGATAAAGCTGGCCCAGCTGCCGCAGTTAATAGTCCAAACTTCAAAATCATGTTCTGAGCTTCAGGAGACAGATTACTGAAAGCATCCGCAAGCTTACCCACAAATTCTGCCAACTGTTTGATTGACGGTGCCGCCGCTTGTTCAATCTTAATTGCGGCCGTTTCGAGCGATCCCATCATTTGTTCAATGGCATTCTTTGCGTTATCCTGCATGGTCTTAGCCATTTTATCCGCAGCACCATCTGAGTTTTGAAGTGACTTAGTTAAGTTGTCGTATTTGCCTTCTCCAGATGACACTAACGCCATCATTCCTGATAGAGCTTCTTTACCAAACAAGGTAGTCAATGCAGCTGCACGGCTCTTCTCATCAAGATTTCCGACCTTATCATGCAACTGCCCAATGATCTGACCGAATGGTAACATCTTCCCTTGTGCATCAAAGAATGAAAGTCCATATTGCTGCATTGTTGATGTCATTTCTTGTGTTGGCTTTGCCAATCGAGTTAATGCGCCACGCAGTGTAGTACCAGCTTGCGAACCCTTGATACCCTTATCAGACATATCACCAATTGCCGCAGCAGTTTCTTCAATCGACATACCCAATTGACTAGCAACTGGGCCAGCATACTTCATGGCTTCACCCATGTCTCCGACTTCCGCATTCGTATCTGCAGCAGCTTTCGCAAAGACATCAGAAACATGACCACTCTGAGAAGCATCCAAATTAAATGCACGCAAAGCAGACGCGGCATACTCAGATGCTTGTGCGACGTCTCCACCTGATACAGCAGCTAAATCAAGCATACCCGGCATGGCTTGCATAATCTCATTAACGCTAAATCCAGCCGAAGCAAGGTTTTCCATACCACCAGAAACTTCGGAAGCTGAGAATTGAGTTTTCTGACCAAGTTCAATCGCCTGATCTGTTAGTTGCTTCAATTGTGATTTTGAAGCTCCAGCAATCGCCTGAACTCGTGACATTCCGGCTTCAAAATCCATACCAGTTTTTAAAGCCAAGCCACCAACTATCCCAAGTGGGACAGTAACATTGCGAGTCATCTTATCGCCGACATTAGTGGCGGCTGAACCAAATGTATTTAGCTTTCCGGTAAAACCTTGGGTCTTAACTTGCAAGTCAGCCATCTCTTTAGCAGTGTTAGTGAACTCATTTTTGTAAGCCTCTAATTGAACTTGGCTTTGTGCATACTTACCACGCAGAGTTTCTTGTTCCGCCGCCGTGTATTGGCTCATCTTACCTTGGTTACTAATAACTGCATTTAGCTTCTCAGTTTTATCAGACATACCAACGATTGATTCTTTCAACATGCCCAGTTTAGCTGCATGAGATGCAATCTCTTGGTCGCCACCTCTAATTGAGCGATTAAATGCTGAAAACGATTTTGCATTCTTGGAAATTGAACGATCAACGTTATCAACCGACTTGGCCAACTCGCTATCATCCATCGAAACCTTAATGTTTAATCGTCCTAGCTCTTCATCTAACGCCATTGTTACCTCCTTTCTAGTTGTCCTCGTGCTTCTTCAGTCGTCATCTTAGTAAAGTCGACTGTTTGTTGTTTCTTAGTGCCCTCGCTCCGCTCTTTTTTATCATCAAGCAGTTTCATTAATAAGCTGACATCCGTTTCAACTACGTCATTAATCGTGAAATTAGGCATGTTACGCACAACTGCCATGATTAAATCTTCCAATGCAGCAATAGCCTTTGATAACTCCCTGACCGCTTCACTTGGGCTTAATCTTTTCCCGAATCAACGTCCGTTCCGTCAGAATATTGGTTAATTACTACTTTTTCGACTTGCAGAACAATCTTATCTAACGCATTAGCTTGATTAGTAATTGATTCTTCTGTGATAGCAGAATCATCAAACATGTCCGCAATTAATTTAATACGTTCCTTCAAAATATCCGTGCCAGATAGAATTTCATCATTCACTTGATCAATAATCGACTGTGTAATTCGTTGCTCCAATTTGAGCCAAGCTAACACATGTTTTAATGGAATGAATTGTTGAGTATAAGTTTTAAAATCATACTCGCCATCTTCATTTGGATTTAAACTCCGCAATGTAATTCGTAATTCTTTAACCATATCTTCCTCCTAGAAATTTAATAATATGTATGCGGGCGAACCCGCGTTTGTTAAACAGCTGAAACCGTCACAACAACCTTAGCAGTGAACCCACCATCAACTGACGTGATAGTAATATTCGCTGTTCCTTCAGCAACACCTGTGATCGTTCCATCCGCAGCGACAGTCGCAATTGATTCAGCGTCTGAAGCATAAGTAACTGCTTTGTTTGTAGCATCTGATGGAGTTACAGTACCCGTCACTTGCTTAGTTGCTCCAACTTTAATTGAAGCTGTTGCTTGTGAACCAGTTACTCCTGTTACTGATACGGTTGGATTAACTGGAGTAGTTGGTGTGTCATCGGTTACTCCTAATACCTCAAATAAACTCTTTCCACCTTCTTCGCTACCAATGTAATAAGCGAACACTTGACCGTCGAAATCAGAATTATCAGACTTCAAGTTCTCAGCACTGAAACCATACTCGACACCTTCAGGCTTAAAATCTTCATTTGGATCGGTAGTATTAAGTTCAAACTTCTCACGACGGAAAACGCCACGAAGCAATGACACATAGACCTTATCTCCATTCGCCGTTTCTGATTCACCAACAATTGCCGTATAAGGCGCTTCAGTATCATTACCTACAAGTGCAATACCACTTTCTGTGACCTTACGCCCAAGAACCTCATTCTCAATTTCGAATGGTAAGTCAAGCAAAGTTACATTTGCAGTTGTCTTACCAACACCCTTACGTGACAAGAAGTAACCTACGTTACTTCCAGCAACCGTTGTAGGCTCCTTGGCAAGTCCCTCAATTTCTAGTTTTTGAGAAGCACCTTCTCCTTTACGGCCTTCGATTACGTAATGATTTTTTACCGCCCATGTGGGTAGATAGGTAATAATATGAATTTTTTCGAAACCAACCATGATTCCTGATCCAAGCGTTAATGTTTTTGGCATAAATTCCTCCTAATTAAAAATATCGCTAAAACGATAACGTCTAGCGATAACCATTAAATATTCAACGTTTTCTGAGATCGTTGATCCCATGCGATTAATCTTATTTTTCATAAACAATTCTTCCAAAGCATCTGCCACATCTAATGACAATGCCAAGTCTGAACTTTCAACATTGATCTGAAAATCAAAAGTGCGCCGTTGAGGTCGATTACTTCCCCAATTATCCGGATTACCCCAAGCAGTAGGAGCTAAGATAATTCGTGCTCCAGTTTCGATTGGTTCCACATCTTCAACTCGAAATAGCTCCGCTTTAATCTGACCAGTTAGTTCCATTAAATTGTTATCTGAATTAATTAAATCCAACAATGCCTCAATTTTCATTTACCCATCTGCTCCTTCATTAAACGTTTAGCTAATTCTAGTGATGTTTTACCAATAGACAACTTTGTATCCTCAATCTTGCCCATTCCTCTAGGTTGAATCCGTCTTAGACCGCCCTTAGTTTTCTTCGTATAACCTAATTCATTCAAATGAACCAAAGGTTTACGATTACCTTTCCAACCAATACGAACATAATGTCCGCCAACTATGCCACGTTGTACTTTATAAGTTGTTTGTTGAACAGATTTTCCAGTATTTTGATAACTCCGCTCAGCTGAACGAACAATTTGTTGTCCGGCCACCCCTGCTTTCTTCGCGAATTGCTCTGTGGTTGCGAGCATGGTTGACCTGCCAAGCTTACGTTCCAAATTCTTTTTAATCTGATCCATTCCCTCAACTTGTACACCGCTACTCATCTTCAACCACCTCAAACTTATTTCCTTGTTTAGTCCGATTAACTAACAGCTTCATGTATCTGCCGTTTTGAATATCTGGCAACACTTCAATGACATCAAAAAAGCCATCACTAATTAAGCGTGGCTCATCAATTTTTATTAGCGTATCTGAACTAATTAAAAGTCCGTTTTGTTGTGGCATGATGAGCGTAAAGCTAGTTGAGGTTAGTCTATCACCTAAAATATCTCTGTCTTTGGCAGAAGGTGCATATACCAATCCTAAACCTTTAGCGATCTTATTCAGCTTGTAACCATAACCAGTCTGTGAGATGCGCTCGCCTTTTTTATAGATAACAAAAGGAATACGAAACTCTTCCTGATGATACTTCTGGGCTTGCTTACGTTGTCCCTTGTACATTTTCATCACCCCCAAAGTTCAGAATGACATCATTAATTTCGCTACGGTAATTCTCAAAGAAATACTCAGCAGCGTCATTATAAACATACATGGCACGAATGATTACAAGATTGATATATGCGTCATTTTCGGCATCCAAATCGAACCCAATCGCATCTTTCAATGTGGCTTTTGCTGATTTAATGATGTCAATTAACGCCTTATCTTCTTCATCATGAAAAATCTTTAACCGTTCTTTTAGCTTTGGTAACAATGTAGCTTCGTCCATTGTTTACCTCCTTATTAGGCGGCGGCCGTTACTGTAACCGCAACTGTTGCCTTAAATCCACCATCTTCTGTAGTAGCAGTAATGGTTGCTGATCCTTCCGCAACTGCTGTAATTGTTCCGTCAGCCGCAACTGCTGCTACTTTGTCATTACTTGTTTCATAAGTAACCTTAGTATTTGTTGCATCAGCTGGTGAAACAGTCGCAGTTACTTGTTTAGTGTCTCCAACTTTCATTGCGGCAGTCTTTTGTGACATATCAACACTAGCTACTGGTACGTTACCATCCTTGTGAGTAATAACCTCAGGCAAAATGATTTCATAGATCGCTGAGACATTGTTATCCAATGCTTCACCATTAGCAAATTGTTTAGCAATGTACAAATCCATATCTTCCATTGCCAACGTTTGGTCGTATTGTTGAATATTCAAACCACCACCGATTGCGGCAACATAACGAGACGCACGGTAAGCAACTGCTTCACCAAATGGAACTCCCATAGCTGGCACAACCTTAATTCCAAGTGGATAGGCTTCAACATAGACACCACTTGCATTTTGTACTGTGAAAGCGCCTCGGATAATTTCATATTGACTAGGGTTCAAAGCCAATGACAATGAATTATCAGGCTTCAACATTTTACCGTTGATTGTCATTGATAGACGTTGTGCGATTTCTGCGATTGCATTCTGTACCTTAGAATGATCTGAGAAATCAATTACGCCTGTAATGGCCTTCTTAGAATATTGAACCTTATTCTTATCAACAACTTTTCCAGTTGTCATATCCATCATCAGTCCAGTAGGCGTGTCTTTCCCATCTCCAGACATAAATCCTTCTTCAAGTGCTACTGACATTGCTTCTGTCAATTGAGTAATAACAAACTTCTTAATCCAATCAGGGCCAAAGTCTGACATATCCTTAGGCAATGCAATAAAAGCAGTAAGCTTATTTTGCAAATCGTCCTCAGTTACGAAGTCAGCATCAAGTTGTCCCTTAATGTCGCCAAAGATTTCTCCCCAAACGGCAGTTCCAGCTGTATTAGCTTTGATAAGTTTCATACGCAAACCAGTGTTTTGCATACTCAACGTTTCAAGGAATGGATGATCTTCAGTCAAAGCATCAAACACTTCATTGATAGTTTCTTCTGGTAAAAGCTCTGCATCTTTCGTACCAACATCAGTAGTAATAGCCGCAAAGAACTTCTTTTCCTTGGCCGTCATTGTGATCCCTGATGACTTACCAGCATTCATCTCTGCGAGTACACCCTGCATAACTTCGCGCATGTGTGCTTCCATCTTTTGCTTTGGTGTTTGTTCCAAATCCATACTCATACTAAAATCCTCCTAAATTAAACAAGTGCGTTTGCAACCGCAGTGGCGATTGCTGAGATAGTTTCTTGATTGAATGCCGTAGGAGCTGTTTCCTGCTTTGGAGCAGGTTGCTTGTCCTTATCGTCAGCTTCATCCTTCTTGGCTGACATATCGGCGTGAATGCCTTTCAATTCAGCCAAAATATCTTGCAACACCTTAGTTAAATCATCATTCCCAGTCTTTGGTTGCTCTTCTGGGTTAGTCTTCTTCTCTGGATCCATTTTTTTGTCCTCCGTTTTTAGTTCTGCAACAATTGCAGGGTCATCATCATTAAACATAAATCCGTCAGCAAAACCGTATTTTACAGCTTGGCCAGCCGTGATATATGTTTCGTTCTCCATCAAATAAGTAATTTCATCTCGCGATAAATTACTTTTTAGCGCATAAGCATTAGCTAAACTCTCACTTACAACTCTAGTGTCATCCGTTTGAGTTCCATCAGCTAAGCGTGCATTATGAATCATAATTTGCGCGGTTGGCGAAATTAACACTTCGTCTCCAGCTGTTGCAATAACGCTCGCTGCACTAGCGGCAATTCCCGTCACATTAACTGTGATATGCTTTCCGCTCGCCCGTAGCATTGAATATATCTCACTACCAGCAACAACATTGCCACCGGGAGATGAGATTTCAACGTTAATATTATCTCCAGTTTCCTCCGCTAACGCCGCCCTAACATCACCGGGTGAAGCAACATTCATTCCTTGTTCTCTAAGAGCTTGTGCATCTTCATCTGATGCAATTTGCCCTAAAATACTAATCAACTACATCACCTCCTTTATTGGCTTGTTCATAATTCTTGGTCATGATAAACTCATCGCCACCTTCTGTTGGTTTCATTGCGAATAGATCTGCAATCATGTTTCGTGTTGCGTAACCAGAACTAATCAGCTTATCAATCTGTTCAGAGTTACGAACAATCGACATATCACGCTCAAAACTCAACAGAATTGACGGATCATTAAATTTCATCTGCAATTCACGTTGAATCATGATCAAAATTGGCATTACAACATTTTCTCGGTATTGATCAGCAACGCCTGATGTATCAGCTTGTGTCCCTGAAATCATAGCTACCGGTACACCAAGCATGGCGGCAACGTCTTCGATGACCAACTTTTTCAATCGGCTAATCTCATCAACACCCGTACCACCAGCCGAATAAGATTGGCTTTTCTCGTCATACTTAATACCAGTTAGCTCAGGCATGATAGCAATTGAATCGCTGGTAATTGAGTTTTTTACCTTGTCGAGTACCTTTTTAAGACTTCCCTCAACGTTTGTCTGATTGTTTAAACCAGCATTAGATTCAATACCAACAGTTGCTCTGAATTGGTTACGCATTTTTACGTTATTAATGACGTAGTTATAAATGTTATCTAGTTCTTCATTTGTCTTGATGAAAGACTTACGCCAATCATCTGTATTCAGTTTCAAGTGCCAAACATCTGAGGAAATAAAAGAACGCTGGAAGGTAAAATTTCCAACGCTCACTGAACTAAATACGTTTTCTACATTCGCAAATTCATCAACTGTGAAATCATTTGCTATTAAAAGGCTCTTAGTATCATTTGTGATAACCAAAGCTTCATTTTCCATGACCAACTTATACACAATATCCCGCCAGAACTCACTTGCATTCTGATTAGGATTTGGCGAAATGCTAAGTGCCTTTTGATTAACCTTCTTATCAGATTCAACCTTCAAAGTCATAAACGTTCGAGCAATAAAGTTAGCAACTACTTGCATGCCATATTCACTCATCTTCCGCTTTTCATTACTAAAGATTACCTCAAATAACTTATCACTTACCGGATCACGAGCCACACCTTTGCGCCTAAAATCAAACCATCCCAACTAATCACCTCCTTAAAAATCAATATTTAGCATCGCTTCAAGATTGGCCGCCACATCAACACCATTCGTTAATTCGTCAGCGCGATACAAGGCATATATGAACGCCATAAAACCATCGGTTTTACGTTTACGTTCTTCCTTCTTTAGGTACTCTCGGTTACCATCAGCCTTCACATTAACTAAAACATTCCACGTGTACCAGCGCATGATCGGAACATCACCCCAAGCAAAGCTTCCGTTGGCAAATCCTTCTTCGATACGTGGGGCAAGTAATCCTGAAATAGCTTTTGGATTCCTAATCACGTTCAAATTATTGAATCCTGACTGTAAAAAGGACTGCCGTAGCAATTCAGCTCGAAAATTATCCATAACAATTTCGTTTATTTGATAAATATCTCGTCTGGCATCAAACCAATCAGTTACAACGCTTGGGCTAATTGTTGGATCGTCCAATATAGTCAGATCGCCTTTTGCTTCCCACTCTTTTAGGGGTGCAAAAACATTACTGCCTTTAACATCTTCTGGAGATAAGTTATATCCCATGTATTGGCTTACAAAAGCCTTTGTAGCGAAGCTATGTGTCTGCCATACATATTTACCATCTACAAAGAAAAGAAGCCCTACGGCTGTGAAATCACGGATAGACGAGAAATCCACTGCACCTATTGCCATACTTCCAACTGGAACTTCAATTTCTTGGTTAGTTGCAGTAATCTCTTCTTTACTAGCGACACTTTTAGTAACGTCGACAGTTGGAAGGTTCATTCGTTTAGTCATGAATTCAGCTCGTGCACTATCTGATTCTGACATTGTCCGAAATTGCTTCTTGATTTTTCCAAATAGCATTTGTCCATACTTTGATAGTGGTTTTACTAGCATTGGATTTGCTAATTCCCAGTTATCAAAATCATTCACTTGTTCAGGGGTATCAAGTTGCGCAACTATCGGTAACAAATCACTAGCAGGCAAATCACCATTTAAAACTTTATCGCCGGTATCTAACATTTGATCCATAAATGCGCCACGAACGAATCCCATAGAACCAATCATAATAGAACGTGATTCAGGAACCTTACCAAGACCAGATTCAAAGACATTCACAATTGCATCATTCTCATAAGCGTGAACTTCATCAAATACAACTAAACTATCTCTGGCACCGTCCTTTGTTTTGACGTTGCTTGTCCGAGGGGTTATTTTTCCACCCATCAACGTTGATGAAATTGCTCTTTTCAAATTATAAAAAGAATCGTTTAACTCTGGATATTCAATAATGGCTGCGTTAATTTCATCAACTGATGTCATTGCTTGATCTAACGAGTTAGCAACAATTCCCACATTATAATTTCGTACTCCGTTAAGCTCAGAAATTAAAAACAAGGCAACCGTCGTTATCCAGCCGTTCTTACCTGCTCCACGTCCTAGCACTAATAAAATACGGTCAAAAAATGGTTCGTCATCTTCCTTTTTATACAAGAACAACAGAGCGTCAGTAAACTTCTGGAAATCAGTATGTTCAAAGAAAAAATCGGATGAAAAGTTTATTAACTCCTCAATCCGATCTTCATCAAAATATAAATCATCTCTTTTCAACACATCACTTTCCAAGAGCCACACTAATTTTTGACGGCGTTTGTTTAATTTGATCTTCCCGCTCTTATACAAGTTAATGTAGTTAGTTACGTGAGCGTTTTCTATCACTTAAACCACCACCTATCTTATTTGTTTTACTGTTTTCTGATAATCCTTTGGAATCAATACCTAATGTTCTTAAAATCCCATTCATAGTTGAGCTAATTCTCTGTTTTTCAGTCACGGCTGGATTGACCTTATGATAAACGTTGTTTCCACTTGCAACATCAATCATAACGCCCGTAGCCTTAATATCAGCGCTCAAATCGTCCCAAATCCGCCCCAAATCGCCGTATTTTTGCACTAATTCGAGTTCATACTCAGTTATCTCATGATTAGCCGAAACCGCGTCAATAAGGCTTTTTTCAAGTTTTGAACGTCCCATATTTTAGCTTACACCCCCCCTCTGGCAAAATTTCGAATATTTTGGACAGTCTAGTCCCCTACCCCCGGTACCCCAAAGCCTTTGAAACTCGATTTTTTTTAGGTGGGGGGTATCATTTTCTATCCAAACCATTCGTCAGAATTCTTTTTATTTGATTTCAACATTGACATATATTTTTTATGTTTAGCATTGTGATGTTCACGACACAATGGTTGCAAGTTGCTTGCATCAAGCACTAGGTCAGGTCGATCAATAATGGACTGTATATGGTCTACCTCTATCACTATACCCGGCATCCTATCAGTAGTGATCCTACCTTCAGCTAAACACATCACACATTCATGATGATACTTCTCGACTACTTCATCACGTAACTTCTTCCACCTTCTCGAATGATAGAACCTAACTCTATCAACCTTCTTGTAGAACGTCTGTGTCATCTACACCTAGTCCTCTCGCCGTCATCTCATGAGAACCTTCTTGTCTCCAATAATGATTACCCTCGCCATCTGTCAAACCATCAACACGAGAACCATCAGCTCCATTCACTCCCGATGTAACATGCAAACCTTTTGGTAAGTCCGCCTGTCCAACAGGATGATAATCCTTAACTTTCACTAATGTTTTAATATTCTCTTTGATGAATCCATCAATAGAAGTACTTAGTCCAAGATGGTAATTCTCATCGCCACGTCCTGCATCTAGCCCTAGTCTAAACGCATTCATTACCAACTCCAACATCTCAGTATCAACGTCAACTTTTAATGTCTTCTTTTCCATAACAATTCTCCATATACAAAAATAGCCACTAACAAATGCTAGTGACTTAGTAACTATTCAATTGAACACCAAAGTAGATTGTCTAATTCAATCCGATCATTGCCGATAAAGATATACTGTTCATCGAATCCTTGAACCTTGCCTTGAATGATAGGCGGAAAGTTCTCACCTTGCTTACTTCGTTCCTGTACTGATACATGTAAGTTGTTAGCATAAGCCTTAAACAACTTCTCTGTAATCTCGTCCAGTTCCATCTCAGGCATTGCCTTTTGATTTCTGGCGACTGCTCTTGCTGTGTCATTCTTACGCACATCTTCGGTATGATCAGACAAGAAATATCCTTGCCACTTTACCATACCTCTATCTTTGTAGTGATTCTCAAAGAAATCCTTTGCTCTTCTGTATACTGCGTCATCTTCATCCATAATACTCACCTTATTAGATTTAACCTTAGTGAGTAATTATATATTAGATTAAACTACATGAAAAGCATTATTCATTTTAGGCTTCCATTGATCATTACTAAGTTCATCTTCTAGCCGTCTCAATATCTGCAACTCATCGCTACCAGATACTAAGCCATAATCTTTATCTCTTTTCATAACTACACATCTCCCACCACCTTTCTTTCCAAAATAGACTATTGCTTTACCATGAATAGCTTCTCGTAACGTTTGCCGGTTCCACCTTGGAAAGTAGACCGTGCTGTTCTAAATTCAAAGACAGGCTCGAACCTATCATCACTGATCTCATAGCTAGAAATCAGAACAATGTTATTTTTAGACATAGAAAAAGCCCAGTCATAAAAGGCTGGACTATCAAAAGTATTCTTATATTTATTTGCTGCGTTTTCATAAGGCGGATCTAAATACAAGATAGAATCTGTAATATTCGAGAAATCTCTGTAGTCTAAGTTAGTAGCTATCACATCATTTACTTGTTGCAATCGCTCTAGCTGCTTTAATTGCCCTAATTGCTGTAACTTCTCTAATCGTTCTATATTTGCTACGACATTTTTATATGTATATGTTTGCTTGTAACCAGAGAACACATTGTGATTCTTAATAATGTCAATCGCCAAATCAAATTTTATTTTCGACATCTCTTTGGAATACAAATAACTTTTACGATCATTGCCAAATGAATTAACAAGCAGTTTCAACTCGTCATCGACAGTTTTATCTTGCTTGTCTCTGATTTGCATGAACTCTTCGCGGCTAATAATCAGCGTCTTAATCCATTCTCTATCTTGATTAATCACACGGTGGAACATATCAGTAATAGACTTGTCCAAATCGTTATAATGTACGTCTAAGCCGTTTAAAATTAGTTCCGCAGTAATTGCTCCACCACCGCCGAAAATGTCATACACAGGCTTGTCAGTGCCGAAATTCTGCTTAATAATTTCAACTATCTTCTTACTAATCTTTTTCTTTGATCCAACATAAGGCAAACCAATCGGCTTACCCTTTCTGATTTTCTTTTCATCTAATACCAGTTTCAAAACTCACCCCCTAAATAATTGCAAAATAAAAGAGCCGATATTTCTATCAGCTCCTTTTTTAATTATTCGATACTACAAATTTAACCCATTTTTTAGCCCTGAAACTAAATATAAACTTAATCAATAATTAACCCTTTTCAAGTCTGCAAAAGCATTCACGGAATCTTTGAACTCATTCTTCCACTTATGGAGCGTCACCTCACTAACGTGTAGCTCATTAGCAATGTACGTCCATGATTCACGTTCTCCATAATGCAATCGCAACATATCAATTCGTTCTTCATCTAAGCCTTCAAGCCAAGTGTTAATTACAAACTTCTTGTGATCTAGTGCAATTATTACAGGGTCGAGTTCATGAGTGATCATCATTGATTCAACCGCATTCGATTGTTTGTTCTGTGCTCGACCTCCACCAATATTCTCATCAATATCATGGCGAGCAGCTAACATCTTCTTACGCAATTCAATCTGCTTATCTAAATCACCCCTAAAGTATCCTCGCAATAGTTTATCTACTTTGTCAGCCACAACCTACGCCCTCCATGATAAAATAAAGTTATCCTATTTATTCGCATGGCGCTGACTTCGGTTGGCGCTTTTTTATTTTTCAACAACAAGGCGCAATTTCTCATTTGTTATCTCAGCAAACGTTAGAAGAGCTCTGTCCATTATTTGATGCACCTCGTCCTCAGTGCAATTCAAATTTGTTGATATTTCTTTCGAGGTTGCACCTTCCATAAAGCGCATATTAATCATACCTTGCTCTTGTTCAGCTAGTTTGCCGATCATTTTCTGAACATAGTCAAGCGTGTTATTTGCATCTAACCTCTGAGTTGCCATTTCTTCAGCAGTGTTTACATTAGAATGATGTTTCACAGAATCGAATTCCGTAGATCGTCCCATCCTAGTTCCTGCAACACTCTCAATACGTTCTAAGTCATTATTGAAGAATTTGATAGCTCTTTTAATCGTTAGAGTTTCATCACTTTCAACTTTAAGTAACTCTGTACCCTTGGTTAGTTCTGCAAACTCAACCAAAGCATTATTTTTCAGGCGATAATACGATGATTCAGGATAATCAAGCTGTTCCATTGTCTGCGCGTTAGTAAAACCTCTAAAGAATCTTAATTCAAGCACTTCTTGAAATTTTTCAGGCATCATACTAACAATGCTCTGAACTTTATCAACCAATTCTTTAGATGCGCCTTCTTCATTGAATATTTGCTGTCGTTTGTAAGCAATTCTAAATTTTCTATCAAACCATCGTTGTGTTTCTCTTGCCATTCTACTCTCTGGAGTTAGAAAATTATTCTTAGTCATTATCCTTCCTCCATAATCTCAGCTACTGCTCTGCCTTCATACACCGCCATAACCTCGCTCAGCAAAATTTCACTACCAAACCGGTTATTTATATAGAACTTAGCTAATGCACGCTGTGCTTCTAACTGAGTAGCATCTACGTATTCATGCTTGCCATTCTTCAATGTCTTTTGCACTTTGGTTTTCTTAGCAGCTTCGATAACATCAAATTGTTTCTGTGTTAGTTTGATTTTCATTACTCCACACCCAATAATTCAATAGCGTGTTCCAAATACCATGCAGCCTTTTCGAGGTCTTGCCTAGTTGTTCCTTTGAATGGTGCTCGCAAGATATACTTCAAAGCATTTCCAATACTGAACGATAACTTAGTTCCAAATGCTGGAGCTACTTCATCAATCACTTCAATAGCTTCAAACTTGAATTTCTTATAGTGTGACGGATGATCAACTGAATTTTTAGCTTCAAAGATCTGCTCCATGTTTTCAACTGCTTGAATGATTTGAGTAAACTCTTCAGCATCATCACCACCAAACGTTAAGGCATAATCATTAATAGCTTTCTTCATGTACTCATTTTGCTTAGTTAATAATTCTTCTCTACGCATTACTCCGCCTCCAACAATTCTGGGTTCTCGTGGATATTTCCTAATACCTTGTACGGATTATCTGGTGCTTTTCCACTTATGAAATCTTGCCACCAAAGTTCCAGTGGATACTTTCTTCCATCTTTGAAATCAACCTTGAACACACCATTTTCAAAAACGACTTGTCCAATACCGTTATCCCAAACTTTAATAACGTCGCCATCATAAATGCTGATGTCTTCCTCGCCGTACATTTCAGCGTATTGCTCTAAAGTCACACGCTTAGAGTCGACAGGGTACATTTCTTCTTCGCCGAAAACATTTATGAATACAACGCCATCCTGATTTATGTCGAATTCATCTATGAATCCTTTTTCTTGATAATATTCAAGCCACGCTCTGAACTTAATCTCTCGTTGTGCCATTACTTAACCCCTAACTAATCCCGCTTCTTCCGGAGTGGCTCCTAAAAATTCAGCATTTACAAACCAATCGAAAATATCGCTATCTCTAACATTTACAGCAGTTACGCTCATACTCTTAGACTTACTAATGAGCTTATTGATAGCTGCCTGCTTTGGTACATATCCAACAAACAACTCTTTACCCATTGGCCCAATAGTATGCAAGTAACGCACTGTATTTTTATTGTTACAATAAAAGCCTCTCTCCATTGGATTTTTTCGTAAATATTCTTGAACCTTCTCTTTTGTGTCATAAATATTTGCCATTACTTAACTCCTAACCCACAAATAAGTGGATAACAAATGCAAGTGCCAATGTCACAATCATTGAAGCTAATACCTTCGTTTGATGCTCATATACGTCCGTGACTTTATAATCAGCGTCTCTTGGTTTCATAATCATGTAGTTAAAAAACATCGCAAATCCAAACGCCAAGAAATAACTAACCGAAATCAATCCAAACTTAGTCATGAACCAATTCCACATAAGCATGATTACCAGTGGATCACCGAAAAAAATTAACAATCCTAAAATAAACTCTTTCAAATTGAAATCTTTTTGCATCTCCATTACTTCGCCTCCATCTTCGCAACTCTAAAAATATATTCACCGACATTAACTTTCTTGCCTTGTTGACTTTGCCTGTTGATCTCACACATAACCATATCAACTGATATATCTCGCTTCTGTTTAGTCGTGGTCATCTTCTACCACCTCCTAGAGAAAAAGCGTCATCCCAAAACCTACAACAGCCATTACTAAACCGATTATAGATACCGTCATCATATTTTTTGTTTCCCATGTTCTTCAGACTGATGCTGCAATCACGCTTAGAATTGCCCCGGTCCATGAAACAATTAATCCAATTATCATCATTACTCAACCACCTCTACTCGCTTATCAATACCCATATCAGTAAAGTAATCACGTAGAAATTCAGCTACATACTCCGCATCTGATTTGTCGTAGAGTGTAGCGGCGATTTCAAATTCAGCTGAACCAACGTCGACTAATGCGCCGTCATCATCTTTAAATTCATCAGTTACCCAGCTCAAGCCTCTTTCAGGATCGTTAATTTGTACTTTGTACTTTGCCATTACTCAACCACCTTAATTGTTTCTGGGTGCAAATATGCAGATACTAAGCCAGTTTCGTTACTAAGTACCGGACGTTCTTTAGTGGATAGGGCTACAAACACAGCAGGATTATCAATCATCTGAAAAATATGTTCCGCAAGCGGCGCTTCCATTTCAACAATCGGTGCATAAGTCTCACGCAATTGCTTTATTAAGTCATCCAAATATGATTTAGCAGCAGCATTTTTTACCAAGTTCTCTGTATCTACCGCAGCTATAAACTCGTCAAATGTCATTAGACCATCTCCTCTTTTACAATTGAAATTGCATCTACTTCGTCGCCAAACTCATCAGGGTCAATCTCAATATTGTCTCCGTCATAAGTAATTAAGAATGCATCTTGCCCTTCGTCATACCGTAAATCATGAGAGTTCTTAGTAAACTTCTGATCCACATCCCAATCTTCCCACCACTCTCCAGTTAGCAAGTCGCCATTGCTAAGGTTTGTCTTGATTTCAAATTCAACATAACTTTTCAATCCGTCAATGTTAAAATCAACTCGCATAGTTACTAATTTCATGATTTAACCTCTTTTTTAGTTAATACGACTGTGTCCTTCGTAAACATGACCATTCTTATAAATCAAATCATCCTTACTCTTGATTTTTTTATATTGCTTATCACTGAATGACACGACATGTTTTTTACCTTTAGCATCTTTAATACTCAATTCGTTATCTTTGGATCCAGTATTAAACCAACTATTCCAAATCATGTAATTGAGTAGATTGTTATTTGAATTTCTGATATGCGTTTCTCGGCTTACTTTCCTATTAGTGGGTTTTGTTGTATTTGATGACTTAGGACGCGAAGGCGTTGGCGTCTTAGACGGTGTTGTTTTTACCGTATTAACATGCGGTGTCGTATGTGCCACCGTTACGTGAGGTGTTACATGAGGGGTTACGTGTGGCGCTACATGTGCTACGCCAATCATTAGTGGCGTTAGTACTGCAATTTTAGTTAGTGTGTTCATATCAATCTTCCTTTTTATAAGTCTTTTTAAATTCTTGTCTGTTTACCGGAATTACAGAGAACCTTGGTCCTTTGAGAATATAATCTCCAAGGTTAATGCCGATCGTTTTACCATCTTTAACCGTGAAGTATTCTGAATAACCCCTGTTGGCTGGAATACTCATTGCTCCGTGGCTAATTGCTTCTCTTACCCATACTGGAGCTAACGTAATGCCGATTTTTTCAACCTTCCAGGCTTCAAATACCTGGCCTGTCTCGCTATTTACAACTTTCATGACTTAATCCTGTCCTTTTTTAGTTGTTTCTCCAGCTTTCTAGCAGTCGAGTTTGCTTCCGCCACATTTCCAAAAGAAAGCGCTGATCCACGACCTAATGGCATAAATTTACCGTTTGACATGTAAAATTCTCCAGCCTTATTCACAATCACATAGTTATCAGCAAACTGAATTGCTCGAATACTTTTACTCATGATTTCTCCGCCCTTTATTCCACTGCCTAACGTGTTGCCAATAGCCGATTGTCACCCAAACTATTTCAATCAGCCAAATCATCGGTAACATCATCATCCACATTAAAAATCCTTCCGATCTACATCCTCGAAGTAAACTTCTTCAAGTCCGTTGTACCTTGCATCTTCCATACTCAATGCTTCTTCTTTAAACAATTCTCTGACAAAGCTTCGTTTATCCGATGGTGTACCAGTCCATGCGAACTTCAATTCATCCGTCCAAGCCATTATTCGTTTACCGCTCGGCTCATATACTTGTCGCCAATACTTACCGTCTGATTTGCGATTGATGTATTCATGTTCACTCATTGGCCATCAATCGCTTTCTAGTTCCGTCAGCTTGTTTGCGTGTTGAAAATGTAAGCACGCCATCTTGATTAGTCTTACGCCATGAACCAACAACTGTGTAAACCTCATTCTTGCCATTAATCAATACATAGCCGTTGCCACGTTGTACAACTCTAATTTCCATACTCAAATCCTTACTGTGCACAATATTTGACCTACCTAATAAATAATCAGTTGTAACTCCAAATACATCAGCGATAGCCATCAACGTCTCCAACTTAGGATCACGTTTACCGGCTTCATAATATGTCATGGAAACTGATGAAACTTCCTTACTAAGTCGATCAGTAACCTCAAATGCTAAGTCTTGAAGCGTCATGTTGCGCTTACGTCTGAGTTCTCTAATCCTCATTAATTCCATTTCAAAACGGGCTCACAGTCTTTTCACCCTTGGCTGATAAATTAAGCGATTACTGGAACTTCTGGTAATGCTTCTTTAAGGTATGCCGCAACGTTTGCCATTGCTTCATTAGCCCAAGCTCCGCCGTCTGCTTCAAACAATGCCATTACAATGTCACCGCCGCTCTTCTTGATGCGATAGATAAATTCGCTTTCTGGTTGTTCTACTTCGTTAAATGTGCGATATGGCTTCAACACTGCTGGTGATGGCACTTCTGCCGTAGCTTTACTTGCCACACCATCCTTAACAGTTGCACGTTGTGTGATGCCATCATCTGAGTACGATTGCTCGTTAGTATCAGTCACATCACCAGCAAACTTGATTAGGATGTTCCGATGTTCGTTTGCGATAAAGTTGGCCCGCATCTTAATTTGGAAATTCTCTTGATCCAAGTAACGCTCAAATGGAAATTCTGGTGTGATTGCCTCAACACTTGCTAATTCTGGTCGATTTCCAAACTTATCAACTTCACCAAATACAAGCACCTTTGTTGGACTCACAACTTGAATAGACTTAACAGCTGCTTCCAAAAGTCCATCCTTGATCGCCGTAACAACTCCGCTTAGTGTATGCGCGGAAATCTTTTGTGGTGCATCGTTTGGCTCGAAGCGGCGTACTCGTCCATCCTCAATCACGAATGTATCTTCACCAACTTTTACGATTGCCTTCTCTGCTGCCGTAACTGATTGATTGTTCAAAAATTCTAGTGCTTCTTTAGTCATAGTCATAGTCCTTATCCTCCGATTAATTAAAAAGTGATTACTACATGTAGCTCTTAACTGGTGCAACTGATGGCTCTCCGTCCACCGGTTCGCCCGTATCAGTTAGTAGCTGTCCTGATACTGGGTCGATGATCGTTTGACCCGGTACTTCGCTCAACATTTCCCGCATCTCAACGTTGCCTGCACCGTTTTCACCAACCAACACACGGGTCGCCTTATTTTCACGAGGTGCTAGCTTTGAGCTAACGGCTGTAACAGTTGCGATTGTTCCGTCCTCGTCTGGCTTGAATTTCACCTTGATGTTCAATTCACGGAATGTATTATCCTTTGCGTTCGGATCAAGCAAGTTCTTTGCGATCTTTTCAAGCTCGATGTTCACATCTTCTGCCAACGCACCTTTTGCCAACTTATTCAAATTTAAATCAATATTAGCCATCATTAATTACCTTTATCCTAACGTATTGTTATAGTAGTGTTGCTTACTTCATTTCATTTACGGCATAACCGTTTTCTAATTCTGGACTGAATGTTAATTCGCTTAGCATTTGCCCATTCAAGTTGCCATTCTTTTTCAAGAATTTAATGCGTTTTTCAATATCCGTCGGGCTCCACTCATTGCCAAACCTCCGGACTAAGTGATCCAGATTTAGTTGTACTTCTAGTTGCTGCGTCCTTAGGTGTCTGTCATAGCGCCATGAACTCAACAGCATAAATGTTAAAGAGTCACCAAATCCTTTCGGCAATCCTATCCACTTATTGGAAGCCCAAATATCCAAGCCTTTATTATCTTCACGAAAGCCCAATCCTTTTTCAGTGATAACAGAGTAATGCACGTTGTCCTTGGGTGTTGTCCACCTAGCCACAAAATCATGCTCTTCAAGGTTCTTCAAAGCTTTTTCGTATGTTTGAATATGCTTAGAACCTCTACCAATTTCCCGCTTCGCTTTAGTTGCAACAGCTTTCTCATAATCTTTTGGTGAGTCTGAAACGTGGTTATTGAATATAACATTTTCCTCAAAATTGAATGTTTGTTCGTACATCGTATATCGCCATCTTGTCATGGTGAGTTCACCGCCAATCACCCCCTTATTTATGTTACAAACGTGTGTCTAAACAGGGTTCTTATAAATATATATATATAAACCCTGTTTTGAAATCGTTCTGTAACATTTAACGGGTGTAACCGTTCATCCTCTCAATTGCCTCATTTTCTTCTAACAGATCGAGGTTTAATTGATCAATGTCGATTGATTGGTAACTGACCTTTGTATCAAGATAGCCTTGTAGAATTTTCTTACTTGGCATATACAATGCGTGTGATTCTTTTGCTCGAGTTAATGCCGTGTATAAAATGTTGCGGCTAGACAATCGAGAGTAACCAAGAATCGAAACTACATTATTAATTGTTGATCCTTGTGACTTATGAACAGTGATTGCGAATCCAAGTTCTGCTTTATGCTTTTGAAAATCAAAATTAATGTCGTTAAATTCGAGCGGCTGACCGGCATCATCAAGTAACGCTCGCTCACCTTTCATGTTGTTTAGATAAAACTTTCCATTGTCTTCATCTCGAATGATTATGAAAATATCACCATTCATAAATCCAGTATCAGGATTATTTTTACCAACAATAATTTTGTCACCATGTGCAAAGAATTGTTTTCCATCGAAATTCAACAATTCCTCTTCTGGAGTTCGTTGAATAATTTCTTGGTGTTTAATTCCATTGATCAAGTCTTTTGCTCCGTTTGCAGTTGTCAGAAATACATCTGCATTCGGATGCCTTGAAACAATTTCTTCTATCATCCATTCATGACCCGGCGTGTTGAAATATGCCGTACTATCTGGATGTTCAAATTTTGGCATCTCACCCTTGATAACATCCATTGAATCTTTGAAAATTCCTGATTCAGCTGCTTGCCGTTTTGGGATCGTTAGCTTAATTGGTACAAGTAAGTTCTCGTCTTCCAACCGTTGCAATACATCTAAGCCAATGGCCGGCAGTTGATTACTATCCCCGATAAAAATGTATCGTGCTTCTGGATTGATTTTGAAAAGATAGGCTAAGTCTTGCAAGCTGATCATTGAAAATTCATCAACAACAATCGTGGTTGCGTGTGCAAACAACTTGCGATACTTATCAACCTTTCTAACTCCCGTGATTGTTGTTGTCTGGATGTTAATTCCATCAACACTTTCAACGAAATTCTTAACAGCTTTACCAGCCAATGCGGTTGCAACTGCATAATTTGATAAGCTCTTGCCCTTATAACCCAGTGCTTCCAAAACTTTCTTAATGACGAACGTTTTACCTGTACCGGCGTAACCAGTTAAGAATGAAATTGGTTGCTTCATGATTTTCTCGACGGCCTCTTTCTGATCATCAAACAAATCAGATAAATCAACATCTTCAATTTCATGTCCTACCGATACACCTACATTGTTTTTTAGCAAATCATTAACAATCTTGTAAGCTCGTAACGTTTCAGTTCTCGCCCAACCGTCCATGAACGGCGTAACAATTCCATAATCCTTTAGAGAATCATCATCCAAAATATAATCAGATTTCTTAACTGTAATTAGGTTTTGAGATTCCTTTTCTCTCAACTGATTTTCAGCATTCCAAACTGCTAAAACCTTCTTGCGCTTTTCAAAATTATCCTTGGTAAACATACCGTAAATATTTGCCGTGAACTCAAAAGTTAATGCGCCCGTTTTATATGCGCTCCATGGGTTTTCTAAGTCATCAACTGCTTTGGCAATCTTATAAATCTTATTTTGGTTTAGCCCAAATTCTGGATTTTCAAGTGCCAAGCGATCTAGCTGCTTTTTTACTTCCCAATTAACATCTTGAAACGGATTGTTATTGTATTCTTCAATGTATCGTTTAGCAGTCTCCTCAGTAATATTTGGAACCTGTGTCAACAAATCAATTGATTTTTCATTGTAGATGACTTGCTTATCATCATCCTTCCCGTCATATCCATTAACCAATGCCAAGAATAATGATCTAGTTCCTGCAATTGCTTCCGCTCGCTTTTGCGAAATACCATTCACAACTTCCAAATGAAATTGATAATTCTTGGCGGCTCGTGGATTGTATTCTTTAAACTCCATTTGTTACCGTCCTATTTGTATGCGCTCGATGTCATGACTTCTTTTTCAATATCGCCCATCCCATGCGTCGGAATGCCTGAAAGAAATTCCAATCCCTCAATTGCCTGCTCTTGTTCAAAGCCCGCCTTAGACAATGCCCCGATCAATTGTTGCAATGTGTTGTGTACATTGTGACCAAGAACTAATTCAGGAACATTGTGCTTTCGCATGTAGTCCTTAACAAACTTTTCGGGTGATACTCCACGATTAGTCTGCCGACCTTTTCTTGATTTATGCTTGGGTGCTTTGTACTTACTCTGAACTGCATATCGCCATGAACCATACCAACTAAAAGTTAAGTATTGCTGCAAGGGCAGTCCCATCAATCGCCCTACTGTTTTACTAGCTTTGATGTCGGCTCCATAATTTAGTAAGTTGATACCAACTTCCAAGATGAAAGTCTTAACGATTTCATCCACAGCTTGCGGCAAAAGTTTCGGTTCAATTGGCACACTCAAAGGAATATACAATCTCATGCCGCCCTCATGTTTTGAACTACCAAGCGATGATGGTGTTTGCCAAGCATGGAACTCCATGTCGAAATTAACCAGCTTCATCAAGTCTTGATCTAGTTCATGCAAATCAGGAACAAAATCTAAATCAAAGATGATCGCTTGAATATCCTTGATGTTTTCACGGCGCCTAGTTAATCCTTCAATCAAATTGCTAGGCGTGAAATAAGTAGCTTCAAAGTCTTTGTAAGTTTGAACATCAACAATTGGTGGAATTTTAAGCGGCAACGATTCAATGAATATCTTAATATCGAAATCATCCACAACATCATAAGCACCACGGTTTCCCGCAATTTTAAATGCCATCATGGGCACTTCCCCCTTCGGCCTACCAATCTACTTCGGCGTCTGATATCTCAATATATAGTCTGTTATCTAATCCGTATTTTTTACCCAGCATTTCAAAAATAAACTGTGAATCATCAAAATCAAAAGCTTCCTGTAATGCGTCGGCTGCTGCTTTGGTTGAATTATCCAAATCCACCGTGCCTCGCGTTATGGGATAAATCTTTCCTGCTTCAAATGCTGCTCGCTTAGCTTTCGTATTAACTTTTGATTCTGGGACAGGATATGTGAATAACATTTTAAGCTGGAGTGCAGTTCCTTTAGGAACTTTCCATCCTAACTCATCACCCAATTCTTGCAGCGAATCAACAATATATTTTTGATACTTGTGATATCCCGCGGTTCTGAATACAGTGTTAGTGTGCGTGTTGTGCTCCATTTGATTTCCCGATGCATGTGTCATTGGTAGCACAACCTCAGCCTGTACATAGATCATTATTGTTGACCGAATCCACCGCCAAAGTTTGCGCCTTGATTTCCGAATGGATCTTGTTGTGGTTGCTGTGCTCCAAAGTTTGCGGGTGGTTGATCGTTGTCTGTTGGCATTGATGCTGGAGAACCAAACGCATTACTTCCACCAAAAGCGTTATTGTTATTTGAAGGTGCCCCAAAAGCTCCATTACCATTTTGTGGTGATCCGAATGCGTTACCTTGATTTGACGTTCCTGAATCAGTTGCTTCTGGGCGTGGCTTGTCAGTATTTGGCTCTGATCCGCCTTGCAACATTGTGTGATATGAAGATACATTTGCTCGCCAGCTTTTCTTACCGTTGAACTCATTTTCGCGCCAAGTCGTATTAACTGAAAGTCGCTTTCCAACTAGCAACGTTTTCGCGTCCTTCAATTCAAATGGTGTTCCATCTGCTAGTCCCAAACCATCAACTAAGAATGAATTAATCTTCTTGTAAGCAAAGAATGTCTTTGTCGCTCCGGGTACATCATCGGCTCTATCGTCGATCAACATATCATAAGGAATAATATTCTCTGCTTCAGTTCCATCAAGAACTTTATAAGTTATAGTAACCATTTCGTTACCTGAACTTTTAGAAACGCTGTACACTGCGTCAGTGATTTCTACATTGTACTTACCAGCGTAAGAAATGATTTGTCCACCTTGCTTCTTTGTTGAGTCTGCTGTAAATGTCATTAGTTATTCTCCTTTTGTTTCCATAATTCTGTTGCTAGAAATTCTGATTTATCTGATAAACGATTTTTACTAAATGTATATTCGTTTGGCGCTGTTGTGATTATTCGATCGTTGTCGCTATTAATGTGCAATCGTCCAACAAAATCAAAAAGCCCTGTAAACATTGAACGTGTTTTGGCATTCATTGTTGGCTTATACCGAGTTATTGTATTAACTCCGATCACTTCTTGTTCAGCCGATTCCCAAGCTGTGACTAGAAATTCAACAGGCAATGTTTTCATATATTGCGCTAATTGCCTAAACCAATTTTGTAGATCAACGTAAGCCAATCTATTGTCCTTATACTGTGATTTCAATGTATCAAGGATTGTTTCCGATACATTTGAAACATTATCAAGAACAATTAAGCCGTAGCCACGAGCGGCTGCTTCTGCGATAACACTTGGTAAAATATTGTGCATTTCTTTTAGCTCTTCAATGCTTGGAACCATGACATCAACTCCTTCAATTCCCCGAAGTACCTCATGGGATTGATCGAAGGTTATTACCAATTTGTGTGTCGCTGGATGATTTTTCACGAGTGATGTCTTTCCGACTCCCGGATCACCGTAGATCATCCAAAGTGTGTTACTTGAGGTTATTTGACTAGAATTTAGAAGTTGCATTTAGACCTCCTTATAAGAAAAGTCGATCTCCATTTGTTCAAAGCCACGCTTGATAAAGTCAAATTGTTCAGGTGTAATGTGGCTTACTCGGAAATTAAAGTTAGCAAACTGCTTGATTTCCTTTTGTTCCACAACTTCGCCTGTGTCAGAATCAATCAGTTTGTCACCAACTTGTGTGGCCTGATCGACCTTCTCTTGCTGCTGTTGCCGTTCTCGCTCAACTTCTTCATGCTTAGCTTCGATCGCTGCTTTAGCCGCTGATGCGTCAAAATCCATCTTTTGTTTAACTGCATCAACGTCCATTGTTTCCAACAAATGGATATAGCCGTCAGCCTCAACGTTCAACTTTTCGGCGTAGTTCTTGATTTCATTAGATCGTAATTTTTCAAGCTCAATTGCCTGTGAAATTCGCTCGCTGATGTTTTCAAATTGATGGTTAATGTCCTCTAACATTTGAGGCCATGAATAAGATTTATTCAGCCATCGTTCATCGAACACGATTTCTTCATGCACCAGCGGATAAGCTTCGGAGATTTTTGCAATCTCTTTGTTGATCATTTGGCGCTTGTTTTCCTTACGTGTTTCATCCAACTCTTTAAGCTGGTCACCAATTAAATCAGCACCCTCTTTAACGATCTTTTCCAACTCAACCAGTTGTTCTTTGGTACTTGGCCAGTTGCCTAACAAAGCCTTCTCAGTGTCGATACGTTGGCGCTTAATACTTTGTAAGATCGCATTCAACTCTTTGCGAATGTCTTTAGCACCCTTTTCGGTTTGTTGAGCCACCGGAAATGATTTGTACTTATTAACAGTCTCCAGCGTTGCAGCCTTCAACTGATCCAAGTTCGCAACGTTCACATTGGCTGGCGTTGCATTGATGGAGATCTCTGCGAGTTCATTACTCATTGATGTCCTCTTTCTTTTGCGACAATCTACCCTAAGTGATAAACTCAAAGAGTAGATTTGAGTTATGTGATAAATTTACTTGCACACAGTATGCTTGCCGGCCGCTGTGTGCTTTTTTGTGCCTTCTACGTAATACACAGGTCTGTGATTTTCTATATATAGAAACTTCAAACCTGAAATTGCGATTACTACTATTCCGAATAATGCTGCAAATGTGCCAGATAACATGTACTCACCTCCCTTCATTGTGTCCAACTAGACTGCTTAACGAACCTTGCTACATCCGATCGTTTCCACTCCGGACGCTTCAACCCTATATTTGGAACATTCCTTGTAAATTTAGGATTGTTACGCATATTTGTGTTAAACCATGTTGCGTTATGCCCAAAATAAAATTTCGCAATTTCATCTATATTCAAGACAGGCAATCCTCTATCTTGTATTTCCGACATTTTCTTAGACATCATCCAACCCCATTATTGATTCAAAATTCCATCTACATATTTTTCAGCACCGTTAAGAACTCGTTCAGCAGTATCTGTACCCGCTGTTCCGTTCTTTACGTTATTCCATGTGGTCATGGAAATTCCAAGGTAGTCTGCTACCTTTGTTTCATTAATCCCAGCAATTTTCTTTGCTTCAAAAATTTTGCCAATCAATCGTCCAACTCGCGATAAATACCTTCGGTCAATCGTTACTGCCACCATATATATAAACCTCCTTTTATTATTTGGTGTACTTTTATTCTTTTATTTTGTTTACCTTCACATAAATATGTGCTAAGATATACACATAAATAAGCGCAATAAAACAAACATTAAGCAACTAATTTCACCGTCCTACTGGTTTTTATTGCTTTTGTTTTATGCACCATTTTTTAAAAGAACTTAGGTACATGAATAATATTAGCACATATATTTGTGATTGCAACCTTTTTAATCAAATAAATGTGTGATTTTTATTCAGTGTCTTTAGAGGTATTGATATGACTATTTTTGAACGTGTAAAAGAAACTTCCAAAAAGCAAGGTTACAGTAGTTTGAAAACACTAGCCGAAGCTGCTGGACTATCCCAAAATGTAATTTACGGCTGGAAATCAAACCAGCCTAGTGCAACCGCTTTAAGTGCGGTCGCTGAAAAATTGAACGTGTCTGTTGATTACCTACTAGGTAACACTGACGAAAAAAATCCGCATCCTGCTAAGGACGAGCAAAAAGAAGTTGATTTGGAGGACGATAGTATAATTTTGAAGTTTGATGGTCAAGAGATCAGCGATGAGTATCGCGATTTCATCATTGATCAGATACGTCAAATTCGTAAGATGCGAGGCAACTGATTATGAACCTAAGTTACTTCCAGCAAGAAATGTATTCTCAATTATCAACGATTGCATCAAGAAATGGCATTGAAATTATTGTAGTAGATAGAAAAGATGATGAGCCCGATTTGGCAATCGCTGGGGATAATATTATTTTTTTGAATAAAAATTATGTGACAAGTTTCTCAATTGTATTTAGGTTAGCTCATGAGTTGGCTCACCTACTATATGGTGATTTGGAAGATCAGAAAGCTTATGCTTTCTCCCCATTGAGTGAGAAATATGAGGAACGAAGAGCACACTATGGTGCTTCTAAAATTATTGCTTCAATTATGTATTTTGATGTGCCAATGTATAGCCGTAATTATATAAACTTCATGGGTGAATTTGGGTTACCTTCAGCATTTGAAGATATAGTTCATGAAGCAATAGAATCAGTTTAAAATATACGTGCAAAAATGATCCACGTTAAAAGCTTAGGAGTATGGGTTTAATGTTGGATAAATTCAAGAAAATATCAAAAAATCCGATTTTTTATATAAGCATATTTTTACTAATAATTATTGGATTGGTTCTATCCGCAAATATTAACAATGATAATAAAAATAAAATACATAAGAAGTCCGTTCAGAAAAAAGTTAGTTTAGAGATTCCAAAACAATACGAAGGTTACGATAACAAAACCGACATCAATGGTCAATTTCAAATATCATTGACTGCTGAGAAGGGTTCTAAAATTATCATGTATAATGGTGGATTTCAATATAATAAGGAACATGAATTTGCATCTTTCATAAGCAACGGAAAAAAGACTACTATCAATTTAGATTTAACAAAAAATAGTCAAGCTGATAAAGTAGCGGGTTTCAACCTCGCCATCAAAGCTACTAAGAAAAATCGTAAGACTAATTTACAAAACATCGAAATTACTAATGAATATTCTAAATATCGCGATTTTTTGGCATCTAGCTCAAGTTCATCGTCTACAACTGAAACAGATTCTTCCGACACTTCAAGTTCAGCAAACTTTGAGAATTTAGATTCAACTATAAAGTCCTTAATTACCGATAACACCGATTATTCAGATGTAAATGTAAATGGTTCCTATGAATCCGAACCGTACACTGGCGTAATTACTATTACATCAAATGATGATGTTCGCACTGTAGTAGCAGGCGTTCTTGGCGCTTTGCAGAAAAAAGCTGGCGACACATTGAATAAATTTGATTCCATTGATATTTCTGTTAAAGATAAAAACGGAAATTATGCTTTAAAGTCTAATTACAATATTTCTACAATTATGAGTAATCAACAAGTTTATCGTCCTTTTAAAGTCAAAGATTTGGCAAATACTTGGACAGAAAATTAAAAAATCCACATCCCCTCGCCTGGCAGCATAAGGATGTGGAAATCTACAAACGAACATTACTGCTCATTTCTGTTTATTAGTATATCAGACCTGAGTACGTCTTTAAACTACTCAATTTTACAATAGAAAGGTTAAGTTTAAACTATGGCGATCACGAAAAAACCTAATGGTAAATGGCGCGCCGTTTTTGATTACAAAGAACAAGGCGAACGCCGGCGTAAAGTACAAACATTTAAAACAAAATCAGACGCGAAAATTTGGTTAGCTGGATTAGAAGCGAACAGTACACCACAAAATTTGGACGCTTCAAAAATCCTATTTCAAAATTACTTCAAAGACTATGCACGAGTTCACTTAGAATCAGGTCTAAAAGAATCGACCATTGCATCATGGGAAGCTGTTGAAAAATATATTATTAATGTCTATTTCAACAACCTATATATGAGTGATTTAACAAGAAATATATATCAGAATTTCCTGAACAAATATGCAGTAGGCCATACAAGAAACACTGTGAATAAACGTCATCAAATAGTAAAAATGGTTATTCAACAAGCCTTTCATGATGGACTTATTACTACAGATCCAACGTACAATGTTCGAATCTCTGGTTCAGACTCAAAAGATTCATCTGAAAAGTTTCTTGAAGCTGATGAGTTTAGGACACTACTAAACCACATCACTGATAGTCCAAAGTTAATTAGATGGCGTACATCTTTTATGGTCTATTTAGTTGCTTTGTCAGGAATACGTGCCGGTGAAGCCTTAGCATTGACGACAGATGATATAGATACACTGAATAAAACAATCTCAGTCAATAAAACTAAGCAACGTTCAGGCGAATCAACTGAGCCAAAAACAAAGAATGCTGTACGAACAATAAAAATGCCAAATGAATTTTTCTCGATTTATTCGCAGTATATCGAGAATAAAGAATTCAATAGTAATAATGAACTATTTGACGGAAGAAGATATGCAACCATCGCAAATACATGGCTTCATAGGATCGAACAAGAACTAGGATTTAATAATAATGTTTCTATTCACGGTTTAAGACATAGCCATGCCAGTTACTTAATTTCAAAGGGTGTAGATATTAGTTATATTTCAAAACGTTTAGGTCACGCTGATATAACCATAACAATGGAAGTGTATGCTCACCTCCTCTCTGAAAAACAAATTATTGAAGAAGAAAAAACGCAAAATATTTTATCAGATATATAGGTATTTCTTCACGAATTTTTGCACAAAAACGGTGCCAAAACGGTGCCCAAAGTTTCACGGTGCCAAAACGGTGCCCAAAATTAGAAGGGTTTAAGTTAATTTAGGTGATTTCAGGTCAAAAATAAAAACCAACCAAACCGCTATCTATAAGCGTTTAGTTGGTTTATCAATGTTAATTTAAAGTTTATGGCCAAAGGCGGTTCATTGTACGTGGGAACGGAATTGCCTCACGAATATGTTCCTCACCTGTAATCCAAGTCACAGCCCGTTCAAGTCCAAGTCCGAATCCAGAATGTGGCACAGAACCGAAACGACGCAAGTCAAGATACCATGAGTATTCTTCAAGATCCAAACCTTGCTTCTTGATTTGTGCCTCAAGATAATCATAATCCGTATCACGTTCTGATCCACCAATAATCTCACCATAACCTTCAGGTGCCAATAGATCAGCTGAGATAACAACATCATCACGATCAGGATGGCGCTTCATGTAGAAGGCCTTAATTTCCTTCGGGAAGTTAGTGATAAAGACTGGCTTATTGAAATGGTTTGCCAAGAAGGTCTCTTCTGGTGAGCCAAAATCAACACCCCATTCAACGTCAAAGTCATTTTCCTTCAAAAGAGTCACTGCATCATCATAAGATACTCGTGGGTAAGGTAGCTGTGTATATGATGCCAACAACTCCTTATCTCGACCCAAAAGGTCAAGCTCATATTGATTGCGATCTAAGACTGCTTGAATTAGGTATGCAATGTACTTTTCTTGCACTTCTAGCGATTCGTCTTGAGTCATCCAAGCCATCTCTGGCTCAATCATCCAGAACTCAGTTAAATGACGTCGAGTCTTAGACTTCTCGGCTCTAAATGTTGGCCCAAAGGTAAATACACGACCAAACGCCATTGCACCGGCTTCAGCATATAATTGCCCCGTTTGTGACATATATGCATCTGTGTCAAAGTACTCTGTATGGAATAATTCAGTCGTTCCTTCCGGTGCCGAACCAGTTAGAATTGGAGAGTCAATCTTGATAAAACCTTCTTTATTGAAGAATTCATAAGTTGCCGCAATAATTGTATTCCGAATTCGCAATACCGCAAATGGCTGAATGTGACGTAAATAAAGGTGCCGGTGATCCATCAAGAAGTCAGTTCCGTGCTCCTTAGGAGTAATTGGGTAACCTTCTGATTCTCCAACAACCGTTAAATCCTTCACCTGCAACTCATAACCAAATGGTGAACGTGCGTCTTCTTTGATTGTTCCAATCAAATACATGCTCGTCTCTTGCGTTAGCTCCTTAGCTTTTGCAAAGATTTCTTCACCAACGTTTTCCTTTACCACAACTCCTTGGAAAAAGGCTGTTCCGTCACGCAATTGTAGAAATTGCATCTTACCTGAACCACGTTTGTTACGTAGCCAACCCCCAATACGAACTTCCTGATCAACGAAGTTCTTTGCATCCTCAATACGGATTGTCTCCATGCTACCTGCCTCTTTTCCTCTATACTTTATAAGTTTTGAATTGTACGAACTAATTGACCATTCGAAATTTGATAAGTTACAAATGTCATATTGCCGGATTTATCAATAAAGGTGACGTCCCAAACCGGTACGCCTTGATAAATAGCCATCCCTAGCGAAGTAATCTGCTTTGGTTGATATGAACGCTCAACTTCTTTCTTAACCGACTGTGCATTCAATTTGCCTTCCAGATTTACTACAGTGCCATTTTTGTTTAACTTTTCATTACTCGTTGTGTAAATCACGGCCGTCGCTTGACCTTTAGAATTTTTACCACTGACACTATAGTATGTTTTACCATCTTTAGCAATGTGATAAAAATCGCCGACTTTTTTTAATTTATTATCACTAAGCACCAACGCTTCATATTTAGTCTGAGCTTTTGTTATTGGATTCATTGCTTGTGCAAAAAAACTCCATACAATTCCCAAAACTATCAGAACTGCCAACAAAATGTATAGCCATTTTGCTCCCTTACGTCGCCGTTTGTGAACCTGTGAGCGCATCTCCATTGGTCGATGACCCCTTTCATCAAATACTCGTAACTATCCTAGAATATCAAATTTTGCAGTCACTTAAAAGCTATTTACGGTGCTTTGTAAAGAATTCTGTGACTTCTTGCAAAATTTGCTCAGATTTCACTGCGACCTGCGGTAAGGTTCTAGGCAACATCTTTTGCAAAGTCTTTCCATAACGTTTATTCACAATCCGACTATCAAAGATTACAATCACTCCATAATCTTGATCCGTTCTAATCAAGCGACCTACACCCTGACGTAAACGAATCACAGCCTTTGGCAATGTATTCTGATAGAATGGTTGCTTTCCTGCAGCTAATAATACTGCTTCCTCAGCTTTTTGAACAATATTATCCGGTTGTTCAAACGGAATTCGCGCTAACAATACCAAGCGAACCTGCTGATCTGGCAGGTCAATGCCCTCCCAGAAACTGGCCGCGCCAAGTACAACTAGATGTTGCTCTTTTTGCATTCGCTTTAGTAACTTTTGTTGACCACCCGAAATTCCCTGTGCCAAAACCGTCATATTGCTTTTCATAAATTTAGGATTGCTTTGCACGCGACTGAACACGTCTTGCAACATTTCATGCGACGTAAACAACACTAATGTATTTTCACCAACTGTCGTCGATAATTCAACAATCTCTTTGGCCAAATAACTCGAATAGTTACTGTCATTAACGCTCGGCGCATCATTCGCTACAATCAACTCGGCCTGATTCTCATAATCAAAGACCTCACCGAACCGGAAAGTTTCGCTTTCCTTACGCTCAATGTTAAGACGATCGTATAAATAACTCGATTTTGTTGAAGTGAATAAAGTTGCACCAATTAAGGTTACCGGCTCGAAGTAAGGATAAATTCGTGACTTGAAATAGTCAAAGGTATGTAGTAATCCGCCACTCAAGATGACATGATTCTCGTCCTGCCGCGTAATTTCTGTTAACCAGAATACACTCGCATCAGGAAAATCTACTAATTCCTGCTGAAAACCAGTTAATTGGCTTTCAGCATTTGAGATTCCATTTAATAGGCGCCGAAAATCAGCCAATAATTGGCGTTCTGCGAGTGAAAAAGCGCCCTTCAACTGTGAGAAGGCCTCCATAATATTATCCAGTAAATCATCCAAACGTAACGTCTGAATATGGATGTTCTTCACCGTATCACGGTGATCAAACCAGTACTGTGCCAGATCAGTGACTGCAACACTGCTTTCGCGTTTACCATCTGTAGGTGGCGTTTGATTTGAAAGCAAAAAGCGTCGATAGATCGTACTTTTCAATTCTGTAATATCACTCTGCAATTCTTGCAGTGTCTGCTCCAACTGGGTTTGAAAATTCTTACCACCATTCAAACGTTCTAAAATGCTTCCAAGCCCATCATCATGATTAGCTAGGGCTGTATTATGAGCAAATTGAATGTTGGCCCGCCAACGATCAAAATCAAGCTTTTTTCGGCTTTGATCAATTACTGCATCTGGCAACCTTTGTGCCTCATCGATCACTAGGAAAGGTTTCTTTTCATCCGTAAGCTCACGCGCATACGTTGCAAGGTATGCATGATTGACAACCAAGAACTGCGCTTGAGCCGCGGAAACTTCCTGTCGTTCCCAAAATTCATGTCCGTAAAAATTCGAAGCGGCTGGATTATTAGCTGACTGTGTTAATTTCTTCAAAAAGCGTTCAGAGGCATTATTGAGATTCAAATCATCCAAATCACCCGTCAACGTTTCCGTAAGCCAGACCAGTACCTGTGCTTTAATAAATTGCAGACTTGCAGAGCCTTCATCAACTTGTAGTGAACGTGAGAAACTTTGTAAATTCAAAAAATGTGTGCGCCCTTTTAAACTAACTCCACGTACTTCAAAAGGAAGCACTTCATTTAAATCATTATTGATTGTATGCATAATTTGTTGTTGCAAGTTAATCGTCGGTGTTGCAATTACAACAGCTCGACTTTGCTCATTCGCCAAATAAGCATATGGTAACAAATACCCGATCGTCTTCCCCATTCCAGTCGGCGCTTCTAAAACCATTGGCGTAGTTACATCGTTCAAATCATGGTAATGATTATAAATTAGATTCATTAGCTTTGCCTGCTGTGGACGATAAGCTAGGCTCGGTGCCAACAATTTTTCTAGGGTCGCCTTTTTGGTCGGATAAGCATACTCATCTTTATTGCTTAATGGCGCTGGTTTTGAAAAACGCCTAATTGCCAATCCCGCAATCACCTGGAGTTGATTTGGTAATAACTGTGGTTCTGCCTGGTTTTCTTCCAAGGCCAGTTGAAAAATCCGCTTAGTATCACGTGCTAATGCCAGTGGCAGTTCCACTAAACTCTGCAAAGTTACCATCGGTAATGTCGCTGCCCTTTGCAAAATTGCAATCAATAATTCAGCCGTTGCAAGTGCATCGGAGTCGGCTTGATGTGGCCGTTCATGATCAAACCCTAGATATTGCGTTAAATCACTCAGGCGATACCCTGGCGCGGTTGGCCATAGAATCTGACTTAATTGCACCGTATCAATTGCCGTATTTTTCAACGCCGTTAAACCAGCTCGTTCAAAAGCTAGATTTAAGAATGGTAAGTCAAAATTAACGTTATGAGCGACAAAAACAGTGCCCGCAAGCATTGCGTGCAAGGTTATCGCGACGTCTTCAAAAGCTGGTGCGCCATGCACCATTTCATTAGTGATTCCCGTTAGCTTGGTAATATTACGTGGAATATTGCTATGCGGGTTAATCAAAGTTGAAAACTGATTAATGATTTTTTTATTCTGCACGAAAGCGATGGCGACTTGAATAATTCGGCCCTCTTCGGCGGTCGTGCGGGTCGTTTCTAAATCAACCACAGCATAGATGTCTTTATTTTGCATCATTCTCGTACCACGTGTTCCTTAATAATCAGTTTTTATTATAACATGGAGCTTTCCTTAGTTGGCTGTCTTTTGATATGATGTATACAGTATTTTATGAAAGAAGATTGGTGAATTCTGTGCTTAAACTTGCAACTGGTAAAAGTCACGCTAAAATTATTTTACTTGGCGAACATGCTGTCGTTTACAACGAACCAGCGATTGCTCTGCCTTTACCCGATTTAAAGATGGTCGCCACAATCACACCACGCAACTTCGGGCAGATCATTCTTGCAGGAAACTATCAAGGTTCCTTGAATGAAATGACAGAAGCATTTGAGGGAATTCGACAATTAATTAACCGCTTATTAAGATTTTTTTCAAATCCTAAATTAGCCTTCACTTTAAAATTAGAATCAAATATTCCACTTGAACGTGGCATGGGATCATCTGCAGCCACTGCCGTTGCAATTATTCGTGCCTTCTTTGCACTTTTCGAAACTGAACTTTCTGATCGGGATTTGCAACGTTGGGCTAACGTTGAAGAAGCAATTACGCATGGCTCACCCAGCGGAATTGATGCTGCCACAGCTGCTCATGACGTGCCCGTCTGGTTCGTTAAAGGCCAGAAGCCAATGCCAATTTCGATGAGCTTGGACGCAACTCTGATCATTGCAGATACCGGTGTCCATGGTCAAACTGGCCTAGCCGTTAGCGTTGTTCGCGAGCAACTCTTGAACGAGCCTGTCGAAACTCAAAATCATCTTAGTGAACTAGGCAAGCTTTCAGTCCAAGCACAAGAATTCTTAGCCGCAAATTCAATTGAAAAACTTGGTCCCATTATGAACAGTGCTCAACAACATTTGAGTGCATTAGGCGTCTCTCATCCCTATTTGGATGCATTAATCGATGCCGCACTTGAGGCCGGTGCACTTGGTGCAAAGCTAACCGGTGGTGGTGTTGGGGGAACAATGTTAGCACTGGCATCAAATGAAGCCAACATCGACGCCATCGTCTCAGCGCTTGAGGCGGCCGGAGCTCGTGAAATCTGGGTTCAAAAGTATTACGCGAACAAGGAGTGATTATGACTGCCTACACTGCAAGAGCACATACTAATATTGCCCTTTTAAAGTATTGGGGTAAGGCTGATCAAGAACTAATTATTCCAACCACCTCATCAGTCTCGCTAACGCTAAACGAATTTTATACAGATACAACCGTAGAATTCATTCCTGATTTGCCAGATGATGAAATTGTTTTGGATGGTAAACTCTTGTCCGGCTCAAGTAATCAAAAGGTTATTCATGTTCTAAATCTAGTTCGAACAAAGGCAAACATCACTACTAAGGCCAAAGTCATCTCAACAAATCATGTGCCAACATCGGCCGGATTAGCATCGTCAGCCTCGGCGTTTGCTGCTTTGGCTGGCGCAGCAAGTAAAGCTGCTGGGCTAAACTTGACGCGTTCTGAACTATCAATGTTAGCTCGTCGTGGTTCGGGTTCGGCTAGTCGCTCAATCTTTGGTGGCTTTGCCATCTGGAATCGTGGCACAAATGATCGAGATTCATTTGCCCATCCGATTGATGAAGACGTGCATTGGCCCATTCAGTTACTTACCGTGATTGTTAACGATCAACCTAAAGAGATTAATTCACGGGTCGGTATGCAAAGCGTTGTCGCAACCGATCCCTTTTATCAGGCTTGGGTCGATCATGCAAACGCACAAGTTCCGGCGATGCTTACAGCTATTGAAAACCATGATTTCCAAAAAATCGGTCAGTTGGCTGAAGCCAATGCATTGCAAATGCACGCTCAAAATTTGATGGCAACTCCAGCCTTTTCATATCTGACAGATACAAGCTGGATAATCATCCGGCTTGTTCAAAGACTCCGTCAACAAGGTTTATCTGTATATGCCACCATGGATGCTGGTCCGAATGTCAAGATCATTTCAATGCCAGCTGATACAGCTAAAATCCTTGTGGCTCTGAAAGAGCAGCTACCTAACGTCAAAACTACTGTTGCGACGCCTGGACCTGGACTTGAGATTATTAAAGGACATCATATTTAATGACTAAAATTTCAGTCCCTGGCAAATTATATTTAGCTGGGGAATACGCGGTTACCCACCCTGGCCAAAGTGCACTAATTGCTGCTGTGAATCGGTTCATCACAATTACCTTAACTGATAATGCTGATTTCATTCTTGAAAGTGACAAGTTGGGAACCATAATTAATCCCCTCCATAAAGAAATCTCAGCGACTGCTCCGAGCTGGCGTCTCATGTATGTCACCTTACAGCAGATTATTAATTTCAATCAAGCTAAATTTGACAAGTCCACTCCTCCCTTTAAGATTTCAGCCCGAAGCCAACTGGACCAAAACGGGACTAAACTAGGTCTTGGTTCTTCGGGGGCATTAGTTGTTGGAATGTTGCAAGCTGCCAATCAACATTTTAATTGGCAACTTACGCAACTCGAACTCTTTAAGTTGGCAGTTCTTACCATGTTGGATTTACCTAACTTTGCAAAGGGCTCGATGGGTGATGTTGCCACCGCCAGTTATGGTGGTGTGATCTTCTATCAGAATTTTGATCGCTCTGAACTAGCTCTACTAAGAGAACACAATTCACTTCTAGACCAACTTTCTCAACCGTGGTCCAAGCTGTCAATTCAAACCGTCAATTGGCCGGCCAACTGGCAGTTCAATGTCGGCTGGACGCAGAAAGCTGCGTCAACCCAGAGTCGCCTAAACTCCACTTCCCAAAAAGCGTTAAACCCTTTTTTAGAACAATCAACTGAACTAGTCCAAATATTACGGGTAGCTCTTGAACAAGCTGATTTTAATCAGGCGGTTGCGACCATTAAAAAAGCTCAGCAGATATTATTCAACTATACCGATGCAAATGGAATTAACTATCTTACACCTGCGCTTAAGCGATTACTTGCCATTGCCGATAAGTACCAGCTTCCCACAAAAATATCTGGCGCCGGTGGTGGCGACAACGGTTACGCAATTACTCATGATCAACTTAACCAAACTCAACTGTTACAATCTTGGCAAGATGCCGGAATCTTGCCTTTAGATGTAACAATTTGGCAACATTGAGCCAATCTCTGAAAGGACATCATATATGGAATCAGCGCATTCACATCGCAAGGATGAGCATCTAGCCCTTGCCGAAGCACAGCAGCGTCAAGCAACTCTTGTTTCATCATTAGACCAAGTCCGAATCATTCCAAACGGTCTACCAGAGAGTAGTGTTGCTAAAGTTAATCTTACAAGCACAGATAGCAAGTTTCCCTTCGAAGCCCCTTTTTATATTGAAGCAATGACTGGTGGTAGCCGGAAAACCGGCTCGATCAATGAAAAATTAGCCATGGCAGCTCGTGAGACAAACATTGCTATGGCCGTCGGATCGCAAAGTATTGCCTTAAAAGACCCTAGTGTTGCTGAAACATTCACGATTGCCCGCAAAACAAATCCCGCAGGTTTTTTGATCGCAAACATCGGTGCCGGTCATAATTTAGCAGATGCACAAGCTGCAATTGATATGATTGATGCCAATGCCCTAGAAGTTCATATCAATGTTGCTCAAGAAATCGTGATGCCCGAAGGTGATCGTGATTTCATCTGGCAAGCAGAATTAGCAGAAATCATTCAAAAAGTTTCGGTACCTGTAATTATTAAGGAAGTTGGCTTCGGGATGAGTCAGCAAACAATTCAAACGCTTGCCAATCTAGGCGCTCAGTATATTAATCTTGGTGGCCGGTCTGGCACTAATTTCGCCAGAATTGAAGATCGACGCAACCGTGAGCTCGATGCGGAACATGCTTATCTCTATGATTGGGGGCTTACAACCGCTGAATCACTCCTTGAAGCTCAAAAAATTGTCCAACGACCAACCATCTTTGCAACCGGCGGCATTCAAAGTCCACTCGATGTGTTAAAAGCGCAAATTCTCGGCGCTCGCGCGGTTGGGGTTGCCGGACATTTCCTACATACCGTTTTGACAACTGACACAGCTGGTCTGATCTCAGAGATTGAACGTTGGCAATATCATCTTGCAAAATTATATGCACTAACTGGTGCTGAAGATTATTCCGATCTTGCAAATGTTGAATATGTATTATCAAGTGAATTGTTAAACTTTGCTCAGCAACGTTAATAAACGGCCCTAGGGTTGCAGGATATTCTGCAACTCTAGGGCCGTTTTTCATTAATTTATTTTTTGGCTAATCGATAATTATCTACCGAATATAGCTTTCTGTTAATCCAAGTGTCCTTCGACTGACTGAAGTCCGCGTTTTTCAATGAAACATGCTTGTTTGATAAATCAACCACAAGATAATCTACATGTGTCGTATAAACTACCTTAGACAAGCCTGTATATGCAAAATATTTTGGCGCGGACTCATGTTCAACATCTGGGAAAACAATTTCAAATCTTTGTTTCTTCCCGCTCGCCTGATACTGATCATATGTTACTTCCCGATTATATGTTGCAGTACTAGCATCCCAATCAATATTGGCACGCTTCACCTCAACTACAAAGCGATCTCTCTTATATGCCTTTGTAGCGAATGGAATACTATACACAGCAATATTTGTATTGGTCTCACTAAATGGTTTTAGGTAATCCTGCAGCTCCCCACGATATTCTTGACGATTAATTCGTTTAATCGCCAAACTTGCCGCATTCTTAGCGTCCTTAACCTGCACCGCTCTATAAGCTATTCCCACTACAATGCTAATTGTGAGTACCCCGGCTATTATAAGTAATCCTTTTTTCCTATTCATCGATTCTACCCCAAGTAAACTATTAGTAAGATTATTATATCAGCTGGACATTCATAATTGGCTAGTTTCTTAAAACAATCGGTGGCTTTGGGGATCCACTTTAATTAAAAACAACTCTAAGCATTTTTCGACAACCAATTTATGCTCATTCAATAGCTCCATTAACCGCCCTTGTTTCAAAAGAGCCGTTCTCATTTTATTAAAGAACGGTTCCGGTTAAGTTAATCAACCATTGGTGAAAATCACTTTCTCTCTTTAATTTCAGCAATCTTCTTCTGTACTCGCTGACCATAGTCCGGATCGGCCTTCGTAAATTGCTCAATCTCTAGCCGTTGATTCTCTTCTGATTCAATGCTACCTAGCGACTTCGCGATTTCATCAGTCAAAATCTCTTTTTGCGCTTCTGTCATCAAACGATAAAGATCACCCGGCTGTGAATGGTAATCTGGATCATACGCTAAATGATTAGCAACCTCCCCCGTTACAGGATATTCCGCAATAGTACCACGTTCATCTGATACTGGCCCACCTTGCCCGTTCGGTTCATAATTCACATCACCACCGCCATTTTCGGTGGTAGTCATATGACCATCCCGTTCATAGGAATGAATCTCCACACCATGCGGTTGATTAACATCAATATCTTGATAATTGGCCCCCAAACGATAACGCTGTGCATCACTATATGCAAACAACCGTCCCTGTAGAACCTTATCCATTGAAGCCTCAATCCCTGGTACCAGATTAGATGGCGCTAACGCCGCCTCTTCGACGTCCTTGAAGAAATTATCCGGATTACGATCCAATACAAATTTTCCCACCTCAATCAAAGGATAATCCTTTTGTGACACAACCTTAGTAACATCAAAGATGTCATACTTGTAATTGAGCCCCTCTTCATAAGGAATTATCTGGACCTTCAAAGTCCATGATGGGAAATCGCCTTCCTCAATCGCATCAAACATCTCTTGACGATACCAATTCGTGTTCACGCTTGCTAATGTCTCAGCATCCGTTGGCGTGAGATTTTTCACCCCGTGATCTGTCCGGAAATGATACTTAACCCAGAATTGCTCGCCTTTCGCATTCACCCACTTAAAAGTATGCGATCCATAACCGTGCATGTAACCATACCCATAGGGCAATCCACGATCAGAAAATAGAATAGTTACTTGATGCAGACTCTCAGGGGCATGTGCGAAGTAATCCCACTGCATATTCGCATCACGTAAACCAGTCTGCGGTTCCCGTTTTTGTGAATGAATAAAATCGGGAAACTTCAATGGATCATTCAAAAAGAAAACCGGTGTATTATTACCGACAATGTCATATAACCCATCTTTTGTATAAAAGCGTGTCGCAAAACCATGCACATCTCGAATAGTATCAGGATACCCCTGCTCACCGGCAACTTGTGAGAAGCGGGCAAACACTTCTGTCTTTTTCCCAACCCCTTGAAACAAATCCGCCTTTGTGTAAGCAGACATGTCATTTGTCAGTTCAAAATAGCCTTTCGCACCAGAACCATTTGCATGCACAACACGTTCAGGAATTCTTTCACGATTGAAGTGTGCCAACTTCTCAACTAATTGATAATCCTGTAGCAACAATGGACCCCGCGCACCTGCCGATAATGAATGTTCATTATTAGCAAATGGTTGTCCACCTTTTGTCGTAATCTTTGTTTTAACCATTTTCTTTCCCTCATTCGTTACAAATAAAACAACATTCTCGTCTGCGTGCTGATATACTATCATATACCAATGACTTGTTACATATATATGAAACTTCTGGTAATAAGAATAATCTCTTATTACCTTTAGTATATTCCAACCTTATCCTGCGTCAATAATGAAAAATAAAAAAACAGCTCGAAAATTATCATTTCAAGCTGTTTTCCCTAAGCAAACAATATTTAATTAACGAAGTTGTGCTTCATAATCTGATAAAATCTTCCCATCATATTGGACAATTTCACCATTATGATTGACTGAATCCAGTGCCAGTTTGGTAATTAATTTTCCAGCATCTTCACTTGAACGAACTAAGCCACCTAGATCACCAACCGTCGTTCCGTTTAGATCCGTTGCAATTGCACCAGGCAAGACACCGAAAATCTGCCTTTGTTGATGTTTAGCATCAAATTCCCAAGCATAAGCCATGATCATCGCGTTTAAAGCCGCCTTCGAGGTCATATATGCTAAGGGATGCCAAAACTCATTTGGTTGAATTGGAACGGTTAGATTGATAATCTTACCAGTTGTGGTCATCTTAGGCAAAAATTGATTGATAACTGCGTGCGTACCTAAGAAGTTCACTTCCATCGTTAAACGCAAATCATCATTGGAATATTCTTCAACCGCCTTATCCATCTGCAATGCTGGTTGACCAGCTTTAGGACTATCAGGAATTCCAGCATTATTGACCAAAATATCTAGATCATCAATCTCCGAAGCTGCTAGCTCAATGGACGCCTGATCCTGTAAGTCAATCTGAACATAGTGTGCTTTTAATCCCTTGCTCACTAGTTCATTGACAGCCGCCAATCCACGGTCTTTTGAGCGTGCGCCCACAAAGACTTCAATCCCTTGCTTAGCCATCTCAGTAGCAATTGCAAAGCCAATCCCCTTATTCGCTCCTGTAATTAATGCTTTCATTTTACTTCCTGCTTCCTCTTCAAGATTATTAAATTAATTGTACTAAATCATCCGTTCACTTATTTAAAGCAGAACCATGCTTACACCTAATAAATCATAATCTTTATAATAAAAAAAGCCACTAATTTATTAGCACCTTTCTAGTTAAAACTTCAATTATGCTTCTAACGTTTGTACTTCCAAGTATAATTCGGTTGCAATTGCACCATTTTTAGCGGTATTTGTCCGACTTTTAACCTGAACCGTATGCCCCGCTCTTTCGTACCATTCAACTAGAACAGCTTCATTCGCTGCATTCTTAATTGGTCGCTCAAAATGCTTTTTCATAATACTCCTCCATTCCCCAGTGTGAAATTATACACAATTAAAAATATATTGTCAATTTCAATCGAACTAAGTTCATTCAAATTTCCTAAGGAATCAAGCTTAACCCTATCCATTTAATTAAACAGATAATTTCGCAAGCTACTTCGGAAACCTTTCTCTTCAAGGTTTGGAGTGTTTTCCACGGTTGCTTTCTTATTTTCACCACCATGCCAAACTTTTAAAACACTACTACTATGTACAGCATCATGATCAATTAGGTCAATCTGCAACATCACATTTTTTGATGTTACTTTCTGAGCATATCGAATCGCCTCTGGAAAATTCTCTGTTCGATATTCACATTGCGACTCTTGATCAAGGAGGCCATTAAAATATGTAACCGAATACCACTTATTCATTTTAAACTACTCTCTTTCGTCTCTTGTTAAGTTTAATTATATACTGTTCAAAAGCAATATCAAGTTAAACTTAATTGAAACGACAGAAAACGGCCCGCCATCACTGACCGGCCAAAATTGTTATTCTCCTGTAAGCAAACGCGCCATCTTCTCGTAAGTCAAGGCATCCTGCCGACGATTACGAAAGGCTTGCTGTCGATTTAGTGCCACCTGACGTGCCCAATCATGTAAACCAATCTTCGTCTTAGTAATCTGCATTAACTGCCCCGCAGGCGTCTTCTTCGCATCCTTTAGTCGTTCCAAGATAAGCAACATTGGTTTCGTAAAATAACCCCCAAATATTTGGTTTACCTGTTTCAATTCATCAATAAATTGTTCCTCGAAATCAAATAGCTCAAAGGGATCACTTAATGCAACTTGATTTGCTATCTTTCGGCGCTCAACTAGCTCATTATCGGTATACGACTTATTAAATACAATCATCCAGGCCACCAAAAATTGAATAATGTTTAAGTCGGCTAAAGCAATCCCATTTTCGTCAAAGGGATTCGTATCAATAATTCTTAACTCCAGATACTCAATTCCGTTGTCCCGAAGATCTTCATAACTGCCATGCCCTTTAAACCTAACCGTTCCATAGAATTCACTTGGTGCGAAGATTTTCCCCTGAGTGACGGCCGTCCGAATCTTATCTACATGTTCATTAAAATCACCCGCATAGTCAATTGCAACCTCATTTGTATTAACGTAACCATATTGGCTATTTCGAATTGAACGCCCAAGCTTCAAGTCTTTCGGAATATTTTGATCACTGTCATTGAAATTAATGGGGCTGGCACCAAATAAATAAATCAGTAAGCCACGGTTGGCTTCAAACCCTTGTCCAATTCGATAATAGAAATTATTTGTAAACTGTTTTAGATCCTGCTCACCAGAAAGTTCAAATAACCGCTCGATCAGCTGTTGATTAACGGCCAAATTAATATGGGGGCCACTAATGATGCCATGTACTGAACCATAACGCTGAATCAAATAATTATGGTACCTTTGTTCCCAATTTTTTTCAAAAAATGTATCTAACCATTCAACATCGTTTTCCTTGACTCTTGGGGGCAAGCTCAGTGGCCAGAGCCCCTCATTATCATAAAGCTCATGCCGCAAGACATACGTCAAATATCGCAACTCATCGTAAGCTTCCTTGATCGACTTACCAACTGGTGTCACTAATTCAATCATCCCCTCAGAATAATCACTTTTTAAAAAAGGATGCTTACGCCGGTCACCAAACAACCTTGGATATGGTTGCGCACTTAATTCACCATTACGTTGAATGCGATTTACTTCCATTTCCAAGCCAAAATTCCCCGCCAACAATAAATTACGCCATTCAACATTATCTCGGAAAGCCTTAATGATTTTTGTATTCGTTGTCATAATGAAATCCCCCAAAGCATATTTGATAATCATCGTGTAGATTAAGTTCGTTGATTAGATTTTATCCAAACTAATTAATGCGTTAACAAAGACTGCCATTGTGCGTGTCAGATTTTCAACCGGTACATACTCATTTGATTGATGACTAGTCACTGGCACATCCGGAAACTGCCCCCCAAAGGCAACACCACGCTCTAATAAACGGGCATATGATCCACCATTAGATGTCCTAGGCGGGGCATACATCCCAACCTCACTCGCATAGGCCAAAGATAGCACATGGACCAGCGGATCAGTTAATGGAACTAAATGGGGTTCCATCCCACCTGGCTGAACCGTCAATTTTGCATGTAACGTGCCTAAATGTTGGCCAACCTGATCTTTAACAGTCTGCAAGTTCATGCCTTTTGGATAACGGAAACCTAATGAAATTTGACCTTGACCATTATGATTAAACCGCATAATTGCAACATTCAGCGTTAGCACCCCCATTTCAGAGTCAGTGTATTGCAAACCTAAAGTTTCTGCCAAAATGTCTGTGTGTAAGGTGTCTAATAGTTCAAGGAAAGCAGCTGCATCATCTTCAAATGTATATTGATTTAGAAAGTTAGCTAAGTAAGTGCCAGCATTCTCGCCATCTTGCGGATATGCGCCATGCGCCTGCCGCCCATATAAAGTTAACCGGATTTCTTGTCGATTAGTACTCACCTCACCAGAAAGAAATGGATATTGTGCTAAATAATTCTTGAAATCCAACTCAAGTTGCTTAACATCTGGAACCAATAAACGCGCCCGTGCCTCACCGGGAACAACATTACTTCGCTCACCTGCCATGAACCGCATCAAGATAAAGGCCCCACTAGATTGACTAGGAAATCGTAATTGAATCGTTTGGAAAGCTTTTTCACCATTAATGACTGGAAATGTTCCATCAGGCGAAAAGCCCATCACTGGTTTCCCCTCGACTTCAAAATATTTTGGCAAATCACGCCACTGATTCTCTTCATCAGTACCAATTATCAACCGAACCTTGCGCTTTAATTCAATCGCATGATCCTTTAAATATTTAATTGCATAATATGATGTCATCACATCTGACTTCATATCCGCCGCCCCACGCCCATATAATTTACCCGCCCGAACGTTAGCTTGAAAGGGATTGCTATCCCAACCATCACCGGCCGGGACCACATCAATGTGTGTTAAGATTCCGACCGTTTCAGCAGCATCCTTCGGGCCATATTCAATCCACGTGACCATATTATCAACTCGCCCGAACCTGAAACCATCCCGCATTGCCAGCTCTTCCATCGCCGTCAATGCTCGTACCACATCAACTCCAAACGGCATTTGTGGTGTGCTCGATTTCACTTCTAAAACAGATGGAATTCGAATAATTTTATCTAAATCCTTAATCAACGCAGCTTCATATACCTTTGTTTGCTCATGCCAGTTCATGTTTGCACCTCACTTCATCAAAAGATTAAACGCCCCCTCAATCCTGTGCACTATGTTACCTTTATCCTATCGAGATTATTTCACCTTTCAATGAATGAATTAAGCATTTTTAAGTTCAAAAGCCCTAATTTTATATGTTCTTTGCCAAAAAGATTGAATATTTCAACTCATTTAATTGAACAAAAAAAGCCTTGTGCAAAGCACACGGCCATCCGATCGTTCAACTATTGATATGCAATTAATAAGGCGCGGATCGCCACATAATTATATTGATTAGCATAGTCTAAAGCTGTCTTTCCGTCATTATCTCTGATTGACTGATCTGCACCGTTCTCAAGTAAAATCCGCACAATTTCTTGGTAAGTTTCTGATCCGTCTCGTAAGGCGACTGCCTCAATTAATGCCGTGTAGCCAAAATTATTTTGGTGATTGATGTTCTCACGCCCATCTGCTAACAACAAGCGTACATTATCAATGTGCCCCTTCTCAGCTGCCGGTATCAGTGCATTCCCGCCAAACCGGTTATGAATCTGCTCGTCTGGTTGACTGTGTTCAAGCATGTAAGCTAAGATTTCAGTCCTTCCTTGGGCTCCTGCATAAAGATATGGACTGTCACTAATTTTATTTTGATAGTTAATATCCGCACCATGATCAATCAAAACCTTTGCAATTTGGACATCATTTTTCTGAACCGCAATTGCGAGCGCCGTATTACTTTCATGATCCACTTCATCAACCTGAACTGTTGAATTGGTTAGCAACTTTTTTACTCTATTTAAATCAGCCTGTTTGGTCGCCTCAAGCAGTGTCCCTGCAACATATTTTTTCATCTGTTCGCTTGTTCCTTTCTGCCGATAATATGATTTTGGAACGTTCTTATTCTGTGACGGTCCGTTTGGACGTAAGAATGCTAATAGTGTCAGCAAGACTAATAATCCAACAACCAAAATTATTAAAATAATTTTTCCTTTTTTCATTTGCCCCCTCCAATCAATATCTGCGAATTCACCTTGATTGTAATATAACCGCTTTGTTAAACGAAATTAAACGCTTACATCTAACAAACAAAAAAGTCGAACGCCAATGACGTTCGACAATAAGACTATTTAACTAATTTTGCAGTTGAAATCGAAAGCGCGACACTTAAACTAAGTGGCAACAGCGCTGAGTAATCCAAATGGCACACTTCAAAAATCATAAACAATGCCATCAAGGGCGCCTGCTGCGAAGCCGCCAACACGGCACAAGCACCAATCACAGCGCCCTGACTAACTGAAGCTCCTGGGACCAGCAAGATATAAGCAAAGGTTGCAATCGCTCCAAATGCGGCTCCTACGGCAATTGATGGTGTCAAGGTTCCACCCCAAGCACCGGCCTTAATCGTCAAGCTTGTTATGATGGCCTTCGCTAGCATTCCGAAAATCAATAGATAAACTAAATTGCTACTATGCGTCCCGATGGCTAACTGAGCCGTTCCACGACCATTCCCCATAATTTGAGGATAGATCATCGCAACAAGTCCCGTCAATCCTGCTACTAATGGTAATTGCCATAAAATCTGAGATCCTTGCGCCTTATTTTGTTCCGCCCACTGAAATGCACGTCGAAGATAAGCTCCCAATAATCCCCCCAAAGGTCCAACAACCAAAACAAAGGGTAACAAAATCAATGTGAACTTCGTATCGGCGACAAAATAATAGGGATGGAATCCCTTCAGAATCGAGCCAACCAACGTTGCAACTACTGACATTACAAGGCTGACCGCCACTGTTCGCTTATCGACCTTTTTCATCAAAATCTCAACGCTAAACATCATCCCTGTTATAGGGGCGATATACACTCCCGCAAATCCAGCCCCCGCTGCTGCTGCCACCAACAATCGCCGATCTGTTTGATCTAATCGATCAAGTTTCATCCAGGCTAGCAAGTCCAACCATTTTTGTGCGAGCATCGCTCCTGCTTCTCGGGGTGCCAATTCACGCCCAATCGATCCACCAGTCCCAACGAAAAAGATCTGCGTCATCACATGCACTACGGTAGCCCAAAAGGGCATCTCATTTCCATTCAACGCCTTATTAATGCCCACGGTTGGCTTAAAGTATTTCTTCAAAAGATACCAAGCTCCTGCAGCAATGAGTCCTCCTAATACTAAGGAGATTAGGCGTCTGCCAGACCAAACTCCCGTTGCTACCGGAACCAATGTTGTTTCTTCAAATCCCAGAAATAACTTTTCAACACCTTCAAGGAACAGACTCAACAATAATGAACTAAATCCAACGATTACTCCCAAAATCACGGTTGAAATACTTAAAACGAGTCCCGTATGCTCTTTTTTATCACTTTGCATCATATCTTCGTGCAAATTTTCGGTCAACTCCATGTGTTTCAGCCCCCAACTGTTTTTTCACTAACTGAAAGATTATAGTCCTCTCCTGTTTATGCTGTCAAACGTGATCCTGCACAAAAAAGCCACCTCAGATAAAACCTGCAGTGGCTGATCGTTTATATTAATTTTTAACGCCAAGTAAAATAACGAATTAGTTTAAAGATTCCAAGTACAAGTAACACGCTTCCCAGCAACGTCCAAAGTACCATTGCACCCCAAATTGGCGTCAATAGTAACATGAAACCTGCCACTAAACTCAAAATTGCTGAAAAAATTGTCCAGCCACGCGATGGAGTGAAACGTAACATTCCGAAGCTAACAAATCCTTCAACAACCCACGTCATTCCAACAAAAATCCCAATTAAGGCGAAGAAATATGTCGTTGCGGCAGCCAAATCAATAAAAGTAAAGATTCCAGCAATTAGGTACAATGCCCCCAATAATAAATGGCCAATCCGCGCCCAACCACTTTCGCCATCATCTCTGAAAACTGAACCCAAATAGCCCAAGCCAATCAAAATAAACGCAATTCCGATAAAAATGGCTGCAAGTGAGGCTGTGCGACCAGGCCAAAACAAGATTAATGCTCCAAAGACCACCGATAGCAATCCATCAATCCCGATTCCATTCCGCATCTTTTGCAAAAAACGATCTGATAACATAATAATCCCCTCCAGTTATGAATATACTTATATTATAACATTCCCAGACAAAACAATGCGTAATCATTAAAATCAAAAAAATTCAGCCCCATAGGAGCTGAATCCGTTTTAGCTTAATTTGAGCTAGTCTTCAATAACCGCAGACCATTTAAGATTACAAGAATCGTACTACCCTCATGGGCAAAAACTCCAAATGTGATACTGCTGATGCCCATAAAGTTCAATACAACTAGCGTCAACACGATTAGCATTGAAAAAATAACATTCTGCCACACAATCCGGTTCAAACGCTTCGAAACTCGATGTGCGTAAGTCAGTTTTTTCAAATCGTTTTTCATTAGTACAACATCAGCAACATCAATTGCCACGTCGGTTCCATCGCCCATCGCAATCCCAATATCTGCTTTAACCAAAGCGGGAGCATCGTTAACTCCGTCACCAACCATTCCAACCAAGCCATACTTTGCTTGAAGATTTTGCACAATCGCTTGCTTTTCCTCAGGTAGAACATCCGCAATTACCTCTTCTACCCCAACTAACTTAGCAACTGCCTCACCTGTTAATTTAGCGTCTCCCGTTACCATGATTGTCCGAATATTCTGTTCAGCCAGATAGGACACGGTCTCCACAGCGGCTTGATTTGGAACATCCATTAGACCAAGATAGCCAATCACCTGCTTATCACGTGCAACATAAATTACAATCTTGCCACTAGCAGATAAACTCGTCCGTTGCGCAATAATCGAAGGTTCCACATTCTCAAACAGGCTTGGTTTTCCAATTTGATAGTGATGGCCCCGGAAGTCACTCGAAATCCCCTTGCCTAACTCGCTTTTAATTTCTAATTCAACTAACTGACGATCATCGAGATATCGTACAATCGCGCTCGCCAAAGGATGATTAGCTTGATTCTCCATTGTTAAAATAATCTGACCAAGTTCGTCCTTATCAAGGTCCGCTTGTATATAAAAATCTGTCACTTCTGGCTGCCCCTTTGTAAGGGTCCCTGTTTTATCAAAAGCAATCGCCTTCAGACCGCTCAGGTTAGCAAGGAAACTGCCCCCTTTAAAGAGTACATTTTGCTTTGCCAAGTTCGATAATGCCGACAAAGTTGCTGGCACTGCACTTGCCGCCAACGCACAAGGTGAAGCCGAGATCAGAAATATGATACTTCGATAAAAGGTTGTCGTCCATGACCACCCCAGTAACATCGGCCCTGCTAAAACAACCAAAGGAAAGCTGATTAGAACCAACGTTACATATTTAGGCTCTAATTGTTTGATTTTTGAGGCTGTTTTGGTTAAATCGTTTTGTGAACTGTTAACCAGCTGTAAGATTTTTGAAAAGACAGTATCTTTACTCAGCTGGGTCGCGGTCATTATAAAGGTCGAATTTCCGTTGATCGTCCCCGCAAAAACTTCATCACCAGGTTGCTTTTCCCGCGGAATGCTCTCACCGCTAATCGCTGACTCATCAATAATCGCCGTACCACTCGCAACAGTCCCATCAATTGGTACTTGAGCGCCATTTTGCACCTGTAACTGATCGCCAATGGCAACATCTTCAACTGGCAATTCTAGAATGCGACCATCAGGTAGAACTTTACGTGCTTCAACCGGATTTAAGGCCAGCAACGCTTTAATTTCTCGCTTACTTTTTCCCTCTGTGTAATCTTCTAAGAAGTGAGCACCAGCAAAGATTAAGACGAGCAGTGCCGCCTCTTCAAATCGTCCAATTATGATTGCGCCAATTGCTCCTAATGACATCAACAGGTGAATATTTGGTGTAAAAGTTCGCCGTTTTTTCGTGTCAAAATAAGTGTCAGCAATTCCCTCTAAAATGATATGGTAGCCGGCCAAAATTGTCGCCAACAGGAACAGCATGTTGATATACAGACTGTCGCCTTTTATTAAGCTGATACTGAATCCGATTAAGAATAATCCTAAGCCCGCTAGGTATAATTTAACAGTCCTTCGCATAACCCTGCCTGCCTTTCCATAAAGCTACTTTTAAATACATTTGATTATATGAACACTCATTCATATATCTATTATATTACCACTTTTAAAGCGTTTTTCAAGATTCTTTTATCGAAAGGCAATTTACGGTATGATAGAAGTTAACACTTGAACTAAGGAGAAACGCTTGTGGATATTACAGAACATGAACAAAAAGTATTTGAACTAGAAAATGAAGCAATCGTTGCCCCAGAAGCTATTCCGTTGGCTAGTTTTTTCAAAATTCTTAGCGACCCAACCCGCGTGAAGATTATCCTTGCCCTTGGTTCAACTTCACTTAGTGTCAACGAGATTTCTACAATCATCGCTATGAGCCAATCGAGCGTCTCACATCAGCTCAGAATTTTAAAAGATCATAACTTTGTTCTTAGCGAACGATTTGGACAACAAATCCACTATACGTTGACGGATCGACACATCCTAACGATCCTCAATTGTGGTCTTGAACATATTAAAGAGTAAAAGGAGGGGCGCACCAGTATGCACCCCTCCTTTTATTATCACTTCCGTCGACTGTTTCGATCAGCTCGATGCGCCCCGCGACGAATCGTCAATCGAAACTCTGGTGAACGTAAATATAAAATCATCGTATAAGTTACGCTAGCACTGGTCGATAGAGCCCAAAAAGGCCACCAGTTAATTCCATTAATTTTCCTAAATGGAAACAACTCTTCCAGCATTAAACTCTTAGATTCATTAATCAACTCATTCAAATCAAATTGCGTATGTGCTATATAAAGATTAATGGCTAGTTGCCCCAATAAAAGTAGGATCCAACCGATCAAATATGGCCAGCCACCTTTGATTTTGACCCGTGCCTCACCAGCTTCACCGATATAAGGTGATAGTTTTGCAAAATTCCCTTGAATCATACCAACTACGATCCCAATCCCAATGATACCAATCACCCACGCTGGGGCTACCCTGCCATGACCAAGGCTTAATATGAACAAAACCCCTGTATAGATTGGTAATAACACATATTGATAGCGTTTTGGTCGCTCATAGCTAAATTGCTTTTGTATAAAATACAGTAAAATAAATAGAAAAACTGCCGACATCCCCAAATTCCCCCAGAAAAAATTATCTCTGCATATTATATGCTAATTAAGACAAAAAAACCTGGCAACTTAACAAATGCTGATGCACTGCAACCTCGGGATACCTAATTCCATATATGACCGTTAATTTCTTATATCTTGATTTTTCAACTGATGTTCCTCGATCTGTCGGTACATTACTTCAGACCGTGCCGCAATCTTTGTTAACGAAAAAGTTAACGTAAGCCCTAGCAAAACCACTAGCCCAATTATTATCCATCCCAACATACTTTCCTCCATTTCTCATCGAGTCAGCTACTTTAAAATCAGCATACAACGACCCTAAGAATTTTTAATGATTATTTTGGGCAAAACGAATGTAATTAATTAGGCAATTATCTCAACTTTATTTGATTATTTGCCCACGTCAGCCAGATTTTATTTTAAATTTAACAAACTAGTTCAGCTTTAATCTCATAAATATAACAGACTGGTCAATTATGTCTGCTAAAATTCAAATTAAGAAAAGATTTACGATTGTTTCCTATTAATGCCTGCCCATGCAATAGGCAAATGCTTTAAATTAAGACCTTTTTCGAAAATAAAAAGTAGTTCATCATCCAAATGTTCAATTTATAATGGATAATATTAATTTATTTTTTGGGGGTTATTATGATATATGGATATGCGCGGGTCAGTACTAAAGACCAAAACTTAGACCGACAGTTAAAAGCACTCAATGATTATGGGGTCGACAAAATTTATTCGGAGGCCGAGTCAGGGGCTGAAAATAATCGACCGCAACTCAACAAATTATTAAAGAAATTAAAGCATGGAGACACTTTTATTGTAATGAGCCTAGATCGCCTCTCGCGTGATCCAGAATTCCTGACAAAGATTATCGTGCTTCTCGACACACGTGGAATTCAGTGGCATGCATTGGATGTGCCAGAATTTGACGAGATTGAAAATCAACATACCCAGCGTTTTTTGCATTCAATTATCATCGAGCTAAAAAAATATTTGGCAGCTGAGGAACGCAAACGAATTCTAGAGCGTCAAAAACAAGGCATTGAAATTGCAAAACAAAAAGGACTTTATACTGGCCGCAAAATCCTATATGGTCCAGACGTCACCAACAAAAAACGCCAAAAACTATATTACGACATTGTCGATAAACTAAACGATGGTCAAACCATCTACTCCATCACTAAAGAACTTGGTTGCAGTAACACACTCGTTTATCGCATCCAGCGCGAATTGGTTAATTAATAAAAAATAGCTTCAAGTATAAGTAATTTTATACTTGAAGCTATTTTATTAAGTCATATTTCAATAATAAAGTTCCCTGATCATTAAGTTGTTCACACGATACCAACCTTAACGACTGTTCAATTTCCGCAGTTACCAAATGTTTGCCTGCTCCAAAAATGACTGGTTCAACCGTCAGCCAAAGTTCGTCCACGACACCAGCTTCTAGAAATAATTGATTAATCGTGGGGCCGCCTAACAAAAGAATCTGTTGATGACCTCGCTCTGCTAAGGCGGTAACAAGCTGATTCGCCGGCATTGCAGTATAAAACACCTGCTCCGCCTCATCATGGGACGTTGAAGACCTGTTTCTCGATAACACATAATGTGGCACATCAACAAACTTCTCGTCAAAGGTACCATGACCGACAATGATGCCATCACATTTGGCAAGTGTCTGTTGTAAATGAAGTTTATCTGCAGCTGAAGACCAACTACCAACACTCTCGTTAGCTCGACGTGCCACAATCCCGTCTAAACTAGCCACCATGACCATTACAACTCTCATCGCGATGTCCTCAACTTAATTTAGGTAGGTCAGTAAATTGCGATCGGCCCCACGAACCGCAAAAGTCTTAGTTGATGATCCGTGGGCCATTGCCCCACGAGCCGTCATGCATGAATGAGTTGCCTCAATCACCACCGCACATGCTTCAGGATTAAGAACTTCAAAAATGGCATCTGCTACTTGGGCTGTCAATCTTTCTTGAACCTGCAACCGTCGTGCGTACCCATTAATCATCCGTGGGAATTTTGACAACCCCGTTATTTTATCATTTGGAATGTACGCAACATGAGCAACTCCGTGAAACCGTGCCAGATGATGCTCACACAGCGACTCAAAAGGAATATCCTTAACAACAACGATGTCATGCGACTCAGCCGCAAATTGCGTTTCAAGATGCTTTCGTGGGTCTTCTCGATATCCTTGGCTATATTCAGCAAAAGCCTTTACAAAACGGTACGGCGTATCTTGAAGTCCCTCTCGATTAGGATCCTCACCTATTATTTCAAATAAGCTTTCAATCCCAGTTACAACTTCATCGATTTTCGTCTCATCCACTTCTGGATACAGTTCACCTAAATATGTTTTTTTTATTTGATCCATTTCGCTCAACCCCACTCGTCTAAGATACGCTTACCTTTGTATAGCTTATCATACACGTTTTTTCGCTTTTAAGGTAGCATCAGATGCTAGCTACTATTTTAGAATAATCCCCAGCAAACCGACAATTTGCTGAACTTGGTAAGAATTTAAAACCAGCCCTTGCACCATGTTTGGATCAAGCAATAATTCGTCGAAATCACTCGTAGAAAGATCAACTCCTCGTAAATAACTATCAACAAAATCGCTCCCATTTAAGTTACTATTTTGGAAGCAATTAATATCTTTAAACGTAACTGATTGAAAACTACTTTCAGTCAAATTACACTCTTTGAATTCACCATGTTCAATCTTGGCGCTATTGAAGTTACTATACATCAATTGCGAATTGCTAAACTTAACTGCTTTTAGCCTACTAGCAATTAACTCGCTTCCCATCATTCGGCAATTATCGAAAGTCGTTCGATAGATTACACTACTCTCAAATGTGTCATTCGAAAAATCAATATTTTTAAAAGTCACGTCTAACCATTCACTATCGGCAAAGTTTTGCTGTGCAAAGGTACAATGATCGAACGTAACATCAGCAATATAGATCCGTTCATTTGAGTAAGCAAAATCACAATCGACATAACAATTGCCAGTTTCGATTGCTGTAAAAGCTAGTTTCTGACCAGTAATTACCATTAGGTGGCCCCCTAAACCTTATTTATTCGCCAGCATAACACTAATTGTTAACTTACATAAGTCTTTAATTTTTGAAATGACTGTGCTAATAAAAAAATCCAGTTGCCTGGATTCCATTAAGCTTTATCCCTGATGCCGTCTTCTCTCAATCCTTAATAAAACTATCGTCAAAATTCCGCCAATCGCAATCATCAAGGCGCTAAACAGCGGAGTCATAGTCAGCGACCAATGTTGAATAACCTGTCCACCCAGTCCCGAACCCATCGTAATACCGACATTGAAAGCGGCAATGTTTAGAGCCGATGCCATTGTAATATCCTGCGGTGTAAATTCACTTGCTAATTGAACCAATGAGGTTTGTAGGCCGGGAACATTCATAAAAGCAAATAATCCCATCAAAAGCACATTCATCAAACCTAACCAATGATGCGTAGCCGTGAACATTAGTAGTAAAACCACGAAAGCTAAGATGATAAACATCTTTAGGAGGGCTTGTAAGGGTTTGACATCCGCAAAACGTCCCCCAAGTGTATTGCCGATTGCAACCATTAGGCCATAACCAATCAATATAATCACAACAGCCCCTGCAGACCATCCCATCGTTTGCTCCAAGATTGGCGCTAAGTATGTGTAAACCACAAAAGTTCCGCCATAACCAAACGCTGAAATTAGCAAAATTAATAACAGTTGCGGATTCCTTAATACACGACCAATTCCCCTTGCACTTGTCTTTCCCGGTGTTGGTAATTTCCGTGGAATCAAGTAATAATCTGCAAGCAATCCAATCACACCAATTAGACTAATGAAAAAGAATGACCACTGCCAACCAGCGATCTGCCCGATAAAGGTACCCAGCGGAACTCCTGTCACCGTTGCAACAGTTAGTCCTGTAAACATAACTGCGATCGCTGACGCCCTTTTTTCAGGCGTTACAACCGCAGCCGCAATCACTGAAGCAACCGTCATAAAGATGCCATGGGCAAAGGCCGCTAATACTCGTCCAAGCAAAAGAATTAGGAATGTTGGTGCCAACGCAGTTATAACGTTCCCAACAATAAACATAATCATAATAACTAGCATCAATCGATGCCGATTAATTTTACCGGTAAAGATCGTCAGCAAAGGCGCCCCAATCATGATTCCCGCCGCATAAATGGTTACTGTTAGGCCTGCCTGTGCCGTTGAAATCCCAAAACTTTTAATTAGCATTGGCATTAGCCCTACACTGATAAACTCTGTTGAGCCAATTGCAAATGCGCTGATTGCTAATGCAAATAAAGTAAACTTCGCTGATATCTGTCGATCAGTCATATAAATTCCCGCCTCATCTTTTAATTATTTCCAATGAAAAAACACTTACCTAAAGTACGTTTCCTCACTTGAAATCAACAAAAAATATCTTACAATTTATAAGCGCCCCTGCACAGTACCGACTATTTTGTTCTATAGGTACCTGGCGGTAATTTTTGTTAAAAAAAAGGAACAGCAAATGCTGTCCTTTTTTTAACGCTTTAATGATCGCCAGATAATAACAACCAAAATTAACCATCCCAGTAGGATACCAAGCAATGGTAACGTTGCCCGTTGCCAAAGCTCTTTACGGATATTTGCTTGATTTTTGGCGCTAGTTACCTTAAATTGCTCATCAAATTGTTTTGACGCCTGACCAGAATTTTCCAAATTAGCTTCAACTAAAATACGCTTAGGTGTCCTAGTTGCCGCCGAACAAGTTACCAAAGATAATTTTGATTCTGAACTATCTTGCACCTTATCAATCTCAGTCTCATTAATTTGTTCAATTTTATTGATCCGGTACTGATAATGCTTGCCTAAATAATCCAAATATATCAATTGCCCAACTTTCGCATTCTTCAGCGCTCCAAAATGTAAAGCATGGTATCCCATGTTATGGCCTAACAAAACAAAATTATGTTGCTCTGGAACCCGTCTTGGAAAGAGCGTAACTGCTCCCAAAGCCAAATTATTTGTTGTCAAACCTACATAGATATTATCAACCATTCCCAATGCCGGAATTGCAACTCGCCCTAACGCTGCCTGATTTTGATTCTGCTGGGCTTGGAGTTGCCAAATTGAAGCTGGCTCAATTGTTTCTGCTGGAGCAATTTTTTTCGGTAGGGTCTTTGTATACTGTACCGTTGTAGTTTGATTCAACCGAAATGCTTCATAGTTTCTTATAAAGGGCAAAGCAAACAGAATTGCCGCGATCGTGATTAAAACCAAAACTAATCCCGCTAATAAGCGATCTCTCTTTTTCATAAGTTACTCTTTTTCAATTAAACGTACTGACTTATGTTGCTTCAACATTTGCTTATATTCGCGCATTGTTGTCGTCCGTTGAATTACAATATCCTCGCCAGCTTGATTAGTCACGGCTTCCTCAATTGTGACCTCAGCATTATTCTTGCGACGCTTCCAAAGTACCAACCACAACCCTCCAGCTAATAGCAATAGTAGCAAGGCGATTCCAACTAAAATCGCAACCCAGTCAATATGTTGAATCGTAACATCCTTTTTGTTCAAATCACCAGCTGTCTTATCAGTCACGGTGAACTGTTTATCAAACTTCCAACGATATTGATAAGTTGTTTCTTTCTTATCAAATTCTTTTGTCTTGTAATTTGCCTCGCCATCCTTATAAGCATATACCGTCATCTTTAAACGATATTTACCAGCGGCTAATTTTTTCCCATCGCCTAACGAAATTGGATAATCAAAGTTACTATTTGGTGCCATTTGCATGGAATTGTTTTTCGATTCATACAGTAACTTGTTATTCGATGCCGAGTAAACTTTAGCCGATATTGCCATCTGATTGACGTAAACAGGGAGTGGGTTCTGCAAGTTTGCATTAATTACATTTCGATAATTAACCTGTGCGGCTTGAACTTTATGTAATTTCAGCCCCTCGCTTTCGACCATCTTTGTTGGGAAAACATTATTTAATTCATTTGATTGTCGCATCAACAAGCCCAGTTGAAATCCATAAATATTCTTGACTGCGGTCGACTTTGAAGTATTCTTCTGATTCGCAGCATCTGCAGCTTGATCAGAGAATGTTAGACCACCAGCGATGATTCCAGGATAGTCGGCATCTGGCATCTTAACCCGTACGACGACATCTTTACTTTCACCCGACTTCACTTCGACTTCCTTTGGAAACTCAACCAAATCCGCCATGTTATACTTCAAGGTTTTATCTGCTTTAATTTTGTTCGCACCGTATTCTACAACACCGTTAATGTTCGTTGTAGCACTTGCAACCTTAGTTGTAATTGTAATTGTCTTACCACTATTGTTGGAATACTTTAGATGCAAATCCTGTACCTGCCCCGGCTGCATTAAGAGATTAAAGAAACCATCCTTATCGTTGACTTGATTATCAGGCAAAGTTGGTTCAACAGAAAATGTCAATTGATTTGCCGATGCACTCTGCAGACCAGTTAGCCCAAAAGTTAACACCATTCCTAAAGCCATAAATAATTTCAATAATTTTTTCAACATCCCATACTCCCCTTTATTTACATTTAATTTGACCTTCTCCGGTCGCTTGCAAGTAACCCCCATAAGCTCTACAACAGTTAGTCAAACCCCAAAACGCCTAACTTGCTTACAAATACACCCAACTATTCCATAGAATAGCTCAAGGAAGCTCTTAATTTACCCGGCATTTCCTTATCATTATATCATCATCTATATGACAAATGTCTGCCCGATCTATGTTTTTTCCGCAAAAAAATCCAAGTAACAATTCATAAATCAATTGTTACTTGGAAATCATTTTAGATAGTCCGTTTATTTAGGGACAATCGCATTAGTAACTACTTTTGTATACACAATCTCGCCGGCCCCATTTGGATGAACTTGATCAGCATAAAACCATTCTGCGTGTTGCACGCTCGCCTGGTTCCAATTAATCACATGCAAATTCTTATATTGCTTGCTAGCATCTATCAAGGCTTGATTTACTTGATTTTGCCAGCGTTGGGCTGGTGCATGGACGTTAACCCAATAGACCTGGCGCTTTGAACCGACCAATGTCATAAATCGATCAAATTGTTCACTAGTCCACGCTCCGTTAGTACCTAATGAAACCAATACCGTATCATCGAGCTTTTTCGTTTGCACCAAATCGGTCAAAACATCATACGAACCATATATTTGCCGACCAACCTCAGCATTAATATTCATTTTCGGGAAAACCGTTTGTAATTGTTGAGCAGATGCCAGAACAACTGAATCGCCAATTGCTGTCACATCCTTATTTTGTGCCGCGGAAACCTGTCGCGTGGTTAAACCAAACTTCTGAGCAGTCTGCTGAATCGCCGCACTATCTTGGCTAGAGGTACTACTTTGCACGTCGGCATGCTTTTTAATTAACTGACTATTAGCTTTAATCTTTGACTGCAATTTACTAGCACTTGGTTTTTGATTTCCTGTAGCTGGCAGTGCAATTATTATCAGCATACTGACAATTAATCCTGACCAACCGTAAACCTTTAGATTGATACCTGTTCGCGCAGGATGCCGGTAAGCCGACCTCGTATTCTGCCACCATTCGCCTAATGAAAGTCGCGCACTTGGCCGCTCAATCAGCCGATATGACAATTCACTTGCAAGTAGAATAATTGCTAGTTCGAGTAGAGCATGAAAAAAAGGATGATTTCCAACATCAATCTTCGCTTCATAGAAAATCATAATCGGAAATTGCCATAAGTAAATTCCGTAACTGCGACTACCAATATATTTGAAGAATGAGCCCGTTAAAAGGCGATTCATTCTACTTGCTGGATGCACGACTAACATCGTCAAACTGGTAACGATAATAGTAAACAAATACATCCCGCCTTGATATACAAGTGGTTGTGCATCATTTGCAACCAAATAACTTAATATAATCAATCCCAAGCTGACCATCCCAACTCGGTCCAGCATTTTACGATTTCCCGCTGGGATTCCCACTTTCAACTTGGTACTTGGCCATATAAATGCCAAGGCAGCTCCTAGAAGGAGACTGAAGGCTCTTGTATCTGTTCCATAATATACTCGACTAGGATCTGTACCAGGATGATAAAGAACTGCCATTGCTAAAGCACTAATGATACTCAGTCCGATTAGGATTCTAAAAACTATTCGCGCTTTTTTGACCAAATATGTTAACCCGACAAAAATCAATGGCCACAATAAGTAAAATTGCCCCTCAATTGATAAGGCCCAGATGTGCTTGAATGGAGACTCATTCCCAAAACGATCAAAATAACTGCTCCCTTGCAAAATCTGCCAGATATTATTCACATAGAAGGCGCTTGAAAGTACTGCCCCTCGCAAATGCGTCAACAGATTTTGCTGGAACGCTACAATATAGAGTGTGCTTGTCGTTAAAACAAAAATCAATAACGGAAATAATCGTCTAATTCGTCGTTGATAAAATTGCCTTAGATTGATTTTCGTGTACTGCTCTTGCTCTTGTTTTAACAAATCTGTAATTAAGTATCCTGTTAAAACAAAGAAGATCACTACCCCTAAATAACCACCCGGCAATGTGGTTGGTGATAGATGATAGATAATCACTCCTAATACGGCCAAGGTTCGCATTCCATCAAATCCGGTGATGTACCGTGAGCCCGCCAATCGCTGCTTATTCATACTTTCCCTAACCTAATAACTTCCCTTAATTTAACCCCAAAATTCAAATCCTCGATAATAGTTATTATACGATTTTAAGGAAGATATAACTATGAATTAGTAAATATTCTTTGCAAAGACCTATATATTATAAGAATTGGCATTAGCGACTAATGATGCCCATGCTTCTTACTCAGATATAAATAGATACCTACCAAAATGATTAACAGACTCATTCCGCCAAGACCCCACAGCCAATAATTCTCTACCAGCGTATTCTTTAAATGAATTTTTTGACTGAAATCATCTTTGTCATTGGTAATGGTAATCGTTTCCTTAACTTGCCACATCTGCTTTGAATCATCTTTAACTAATAGATCAATTCTATACTTTCCCGCTGGCAATTTTTCGCCATGATCAACAAGTTGTAGCGCGAACTTTGCTTGTGGAACAATCGTACCATCCTTCAGATTAATTTTTGCAACCGTCTGATTTGCTTCATTCTTAACCGTTCCAATTGCACTGACGCCCTTAATGATTGCATTAGTCCTATTAGTTAGGTTAATAATGAATTTATTATTGTGCGTACGCCGTTTTACTTCTAAATTGGTGAAATTCAAGTTCGCTTGACCTACTTTATCTGAACCCTGCAATACAATGGCATACGTATAATTAAAGACATTCGTGACAGCCGAGTCGATTGACTCAGCCGCTTCACGCGTAACACTTAAACCGCCAACTGCAAGACCAGTAAACGCTTGCTTAGGGACATTAATCGTCAGTGGCACAATTGCGACCTCGTGTGGTGCCAACGTGATCTTATACTTTGAACCTTTATGATCGCCAATTGATGTAACCTTCTCAAAATTAATCGGTGTCGCACTAGTCAACAACTTATATGCGCCTTCCCCACGCTTGCCATAGTCAACTGTTAAATTCTCATTTGTAACAGCCTGATTTACAGCCATATCAAACTTAGCTGATTCCTCACCATTAACAATCTTTACATGAATGGTTTGCTGCTTGCCAGGATTTGCCCGCATCCACCAATATGTAACATCCGATTTTATTTGTTGTTGATCCATAACCGGCTCAACGCTAAATTTGGTTGTACTTTCAGTGCTCTTTTGTTCCGCCTTAGTCGCGTCCCGCCTGGTAATTTCAGCCGCATGCGTCCTCGAATAAAATGTTAAAACACTTAAAATCACCGCTAATCCAATTCCTATTTTCTTTAACATATATCCTCCCCCAAAAAATAGCCTTGATTAGTCACTACCTGGCCCATTTACTATCGCATATTGAATCTTAGCATTCTCACTTTCCTGAACTTTCAGGGAGTTTTTGGCCTTCAATAGCAGCCCAGCATTCTCCGGATAATTGAATTGATAGTTTCCCCCTGCCATTGTCATAGTTACATTGCTTGGTAAGTTACTATCATCATTAATTGTCGCAATTTTAAGGGGATTGTCAGTTAGCAATACCTCCTGATCATCGCCTTTATTCTTCCAATAATAGTCTGTTGCTCCAACTGTCTCATTAGATAATTGGCTAACTTGAATCTCAAAATTAGGGCTTACACCACGATCATCTGCAAAGTTCAAATTCATTTCAGCGTTACCCTTGATTAAATCACTCCAATCACCGTTCAACGGCAGTTCATTCAATTTGACATCAAATGTTCGATTGATATCTGAAGCGTTTATCCCCATCCCTGTTGGCTTGAACCATTGAATAAATTTAGCCGTTTTTAGGTAATTTAGGTCACTACTATTATATTCAGTGGGCGTCATTGCTGCAGAACTGAAAGTTCCATCAGTCGACCCGGTGGTAACCCGTTTCCAAAGATCGTTCGTCTGATTTGACCCGCTATAGTCCGTCGAGGCGTGTAGTCGGAGTCCAGCTCCGTTAATCTTTATTGGTAAATTAGTTGTACTTGAAAAAACTGTGCTTCCAGCCGATTTTAACGTAACACTTTCCGCGTCATTCACGTTCATAGCTGAACCTGTCCTTGGTACACCAGAGACTAGTGCACGACTTGTATTCAAATTATCGAATTCAATTTTAGAATCTTTCCCAAAATTCCAAACTACACCATTAGCAAATGTATCGGTATTGATGCTTCCACCACCGGTTTTGACTTTGAATTCACTATTATCACCAACGTTCAGCGTCCAGGCAGAAAATGCAGTAGACATAAACCAATTCGAATTTCTGGATGCTGTTTTCTCGGTACCATTAATAATAAATGCCGCGTTGTTTCCAATATCCCAAACTAGGGGTCCACTATTCCCATCATCATAATACATCGTATAAGTTCGGTCCAAATTCCAAACCAGTTTTGCATTATCATGCACCTTGATTGTATTACCAGTATTACCATAGGCGTAAATCGGTTGATCATTTCCCCAAGACTGCGTCAAGGTTGTTGTCCCACTAACAACCTCAACGTTATAGGCACCCTGAATCCACTCTCCCTGATTATCACTTCCTGCGTCATCTGATCCTTCGATAATCGAGAACGTATTCGTTCCAGACAATTGAATCGTACCACGGTCATTACGCAAAGGTGATGCCCCTGCATTGGTAGGACCATTCCGATATGCGACGTTGTGATAATTTGTTTGAACGGTTGCCGTACTCGTAATCGGAAAGATTCCATTTGCATTCGCATTGACAACCTTTGCATTCTCAAGCTTTAAAACCGTTTGATTAGTCGTACTCGCTGAAGAACTATAAAATCCAGCCGTATTGTCTCGTCCAATCCCACTTGATGCAGTCGCGTTATTCCCAGCATACAAGGTGTAATCATTTCCGCGAATTGTTACGCCAACACCTTCAACAACCGCCACACCTGTACCAAAACTTGATTCACCGGCAACATCGCCGATCAGGTTGAATACGACTTGTTGCGTCCCAGAGCTTGATACTCCTTTGTAAGTATCAAACATATCTTTCCATGTATTAACGTTATAATATTTTGCACCCACTGTGCCAGTGATCTTTCCATCTTCGTCGACCACATATCCCGGCGTTGAAGCATCTCCAGGTGTGGTAGACAAGTCATTCGCACTAACATAGTTAGCACCACATAGTGACAAAAACATTATGCATAATCCCAATATCATCTGTTTATACAATGTCATCTCAGCCCCCCACTAATTAATTTCCAATCCCAGCAACCAAACTATGCGTAATAGTCGCCTTGTATTCAGTACCAGTCGTAATATTATTATGACTTGCTAAATTCATGGTCGCATCAATCTTGCCACTTCGAATCTGTCCGTTTGCATCCTTACTACCGGTTGCTACTTTAGCAGCTTGCTTGAAAACATTGACCTCGAAACTCCCTGTCAGCTGGCCATTCGCTGAATCCTCAACCGAGATTAGGAAATCATTTATTGGCAAAACATTACCTTCATTACCGGACTGTTTAAAGTCACTGACCATCGTTTGAATCTCATAGCCAGTATCATCCCCGCGTAAATCGACGACTGTATACGTCTGATCAGCAACTGCCTTTAGTTGATAAACATTATTTTTAACCGTTCCAAATTTAAAACTAGGTATCTCAGTTAAAGTCAGCGCATCGTCCGCTGTGCTTACCTTAATCGTCGCGGTTCCAATTCCCGACGTTTCCGCCGCCGTACCCACCGTCGGTATTGTCATAATTCCGGCAATCATCGCCGACAATATCCATATTAGTTTATTTCTCACCTGATAGCCCCTTTCCATAACATCACATAAAAAAAGGATCAGACAGCATTGCTGACTCATCCTTTTAATTCGCCCATACTTACTGACAAATCAATAAGCGCTTCCTGTCTGCCGTGTGTGATAGTTTAATTAGGAATTTCCGGTGTCTGTGCTAAGTTCCACTTCAAAGTCGTTGTATAAGCTCCGAGGTTCTTAGTCGAGGCCCCTGGAACTGACAATGAAATTGCGCTTGCGCCATCAGTTTCGTTATTTCCATAACGAGTAACCCAAGTTCCTTGACCCTGATCAGCAGCGGCAGTTGTCACAACTTGTTCTTGATCCTTGACTAAGTCAAACGATCCAGTTGCAGTTGGCGTACCCGCATTGGAGTTTGTCGCTGTCAAAGCGTTTCCACTACCAAATGAGATTTGAGCACCAACCAAGGCATCTGACCCATTCATAAAGTCGCCGACCTGCGTAACCTTGAGTTCCCATCCCTTATTGGAACCAGTATTATCAGTCACTTGAACGTAATTTGGCACGCTCTTATCTGCTCCTTCGCTATCCTTACCCTTGGTTAGCGCTGCATAATATGTCTTGTCAACTGAAGTGATTTTTTGCGTTCCAAAATCTAATGATGACGCATAATCAATTGACAGTGGTCCATCCGTTCCAGGTTGCGCTGGATTCTCCGGCTCAAATGGATTGTCTGGATCCGTCGGATCAACTGGATCAGTTGGATCCGTATTTTCGGTAAATGTAACTGTAGCGTTTGACGAATAATCAACTGGTGTGACAGCTGCCGAAACAGCAGCTCCCTGTGCTAACAAAAATGTCGATAAAACAAATCCACTTATTAAAATTGTCTTTTTCATTAGTATCTCCCCATCTTCCTAGTCGTTAAGTGCTAACTGCTAATATTTTCTTAGTTTTAAAAGGATAATGCTAACCCCCGCCAAAGTAATTGGTAGGGTGAGATCCGCTAGTAATGAATTTGCCCCCGTACTTGGCAAACGCGGTTGCGAATTCTCAACATTAGCGTGGTTATAAAAAGGATTTTTTTCATCCTTTGGATTATAAACGGGATCCATTTTTGGTTCTTCTTGATTGCCAGCTGATTCATTAATGAAACTGACCTTACCCGTACTCTCATAACTTACATCAGCCAAACTATCTGCATGAAGTGGTCCCGCCATGAACAATCCTAAAATCAGCATGAAACCTGCTGCTAAGATTCGCTTTGGCAAAACTAACTCCTTTCCCATGTTAACGTTTTGAACGTCAATCATTTAAGTTCCTAACTACGTGTCGACCTGATTAAGCTTTACTTGGGATAAAATTTAATCATGTTAGACCGCGCAATTTTCAACCACCACTTTTAATTGGCACATATTCCATCAATCACCCCTCCCCAAAATTGCCCTTCCTTTTTGCTATATCTAATTCTTACATTTGCTTAAAACCATTCTATGACCCTTTTTCTAATGGTTTATGAATTATACAGGCCATATTCATAGTTTATTCAAATTCATGATCAGCATATTTTTATTAACTAAAAATAAGAAAAAAGCTCCTAATGTTATTCGATCAATTACTAACTGTAATCAACCATTCCTAACATTAGGAGCATATTATTATCTTAGTTTATTAAAGCGGTCTGCCTTGGTTAATCAAACAGTGCTCGATATTTTCCATATCCCGCTTTCTCAAGCTCGTCTTTTGGAACGAACTTTAGTGCCGCTGAGTTAATGCAGTATCGTAAACCACCTGTCACTTGTGGACCATCATTAAATACATGTCCCAGATGCGAATCTGCATCTGTCGATCGAACCTCTGTTCGCACCATTCCAACCGAAAGATCCTGCTTATTTTGAATATCAGTTTCATCTAATGGTTTAGTGAAAGATGGCCAACCACAACCTGCATCATATTTGTCCTGTGAACTAAATAGTGGCTGTCCGCTGACAACATCCACGTAAATCCCTTGATCATAAAGATCGTCATATTGATTATTAAATGCCGGCTCCGTCGCATTATGCTGGGTCACAGCATATTGCTCAGGTGTCAATTTCTCACGTAACTCTGCATCAGATTCCTTTTTGTACATTCTATGCACCCCCATAACTAATTGTCACTGAATCGATCCGCTTAATTTTGACTATCGATGCCTCCTCTAAAGGTCGTCCATGCTGAAATCGGACTTCCTCTGTTAATTACTATACCACCAATTTGAGCATATGTTACAATATTTCGCTTACTTTTTAGCAGTTCCTTTTGTTGGGTAATCTAAAAATTGATGCCAATTAACTAGCAAATAAATTGCCAACATCGACACCAATCCAAACCAATCTTTAATTTTTAAACCGTGTTTTGAAAACATTGGCCGCCAGGCTCTGCATGTTTGCCAATGTATATTGCTTATCCATCGCCTGATCAAGTGGCACAACTTCTCGTTGGATGGAATAAATTGCCAAGAGAACTTCATTCATCATACCAAGATCGTCACCTAGTGCACCACAAAATGCGATAATTGGTAATCGCTTGCTCTCTGCACGTTTTGCCATTCCATAAGGGACTTTACCATTTGCCGTTTGAAAATCCATCCGTCCCTCGCCTGTAATAATCAATTCACTTCCATTAAGCCGTTCATCGAGCTTAATCAATTGCGCAATTTTCTGGAATCCCGGCTCAATTTGACCACCTAAAATTGCAACAGCTCCACCTATTCCACCAGCAGCTCCGGTACCCTCGATAGCCTGCAAATCAATTTTATATTTATCGCGAATAATACGCACTACTTCTTGAGAAAGGTGATTCTGCTTCGCTAAAAGTGCATCATCGCCACCCTTTTGTCGTCCAAAGAATTCTGCAAAACCTGATGCGCCAGCATAAACATTCGTTACATCTGCCAAGGCCGAGATTTTAATTCCTGAAAAACTAGCCATCTTACTCAAATCAATATTTTTAAAGCCCATCAACCGATTCGTGCTGAGCTCCTGCGGATCATTCGTAACTTCCGCCCCTAATCCGACCAATAAACCTAACCCGCCATCGCTCGTTCCACTTCCCCCAAGGCTTAAGATGATCTCACTGACGCCGCGGGTCTTTGCATCCAACATCAATTTTGCTAAACCAATCGTCGATGCTGTACTGATTGTCGAAGGACTTGGCGCTACCTTATCGATACCCACAACATTAGCGACCTCGATAATTGCTATCTCACCAGCTAGTAAATACGTTGCCTCGATAGTTCGGCCAAGTAGATCAAGTGTCGTTACTGACACCAACTGTCCACCTAAGCTAGCTTGTAAGGCCGAAATTGTTCCCTCACCGCCATCGGCAATCGCAACCATGTCTACATTCGCTTCTGGCATCACTTCTTGAATCCCTTTTTTCACTGCAAGGTTTAGCTCGGCCGAGCTTGCAGAACCCTTGAATGAGTCAATTGCTACAACAAATTTCATGACCATCTCACCTAATAATTTTAAACCTTTCAATCAGTTTAGCTTTTCAACAAGCATGTCCGATTCCCACTAACTTAATCATCTTAATCTAAAAACCTGATTAGTATATATCTTATTCTGCTCTTTCAACTCAAAAATTCCAAAATCCTAGACAAAGGACTTATTGCACACTTGCTCCCACACGTCTTAAGTATTTGGTCATATACAACTCAAGAACCATATCCGAAATCGCCATTAAGAAAACACGACTTGTAATATCATAGTTATGATAACTATTTGCAGTCATCTTTGCCGTAATACCGACCTTGGCAAGCTGATTAAGTCTGTTTCGTTGAGAGTTGGTGATCGATAAGATTGTCGCGCCTGTTTCAGATGACTTTCTGGCAGCGTTAATAATGCTTTCCGTTTCCCCTGATTCAGAAAGAAATATAACTACATCTTTCGAGGACAGCAGATTTGGCAACAAGTCCAACATGTGATTTTCATACACATAAATTGATGCCCGGTCTAATTGATACAAATGTTTTGACATATATTCCGCCAGTGGCTTCGTTAATCCAACGCCAATGATGAAGATATTCTTAGCATGGTGAATCTCACTAACAAAGTAGTCCAATTTATCTGACTTGATGTTTGGCATTACATCATTAAAGAAACATTGATATTGGCCTAATAGGTCAGTCTGACTATCATAGCTCGTCAAATTGATTAAGCGTTTTACCTCTCCTTTGAATTCACTAAAACCACTAAATCCTAACTTTTGAGCAAGTCGAATTAATGTCGAATTAGATGAATTCAACTGTTCTGCCAGTTGAGTTAAATTCAAGTTTGTCGTCACTTCTGGCTGATTGTCCAAAGCAAAAAAGACTGCTCGTTCGCTATCTGTTAAGTTCTTAATATGAGTCTCGAAATTTTCAATTAAAACTCCCATAACAATTCCCAGGTCACTTTCAGTGTTTTACACTACGAAATATATATCAAGTCTATCAGACTGATTTTACCATACCCAAGAAAAAAAGACCGGCCAAAATATTTATGAGGTTATTCACGTCATAAATATCTTGAATCGATCTCTTAGTATGCAAGCTAGAAAATTCTCCGACTTGCCTGTTTCGGATCTAATTCATTCTGCTGCGACTGCCAAACTTGCGCCTCTGCAATTTCTTGAATCAATTCATCACCAATTGCCTCATCCATATCGCCACTATAGAGCTTTCGAAGGACGTAGGTCATTTCCATATTCAGGGCCTTCATCACATCCGCTTTTTGGATATGAGTATGATTTAAGGCTCGCAACATTGAAGCATGTCGGAAAAGGTAAATGCTAAGGATTCGATGCCACGCTTCACGGACTTGCAAATCAGTTGCTTGTGTTTGTTGCTCACGAAGCCATGCAATCATATGTTCTGAATTATTATTCGAAATCATCCGCCATTGTTCTTGGTAATGGGCCGTATTCTCCGCTTGTTTTTCGGTTCGTTGTTCTACTGTCATATCGGACGTCAAACCTTGATTACGACTTTGCTTTGAACGGTAGTTTAACAACATCCGCTCGATCATTACCCGCATCGAACGCCAAGGCGCAAAGGATAATTCTTCCGCTAACATGAGCTCAATTAAAAAGTGATAGTTGTGCTTTACATTATCATCAATTTCCGGCAAACCCTGCACATATTTTCTAGAAATTCGTGCTGTTTTCCGCAGCAAATGATTGAAAATTGCCTGGTCAGATGAAAAACGATTTGGTCGAACTTGTGAAGTAAGATACTGCACAATCCCCAAATAGACTTCCTCAGGTAATGCCTTTGCTTGTAACTGCTCCTTCATCACCGACAACATTGCCTGTCGCGCCAATTGTAAGTCACTTTCAGTCATGGTAACTTGCTTTTGCTTTAGGAGGAAAGGTAGCACTAATGTGGGGACGATCAAACTCAGTAGAATAACTAAGGCCGCTGCAACCACCATTGCATCCCGGTATGGAACCGTAGCGGGAATACTGAATGCCAACGCTAAAGTTACGGCACCGTGCACTCCAGCCAACGAGAATGTAATTGCGTTCTGGCGGCGCTCACGGCTTCGCTTAGGGCCGATTAATTCAGCCCAGGTTTCTTCCCGTCGATGATACGCAAAGAGCCCACGAGTTAGTAGCATCGCAAGATACGCAATCACAGCAAAGGCAACCGCCCACGTCAACAAACGATTCGACAAATTACCCATTAATTCAATTACGTATAACACATTCATGCCCAGCAAAACGAAAACAATATCATTTAACATGCTCGACATAACTTCCCACAAGCTTCGACTAATCAAACTTTCGTGCACGAGTGAGAGCCGTAAGCGCATTGAGCGTCGAACTTGGAAAAGTGCCGCCACAACAACCGCTAAAATTCCTGATACGCCGAACATCTCTGCTGTTGCATAAGCAATAAATGGCGTTAAAATCATGATTGGAATGGCCGAACTAGTCGTATCGCTGGTTTTGGCGGTCACAAAGTCAACTAATATATATAGTAAGAACCCTACCACAACACCAACAATCACTCCACCACCAGCTACACGAAGTAAATCAATAACTCCGGTTACAACGGATAAATGATGTGCTTGGACACCCGTCAGTGCAATACTCATCAAAACCAAACCAGTTGCATCATTAAACAGTGACTCATATTCCAGAATGTTTCGTGTCCCCGTTGGAACATCAAAGTTCTCTGTAATTGATGCTGCAGCAACCGCGTCCGTTGGTGTAATTATTGAAGCAATTAACAAGGCCAATGGAACCGAGTGTTCAATTGAGACTTGCATCCCAATCACCGTTGTCAAGCACGCCGTTAAGATCACCAATGAACCAGCCAAATAAATGATTGACCGCAGATTCTTACCAACCCGAAACGGATTCATCCGCTGTGCGTCGTAATATAGAATTGGTGCAATAATAAACATCATAAAAAATTCTGATTCCAACTCCGTATGCTCACGAACAAATGGAATCAAGGACAACAAGAAACCAACGCCAATTGTGATAAATGCCTTTGGAATCTTTTGGACCCTTGCTGCAAAAATATTAGACGTAATCACGCCAAGAATAATAATTAAAATGGTGATAAACCATGCCATAAATGTACTTCCCCAATCAACCCATTTTTTCTTTCGTCTTTTCAACTTCGTATATGTTAAAATTATTTAGTTATCACTGTTTTTCCGTACGATTCACAGACTATTTTTGTAATCGTTCAGCATTTTTAAACATCGTATCTTTGGAGGATCTCATGGCTATCTTACTAGCAGCACCAATTGGTGCTGGTAAAACAACTGTTTCCGATTATTTAGGCAGCATTCTGGGCTCACCGGTCGTCCACGAATCCGTCGGCGACAACCCGATTCTGCCGCTCTATTATCAAGATCAAAAGAAATATGGTTTACTTCTGCAAATGTATTTCCTACAACGACGCACCAAAGATCTGATCTCAGCCTATGCGATTGAGTCAAATACCGCGAAACATGTTATCTCAGATCGCAGCATCTATGAAGATGCTTCAATTTTTGCCCGTCAACTTTTTGATAATCATTTACTTGAAAAAGAAGAATACGATGTCTATCTGGAAAACGCAAATGTGAATATTCAATTACTTGATTTATTAAGTTCCCAAGATCAAACAAAGCAGGATCTATTAATCTTTTTGGATCCACCATTCGAACGTACACTTGCACAAATTAAAGCCCGCGGTCGTGATTTCGAGCAGTTTGATGGTAATCCCGAGCTAAAACAATATTACCGTGATATCTATGACCGCTACCAAGAATGGTTTGCCGAATATCAACGAACTCCTAAGATCAAGTTAGTTGATTTCAGCGTTGACACACACGAGGATCGCGTCAAGTTATACAATGATATTTCCCAAATGGCCCATTTTGTTGGTGTCGATATTTAAAATGCCCCTACAAGCCAGTCCGTTCCTTTCATTTAGGTAGGCGGATTGGCTTTTTTGTCATCCCATCAAAAAGGCTGGGACAATGAAATTGCCCCAGCCCATCCAAAGTTCTCTTTTTAACTTCAAATCAAGCTCTTCAACATCAATTACATCTATTTTAACTAACAATTAGTATACATTAACTAAGTGAATTATCAAAATCAATTCAACAAAATCCCGGCCATACTAAAGGTCAACGGATGCTCTAACTGTAAGTCAAATCGCACCATTGGGACATCCCGTCCATCTTGATCTAACATCGTCATTTCAGCCGTCTTAATTACCTTAGCCGATCCTAAATAATAAAAAGATCTACCGTCTTGTGTAACTTCGTTGTTCTGTCGAATGTAAACCTGAATACGACCAAATTCATCCGTAGCCGCCAAAGTTGCCTCCAGTGGACTTGCCAATGTTCGATTTGTCTTAGAATAAAAAGTAACTACACGATCACTGACAAACTCATTTTTATAGTCAACTGAATTGACTTGTTCCGTTTTATCAATAGTAATAAAAACTGGTAAAAAGCGACTGTCTGACCGCCGAACATAGCCACCTACAACTAACCCGGTTTGTTCTTTCGCCCAACCTAAACCTTTAATAATGTCTCGTCGATAATACTTAGCATTAAGTTCAAAACGAACTTGATTATCAAAAGTCGCTGTCAAGTAATCCCAACCTGCCATCACTGTATCATCAATATATTGCTTAAACACTAGATTCTGTAGTGCTTCAGTAAAAGCTGGACTTAGCCGCCATCGAGTCCCTCGGCGAATAACTGGCGCCGTTTCACCAAACTTTCTGGCGGTTGTTGTCAGAAAATACTCATAAGTCAAAACACTTGCTACACTGTCCAGAGACTCATCATCAAAGAAAAATCCATTCGTTGTAAAGAATGTTTCCAGCTCTTGATCCGTTACTTGGCCCTGTGTCAGTAACAACTGCATCGTCGCAGTCTCTAAGATTCGCTTAGAATTTGCAATCTCTTTATTAAAGAAAATCAACCAATTATTTTCGAGTGCGGTAATCGTCGGGATCATCTCATGGTTAGTAAACTTAGCTTGCATTTGCAAAACTGTTGTATATTTCTCGACAATATCATCAATTGTTAAATCACTAAAGTGTACGAAATCTGTTAGCATTGGCAAAGCATGTCCAGTTCGATTTGCCACATTTTGATAAATCACCTTAAATCGTTGACTTGCACTCAGATTAACTTTCCGAATCGAATCAAGTAATTGTTTTTGGGCCATTTCTTCAAAGTTAATCGTCGATACACCCACAATCTCGGGTGTCATGACCGTATTTAGTAACTGTTCCTTGTTTGCATTATGCTTTGGATCTAAGGCTAGCGGAATTAAATAATTATTTTCATAATTACCAATAAAGTCAATTACGGTCACATATTCCTTATTTGCTGCCTTTCTTAAACCCCGTCCGAGCTGTTGTAGAAAGACAATTCTTGATGTCGTTGGTCGCATCATTACAACTTGATTAATTTCAACGATATCAATCCCTTCATTAAACACATCCACAGTAATCAAATATTGAAGTTGCCCTGAACGTAAGCGCTCGATTGCCGCTTCACGCTGTGCTATAGATTGTGCACCACTAATAAACTCAGCCCTTATTTGGCGCTTGTTCAAAGCGGCCGCCAAGGCTTCGCCCTCCGCAATTCGGCTCACGAAGATTAATCCAAATAACTGTTGACCACTATATCCATAGTAAGCGGTCTTCGCTAATAAATAATCAACTCGTTCATCAGCAATCAGATACTTTAATTGTGATCGATCATTGATTTGCTCACCCTGCCACTCAAAATCAGTCACTCCAATATAGTGAAAGGGGGTTAGTAGATCAGCTTCCAGCGCATCCAACAAAGAAATCTCATAGATAATATTATGATCAAAATACTCATAGATATTATTTCCATCTGTCCGATCGGGCGTCGCCGTCATTCCCAACATAAATTTAGGTTTAAAATGTTTGATTATGCGTTCATACATGGTCATTCGATCGTCAACCACACTTTGGTTTATCCGATGAGCCTCATCAATGATGATATAGTCGAATGCTTGTGAGTCAAATTGCTCAAGGACAGCCGCTTTTGACAAAGTATTAACCGTTGCAAAGGTATATTTCGCAGTTAAATCACGTGAATTCCCTGAAAGCACGCCATAATCCTTATCCGGTCCGCCAAGAACCCGCTTAAAACTGTCCCGTGCACTCAATAAGATTTGCTCACGATGCACAATAAATAATACCCGTTTGGGATTTACTTGCGCCAATTCAAGTGCCGCTAAATATGTTTTACCAGTCCCAGTTGCTGAAACAATCAACCCCCTCGTTACCCCTGACGCACGTGTATGCGCTAGTGCAGCAAGTGCCCGTTCCTGCATTTTATTTGGTTTGATCGTGCCAGATGCAATAAATTCTGGTTGCCGATCTTGTTGCGCCTGCTCTACTTGATGAGCAAGATAGTTTTCGTACTGATCAATCCAAGCGGTTGTCAAGGGTTGGGCGTTTAGCCATAACGTCTCCGTTTCTGTCAGCAATTGCCCCGTGAAGTTGCCCTGCTTAGTCGCAAAGATCTGCAAATTCCATTCCGTATTTCGTTGCAAAGCATTTTGGGTCAGATTTGCCGACCCAATGATCGCAGAATAATATTCCTTATAATTAAAGATATACGCTTTACTGTGCAGCGCACTTTGCGAACTAATCCGTACATCCAAATTAGGAATTTTCAATAATTCACGAAATACCTTGGGCTGATTAAAATTCAAATAGCTCGCTGTAATCAAACGTCCTCGGACTCCCTGAGTAGCCAAATCCGCTAGCTGACTTTTTAAAGTTACCAGACCGCTCTCAGTTATAAACGCTACTACAAACGTAAAATCTGTTACTCCAGCCAAGGCCGACCGAATATGATTCAGCACCGTATCATCAGCATTATTTGTGATTAATCTCGGTTGCAAGAGCGAAACTTCTTCGCCACCGGTTAATAGGGCGGTATTGATACCAGTCTTTAAATCAAAAAGTTCATCCATAAGTACACCGCCCCATTCCCATTTTCTTATTTTTAATAATAACAAATTATCACGTCTATCACACTGCCCGCTCATTTAAACTATTCTTCAGATAAATTTCATGATCCCTTCTAAGCCAACTAAAAATAACAATCCCTGGCTGATGTTCTTTAACCCTTTCTTCATTAATTTGACAATTCCGTCTTAATTTCTTGCATATTTTTTATGCTAAGTATAAGGTATAAACATATTAAACAACTACTTGGAAAATGTGCGTAAATATTATCTTATTCACAAACTTTGAACAAGTCTCACTGTCAGGTGTCAGATATCTCTTTCATTGTTGGCATTAAAGTACGTGCAACCATGAACCACGTTAAAAGCTTCAGAAATTTCTTGGTACACCCCCTTAAAAGACTACAAATAGCTTATCGAATCACTGTGCCGAAAAATTTGACACACCAGTTTGAACATCATTTGCCATTTTCGGCTATCAATTAACGCACACATACAACATCTATTTGAAATTAGGAGTGACTATGAGTATTTGGGCACAGTATGGTTGGTCATGCGTCACCGTTGGAAATTTATTTGGGATCTTCACGATTATTTTTGCTGCTGAATATCCCGACCTGAGCTATGCTTTGAGCACGTTGTCGATGATGTTTTTCTTCATCTTCCTTGGCTGCTTTTTCTTCTTGATTAAAATTTTCAAACTCAACAGCGAAATTGCACAATTTAAAGAGGTTGATCGCTAATTTAGTTACCCATCAAGTTGAGAAAAGCCGGATATTCCACTTAGGAAGATCCGGCTTTTCTTATGCATTAATAATCTCAACCTGTAATGACCGCATCGTTTCCAGTGCCGCTAAATGTTTTTCAGGCGTAACGCCGGCACTCGCACTTGCGTCCACAATTACCTTTACCTCAGGTGCATAATTCTTAATTAAGACTACATTTGAAATCACGCAAATATCCGTATCAAGTCCGATAAGTTCAACTTGATCTGGTTGTATTTCACGGATATACTCCGCTAATTCGATTGATCCGAATGTACTCTTCTCGATGATTCGACTAAAACCAACCTGTGCCTCGACTGGCAACTGCCAGCCAAATGTATCTTTCTGCGTATGTAGAATTGGTAAATTCTGTCCCTCTTGGGTCGTTAAGTAATCAGCAAAATGCGTATCCATCGTCGCAATTCTTTCTGCAGGTGCATACTCCTTTAATTTCTCAAGAACCCGTGGCACGATTGCCTGCGCCTCATGACTTCCCAAACTTCCATCAATAAAATCATTTTGAAAGTCAATTAAAACCAATAATTTTTTCATTACTGCCTCCAAATTCACGTCCTTGTACATTCCATTTAGAAATTACTCATTTCCAAAATTCTAACTGCCCCTATCGTACAGAATTCTGTTTCGACTTACAAGCAAGTCCCTGCCTACAAAAAAAGTCACATGGATAAGCACCCATGTGACTTTTTCATTATGCTTAATTTTTAAACCTAGCGTACTAAGAACGTATCAACCTCGGCATGCTTAGCAACGTGCTGAGCAACTGAACCAAGCAAGAGCCGCTCAAGGTTACCCTTACCGGTTGCTCCCATTACGATTAAGTCGACACCCTCGTCCTCAGGATATTTCTCGCCAATCAAGCTGCGCGGATCACCTTCAACAACAACGGTCTCAATTGTAAAATCAGCCTTTGTAGTTGCTTTCAATTCTTCAAGCTTCTTTTTGGCTGACTCCATGGATAGATCACGTCGATTAACATCGTAAATTACACCGTGATCTGGGGTACTGATAACATGTTCTTCATATACGTATAGTAAGGTCATCTTGTCAATATTTAGGTATTGACCGATCTCAACGGCCTGATCAAAAATATGCTTCGAAATGTCTGATCCATCAACTGGTACTAAAATATGCTTATACATAAGGTTACCTCCCTGCTATGTCTTTACAAGTTAAGTATAATCGTTTCTTATGGCTTTTGCTTGGTTAAATTATGAATTTCCTGTATTCTTATTGTTTTGCTTTTACGCGCCAGATTGCCTTTCCCAGCTCAACAACAATCGTCGGAACTACGATTAGGCTAATTGCATACATCCAGTAAGATGCTGGCAACACCACCAAATGAAAGGCGTTTGCAATCGGCGCAATCGTTACAACCGCCAGAGTGATCGCTATCGAAAGGAGTGCCATTTGTACTAGTAGCGGATTATCTTTATATCGATCAGTCAAAGCTGAACGCTTACTCCGAACATTAAAGACATGAATAATCGAGATAATTGATAAGACAACAAATGTCAGAGACTGACCAACAATCTCCGATGGTTCCAAACTACCAATCTTAACGTGCGTTCCAAGATAGAATGCGATTAACGATACAATTGTAAAAATTGTTGCGTTCCCGAATATTTGCCACCCTAAGCCGTTATCAAATAATTTTGCGTGCTTTGACAATGGCATTTTCTGCATATTCTCTGGGTCATTATTTTCATAACTTAACGCAAACCCAGGTAGACCGTTCGCAACCAGATTAATAAATAAGATATGAATTGGCAACAATGGACTTCCCCAACCAACAGCCAATGCCGCAAGAATTAAGAAAACCTCCGAGATATTAGCTGACAGTAAGAAATTAATCGTCCGGCGCACACGATCATATGAGCCTCGCCCTTGTCCGATTGCAGAAACAATTGAAGCAAAGTTGTCATCTGCCAAAATTATGTCAGACGCTTCACGCGCAACATCGGTTCCTGTGATTCCCATTGAAATCCCAACATCGGCCGCCTTCAAAGCTGGTGCATCATTAACTCCATCACCAGTCATCGCTACAACGGCGTCATTTGCTTGCCAAGCCTTAATAATCCTAATTTTGTCAGCTGGTGTCACTCGTGCAAAGACCGCATACTGACTAATATTTGCCTCCAATTGATCATCAGGCATGGCCCGCAATTCGGTTCCACTCAAGGCACAATCACCGTCCTCGAGAATTCCGATTTCTTTGGCAATCGCTGCGGCGGTTGCAACGTGATCACCAGTAATCATTACTGTTTTAATTCCCGCCTTCTTAGCCTCGGCCACGGCACTTGCTGATTCCGGTCGTGGTGGATCAATCATTCCGAACAAACCAACCAATGTCAAATCAGTTTCTAGGAAGGCTTCTGATAACTCTTCTTCTGGTAACTCATCAAAGACCTTCATTGTAACAGCTAGCACACGTAACGCTTCGCCAGCAAACTCATGAGTAATTGCCTCTGCCCGTTCAATATCACCATTCGCAATAAAGGGCTTTAGCACGTCAATCGCACCCTTCGTGATTGCAATGTAGTGTCCCTCCGGTGAACGTTGAACAGTTGTCATTCGCTTTCGAGTTGAATTAAATGGGATTTCAAAAATCCGCGGATACGTCTCCGTAACCTCATCTAGTGGTATAACCTGCTCCATTGCCGCTACCAGAGCAACTTCAGTTGGTAGACCAACTAACCTCCCTTTGTCTGTATCATAATGCACATTACTAGCCAATCCAGCCAACTTGAGCAGATTTTCAGCGGTTGGATCAACTTGTTCATCAGCGGCCACATTCACAATATGGTCATTTTCAGCCGACCACATTTTTTGAACAGTCATCTTATTTTGCGTCAAAGTTCCGGTTTTATCGGAAGCAATCACTGAAGTTGTTCCTAATGTTTCGACCGCTGGTAGACGTCGGATGATCGCATGGCGTTCAGCCATCTTACGAACACCCACTGCCAAGGTCATAGTCACAATTACCGGCAATGTTTCCGGCACAACGGCCACGGCCAATGAAACAGCAATCATGAAGACATGCATTAATTCTAAGCCCTGTAAAAGACCAATAATCATTACTCCGATTGCTGCAATTAATGCAAAAATCGAGATTTGGCGTCCCAACTGCTTTAACTTTACCTGCAAAGGCGTCAATTGCTTTTTCTCCTTGTTTAGGAAGTCTGCAATCTGTCCCAATTCAGTCGCGTCACCAACAGCGGTCACCACCGCCTGACCTGATCCATTAACAATCGTCGTGCCACTGTAGACCATGTTCAAGCGATCGCCAAGTTCTTCTTCGTTATAAAAAATTGCATCTGCATCTTTTTCGATTGGCAGACTTTCACCGGTTAAGGACGCCTCCTCAACTTGTAAATCAGTTGTGACTAACAAGCGGGCGTCTGCCGGGATCTTAGCACCGTTTTGTAAGTACAAGATATCGCCAACAACGACATCTTTAGCGCTGATGCTTTGAATTTCGCCGTTCCGGATTACTTTGGTGGAAGATTGGTTCAAGGCCTGCAGTGCAGCCAGTGCCTTTTCAGCCTTTCCTTCTTGCATAATCGACAAAACGGAATTTATGATCACAATCACAATGATTAAGATACCTTCGACAATTTCACCACTACCTTCCAAATAGGCAGTCGTGAACGATATCAAAGCCGCAATTAATAGGATGATCGTCGCTACGTCTCTGAGCGTATGTCCTATTTTGGTTAGAATACTCTCTCTTTGTGGTGGTGAGAGCTCATTAATTCCATATTGTTCGCGTAAACTAGCAATTTTATCAGCTGATGCTAGTCCCTTTTTTGGATCAACATTACTCTGTTGTAAAATTGTTTCCTTACTTTCTAAGTATTCTTTCATTTACTATTTACCTGCTTTCCCCAAGTTGATCATTCTTCTACAAATAAAATGTTAGCAATTTTCGTTGAACAAATTGTGAAAAATACGTGAGTTCCTTTTAAAAACTTCCAATTTATTAGTGAACAGAGGTTAATCTAATGCCATCCAAGCTATTTTCAACACGACTATTTTGTTTTGTGAAAAAAGCAATCCTTGCCACAAATATTCATGAAAAACACGCCTACTATTCTCCAAACAGCCCACAAAGACCAATCACGCATAATTTTTTCGTGCTTTCTTTATGCTATGACTACCGTTAACGCCATTAACAATGATATTATCAATTTTGTTGAACAAACTTCCCCAGGTTCAACAAGTTCTTTGGTCCACTACACCAAAGAAAAAAGGCTAACAGTCTCCCCGACTGTTAGCCTTTTATTTTTTTATAGCCTTAATTACTAAACATGAATTGGTAAGCCATCAGCTAACTCTGCCGTGTCCATAATCGCCTCACCCAATGATGGATGTGGATGGATCGTCAAAGAGATGTCCTCTGAAGTCAAACCATTTTCAATCGCTAATGATAATTCGGAGATCAAATCTGAGGCACCAGGTCCAACAATCTGACTCCCAATAACCGCTTTGGTCGTCTTGTCAGTAATCATTCTGACAAATCCGACACCTTCGTCCATCGACAAAGCACGTCCATTGGCTGCAAATGGGAATTTGACAATACTTGCATCTAATTGATTTTCCTTGACTGATGCTGGCGTCTCACCAACTGTTGCAACTTCGATATTCGTATAGGCAACTGCTGGCATTGCGTAATGCAAGTCAATTGCATTATCTGAGCCAGAAATTGCGGCTGCCGCTACCTTGCCTTCGAAGCTAGCCTTATGGGCCAAGGCTGGTCCAGCAACAATATCACCAATTGCGTAAATATGCGCAACCGACGTCCGCTTTGCCTCATCAACCTCGATCAAACCACGATCAGTTACCTTGACGTCCGTGTTATTCAACCCTAACGCATCTGTATTCGGACGACGTCCAACTGATACTAACAAGTAATCACCTGTCACCGTCTTTTCTTCGCCATTCACATCAAAGGTTAAAGTAACATCTTTATCCGTTTGAGTAGCCGACTTTGCCATTGCGCCAGTGAAGATCTCGCCACCGCGCTTTTCAAAATCAGTAATAATCGGACGAATCAATTCTTTATCAAATCCATTCAGCGTTTGAGGCAAGCCTTCAATGATTGTAACCTTGGCACCAAGGTTTTGGTATGCTCCACCAAGCTCAGAACCAATCACTCCACCACCAATTACAATCAAGTGCTTTGGTACTTCGGGTAAGCTCAATGCCCCAGTTGAATCAACAATGCGTCCGCCAAACTTGAAAGCTGGAATTTCAACTGGACGAGATCCGGTCGCAATAATTGCATTGTTGAACTGCAATAACTCATGACCTTCACCCTCAAGAACATTCAATGTTTCATTATCATTAAACGAAGCTTCTCCGTGGATAATCTCCACCTTGTGCTTCTTCAACAACATCTCAACACCACCCGTTAATTGATTAACAACTTTGGTTTGCTTCCAATCCTGTGTTTTGTTCCAATCAAGCGTTGCAGTTGGAATTTCCAATCCATAAGGATTCGTGGCCTGCGTGCTGTGATATTCATGACCAACATGAATTAACGCCTTTGATGGAATACATCCAATATTCAAACAAACCCCACCAATATTATCCTTCTCGATAATCGTTACTTTCTGTCCCAATTCAGCAGCCCGAATTGCGGCTACATAACCGCCAGGGCCTGAACCAATCACAACAGTATCAATCTCACGTGCTTGTGCACCAACAACCATAACTAAACCTCCATCAACATGTAAGCAGGATCAGCAAGTAATTGCTTCAAATAATTAGTTGCTGTTTGTGCCAACATACCATCAATTAATCGGTGATCATAGGTCAAAGATAACTTCATATTTTGACCAACTGCCAACTCACCTTCTGCATCAACAACTGGTTCCTTAACAATTGAACCAAGGCCGAGGATGATCACCTCAGCACCATTGATAATTGGTGTAAACCAACCACCACGTGCTGAACCAATATTTGAAATTGTAAGCGTTGCACCTTGCATCTGTGCTGGCTTCAAGGTACCATCTTGAGCCGCCTTAGCTAGATCGCCAATCTCTCTAGCAATTGCCAAAATTGACTTACTTTCTGCATGTGCAATTACTGGCACGAACAATCCTGTATCGGTGTTAACTGCAATTCCCAAATTAACTTCATCATGGTAGACAATCTCATTCGTCTTCATATCAACGCTGGCGTTAATCTCTGGGAATTCCTTCGCGGTTGCCGCCAAAGCCTTCGCAACATAGGCAAGATATGTCAACTTGATACCCCGATCGGCTGCGATTGTCTTGAAGCCCTTCCGATGCTCGACCAGTTTTGAAACCTCAACCTGATCAAAATTGGTAACTGAAGGAATATTTGTATGTTGATTCTCCATCGCCCGTGCAATTGCTTTACGGATTCCGCTCATCGCAACACGACCTTCAGTTACATGTGGTGCGGTAACTGGCTTAGTTGGTGCTGGTGCTGGTGTTTCAGCCTCCGTAGCTACTGGTGCTGGGCTGACAGCTGGTGCCGGCGTATTCGCAGGTACACTTGGACCGTTTTGAACATCAGCCATTGTAATATGTCCATGACGACCAGTTGGTGCAATGGTTGCCAAATCAATATTATTCTCATGTGCATAATGTCGCACAGATGGCATTGCCAAAATCTGACCGTTTGATGTAACCGTTGGCGCTGCTACTACGGCCGCTGGTGCAGCTGGGGCAGCAACTGGTGCTGGTGTTGGCTCAGCCGGTGTTGCCGTCACTGTCGCTGGTGCAACTGGTGCCGGTGCGGCTGCTCCACCCTCACCATCAAACTCAATCAAAGGATCGCCAACAGCAACTACGGTTGGTGCATCAACATATAATTTTGTAACTGTTCCTGAATATGGCGACAAAATTTCTTGCATCAACTTATCATTTTGCACTTCTGCAACTTCCTGATCAGCGTCAACATGATCACCAACTTTAACAAGCCAGTTAGTAATTTCGCCTTCTGCCATACCTTCGCCAATATCTGGCATCTTAAAAATCTCAGTCATAATTTACGACCTCCAAAGCCTTTGCTACGATATCGTCTGCCTTAATCATCCAATCATTCTCTGCCTGCGCAAATGGATAGATTGAATCTGGGGCTGCTACTCGACCAATTGGCGCCTGTAAGCTAAGCACAAAACGCTCTGAAATCTCTGCCATCACATTAGCACCAATTCCGGCCATTCGTTGAGCCTCTTGTACAACCACGACACGACCGGTCTTTTCAACTGTCGCACCGATTGTTTCAATGTCCAAAGGAGACACTGTCCGTAGATCCACAATCTCAGCATTTACGCCTTGTTTAGTGAGTTCATCGGCAGCCTTTAGTGCCATTGGCACACCACCACCATAGGTGATGATTGACACATCAGTTCCCTCACGTACAACAGCAGCCTTGTCCAAAGGTGTTGTATAGTAACCCTCAGGCACTTCGCCCTTCAATGAGCGATACAAGTGCAAGTTCTCCAAGAACAAAACAGGATCATTTGATTCAATTGATGCCAGCAATAATCCTTTGGCATCAGCTGGACTGGCAGGCATAACAACTCGCAAGCCTGGAATTTGAGCAACCATTCCTTCTAAGTTATCCGCGTGCATTTCTGGCGTCTTAGTACCACCACCGTATGGCGAACGCAAAACAATTGGCATGTTACGCGTGTTGTTAAAGCGGAAACGATTACGTGACATTTGTCCAGCTACTGAATCCATAACCTCATAAATGAAACCAAAGAATTGAATTTCCATAATTGGGCGGAATTGTTGGGTTGTCAAACCAATTGCCAATCCACCGATTCCTGATTCAGCAAGGGGTGTATTGAAGACACGATCTTCCCCATACTTAGCCTGTAAGCCATCAGTTGCACGGAAAACTCCACCATTCTTACCGACATCTTCACCGAAGATTAATGTATTCTCATCCTTAGCTAAAGCTAAATCTAGAGCTTCTGTGATCGCCGCAATATATGTCTTAACTGCCATGATTACTTTCCCTCGCTTTCAAACTTTGCAATTTGCTCTTGCATAACTTGGCTTGGTACCTCAAGTGTGTGCTTCAGGTAATCTGAAATCTTCTGCTTCTCAACATTGTCCGCCGTCGTGATTGCCGTATCAATCTCAGCATCAACTTCAGCAATGTATGCAGCTTCAATCTCTTCGCTCCACAGCTTCTTACCCTCAAGGAAGATCCGCATCCGAATCAATGGCTCTTTCTTCCACCATTCGTCAATGTCACCTTGTGTCCGGTAACGCAATGGATCATCACCTGCGGTTGAGTGAGGCTCAAGACGGTTGGTCATCGTCTCAATCAATACGGGACCGTTACCGGCTGTCGCCCATGCACGTGCTTCCTTAGCAGCCAAATACATTGCCACGGCATCATTTCCATCAACAACGATGCTTGGAATACCAGAAGCCCAGCCCTTGGCAGCTAAATGTTGTGCAGCTGTTTGCAAGTTACGTGGTGTTGAGATGGCATAACCATTATTTTGAACGAAAAAGACTGCATTTGCCTTGTATGCCGAGGCAAAATTAATTCCTTCATAGAAATCACCTTGTGAAGAACCACCATCACCGGTATAGACATACACAACGGCATCCTTTGAGCGTTTCTTTAATCCAAGGGCTACACCAGCCGCCTCAACGTATTGAGCGCCAATGATGATTTGTGGGAACCAAGATTTAACTTCGCGACCATCTTCAGTCGTATATTCATTACCTAATTGGTGTCCACGAGACCACAAAATGGCTTTCCAGATTGGCCAACCCTTTGCAATAATTTCTGGGATATCACGATATCCGGGGAAGATCCAGTCTTCATCATTAAAGGCATATGCTGACGCCATCTGTGAGGCTTCTTGACCAGCTGTTGGTGCGAAGAAACCAAAACGTCCTTGCTTAGCCAACTTAGTTGAGCGAATATCAAGTTGTCGACTTAGGACCATGTTCTTCATGATTTTAACCAAATCGTCATCAGTTAATTCACTACGCTTCAGTCCATCTTCATCAACTACCTTTCCTTCGTTATTCAGGACTTGTAGCATTGGGAACTCTTCATCTTGAGCAACCAATTGTGCTGTAAAATCTAAGATTTGCGCATTAGTCTTTGTAATTGCCATGATTTTCTCCTTAAAAATTAAGAATTATCCGAATCGGTTGCTGAAAACATTGCAGCCAATTCTTCGTTAGAAATATCACCGAAGTATCGTGGTGCTTGGTTCGCCTTTAAAACTTGCAAAATTGCATCAACCTCAAATGGTTGTCCAATAAATTGCTCTTTGATAACTCGCCAATCGTCCAAAGCTAAGAAATCGCCAACAAAGTTAATGTCGGTAATCAAGCCATTCACAACGTTTGCCTGAACATCCATCGAACCAGCTTCAAACTTTTGATGGTTATTAAAGGCAAACGTTGGACTCTCACCATAGTTCCAATTCCAATTAGCAAACTTTTCAGCTCGCCAATCTTTAATTCCTGCAACTTGCTCATCCGTCAAAATTAATTCGGAATCCTTACCTTGATCCGATAAGTAATAAGTTAATTTATCAATGAAGGCCTCAATCGTGAGATCCTCTGGTGCATAATCTTTAATGTTTCCCACCCGCGCACGAACTGACTTGGCAGCCTTTGAAATGAATTTTTCATCAGCTACATTCAAAACTCGCACCATCGTGTCCACATCAACATCCCACAACAAAGTTCCATGATGCATTAGATAACCATTCGCGTATCGTTGTGCATTACCAGAAATCTTCTTGCCTTCAACGATTAAGTCGTTGCGACCTGAAATTTCGGCTTCGATACCTAACGATCTTAAAGCATCATACATCGGTTGCACGAACTGTTTGAAATTCACCTGACCTGAATCAGGTAAAGGTACAAAAAATGTAAAGCAGATATTGCCTAAATCATGATAAACTGCTCCGCCACCAGACATTCGTCGCACTACATCAATTCCTTTTTCATCGATAAATGCTTGATTTACCTCTGCAAAAGTATTTTGATTCCGTCCAACAATTACCGATGGCGCATCACGCCAAAGCGAAAATATCGGTTTATCAGGCTTTAGGTTATATAACAACCAACTGTCAGTTGCTATATTAGTTGCCGGGTCTGTCCCGAGATAATTAATATATCGCATCTGAATTCACCTCTATAAATATGTAACCGTTTTCATTTATTAATATTACTCTCTTTTTTCACAATTTCAAACTATTTCAGCAAAATATTTCGGATAAAAAAAGAGTTTCTTCGTTAGAAGAAACCCTTTTAAACCTTTATGGGACAGCAACTCCTGAATATCGGAATATTTTGTCGTATTTTTACAACCATCATCAAGATTGTGAAATTATTACTATCGTTTAGATAATTAGTTGCTCTTTGATCCTTTTATTAACTTACTTTCAGTAAACGAAAATCATTGTTCATCCAAGAAATCAATTCTCGCAATTGTTCCGCGTGACTGATTATCTGAGAAGGATATTTTCATCTGACTTTTTGCCGCCAATTCAGCAGCCAATGCCAACCCCAGTCCTGTTCCATTGATCTTAGAGCTATGTGCCCGATCACCTCGAAAGAAGCGTTCAAAGACCTTTGAACGATCCTCAAGCGGGATTCCAAGGCCAAAGTCAACAATCTCAATATAATCGAAGCCAAGTCGGAGAATTACTCGCTCTTGCGCCTCTGAATACTTCAAAGCATTTTCAAAGATTATCTTTAGAATGTGCACAGCATTGATTTTATCTGTAATTACCTTACCTGCCGGCATTCGCTGTATCTCAATCTGGCGATTAGTCTCAGCTTTCGCAACCTGCAAAAATTGATCAAATATTTCGACTAATGGCTGTGCCGAACCGATCTTCATTGATTGACGCTCCGCCTGCGATATCAATAATAGCTGTGATACCAGACCCTGCATCCGCTCAGCTTCCTGATCCAGCAATTCTAAGGCCCGTGGGACAACCTCCGGATGGTCTTGACCACGGCGCTTAATCAATGCCAAATTACCTCGAAATGCCGTTAACGGCGTCTTTAATTCATGCGATGCATTGGCAATGAACTCTTTCTCACGGATAACTTGATCTTGTAGCGACATTAACCAAAGAACCGACGTCTCACGTAGCGCATTTACCTCAGCCGGCTCATTTACTTCTGGTAACTGGGTCTCAATTGACTCGTTCAAAGTAACTTGTCCAACTGCCTGTGTGAAATTCACTAAAGGTGCACTAATCTTATCAGCCAAGTGTCGAATAAAGAAAACTGCCAACATGTATAAGGCAAAAGTCGTTAGTAACATGACCAATAACATTGTCTTCAATGTCTTAAAAACGCTACTCATTCCAATCATAACAATCAATCGCCCATTTTTAACTGAAACGGTATAACGATAGTATAGTCCACGTTCGTGAACCCAGTAATACTGATCTAATAACTTGATTTTTACATCCTTGGTTGCAACCGTCTTAGCTGTACGATCCGAATAAAGCGTTTGTTTGTTCGCATTCAACTTAGCAGTCATATAAACGTCTCGTAAATCAACGATGCTATTTTCCCGCCAAGTGTCCCAATCAATCGCTGAATCAATATCGCTGGTCGCCATTTTCTGTGCAAGTCCAACCACGTCATGCTGACGATTTAGAATCAACCGATATGCAACCGTACTAGTCGTAACAACAACCAAAACTAGAAAGATCATTGCGAACAGCTTAGCAAAGGTCCTAACAATTATTTTCCGACTGCTTCGAACATTCTCAGTTTTGACGAAGAACATAACCGACCCCTCGCTCAGTCCAAATTAGCTCAGGCTTATCCGCGAGCGCTAATTTCTGTCGAAGATGCCGAATATACACATCAACGGTATTATATTGACCAGCAAAATCAACGCCCCATACTAAATCAAATAATTCATCACGTGAAAGCACCCGTTCAGGATGTTGTAAGAAGGTTGCCAACAAATCGAATTCACGCTGCGTTAGGTTAATTCGCATCCCCGCGCGGGTAACCCGTCGTGTCTCAACATTCAATGTAACATCCGCAAATGATAGTTCTAAATGTTCTGGCCGAGACCCTTGCATCTTATCTAGACGCCTAATAGCCGTCCTCAACCGCGCAAGGAGCTCTTCAATTTTAAAGGGTTTTGTAATATAATCATCAGCCCCATCGTCTAAACCGGTCACTTTATCTGTGATATCATTTCGCGCAGTCATTAATAAAATTGGTAACACTGGATCAATCGTCCGAACGGTTTTTAAGACCTCAATTCCATCCTTTTGTGGCAGCATCCAATCCAGAATAATCGCTGAGATTTCTTGTCGATGAGTTGCATACAGGTCCAGTGCCGTTTGACCGTCATAGGCAGAAATTACATGGTAATTCTCAAAAGTTAATTCTTGGCGCAAAAAATATTGCAAAGACTCTTCATCTTCAACCAATAAAATAGTTTCCATTAGTGGTATCTCTTATCTTCCATTGATTTCCCATACATTATCTGATAAATTGTCAGATAAATTCAGGGTAATTTTAATGAGTGTTCTTTAAAAATTTGCTAAACTTAAAACAAGTCCTACGCTTTGTTCTAGGTGGTATGTATAGTTAAAGCACAACCTGATATTCGGGTTACCTAGCATATCTAATATAAATTATAACAAACGGATCACACGCTTGCGAAAATTGATTCGTGACAAATTATCATGTCGTCTTTCAACGGAACCTTTATCACCTTCCGCCAATTTTTAACCATTCTTATTTTCTGGAGTTGACTTATGCGCATTATTTCAAAGACGATTGGTTTTTTAACCTTATTTGTACTAATTATTGGTCTAATTACTAATCTCTTTTTCCCATTCTCATTAATTGTTCTACTTGCCTTTGCAGTAATTGTCAGTGGCGTTTATTATTTTAAACCGCTTATCAAAAGATCTGATCAGACTCAGATTAGACAATTAATTTGGCTGATCTTTGGCATCATGCTCATTATTCAGATTGCGATCTTACTATTCACACCGGCAACTGTTTACCATGATCCTTTTCGCGTTTACTTCCAAGCCGAGCAGCTAGCCCTACATCAGCATAATTGGGGCGATATTTCATATTTTTGGCGTTATCCGAATAACGCTTCCTTTGCCATTTTATTATCTTGGACCTTTAAATTCACAAATTTCTTAGGAATCTCAACCAATGCAGCCACAGCTGGTATGGCATTAATCTTCTATGATGGCTTAATTGCTTCATTATTGTATATGGCCCGAAAGCTAGGCCAATCGCCCGCCCGCCGTTTGGGCCTAGTGGCATTCTTTGCGCTTGCACCACTATCATATACATACGCAATTCAAGTTTTCTATACAGATACCCCTTCATTAGTGTTCCTAGCCTGGATCGGCTATATTCTGATTCGCTGGCCACATTATCAAAATAAGCAACGTCTGATTATTGGTCCGCTCCTAGTTCTGATTGTACTATTAGGTCAACTCACGAAGCCAAACCTAATTGTAATGGCCATTGCCGTTGTTCTATGGCTCGGATATATTTTCCTCCACAATCGTGCAGCATTTAAAAAACGGGCTTTGGTTCCTGCTACCTTAGTTCTGCTAGGCTTTGCGCTCTCCATGCCCATAAAATCGGCCATCTTGCAATCGGCTGATTATACCCGTAATCCTAAGTATGAACTTCCTGCCACGTCTTGGATTTATATGAGTTTAAATCCTAAACACGCAGGAATCTATGTTAGCTCAGATGTTCAAACTGTACTGGCATTGCCGGATAAAAATGCTCGCTCTAAATTCTTAGCAAAAGCCATTCCGGAAAGAATTGGTCACTACAATCCGTTCACTTTGTTCGCTCATTTCATTGCCAAGTTAGGCGTTTTGACTAGCAGCCAAACACTACCACAAGCCTATACCGGTGGGCACACAGCTTCGCCTGTCTGGTATCAGCGTAATCAGCTTCTCTTACAGGACATTGCTCGCATTGCCCAGCAGGTACTATGGAGCGTTTTCTATTTCTTCGTTGCCTTAACATTCGGGCGTAATTTACTTAATAAAAAATACGAAGATCGGTCAGTTAATCAGACAACCATGCTAATCTCCCTAACAATTCTAGGGTATGCTGCCTTCCATGCGCTCGTTTGGGAAACTGAATCACGCTATGGTTTGATCCTACTACCGCTGATCTTCTTGCTTTATTTTGTACAACCAAAGCAAAGCAATCTAGCAAATAAGTATTTCAAGGCAACTAGCTTTAAACCCTTACTGGGAATACTGATCGTTGTCACACTTGCCAGTTGTCTACTTGCACCAATGCTAGCTCACCCAATCGATGTCGTTGTAAACGCACAACGTAGTCAACTGTCTGAACAGTACGGTGCCGCTCCTTTTGAAGTTGAAGCCCATCGTTTTATCACTCAAGAGGTCAATTTAGGAACTAAAACCTCCGCAGCGACAATTCAGATTCCAACTGACTCAAAGTTAACAGGGACCATTACAAATCTGCACACATACAAGCAATTTGCCTTAGAGTATCGCCAGACCAGTAACGGTACTTTCCTAACAAATAAGAAGGCAATTCCGGCTGGGGATTATCAAATTACCTTGGCAAACAATACTAATCAAAACCAGCCGATTTGGTTAGTTAGTTTAGTTCAATATAAACTAGCGCCACACAGCGTTAAGGGTAATCAAGTTATTCCTGACCAGAGTTCCTTGATTTACACTTTCTATGACCAACAGCAACCTTTATTGTGGTAAGCTCATATTCTAAAAAAGAGACCGCCATTGAGATCAATATCTCAATGGCGGTCTCTTTTTACTCTATTCTGCCTTGCTCTTAATCCAAACAAATTGATAAGCCGGTAAATTACCAAAGAATTCACTTTGACTGATGAGATCAAATCCCGTCACTCCAAGTTCTACAACTTTATCACTGATATTAACAATTGCAGTAATCTTTTCGCCAGCATAACTTCGTTCGAGTGCGAAAACTGCTTCGCCAAGCTTCAGAATCTTTTGTTCACCATATGGATTAAATGCTGGTTCTTGCTTTCTAATTGCGATCAATTTCGATAGACCTTCAAAAATCATTTTTCTCGTTCCATCAAGTTCTAGCTCTGCAAATAATGTGTGCATATCAAGCCTTTCCCGATTAATGCGTCGCGAAATACCAGTCTCTTCAACCGCCTGAACGTCATTTTTCGAACCGAAAATTGAGTGATAATAAATTGCTGGTACGCCAATAAAACTCAACAAAATAAAATGTGCCGCAATCATTTTTGCCGTAGAACCTAGCGCCTCTGAATAGTTAATGTTTAATTCATATGGGGAGTCATTGCCATCAAGATCACTTTTATAGGAAACCTTCCCAGCATGTGCCCGAACTTGCGCAACGATTTGCTCACGCTCAGCCTTTGTTAGAATATTCTCAACTGGTCGCAGGCCGATCCCATCATGACTAGCAAGAAAATTAAAATAGGTCGCACTCTCTGAGATCGGGTGAATTGTTTCCGCCCATCGGCTTAACTTAGCTGAGTTCCCGCTGATAAAGGTGTGTAGCACCAACGGTGGCAATGGAAATTGATAGACCATGTTAGCCTCATCTTCTCCATCGCCAAAGTAACTGAGATTCTCAGCATGTGGCACATTAGTTTCTGTAATAATTTGCACGTTTGGTGCTAAGTTATTAATCATCGTCCGCCAAAGTTTAATCACTTCATGTGTCTGTGGCAAATGCATCGACGTAGTCCCTGATGCCTTCCAAAGGAACCCAATTGCATCCAAGCGGATTGAACTTGCCCCACGTTGAATGTACCCCATTAGGATTCTCGTTAATCGTATAAGCACTTTTGGATCACGAACATTATTATCTACTTGATCCTCTGAAAAAGTAGTCCAAACTTGCTTCGTACCGTATTTATGGAAGAGCGCACTAGTTCTAGGCCGCGTAACATTACTAGTATCAAACTTAGCGTCAAACTCAATGAAGCTATTTTTGAAATCAGGTTCTGCTCTTAAAAAACGTTGAAACCAGTCACTTGATTTTGAAATGTGATTGCACACAAAATCAAACATCAAGCGTCTACGTTGCGCTAATTGTTCAATATCCGCCCAGGTTCCTAGAACTGGATCAATCTTTTGATAATCCAGCACTGAAAACCCATCATCACTTGTGTAAGGAAATATTGGTAACAGATGGATATCCGTGAAGTCTGGTAATTTCTGCTCAAGCACTTCACCCAGTACTGCAAGTGGAGCACGTTGACCGTCATAAAAGCTATCACCATAAGTGATTAAATATGTGCTCTGTTCATTTACTCGTTGACGGTTGACGATCTGCCAGTCTTCTATTAATAACTTGGCAAACAAAGTTTTGGCTTCAATTAAATCCACGCCTTGATATATCTTTCCTAAATGCTCATTAATCCGCTCTCTTAAATTCATAATTCAATCTCCAAACTCGCAAAGTCCTTCGCTTGCAAGCTAGCCTTTCGCTCCACTTGGTGCTCATCCAAATCAACTTGTCTTAAGTCTGGTAACAAAACTGATTGTTCGGCCGGATTAAATACTCGCAAAATCGTCCGTTCATTTTCTTCGGCTTTCTTCAAACTGCTCACAAAGATATTTGCCGGCAACGTCAACAAATTCAAAGTTTTCGGCAAGTCATGCATCGCCTGTGGCTGTGGCAATTCAAACCGCTCAATCCGCTCCTCAAATGAATTTAAACTTTGAAGCTGATAAGTAAGCTGATTATCGGCAAAATATTCGGCGGCTAGATAGTCTTCTGCAATGTCATCACTTTCTGACCATCGATACGCATAGGCAAACTCCAATTTCTTTTGCAACTGTGCATCGGGCGTCTCAACCACTTTATTATTAATTCCCGATGCGCGTCCTGGGCGCCATGCTAGGTCATCACGACCTAGCAAACCAACTGATCGAAATAACGTCAATGCAAGGTAATCATCCGTGGCCTCATATTCTTTGAGCCCCTTTGTGTAGAGGCTTACGTTCCCTTCAGTTTCAGGTACCACTACGAACCTTTCCAAAGGATAATAACCTTGTGGACGCTCCGCAAAGCCCTTTTCGCGCCAATCAACCAAGTTTGGATTAACATTGAGTCGCTTTTGAAGCGAGTAACCCTGATCGCCATAGCTCAATCCAGTATCATTTTTGCCATGAAATCTTACTCGTACCCGATGATCCTTAATTTGATTGTTCAATTTATGTTCTAGTTTAATTAAATCGGACCCTTTTTCGAGCCGGATCCTAGTTTCGATTATCTGTTCACCTAACCTTGTTTGGATGGTCATTTCACTCAATATATTCGATTGTCTGGTATTAACTAACTGAACATTCGTTGAAAAAACTGGCAAGCCTTGCGGCGAAAAATCATAAGAATCCCCGGCATCAGTTATGTTCTCAAAATCAAACCAATTTTTCTTTGAGCGTTGATCGTACTTTCTCGTCAGTACCATGTTACCCGCGTCAATTTCAATCCGATAAAATTCATTTTCAATTGTATTCTGACCATCCTCAAGTTGGGGGATTGATTGCGCTGTTAATTCAAAGGTACGGTAACCAAGTCCCTCAAATGCTACTTCTGCCATGATCTCGTGTCGATAATATCCTGGAAGTTCAACTGTCTGTTCGCCTCCAGCAGTGACCTGAACCTTCTGACCACCAGAAATATACTCTGAATTCAGCAAAACCTGCTGTACTCCCTTTAAGGCCACTTCCTTTGCTCGCGAGAAAACAATAAAACGACTTAACCCCTGAGTTGCTTTAGGAATTAAATTAATTGCCACGATTGCGTCAGTCGCGATTCCTCGCGTAAGCTGTTTCTTCAAAATATTAATATATCCGTCAATAACTCGCTCGATTTTCAGCAAGCGTTGCTCAATGTCAAAGTTGGTTTCATCTGAGTTACAACCGCTAAGGGAATCATGGACATGAACATCAAACAGCTTGCGTAAACAATCATTAATCCAGGCCTGCGGATAATTCCCACCGCGGTTTTGAATAATTAAAGCCAAGGGCTCCAATTGCTGATAAATCTTTTCCTCAACACGTGCATTCAGCATCTTAATATCCACCCGCTGGGAGCGAATTGTGCTATGAATTCGCGATTTTTGACCAGCAATTAATTCACCAGCAATGATCTTCTTCCCAGCATAAGAACTAGCCTCCATAAACTCCTCATAGTTTGACAGAATAAATTGATAATCAAGCTCCAGTTCGTTTAACTCTGCCACAATCCTTGGAAAATGAGTTCTGATCAAAACCTGGTCACCGCCGGCCGGTAAAAGTAAGGGTTTAGTTTCTGGTGTCATCTGCGCCAATCTGTCTAGCATCGGTAATAATGAGTTTGCTAAATATTCCGAATCACTCGATAAAAATTTGCCAGGACCATAACCAAAATAAATGTTATTGGTTTGAATTTGATCACCATTAGGGGACTGCCAATCGAAGTTCAAGTCATCTTCAATCTGTGCTGTATATAGGCCGCGTTGTAAAATCGCCGCGTTGATTCCAAATCGTTTAAAGATACTTGGCAAATAGGCATGTTGCCCAAAGATATCGGGTAGATACCCGATATTCATCGAAGCGCCCAATTGCTCCGCACCTGCCTTTCCCAGCAACAGATTTCGAATAATTGACTCCGTTTGATTAAGCAAGCTATCGCATTGGGTATACCATGGTCCAATTTTCAATCGTCCATCAACAACCAGGCGCTTTACTAGTTCAGCTCTTTCTGGATATTTAGCTAGAAAATCGTGCATAACCGAATATTGTCCGTCAAACACATATGTCGGAAACTCCGGATGTTCTTTCAAATAGTCTAATAAAAAGTTTAAGTTTTCAGATAAAACCAGCTTTGAGTCCTCTTGAGTAAAGTACCATTCACGGTCCCAATGGCTGTGTGGCACAACGTATACTTTACGTTTTGGCATGACCGTTCACCTTTCTAAACAAAAAGGGCGAACAGTCGCCCTTTTCTAATTCCAATTTCTAAAAATCAAGTTCAATTCCATGCGCTTCACGGTATCTAATCAAAGCGAACCGGACAAAAATATTTAGGAATGCAACAACTGATACACCAATCAGTAAGCCAACTAGGTATGCTGGAATATTAGTGACCAAAGGCCATCCCCATACGGCTGGTAATGGCAACCATTGCACTGCCCCCATTGCAACCGCAACACATGATCCAGTCACAGCACCAATAATATTAATTGGGATAACAATTAAAGGATTTCGAAGCATAAACGGAATACCACCCTCAGAGATTGCAATAAATCCTAACAAGAATGATGTTCCGCCAGCGACACGTAGGTCCTCAGGATAAACCCGACGCCGAACAACGAACCGATCAATAATCGTTGATAGCCCAAGACCAATTGGCGGAATTACAATTGCCAATACGCGCGCTGTCAGTGGGAATGTCTTATCTGCGGCCAGCGCAATGTTAATTGCTCCAGCAGCTTTATTAATTGGTCCACCAAGATCAAAGGCAGTACAAGCAGCAATAATCGATGATAGCACCAGCTTTCCAGACCCACTCATTGATGTAATCCAACTTGCAATCCCAGCGTTCAACCCACCGAAGATTGGTTGAACAAGTGCAAAATTCAAAATGAAAATCAATAATACTGAAAGTCCCGGAATCAAAAACATTGGCTTAATCGCCTGCAAATTCTTTGAAACCTTGATATGATCGTTAAGCCACTTAACAGAAAATCCTGCAACCAAGCCTAAGATCAGAGCACCTAAAAAGCCTGATGGAATTGCACCCTTTTGAAATGCACCCAGTGCGGTAATCCCAGCGTTTGTACCAGTCACACCCAAGGGTCCAGTTGTCGGTGGAATTCCAATTGAAGCACCCCAAATGGTAAATTGTAAACCACTTGAGAATAGACCACCTGCAAAACCAGCAATCAAGCCCGTCCGTCCGGCAATCGCATATGCTACAAACATGCCAAAGATTGGATAAATAAACTTTAACAGTAGACTACCAAATGCATATAAGTAATTTACATACAGCGTCATTCCAGTTGCGTTCGCTGAACCACCCGTCAAGTAAGCAGCCGACCCAACTGCGGTCATTGGCAAATGCAAAACATATGCCCAGATTAACGTTGCGATTCCCATCATCAAACCGGCCGCAACCAACAATGGAATCATATAGGAGATTCCAGTCATAACGGATGTTGATAACGTTTTAAGAAAACTTGGCTTTTGAACTTCAGCGTCCGCCGTTACAATTGTTGACCGATCAGGTTGATAATTCCGCGCATTCTCAATTAAATGTTGGACGACTGTTTCTGAATCCTTAATTGGTTCGGCCACTGGAACATCAACTTTTGGCAATTTTGTGAAACGCTCCAAGTCCTGTAACGCTACATCATGTGCTAGGATAATTCCTAATGCCTGATTCACATCGCCTGCCATGATCCGATCTTCGATCCCATTGGCACCCTGTTTTTCAACCTTAACTGCATATCCAAGCTCAGTGGCCTTCTTTGTGATTGCCTCCGCCGCCATGTAAGTATGTGCGATTCCAGCCGCACATGCCGTTACACCAAGAATTAAGCCCTTATTATCTACCAAGCCCGCTTCCATTTCATTTGCAGAATCCGGCTCTGGATCAACCAGTAATGCTAAAACCTCATCGGCTGTAGTAGCCGCCTTGATCCGATCAACGAAACCCAAATCTGCTAGTTTAGTTGACAGCTTCGCCAGTAAATCCAAATGATGGCTACCTGCCTGATCCTCCGGAATTGCAAGTACGAATAATGTGTCAGCTTGGTTTTCTGGATTGAGCGAGATATATTCAGAGCTCGCCAGTGGCTTGGTCAAGCGAACCACCGCAAACATGCCTTGCTTGACCGTACTTGCCTTGCCATGGGGAATTGCAAGCCCGTTCTCAAAGCCGGTCACCCCCATATCCTCTCGGTAAAAGAGCGCCTTTTTAAATTCCTCTGCCGATTCGATAACTTCTGCTGCTTCAAATTTCTTTGCAATGAAATCAAAAATCGCCGCCTTAGTTGTAAAACTTTGATTCAAAAAAATTAAATTAGATGATGTTGCTCCTGATAAATTCACAATATCCACCTTTTCCCTTTCTTCATCGTTAGAATACCACTTCAGTTCAAGTTTCCTTGTCCAACTTATGGATAATCTTTCAACGGTATTCGTAACGATGATTCAGGTTTTCAAGTTAGCTCAAACTGAATTAAATCGTTGCTATAGATATTACAGGCGAATACCTGGCTGCTTTCTGGAAAAATTATATAAACTCTTGTTGGAAGACTATATTCAATATATTGTAGTCTGGCTAGAAACATCAATAATTTGCTATAATTGGCATATCATAATTTATTTAGGGATCCGATTCTAAAGATGAATATTTGCGGATTATTAGATCTTACTGTTATTTTGAAGCCGTCAGTCGTCAACTTTTAGAGGGGTTATTATTTTGAAAAATTCGATTATCATCACCGTTATCACAGCACTTATTTTAATGTTTGTTTCATTAATCAGTTGGATCATTAATCAACAAACCTTTGCAATTATTGCATCAAATCTAGGACTATTGATTCTTGCGGTTGTCGTCTTATGGACCAACCGAAGTGATTTGCCTAAGATCTAAAAAGAAGGCTGAAACAGAACCGTTTCAGCCTTCTTTTTTATGCTTTAAATTGCTTACTAGCTAACAACTTTTCAATTGCTTCCAACTCAACTGTATTTCGATTAATCTTTGAGAAAGCATACGCATCTCTAAGCAACTCATGAATTAAATCATCAGATGCATTCCGCTTGATTGCATTTTGCGCCTGTAAGTAAACCGCTCGAGCGAGATAATAAGTCACATGCTGATCACTGACCAAATCCACTAAAGCCTTTAGCAAGAGGTCACTTGTCTCAATATCATGCGCTGAGAAAAACTCGGCAGTATAAAACAAGATCGACAATTTCCGCCAAACCGTTCGTGCATGTTCATTTTGCAGACTCATCACATTCTCAAAACTTCGCTCAAAATATTGTTCAGCTTGCGCCACGTTATTTTGACGCGCATAGGCCATTCCAAGGCCAGTATAGGCCAAGTACAAATAAATCTCTGCATGTTCGGCTGCATCAATTACAATTGCATTCAGCCGTAGAATTGCACGCTCAATATTTTGTTCACTGAGAATATCAACATACGATCGTACAAAGACATACCAGTCGCGCAAATCAATTTGATCAATTGCCATCGTATCAAGTTCATGCAAAATTTCATCAGCAGCCACATACTCCGAAATAATTAAATTATATTCGGCAGCGGCCAACTTAGTTCGAATTACTCTTTCTGCTGAGGTTTCTTCAACTGCAAACAAATCGGCCAAGCTGATATCCAAGCGATTAACCAACTTCGTCAGAATCTTAATACTCGGAATCTTGCCGCCTGATTCAAAACGACTCAAGGTTGCTTGCGTTGCAATCCCTTGTGCCAATTCTTCCTGCGTTAACCCGGCCGCTAAGCGAGCATCAATAAACCGTTGAATATTCATCCGTTCAGCCTCTCCTATCCATAATAGAACGATCAAGTGCCACCCAATCCCTCTTTTATTGATTTGTTTTCAACTAGTTAATTTTACCAAATCGACCAGCAGAATAGTTGATAACTAACTATTTACCCAACAACTTAGTATACAGGTCATCAATGAAACTCATTGCATCGCTGATCTGAACAAAATCAGATTGTTCAAAAATCGGCGCATCTTCACTAATATTGATTGATACGACCTGCTCGGCGCCTTTAATTCCTGCGACATATTGCATAGAACCAGAGATTCCTAAATTGACCAGTAACTTGGGGCTAACCATTGATCCTGACTGACCGATCTGATCAGCATGATTAAACCCAACTGTCTCAGCCATTGGACGGGTTGCTCCAACTGCCGCTCCCAAATGTTGAGCAATCTCGCGGAGCTTTGCCACACTACTCTCTTTCTTAACGCCTCGGCCAACCGCGAAAATCAAATCAGCGGTTGTAATTGACTGTCCGGTAACTGTATTTTTGGTTACTGTACTATCAATAAATTGACTCTCAACATTAACTAAGTCTGCTACTGCAATAGTTCGAATATTGGCTGTTCGATCAGCTACCAACAGTGCCTCAAACGTATCTGGGCGCGCGGTTGCCATTTGGGGACGGGCGCTTGGTGACACTATCTCGGCCAAAATTGAATCACCATAAGATGGCTTCACCTGCACCAAAAGATCCCCCTCATAGTAAAGATCTAACACATCCGCCGTTAATGCAGTCTGTAAATTATACTGTAATTTAGGTGCCCAAGATCGTGCTAAAGGCGTTGCCGAGAAGAGAACCGTATCTGGCTGTTCACTTTTAGCTAAGGCAGTCAAACTCTCACTTAGAAGGTAGTCATCCGCATTAATTTTTGCAGGACTTGTTAGATATATTACCTCATCCGCTCCAAAATGTTGCGCTGATTCATAGTCATCAATCCGCAAATTATCGCCAAGTGGGACGATTGCTACAATCTTATGATCAGCATGTTTGATTTGCCGAGCCTTAGTAATTAATTGTCCCAAACCGTTATCTAATCTTCCTGCCAGAACTTCTCCGATAACCCATATTTTCTTTTCTGTCATTATCCGATCATCCCTTCACTCTTCAGAATTGCCAACACTTGCTCCACCGCTGAACCTTCAATCACATTTCCTTGACGTCCAGCCTGTTCAGGCTCGACAATCGCACGAACTGCAGATGGTGAACCAGCCATTCCAATCCGTTCATCATCAGCAACTAAATCAGTGGCCGACCAAGTTATAATTGCATCGTCGTCCATTGTCATTAATCGGTGTGCTGACAAATAACGTGGCTCATTCGCAAGGTCAGAAATTGTCAAAACAGCCGGATAACTGACTGTAATGGCTTGTGATACAGTCCCCAGATTTCGCTTTGCTGAAAGGGTCTCTGAGCCAACTGTCATGATTTCAGATAGATAGGTTAGCTGTGACCAAGCCAATTGGGTAGCAACAAGCGGTCCAACCTGTCCGGTATCCGCATCAATTGCCTGCTGTCCAAAGATTACCAAGCGTACGTCCGTCAACTTAGCAACCGCTTGTGCTAGCACATAGGCAGTTGCCAAAGTATCTGAACCTGCAAACTTTCGATCAGACAGTAAAATTCCCTTCGTTGCACCCATTGCGACCGCTTCAATCAATACTTCTTTGGCTTGATTTGGTCCCATTGAAATTGCAATAACCTCATCACCGTTATCAGCGGCAATCTCAAAAGCAGTTTCTAATGCATGCTTGTCATATTTATTCATCTTATTATCGTTTGATCGAACCAAATTATGTGTTATCGGATCAATCGCCACATTATCAGTATTTGGAACTTGCTTTACTGCTACTACAATTTTCATTAACGGTGTACCTCGAATTTCGTAATTTCTGTCCGCATCTTTTCAACTGATCCTTCGGCAAACTCAAGTGCCCGCGCATCGCGAATCAAGTGAGCAATTGGAAACTCCGCCGAGAAACCATAAGCGCCCATGGCCTGCATCGCATCGTCACCGACAACCACGGCTGTCCGTGATCCATATGCCTTAGCCATTGTTGAAAGCAAGAAATATTCTGGATCGTCCAAATCACGCTTTACGGCCGCATCTTGGTATAACAAGCGCGTTGTCTCGTAACCAATCGAAATGTCTGCAATCTTACGTTGGATCGTCTGCAATTCCCAAAGCTTTTGTGAACCTGCCTTACGTTCCTTTGCATAATCCAAGACTTCATTTAATGCATGCTGTTGAATCCCTGCCAACACCGCACCCATCATTACGCGCGCATCCGCATGTGCTGAGTCACCAATTGAGAGACTAGCATATTTGTTCGGATCCAGCCGATGATAATCTGGTACGAAAATGTCTTCCATTGCAATTCCGCCAACTGGAGTACCCGTCAAGCCGATAAATTCCTCTGCTTCCGTATAACTAAAGCCGGCCATCTTTTCATCAATTACATAAAATGATAAAGTTTCATCCTCATCTTTAGCCATTACGACGTACACATCAGCCAGTCCACCGTTAGTAATCATAATTTTTGATCCATTAATACGATAGCCTCCGGCAACCTTTTTCGCTGTTGAATTGATGTAGGTTGGGTTTGTCCCACCTGTCGACTCCGTCATTGAAAAGGCAAAAATCGAATTTAGTGCTGTTGGGAAATAACGTTGTGCCAAACGCTCATCCCCATAACGCATCAACTGGTACATCGTTTTCATATGGCCTTCTAAAATGACTGCTAAAGAAGCATTTGCAGTCGCAATAATCTCCAGCGCCTTGGCAATCGTTGCAAGTGACAAGGCCGCTCCGCCATATTCAACTGGCAAATTCATACCAAGAAATTCGCTACTTAACATTTTTGCATATAGTCCATCCGGGACCTTACGATTTTTATCAATATCCATATCGAATGGCGCAACTTCCCGATCAGCAAAATCCTGTACCATCTTCAAAAACAACGCATCTTTATCCATAATGTTTCTCCTTGTTAATTTCATCACTATAATACTGCCATTCGAGCCATTTGTAAATAAGTTTATGACTTTTTTTATATAGGGGATTTAAACGACTCAGAATTACTCACATTCATAAAAAAAAGCCTCTAAATAATATTTAGAGGCTTTCCAATTAATCTAGATTCAATTGTCGATATGGCCGATATTGTTGCTTTTCTTCCTGCCAAGTATAAACGGACTTCGTGTCCGCATTATAGGTTAAGACCAACTGATCCACTAAATCAAGATTGATCTGTGCTGGTAGTCCCATACCATGTTGAACACGTTCAAACTCCGCTTCCGTTAACTGATAATGTGGTAACTCCTGCAATGCGGTACCTAGTGGTTGCAACCAATCACCGAGCGTATCTTGAAGCTCCATTCGTTCTGCCAACTCTGCCAGTGTGTGCGTAGCACTCAGATCATAACCACCAGCACTTTGACGCGTTAACTGACTCATAACAGCCGCCACACCGAGTTCACGGCCAAGATCAACTGCCAATGTCCGAATGTAAGTTCCTTTAGATACAACCGCTTTGAACCTAAACTTTTGTAGGCCATCCTGTGGGCTAAACTCTAAATCCGAAATACGCTCAAATTCATAAATTACCGCTTGCCGTACTGGTCGCTCAACCGTTTCGCCAGCCCGCGCATAATCGTATAACCGCCGCCCATTGACTTTAACCGCCGAGTACATTGGTGGAATCTGAGTAATTGGCCCAGTTAACTTAGTCATTGCCGTCGCGATTTGCTCAGCCGAAAAGGGCTTTACTAACGGCGTTTTTTCGATGATTTCACCATCTAAGTCCTCAGTTGTAGTTGCAAAACCAAGTGTAACCTCACCGGTATATGTTTTCCCAGCGGCCTGTAAAAACTCAATCGTCTTAGTTGCCTTCCCTAATGCAATTGGTAAGACTCCATCAACATTTGGATCAAGCGTACCAGCATGTCCAATCTTCTTCATGTGCAATATCTTGCGTAGCTTGAACACTACATCGTGGCTAGTCATGCCCACTGGTTTATATACCGGTAAAATTCCATCCATATTAACTACGCCCTCAACTTAACTATCGTTTTATTCATGGCTAATATTTTAGCACAAATTCACTCTAAATCGAATACCTTACATCCCTGGAGCCGGTATTACTTCGTAAATGTCAATCTTGCCGCCCATTGCTGTATGCGGATGGTCAACCAATACCGTATTTAAATCCTCAAGCGACTCAGCCTGTAAAAATGAATAGCCGCCAATTCCTGGTTGTGTATTACCGACTGCCATTGTTGGATTACCAAAGTCAACTAAGGCCGCACCAGCCTTTTGCGCCCAATCGTTCCAGGCGGCGGTCATCGCCTCAATTGCCTCGGGCTGCATCGCATCAAAATGCTGCTCTGCCGATCCATCTGCGACGTATAAAATCATAAATTGCTTCATTGTACTATCCTCTGCTCTCTCGTTCATAAAGTTAGACTGATTTAAATCATATTGATATAATCTGTCCAAAACGATTTTAACACATCAAGCGCGATGTTAGGCAAAAAAAATGAGGGCTAATTAAACGGTATCAAATACCATTTAATTAGCCCTCAATCTTAATTTTAATTATCTTCGTGCATCTTACGAATTAAATCATCAATCTTATTTCCATAAGCCACTGATTCATCCTTCACAAAGGTTAATTCAGGCGTCTTATAAATCCGAATTCTGCTACCAAGTTCACGGCGAATTAGGCCGGTGGCGGCCTCTAAACCAGCCGCTGCCTTTTGATTAACCGAAGCTAGTTCAGACATTACAGAATAAAATATTTTTGCTTGTTGCAAGTCACCTGTAACTTCAACACCTGTTACAGTAACTGACTCGACCCGTGGATCACGAACACGCTTTAGTAGAATATCATTTACTTCACGTTGAATTTCTTGTTCCAAGCGCCCAACGCGAAAATTTTGTTGTGCCATTGCTTGTCCCCTTTTTTAAGCTGTTCAATCAAAGATTAACGTGGAATTTCAACCATTTCGTAGGCTTCCAAAGTATCGCCAATCTTTTCATCGTTATAATTCTCAATCGTCAAACCGAAGTCGTAACCATTCTTAACTTCCTTAACGTCATCCTTGTAACGACGCAATGAGCCAAGCTTACCATCATAGATAACGATTCCCTCACGGATCAAACGAACAGATGAATTACGAGTAATCTTTCCAGATGTTACCATTCCACCAACAATCGTTCCAACCTTTGAAACCTTGAACAACTCACGGATGTCGGCAGTACCAACAACACGCTCCTCAAATTCAGGATCAAGTTGCCCCTTCATCGCAGCTTCAATTTCGTCAATCGCATTATAGATAACTGAGTGTAGACGAATATCGACCTTATCAGAATCAGCTTGTTGCTTGGCTTGTGGCGTAGGACGCACGTTGAATCCAATAATGATTGCCCCTGAAGCTTCAGCCAAAGTAATATCTGACTCATTGATTGCTCCAACAGCAGTGTGCAAGATATCAACCTTAACACCTTCAACATCGATCTTACGGAATGAACCAGCCAATGCTTCCACTGATCCTTGTACGTCGGCCTTAATGATAACTGGGACAGACTTCATTTGCTTCTCAGCCATCTTGTTAAACAAATCGGAAACAGAAACAACATTATTCCGGTTTCGCTCAGCCAACAACGCCCGCTTGGCACGCTCTTCACCAGCGGCACGTGCAGTCTTCTCATCTTCAAAGACCACGAAACGGTCACCTGCAGAAGGCACATCATTCAACCCAGTAATCTCAACTGGTGTTGATGGCAAAGCTTCCTTAATCCGACGACCACGATCATTAGTCATTGTTCGAACCTTACCAAAGGTGTTTCCAACAACAATTGGATCACCAATGTGCATTGTTCCTTGTTGAACCAAGACCGTTGCAACAGTTCCACGACCCTTGTCCAAACGTGCTTCGATTACTGAACCGGCTGCTCGTTGATCAGGGTTTGCTTGCAATTCCAAAACATCAGCTTGCAAAAGAACCATATCAAGTAATTCATCAATATTTTGACCGAACTTGGCTGAAATATTAACGAAGATCGTGTCTCCACCATACTCTTCAGGAATCAATTCAAACTGCATTAATTGGTTGATAACACTTTCAGGATTTGCCCCTGGCTTATCAATCTTGTTAACTGCCACGATAATTGGCGTCTTAGCTGCCTTTGCGTGGTTAATTGCTTCGATTGTCTGTGGCATAACACCATCATCCGCTGCAACAACTAGAATAGTGATATCAGTAATATCAGCTCCACGTGCACGCATTGCCGTAAAGGCCGCGTGTCCAGGTGTATCCAAGAATGTTACCAAGCGACCATCTTCGGTCTTAACCCGATAAGCACCGATATGTTGGGTGATTCCACCAGCTTCACCATCCGTAATGTGTGAGTTTCGTAGATAATCCAGCAAAGTTGTCTTACCATGATCGACGTGTCCCATGATAGTAACAACTGGTGCCCGTTGAACAAGTCCATCGGTGTTAGTTTCTTCCTCTTCAAAGAACTTGTCCAAATCAGTAATATCGACTTCGACCTTCTTCTCAGCATTGATACCATAATCGGCTGCCAATACTTCAATTGTGTCATCATCAAGCGACTGGTTTTGGTTAACCATCACACCTAGCATGAACAACTTCTTAATGATTTCAGTTGCATCACGGTGGATCAACTTAGCAATATCCTGCACGTTCATTCCAGTAGAGTAAACCAAAGTTTCTGGCAATGGTTGGTCCTTACGAACTGTTGGTGCTGGACGGTTTTCATTCCGGTTGTTATTCCGGCTATTGCGCTTACCTTTTTTACCACGGAAATTGTTATTGCCACCTTGGTTGTTGTTACGACCACCACGGGCATTGTTATTTCCTTGTTGGTTACCGGTACGACCACCACGCGCATTATTATTCGTGTTGCTTTGCGTATTCCGGTTTCCACGAGGCTTATATTCGGTTTCAGTTTCATTATTTCGCTGAGGGTTATTTTGTGGGGCCTTCTTAGGTTCCACAGCCTTGGTTTCAGCTTTTTTTGGTGCAGCTGGCTTATCAGCTGGCTTTTTTACACTATCAGTCAGAGTCTTTTCCGCCTTTTCATCAATTGTTGACATATGATTCTTTACGTTAATGCCGGCCTTTTCTGCGGCCTCCACCAAATTTTTTGAAGGAACATTTAGTTCTTTAGCTAATTCGTAAATACGTTTTGTCATGCGAATCCTCCTTAAAGTTCCAGATACTCTCGCATTTTCTTTGCGAAGCCACGATCCGCAACTGCAATTACCGTTCTTGCCAAACCAGTTGCATCAGCAAGTTCTTGACGTGTTAGAGCAGTTATAAATGCTACATCGTAACTGTTGGTTTTATCTGTAAATTTCTTTTTACTACTAGCACCACCATCTTGAGCAAAGAAAACGAGATTCGCTTTGTTTGAACGGACCGCACTTAGGACCATCTCTTCACCAGTAACTAACTTACCAGCTCGGCGTGCTAAACCTAATAAATTCAGTAATTTTTGTTTATTTTCCATCCCCAAACAATTCCTTTCGGGCTTGCTGGTGATCGACATAAGCGATTAATTCATCGTAAAAGTCATCAGTTAATTTCACACTGAAGGCCCGATCAAATGTACGCTTCTTTTTCGCTAATTTTGCGACCTTAACATCCAATGAGATATAGGCACCACGTCCATTAGCCCGGTTGGTTGGATCAAGTTGTACTTCACCCTCAGGCGTACGTACAATTCGGACTAAATCCTGCTTTGGAACCATTTCACCGGTTACAATGTCTTTGCGCATAGGAATCTTACGTGTTGCCATCAGCCTACCTCTTATTCTTCGTCAAACTTACTATCCAACGCTGCCTCAACTTCATCCAAATCTGGCAATTCAGCATCTGTGTTTGCATCAACGGTTGGAGCAGTTGCTTGTTGAGTTTCCTTATGTAGCATACCGGCTTCAACGTTTTCACGCTCTGATTCTGGCTTGATATCAATCTTGAAATTCGTCAAGCGAGCCGCAAGACGGGCGTTTTGCCCCTTCTTACCAATCGCAAGTGATAATTGATAGTCCGGTACTAAGACTGTAACAACCTTGTCATTCGTTGGATCAAAGATCACATCAACAACCTCGGCTGGTGACAAAGCATTGATGATGAACTGAGCTGGATCCTCCGTCCATTCAACGATATCCATGTTTTCACCAGAAAGCTCATTTACAACAGCCTGAACACGTGCACCACGTTGACCAACCATTGTACCAACAGCATCAAGGTTGCTGTTATTTGAGTAAACCGCAACCTTTGCCCGATCACCGGCCTCGCGAGCAATTGACTTGATCTCAACAGTACCATCATAAACTTCTGGTACTTCAGCTTCAAAGAGGCGCTTAACCAAGTCAGGATGAGTCCGTGAGACGAAGACTTGTGGTCCCTTTGCATTATTTTCAACCGCTGAGACCAAAACCTTAATCTTATCGCCCATTCGGTACATCTCATTTGGCATTTGATCCTGTGGCTTCATTGCTGCAAATTGATTGCCTGGTAGGATCATGTAAAGATAACGGTTATCTTGGCGCTCAACTTCACCAGTAATAACTTCATTTTCATATTCAGCAAATTTCGTATAAACGATCTCACGCTCAGCTTCACGAACCTTTTGCATGATAATTTGCTTAGCTGTTTGAGCAGCTAACCGACCGAAATCTGAAGGCGTTACTTCAAAGCGAATTTCATCGCCAACTTCATAGGCGCGGTTAATTTCTTGTGCATCCTCAAGTGATACTTCATCATATGGGTCAACCAAGTCATCAGCATCACTGACAACCTTTTTAACTGCATAGACTTTGATATTACCTTTTTTACGATCAAACTCAACTTCAACGTTTTCAGCCTCATCGTAGTTCTTTTGATAAGCCTTAGTTAGCGCTGTTTCAATTGCGTCAACTAGAACTTCAGTCTTAATCCCTTTTTCTTCTTCAAGTGCATCAAGAGCTAATAATAAATCCTTACTCATTTGGGTTCTCCATTAAAAACTAGAAATCGTTTGCCTGCCGTGCCTGTGCAATTACAGTTCGCGGAATTTTGATTACTTGTTCATCATCTGTCGTTAATTCTAAACTTGTCTCGTCAACATCAGTTAACTCACCAGTGAAATCTTTTACGCCGTCAATCTTTTGATAAGTCGAAACATGAATCATTTTGTTGGTTGCCCAAGCAAAATCTTCTGGAGTTGTTAACACTCGACTTTGACTAATCGCCAATTGGGCAGTTTGAACTTGAACTAGCGATACCTCGATCAGCTTACGCTTGCCTTTAGCAGACACTGCCAATGTCAAACCTTGCTCATCACTTTTAACTAGCTCTCCTTCAAAAGATGTCACGCCGTCTAGCGCTTCTGTAAGTTCTAATCGAATTGTCTTTTCAAGGGCCCAAGCAAAATCTTCTGGTCGCTTCAAGGTACGCTCTGCGCCCGGTGATGAAACGTCCATCAGATATGCTTCTGGGAATGGATCGGGTTGAATTGCGTCTAATTGTTCACCGATCAACTCAGTCAACATTACTAGATCGTCCATCGTAATTGCTCCCGTCTGACGATCAACAAGTACCCGCAATACCATGTCGGTATCTTGCTTCTCGTAAAGCACATCCCACAACACAAACCCGCGCGTTGCTAGGTCAGTGGTTAGAATATCCTTAACGGTTTCTACAACATTTGCCATATTTCCTCCCTTCACTTTTGCTAACTAGGTAAAACTCCAAAAAAAGGAGCGGCCAATCTAAAAAGACGGCCACTCACATTCATGAGCTTATTAATAACATAGTTAAGTATAGGCTACATCTGGCATAAATGCAAGTAATCCCTATAAAACAAAAGAGCTGAGCACCTTAGCGCTCAGCTCTTTTAATTATGCACCTAGCAGGACTCGAACCTGCAACCTTCTGATTCGTAGTCAGACACTCTATCCAATTGCGCTATAGGTGCAAATCTTCGTGCTTTTAACAACGAAGATAATCTTACACCCGATCTCAAAGTGATGCAAGCTTTATTTTCCAAGTTCATCACTTACGTCATTGAACTCTCCCATGACTAAAGTCACGGGATTCGGCGATTCTAATTACTAAACAGTAATTCTAATTCACCAAAACGTTTAGACAATGCACTACTTACGTAGTGGTTTCCAAAAGCGGAACTCAATTAACCAAATCGCAGTCATTTTGCATGCTCAGACTGATACGCAAATGGTTAATTCTTATAGTCTTTAAGGACGACAAGGTTCTGTCACGCCCATATTATTACTAATTTACTGATACTAGACTACTTGGCTTTAGGTTTGGGTAGTCTTTTAATTTAATGTGTTTTTCAGGGTTCACACCCCAAGCTAAGATGTTTTTAGCGGCGTTTAGATCACGAATTACAATTGAATTATCGCCAGTAAGTGATTTCCAACCACGAACTATTTCACCATTTGATAATTCAATTTTTTCATATAATTTGTGTTTTTGTTCAAATTCAGTACCATATTCAACTTGAGATGTTTTGTACGCATCAACTTTAACTAGAGTTTTACCAGTTTTATTTGCTAATGATGTTATGAAAAACTGCAATGCATACGGTTTTACTTTAGCTAATTTACGATTAGCAGCTTTGTTAGTTCTTTTGACAGACCGCATGTCTTTAGAATCAAGATTTTCTAACACAACTACGTTGTTATTATCTAAAAGTTGATGCGCAAGTTGTTTATATTCTTCATCTAGAATATTATTTCGCTTAATGTTTAAGAACCTAATTTGGTTATTCATCGTACTAATACGTTTTGAATTACTATTCAACCAGGTTGTCTTGTCACGTAATGATTTTAATTGATTAATTGCATCTTCAAGGCGGTCGGCTTGGTTAAAAACAATTACATTA
>NZ_SDGZ01000035.1 GCF_008107635.1 Weissella muntiaci | reverse complement strand
GATTCTGATTCTGATGTACTAATCGATTCTGATGTCGATGTTGACGCACTTTCTGATATTGATATACTTGTTGATTCTGATGTTGATGTACTTTCTGATGCTATCAACGATTGCGATTCTGATTCTGATATAGTCGTGTCAACATACAATGTAGCACTAGACTCTGACCAGTCGCCAACCGTCCCGTCGGAACTTGTAATTCGATATTGAACAATGAACTTTCTTTTATCATCCGAAGTAGTCGTGTTAGGGATTGTTAATGAACTTCCGGTTCCAATTATCGTGCTGGTATCTTTCGAATCATACCACCGATACTCAACATTATAACCGTCCAACCCCTGCATCTTGAAAGTCGCATCTTCACCGAAGTTTACCGTAACATCCTCTAGACCACTACCAACCTTAATAGTCTTAGTCGCCACAACATCCGCACCTAAGTGATTATGCGCAGTCAAAGTAATGATAGTTGTACCAGAAATCTTTTTGGCCGTTACATTTCCGAAATCGTCAACATCTGCTACATCCGTGTTAGATGAACTCCATGTATATGTTGCAGTATTTACTATTGGATCCGACGTATAAGAAAGCGACTGTGTAAGTTCTGGAAGCATATAATCACTCCCAGAAATTGAAAGGTCTGTTACATCAATGTCCGTCTCGAGAACATTTACAGAGACAACGTTGGTCGCCTTGGTGACAGAGCTCGAGAGCAATCCGGCCTTATATGTTACTGCGCAATAGTAATAATCCGTTTCTGCTTGTCCAATTGTTTCTTGATAAGTAGAAGTTGATTTATTGTATGAGGTTTTCTTTGAACTGGAACCGCTGGCTTTTGCCCATGAACTTGTACTGGCATTCCATTTATACCATTGAAAACTAACCGAAGACGATGGGTCTACCACGAAAGCAGTCGTTGGTCGACCGAATTGTGTAGACAGACTAAAGGCGTTTCCTTTCTTCACAGTGACATCAGTCGGTTGATTTGAAACACCCGCTTTCATTCCAAATGATGCAAAGCCACCGTCATATGCTCGCCAAGTTTCTAAATCAGCTGCTGGAGCTGCACTATCAGACGAAAGTTGCGAAATACCACTACTAGCACTGACTGTATTTGCGGAGGCTATCTGGATAAGTGGCCCAACAAGTGAGCCTGCGACGAGAACCGACAACATCGCTGTTTGAAAGAATTTTCCAACCTTGTATAGCTTGTAGTGCTCTTTGTTTTCTTTTATTATCTTTGGATTAAAATGCGTGTTTTTTCTGAACATATCGCCCCCTCGAAAACCCTATATATATAATTCAAGACTAATATAGAAATAGATGAGGATGTACAATCTGGGCTAATAATATAGCTACCATCATTGCAAAGATCAAAATTCCTATTACAGATCGCTTTTTTGCTTGAAACATATCCCATGCCTCCATCGCAAGTAAGCATGTTACTAGTATGGTTGCGATAATTATCAATGTGATACTTGTATAAATTAGTAAGGCTACAGCGCACATAAGTAGTAATGTTGCTAGGATCCATTTGCTGGTCGTTTTAATATCCATAATCATCATGATCAATCCTCCTATTTTCTTGAAAGGTAAACTCTATAATGAACGGTACGACCGTTCGTTCAACAATTTAAGTGTACCTTAGTTAACCTTTCACAACAATAAAACTCACTCCGGATTCGATAAATATTCCAATTATCTTCACAAATAAAAAGAGATCAGATACAATATCTGATCTCTTCTCTATGATAAACAAACTCTTAGCAAATCAAAATCTCTAAGTTCTAATAGAATATCAGCCTTGTAGTTGAGTAAACTCAGTCCAAGCTGCCTTCGCAATTGCTACGATAAAATTCTCTGGGGTATTATAAAGCGGATGAAATAGGAAATCAGCAAAAGCCAAATCGCCAACGGTTTGTCTCTTTTCAATTGCGAATGAAACTAGATTTGCTAACGATGTGACATCATTGGCCGACTGAAAAGAAATCCCCAAAATCTTCCCATCAACTGGGCTCCACAATAGTTCTGCATCTATCACAAGATTATCATCCAAAAAATCAACGCGATATTTTTGACTCAAACTAGTTTTCATAAACTCAATCCCGTTCTTCTCGGCATAGCGTTCTGTAATTCCAGTTCTAGAAAAGTTTGTATCCGTGAAATGTAATGCTGAAGTCAACGAGCTCCCTGTAAACTTTACTTGCTTCTTGATTGAATTAATTCCGGCAATTGTTCCCTGGCGAATCGCACTTGACGCAAAAGGTGCGTAATTATCCGCTCCTTGTTTAACAACGTCACTTTTTGTAGCAACATCCCCAGCTGCAAAGACATTGGTAACACTAGTTTCCAAGTATTCATCAACCAATATCGCTCCATCATCAGACACTTCCAACAAGTCATCAACCAACTGTGTATTCGGGAATGTCCCAACTGCCATGATAATAGCATCATACTTCTTCCCATTTGACGGACGATCACTAAAATCTACCATCATTTTGTCGGAATCCCCACAGTAATGTATATCCTTCAACTCGTAGCCGTTATGGATATTAATACCGTTCTTTGTCAATTGATTCGCTATTCTCTCCGAAAAGTTGAGCGAATAATACTTTTCCAGAATATGTTTTTGCCTATCAAACAAATCGACCGATTTATGGTTAACTGCTAATTCATTTGCAATTTCAAGGCCAGAGTACCCGCCACCGATTACCGCAATATTAGTAAAATCTGCAATATTTTCAGTAATTTGTTGAGCATCCTGCCACGTTTTAACAAAAAATACGTGTTCCATCATCTCGTCAGTACGAATGAAAGGACTGATTGCACCTGATCCCATCGCCAAGATCAGCCGATCAAACTGCATACTCTTTTCAGTTTTTGTCCCAATTTTATGGTAGTCGACCTGTTTGCTTTCGAATTCAATTCGATCGACTTCCGTTTCAGTCAAAACGTTGATTCCTAATCTCGTAAGCTGTTCACTGGTCGCTAAAAAGACCTCATTCTCGTCAACATTTTCTGATCCCAACATAAAGGAAATGCTTGCAGAAATAAAGGCGATCTTTTCATTACGCTCAAATATAACGACTTCATGTTCCGGAAAAGTGTTTTTGATACTCAATGCAGCTTGAACACCTGCATGCATTCCTCCAATAATACCAACTTTCAAAATATGTCCCCCCCGAATTCAAACCATTTACTTAGTAAACTGAGCAATTAAATCCTCTTTTAAATAATCAATACTACTTTGATTATTAGTTACTCGTGCCATCACTAGTACACCCAAAATCATTGCAAATACCTTTCTGGCGTAGGTACGCTCTTCTTCATCTGTTTGAAAGTAACCACTTTCCTTGATAAGCATATATACATCTTCAAGAATAGTATTACTGAAGTACCTTAATTTTTGATTTAATAATGGCTCATTGCCTGCAGTTTCCATTGCCAGAGTAATCAATATTGAACCTCTTGCATAATCTGCATCATCTTCATTAATTTGGTTTTGCACATAGTCAAACAGAATCGTCAACTTCCTTGGAATGCTATCAGATTCGTTGATTGATTCCTTTATTAACGAATATTTTTCAATTTCTTCATCAATTAGTTGATCGATTAAATCGCGCTTTGAATCAAAGTAATAGTAAACGTGACTTTTTGATATATCAGCTTCTTGTGCAACTTTGCTAATAGATAAATTAGAAAGTCCATTCCGACCAATCAGTCTCCTCGCTGAATCTAGAACCATGTTCTTAATTTCAACAGCCATCTCTTCTCCTTTTTAATTAAGGAAATCTTCCATATAAAACGGACTACCTTAATATATTCATTTTTTAGAATTCTTTAAATAAACTTCAATTACCCTTAATATATGTGCATCAACTACATTAGTCAATTGTTTCCAGTGAAAAATTAAGTATATTTGGTTCTTTTATAAAAAAGATCGAACTGTTGCCTTGAACATTTCGATCCTAAACTCTTTAATTAGAAAACTTCGAATAGATTCTGAAATTATATTTATCGAGGAACTCGGCAATCTCACCCTTTTCACTTAACCCATCAATTTCAAAATATTCGTGTAACTCGCCTAATAGCAATTCAGGCTTCGAGCTAACATTCAATATGTTAAGCTTGGCAATCTCAACTGTTATTGCAGCTTTTTTTAATTGATTGTTAACATCATTGGTCACATGAACGACACTATATCCCGACATGGCTGTCCTTCTCCTTAATAGATCTTCAAAGGATAGCACAGTTAACCGCCGATCGAGTTTTCCGGCCTTAATTAACATTTGTAAATTCTTAGCAAGCACAGGGCTTTTCACCACCAAGGCCTCAGTTGCTTGATCATCCACTGTTTCGATCTGATCAATTTGGATTTTATTTAGCTTGACATGCTTGAGGCGATCATCATTTTTCCCTTGATCAAGGATGTGTGCTAAGAATTTAATTGAATAATGTGCGTATGCTGGGACAATGAAATCTGCTAGTTCATCCGAAGCATATATCTGCATAATCTTATGCTCTTTATCATCATAGAACTCAACCCCTACTGATAGCTCTAATCCATCCGCCTCAGTGTCAAATCTCAAACTATACCTTGTTCCAACTTGTAATTCTGGTAGAAATTTCTTCAGGCCACCCGACCGATATTGAACAAGATCATCTAACTCGAAAAGCGGAGTGCCCGAAAATAATTTCTTTCCGGAAATCATTAAATCGTTCTCACCGAAGCTATACTCAATACCTTCGTTCCAAAGAAATTTCATATCTTGGGTTAAGCGAATAATCATTTTAATCCCAGTCCTTTATTATATTCATAAACCATTCAACAACCTCAGTCGTCTTTTCACTATGATATCCGCTCTCACGCCTACGTTCGACCCTTTTCGCGCCACCTGATTTTAAATCACTTAGTAGCACAGGAATCGATTCGCCATCATATTCATCTTCATCAAGAGAGAAAACATGCGCCACAGTCTCACTCAGTGTCCCCTCTCTTAATGCACCAGGTAGAATATCATCCAACCAACGGCTCTCAATGAATTGATCAATCTCAATTAAATTTCCAGTTGTCTTTGTTAGATATGTAAATAACTCAACAACCCAACGCTCGCCAAAGTCAGTTGCTAATTCTAGCTTATTCAAGAATTTTCCAATTTTATAGATTGGCTTTCCCAAAATGATCTTTCCAACGCCAAGCCTTGCTCCAAAATACAGTGCTCCAACTGTTCCACCGGACATTCCAAATGTTGCCACATTTGCCGAGTCAATATTGTTCTCACTTAATTCTCGATCAATAAAATCTGTTATTAGATTGCTAACTTCATTCGATCCATATTGGTCAAGATAGAAGGCTCCCCCACGCGCACGGAAATCAGATATCACAATATAATTACAGTCTAAGGACTCTAACTGGGTTATTAATTCAAAGCGTCGGCTCCATGCACGATATCCAGCAAAAGCAATTACTAATTTATCGCTTGGCTTTTTTTGTCCTATCTGAAGTGAGCTATACACGTTAATGTACTCGCCACTCGCTAGATACAATCGCTCATCATTCAGGATCAAATCGCCACCCTGCCGTGCTAAACTGATCTCCAAACCATTAAAATTAAAAGACCCCGACCCTTTTAGTTCAATTGCAATATTCAAATTCAACGGCGTAGTTCCTTCAAATATTACCGTATCTCCATCTTCAACGAACAATTCTTGCTGTTGATTATTGTGTAGATAACTGATCTTAAATCTAGTTTGAACTCCCTGCATTCGCTCTTGCTTGTAAAGATTAAAACGATAGGGCTTCCCACCGTCAACCTGCTGGTTAGACAAAAAGAAGGTCCCTTTATTCTTACGAACAAAAAGTGCTTCTTGTGGAAGATAGATGTATGATTTAAATTCTCTGCCGAAATCACCTGATAATGCAATATCAAGTTGTCCGTGGCGTTCTACTTTTCCCGTGAAATCCTCATTTATATACACATTTTGATAAGGTAATACCCTTGTTGAGAACTGACCTCGCCCAAATTCTGTCTCTAAATTATCGATTAACAAAGACCATGCTTCACTACTTCTCACAAAAGTATGTCGGTACTGTCGAAGAAAGTCATAAAAGCGTCTTGGTACTTCCTGCAAATTTGTCGCATTAACATATATTAAACAGTCCGCCTTTATTAGGCGCTCTGGTATTTCTTTTTCAAACTGATCCTCAAAATAATTAATGAACTGATTGGTATCCTCAATTAATAATCCCTCTGCATTGGCGAAGTTTGTTCCCATAACGGGTAGATTAACATCAATGATGCTTGCTAAACCTGCTTCCACCAAATAGTTGCTAGACCCCATCTACATGCTCCCCTATAACTTGATCAAGAGAAATACTTTCCTCATTCCAGGCATTTAAATCACTTAACAAATCTTTTGCCACGACTTCGATTCCTTCAATAGCTTCTTCAGAATCCAAATATGGCGTTCTAATCGATTGTGCCAAAAGCTCGATTCCCGCCATCTTTTTTACTGGAAAGAGCATTATACGGGTTTGAGATACTTGATCGAGGACCTTATCAAAGATCTGACCATCTGTGAAAAGTGACCAATCTAACTTATATGCCTTTGCCAGCTCTTGAAGTGGTCGACTATATACTAGCATATCGGCTCGTGGGCCCCAAAAAACAAACTGCATCTTAATCTCTAATACGTTAGCTCGTTCAAACATCTTGATCAGCTCTTCAGTTGATTCAAGACTAGTTTCTCGTTCCCAATAAATTAGCAGATTATTTTTTCCAAGCGTCCCAGAATTATTTTTAATAACATCTAATTTTGTTAAGGCAATTTCATCTGCTTCAAAGTCCAATGCGTCTTCTTGCTTTGAAAAATAAGTTGTTAATAATTCATAGTACGCGTGACTGCGACTAATGAAGATATTTTCAACAAAAGATTGTGCTGTCACCCACGAAATAAAGGCCTCCATAAACTCGATTTTTGTAAATTCGTTTTTTTGGAAAATAAATCGGCCATTTTGCTTATTAAATTCAATTTGTTTTTCGCCAAGCGGACTATAGTACAGTGTAGAATCTTCCAACTCAATTTTCGAGATAAAACCTCGACTATCAAAATAAAATTCTTTCTTCTTACTATTGTCCGTTATATTAACTCGTTCGGGTGCTTTAATTGTAGATTCAATTTTATTTTTGAAAACTACTTCGCCACCCTGCATTGAGCCTGTCAAAAAAGCTTTATTTTCGATCCCATAATACTTCTGCAGGTCATCTTTAAAAGACATCCGAGTGAAATCATTTAAATATGGTATATCCCGGTAGATGTCCTGTTGCCAGTCAAACATATTTAACAAACGTTCAGCTGGTAAACCAATTTTAACAACCTTACTTTCTAGATTTTGATCATATTCAAATACAATCAATTTATAGTCGACTTTCAGTTTTTCGAGTTCATGTGCATAAATAATCACATCATCAAAAATTGAAAAATTACCCTTATAATCCGGAAACAATAATTCCATAAAAGCCCCTCTATTCTTTTTACCTACTATATGTATGAACGATGACTTTTTCAAGTCATCATTCTTATTTTTACATTATTTTAATCGCGCTTCTTCTTACGCAAGATTCCATATAATGCAGCTAACACTAATTCGATTCCTGCAAAGCTTGAATGTTCAACCTTATCCTTTGAAGAATTAGTAGTTGTATCACTCTTTATTGCATTAGCATTAGTCTTCTTGTTATTCTTCTCACTCTTAGCCGCTGATGTTTCATTTTCATCAGTCTGTTGTGTCTCACTATCATCTGTCGATGTTACTGAGGCATCAGCATTGCTAGTTACAACTCCCGCTGAATTTGTTGCATTTGAGCTTGTAGTTGTAGCCTGACTAGCTGATGTGCGGTAAACAAGTGGTGTCACAACCGAGCCACCGTTATTGTTTGTCGCTGTTTCAGAGGTAACATTCGTTGCACCCTCTGACTGTTCCGCAGATTCTGATGGAGCAACAGATGTGCTTCCTGATTCTGAAGAACTCGTACTTGTCGTGTTTGAATCTGAGTTGGAATTACCTTCTGATTCTGACGTTGAGGTACTTTCTGAGGTTGATGTTGAAGCACTCTCTGATTCTGATGTCGAGATTGACTCAGACGTCGAGGCACTTTCTGACTCTGAGGCACTTGTGCTTGTCGTGTTTGAATCTGAATTTGAGTTACCTTCTGATTCTGACGTTGACGTGCTCTCTGAAGTTGATGTCGAGATTGATTCAGATGTTGAGGTGCTTTCTGACTCCGATGCACTTGTACTTGTCGTGTTTGAATCTGAGTTGGAATTACCTTCTGATTCTGACGTTGACGTGCTTTCTGAGGCTGATGTTGAGGCACTCTCTGATTCTGATGTCGAGATTGATTCAGACGTTGAAGCACTTTCTGACTCTGATGCACTCGTACTTGTCGTGTTTGAATCTGAGTTGGAATTACTTTCTGATTCAGATACTGATGTGCTCTCTGATTCTGATGCCTCTGATTCGGATGCACTCGTTGATTCAGATACTGATGTACTCTCTGACTCTGATGCTTCTGATTC
>NZ_SDGZ01000034.1 GCF_008107635.1 Weissella muntiaci | reverse complement strand
GGTATTGTTGTCTCCTGAATTATCTGATCCTACGTTACTGTTTCCAGTATTGTTGTCTCCTGAGTTATCTGATCCTACATTACTGTTTCCAGTATTGTTGTCTCCTGAGTTATCTGATCCTACGTTACTGTTTCCAGTATTGTTGTCTCCTGAGTTATCTGATCCTACATTACTGTTTCCAGTATTGTTGTCTCCTGAATTATCTGATCCTACATTACTGTTTCCAGTATTGTTGTCCCCGGAATTGTTGGACCCTACATTACTTTCTCCGTTATTAGAATCTGGTACTTCTACATTAACACCGCCACCAACACTACCTTCAGCATTTGGAATAGCCACAGATCCTACATTAATTCTATTTGGGAGAGTCTTTGTCGGATAGATAACTAGTACCCCACCACTAGTTTCAATCGCAGCTTCTAGCTCTGCTCCAGGAATTTCAATTGTTGTTGACCCGGTTGGATCAATCGTCGGAGTAGATGATGAGACAAACTGAACGTCACCCCAATCTCCATCCCAGGTAGTGCTCTTATCTGCACTAATAAGTCCAATTTTGACTTCACCAATTGTAGTCAGCGCATTTCCTCTTTTAGCCGTTCCATCTTGACTGGTTTTTCCAGCCATTATCAATTCTACATCCGCGAGACTACTTACAGAAGTAGTATTCTGACTAGAACCTATCGTCTTTATAATGTTATACATACTAGAGAACTTTATCTGGATTGGCTTTGTATAATCTAAGTAAATTAAATTTGGATCACCATTAGTCACATTTAAGAGAGTTCCAAATACCTCTACTTTTCCAGTGACAGAAGCATATTGACTTGTCGATAAATTATACAAATACTCCGAGTACAAGAGCGTACTTTCATCGGACGTAGTCGCAGCAGATACATTTGTTGTGTACATACTATCCATTACAACTGTGGTTCCAGCTGCACCTGTTGTACCCAACGCAAGAACGATCGCAGATGAAAAAATCCATTGCTTACCGCTTTTATACATTTTAAAATTTGAAACCTTAGAATTTAAAGCCTTTTTCAACCCAATATTTCTCATTACTATTCCCCATTATATATTATCCAAACGGTCTGGAGCGACCGTTCGTTCAAATTATATATATAAATCGAATAATACACAAGCAAAATGCGCTTAAAATAAACTTTAAAATTTTTTTCGAATTTGGTAATTTTTGGCTCCATGCATATTTTCAGTTATATTCCATGCAAAGATTCGTTCAGAACTCTCATACTTGCTTCAAAGAAATTTATTTGGATTAATTAACTCAATTCTTAGATTCTATCGCCAGAATAATTCCAGCTTCAGCAAATTGCCAGTGTATTCTCCACAACCTGTCAACCCATGCCAATATCCAAAAATTTTGATAGAATAAGTTCTAATAAATTACGAGTTCGTATTATGTAGGCTAAAACCGAAGACATAAATATTCCTAACTATTCTATAAATCAAGAATAGATCCATCAATCGAATATAGCTGAAAATCCTTCTCAGCCACGTATTATCTAAAAATGTCATTCACTTTTTTGTTCATAGCAATATAGTAGTTCATTATGTGAATTTATAATGATCGGTCTGAGATCCTTTGGCAGACCCCTTTGTCGCATTACATATTTACACCAAACCCACTTTTTGCCCTAGCGGACGCTACCAAGACTAAACCGTCATAGTATTTTCTTATTGGCACATAACTGCCAACAGTGATTTCAAAGGATTCAATCCGAGTGAGTCGCTTTCGACACTAGCATAGAGACTCTTTGAATCAATAAGCATAGTTTTTCTAAGCGCTTCATTAGCAGTAAAATCTTTATTCTGCATAATTTCCACCTCACTAAATCAGCTTTAAAGAAATTTTATTTATGTTTCATTCATGTTTTGTTTATGGTAGCATGTTATTATAATCACAAGAGAAAAAAGGTTAATGAATATGCAAAATCGATCAGAAAAAATAAATTGCCAAAACATAAGCGACCAGTGCTGATTTCTACAATAGCTCTTGCCGCTATACTAGTTATTGCTCTTTTTATTTATTTTCTTAATGCTAACAATAAAATCGATTCAAAAATTGAATCACCAACATCTAGTAAGCAAAAGAACGCTCATTCTAAGAAATCTAAAACACAAGAAGAAGACAGTTCTAGTTCTGAAAAGGCTAGTCTGAGCTCAGTCATAGAGACAAGCAATAACAACGGTTCGGCTTCAACGTCAACGCCTGCTAGCAATACCGCGCCAACTAATAATACTGATGCCTCTAGTTCTTCCAGTCCTGTTTATACCAGCAACGAAGATAGCATGTTGTCCACATCTGAAATTAGGAAACGTTTAGCCTCTTATTCACTGTCATTTGCAGATCCATATGTTCAACAGTTTGATCCAAACAGCTACACCATGGCAGAAATACCTGGTGGATTCGATATTAAATTTACAAACAGTAAGCATGTCGTTGCAATTGATAATAAAAATGATACCTACACTTTTACGAACGAAAGTAACAATCAACAAATAACCCAAGACCTTGGTTATATAATGACCGGCGCAAAAGCACCCGTTAATAACTAATGGCCTACATTATGAAAAGAGCCCTCTCAAGACCGCTTGCGAAACGTCCTGAGAGGGCTCTTTTTAGTTTGTGAACGGGATTATCCAAAATAAAAGACATCAAACATTTTTGCCTGAAGACAAAGATTTACAAACCTTTATCAATTCATCTGATTCTTTACTTTCAATTTCACCGAACCAATCCATATCAACTAAAGAACTCGAACGCAGAAGAAAACGTTGTTAATCCTTTCTTTCAACTCCAAACGCGTAATAACCCGTCACGCCAGAAACTGCAATTAGTATTCCCAAAAATGAGAGCACACTTGTGGTATTCATATCGGTACGCGGCAAGGAATCTGCATTCTTCTGATCAGCCATGACTTGCGTTAAGTTCTTCCCTGTAACTTCTCCAGTTTCAGCATTATTCCCTGGTAACTCTGGTTCTGTTGGGTCAACAGGATCAATTGGGGTAGTTAAATTCTTCGTATATACGACTGTTTCCTCAACGTCTTTGCTATCTGGTGTAATTCCGTTGATTTCTGCGACCTCAGACTTGTTTGGACTGTAATCATTAATTTCAGGTGAGTTCTTTTGATCAAAGTAGTCTTTGTCAATTTTGCTCCACCCATTGTCAATAATGATCTCTCCGGTCACATTATCAACTACTAATTCGTGTCCAAAGCTTACTGTATCAATAACATCTTCACTAGCCTTTGAGCCATCTTCATATATGTAGTGAATTGTTTCAGTCACTGATTTAGTCAAAGAATCTTTATCAGTTCCTTCAGGCCACTTGGGGCCATCAGGATCAGTTGGATTAATTGGCGTACCGGGTTCTCCAGGATTTTCTGGATTGACTGGAGTCGTCCTATGCTTCAAATGGACAGTATAATGTTGCATATCTGGAGCAAACGTCAGCCCCTTAGTAGGAAAATCATCAGATACTAATTCATATCCTTTATCCTCATAATCCTTAATTGTTTTACCTGTTGTATATTCACTCTTGTCGCCGGAATTACCTTGCAGGTCATCAGTTACTAACGTCTTACCAGTTGTATCATCAACATAAGTCACATCTGCGGCACCTTGATCACGAGTATAAACATAAGTAACCGACTGGTCATTGGCCTTATAATACCCTGTCTCGTCATTTCCTTGAACTTCCTTTAGTGTATATCCAGGAATTACCTTTGCCTCAGTTTGCCAACTGTCACCTAGATCACCTGATTGCTCAACATCGTCGGCAATCGTCTGACCATTTTCATCAACATAATGACTCTTCACGGTTCCTTGAGCCACCGTGTACGAGAAGCTCTCTAATTGGAATTGTTGCAGGTTTCTGAAACTACCTGTTGACGCCGCAATGGCGAAGGACATATTTGTTTCCGTTCCTATTTGAGAAGTAATATCCCAAACCTTGCCATCGTAGGTTACAGTCATTTGCCTTGATGTTCCGTCAAAATCAATTTCGATATCTTTAAATTCATTATTTGATGGCTCAGCAATCTGCTGGGCTGTCTCATCTAAGGTGTCAGCCACACCCGTCGTACCATTCACAAATGCTCCGAAAGCTGCTGGCTTTCCACCATCAGAGTCCGCAAAAAATGTCGGGTCGGCCGTGTAACCATCTCCATCGTCCCCATTGTAGAAAGTATCTAATTTAAACCCAAATGAACCTTTAACACCGCCAAAGCCCATCGCACCACCTAGTTTACCAATCACGTCGGTATCGCCAGGTTGGAATATAAAACTCATTCCATCGGCACCACCTTGAGCTTGACTTTTATTACCCAAATCAACCTTCCCTTTTAAGGAAAACGATTGAGTCATGTCAATCTTAGTGTTCAATACAGTATTACCTGCCTTGTTCTGTTGGTCAGGCGTCAAAGTTGCCGTATTCCCCGCAATAACCCCCTCGCCATTGGCAGTAAAATTACTTGCATAATCATCCCCATTAATCGTAACATCCCTAGCATTCGCCTTTGTTCCAACTTGGCTAGCTTCCGCACTCATATTGATTGGATCTGTCAACATAATCCCAGCACTGATTGTTGAAACTGAACCCAATAAAAGAAATGCAAAAAGTAAACGATTCTTACTAAAACTCATAATATCCCCTTGTGTTTATGCCTGAGCAAATATTTTTATTTGAATACTCAACATAACTCTCCCCATTTCCTCCAATCCATTCAGATTAAACATAACCAGTCTCTTTTATAGTTTAGTATTTCACAATCACAGATTATACTCTTTTAAATAAATAATTGTAAGGTTATTACCTATAGATTTTTAAATGCACTTTGATTCGTTTCTTAATCACAAACGTATTATAGTAACTAATTCTTCAAACAATTCAATCAAGTTTCTATTCAAAATTTAAGTCAATTAAGACCTTAATATTTCATACATGGGCATTATAAAGGAATATATCAGTACACAAAAAAGGCAATCATTGTTAAATGATTACCTTTTTTTCTCCGCACCACAACGCTTAATTTAAAGAATACAGAGTGCAAATCTTTGAAATAACTTGCCCTAAATTAAAAATTATTATAGAAATCCACCCGCAGGATTGCTATAACCTCCAATAACGCTCGTTTAGTGAAAAATCCGCTTATCACCGAATCACGAATTGGTTTAACGTTATCAATCATTTTCAAATAATCTACCTCCGACAGATTATTCAGTTTATGATCTAACTCCGCCATTGAATCGACAGCAAGACCAATATTTTCATTTTCAATCCACATGGCGTGTGCCGAATCTTTACCAACAACAATCGGTATTCCGGCGGCTAAATAAAACGAAAGCTTGAATGGATTATTCAGTGTCCCATAGAAATTCCAACTATTAGATAAATTCATACCTCCAGTAATGCTGACAATTCCAAATCCACCATCAATTTCTGCGATTATCTTCTCCTCCGGGTGGGAGCCTCGATAGATCAGATTATCCTGTTTCTGTTTATCGACGTTACCAAAAATTTCGAATTTAGTCGTCAAATTATTAGTCATTCGCACTAAATCCTTAACTCTTCTACCGGTCACTAAATATGCTTTTGTATCAAAATGTTTTTCCTGCACTGGCCCATCATACAAGAAATCAAATACGCCAAGTTTGACCATTGGCACATCAACACCGTCTTGTCTCAGCTGATTTGCCATTTTTTCATTATGCACAATCAAAGCATCAAATCCCCTGAGAGCTTGTAGCCACCGATTTTCGCTGAAATAGGTTTCTTCTTCAAAATATGTCGGGATGTCATGCACAAATGCAACTATCTTTACTTCGTCAATCTTATGCAGGTATTCCATCAATCTTGGAAAATACTGGTAATTTAACATCCTATCTGGAAATTGAACTACAACTAGATCGCCTGGTCTAACCATGCCAAACCAAGCACTAATATATGTATCCATAATGGTGTATGACGGCATCATGTTTGGAACATTGTAATAGTTGATTACTTTAAACCCGATAGTCTCCGCAATCTCTGCGACCATCTGATTCGGTTTATACAATGCCCCACTGGTTTCTACCGTGTTAATCTTCGTTATCCAGTTCATTGGCTAATACTCTATTCTTCATTTTTAGTTAAGATGAATATTCCATCCTCAATCAAACAATTTCATGATGGATGAATATACATCTATTACGGCAATCAATATACAATCTTTTAAATATATCATTTTTGAAATCCTTTCACAATTTATAGTGCACACACGTCTTCAGGTCCACTTTAAACAACTTGTATTGCATTTATTAAAAGTACAAACCATCAAAGATTACTAAACTAGCCGACAAAAAAAGAGAACCAGAACTTATTATCCTGAGTCCCAGTTTTCTTTTATCAAGTTGTTAAATTTACTTTGTGAATGCCTTGTAGCCAAGCGCCTTTTGAGCAGCTAAATTTAGCACACTCCATTGTCGATCAAATCCCGGTTGGAAAAAGAAATCGGCCTCAGCTAGGTCTTCAATCGTCATTCTTTGAGCAATTACAAGTGCTAGAGTATTCCCGTGTGGTGTTATATCAAACTCCTTTGCCATAACTGCACCACCCAAAATTACGTGGGTAACCGGATCGAATGCAAGTCGTACAAGAATATCACCATTTCCTGCCTTTTCTGAAACGAATGCCGGCCGTCGTGTATCATTATAGGTTACTGAGGTAATTTCAACTCCCACTCGCTTGGCAGTCGTTTCATTAAGGCCGGCCGTTGCAAATGAATAATCAAATACTTGTAATGCTGAAGTTCCGACAACACCTTTAAATGGTCGTGGAATACCGGTGAACAAGGTCTGGGCAATGTACTGAGCTTCGCGCCGGGCTGTTGTCGCTAGGGCAATTGGCAGCGGTTTGTTTGCCGGTATACTATACGGCAAAATTGCGTCACCAATCGCGAAAATGTCATTTTGATTAGTTCGAAGATACTCATCTGTCTTGATCCAACCGCGATCATCTAACGCAACAATATCCTTCAACCATTCCGTGTTTGGTTTAACGCCAATACCCTCGATCACTAGGTCTGCTTGATATGTTCCTTGCTTGGTTTTGACAGCGCTAATTTTTTCACCATCTTCCGAGATATACTCTTCCAATTGTTCACCAACTGCCACTTGGACACCGTTATCAGTCAACTCTTTTGTAAGCAAATCAGTCATATCGGAGTCAAGATAGGCTCCTAGCACTCGAGGTAGTAAGTCTAGGACTGTAACGTGTTTACCGGCTTTCGCAAAAGCCTCAACTGCCTCGATTCCAATATATCCTGCCCCAACAACGACGACATCTTTTACTGAAGGGTCATTGATTTTCTCTTTAATTGAAAGAGCCCAATCATGCCCCCGCATCAAATAAATATTATCCAGATTACTGCCCGGAATATTCAGTCTGGCGGGTGACACACCAACGCTGAGAATTAATTTATCATAATCTGCTTGATGAGTATCGCCCGTTAAGTCAGTGAAAGTTAATCGATGTTGATCTGCATTGATATTGGTTACCGTACTGTTTGCCAATACCTTGCCGCCTAACGCCTCGATATCTTCTGGTTTAAAATTCCTAACTGTTGTATCATCCTCTACCTTGTTCATCAGGTATAGTTGCATTCCACAAGACATGAATGAAATAAAATCACTTGCTTCATAGATCGTAAGCTCTACATCATCGTAATGTGACAACAATTCCAATGCCGCCTCATGACCACCATGTGATGCACCAATAATTGCAATTTTCATATTCCCTCTCCCTTGAAATTAACTTTTATAAGGATAACAATTCAGATATAAATCCAACGTTGAATTCTTACACTTAAAGTCTAGTTCTTTGGTAAGTGGAATACAATTTTATCAGCCAACAAAATTTTTCAACTTATTCAATAAAATAGCATTTTATCAATCAAGGGTGCATTCCAAATGTTCAGCATTCTTCAGCTTTTAATAAAATTAAGATTGTTCATTTGCAATAAAAAAGCATCGAACATTTCTGTCCAATGCTTCTTTTGTTGTACAGCAGATATTATCAAGAACAAAACTATCTTTAAATTGCTCCTGCTAATTTAATTCTGTGTATTCTTGAGAATTAGAAATCATTTCACCAAAATCAATCGTGTTGCTTGATTTTTCAATTAAATCTGTCGTCATCTTTACTCGATATACCTTTCGATTACCGTAAGGAACAAAGTAGTAAGCCAATTCATCAAGATTTGATATCCCTTGATATTGTGTGTAATCAACTTCATCATTCTCATTTAAGACTATATCCTTTGGTTTTGTAACATTGTCTAAAATGTGCAAGATATTGTTAATTGCTTCCTCAGTGTTTACAGCCGTAGCCATATATTGTTTGCTAAACACGGTCCGGATGAATCTTTGCGATGATAAATATCCACCCGGAAGACCTTTTGACCCTGCCCCCATGCTGGAAGCCTTCGCTGTCCAATCCCCATAAACTTTATCATCAAATGGTTTGGTTTGTATGTCCGGATACTCACTCAGGTTCTTTAAATGCCAAGATAAATCCGGACTGTTAGTAAGAACACCTACTGGATTATCTTCCAGCCTCAGGCTCCCATCTCTTGATTCAATAACTACCGTTTGGCCAGTTCTATCACTAATTATCCAATGAAGGGGTTGATTTGATTTCATCACACCTTGGTTACTATCGATGACAGCAACTTGATTCAAGCTGTCCACTAATTCCTTAATAGAAGCATTATTTCCAAGAATCCACATGATCAGTTCCTCGCTGACCAAATTCAATTTATGCGCGGAAGACTCTTTATCATAGTTAGCTTCATTCGAGAAATACAATTCTGCAACTGCTAATCCTTTTTCATTAAACGCATCCGCGACCATATAATTTGCTAACTGTACACCACCAATTTCGTTAGAACCAGCCCCCATGATTGCAAACTTATTCGCTTGTTCCAACTTATCAATATACGTAGTCCATTTATAATTCCGAGGTAAGAATACTGGACTTGCCTCTAATTCAAATGCAAAATCCATTGTCCGTGCCAAAAAATGAGTTGAATTCAAATCGTTATACGATAAACTAGTACACATTTTTCTCTCCCCTTTCTGTTAGTACACCAATGTTGATATTTTCTAAATTATTATGTCCTAATTATATCATTCTAGGTTATTAATCTTGTTATATTATTTATCTTTAAAATGCAATAAATATACAAATGAATGATTACGACATAAGCAACAAGAATCTTACGGGGAATATAATTTTTTGTTATCAAAAAAGGCGGCTAATTGTCTCACTTGACATCCAACCGCCTAATTTCTTTTTGGTTTACTACTTTAACAGACAATAATCACTGAATTAAATGTAGTTATCAAAGTCTTCATATAGAGTGTTTAACTGGTCATATTTCTTCATTGAATATGCAAAGATGATCTTCCCACTGATCATCGTAAGCATATCCTCAGCAAGCCTACCTGCCTGAACATCTGAATATTTATTATCTGATAGTAGGTTCTTTTCTAAATCATACCGAATCGATTCAAATAATTTAATGAGCTTATCCTTAATCGTTGACCCCTCAGGGTACTGTTGAAATAAGCTCAATAACACATACGCCGAGAAACCTGGTTGCCGGTCATTCCCAAGAATATAATCAAACATATTTTTAACTTTCAGACTCATTTCCGATACATACCCATTGTTTCGGGCTAATAAATAATAGTCAGCAATTTGCTCATCCACCATTCGATTAAAAATTTGATCCTTTGAAACAAAATAATAGTAAATTTGACTCTTAGACGATCCAAATTCTTTCGCAATTTTACCGATTGAAACATTGGTAATTCCCTCAAATGCAACCATTCTCCGGGTGATTTCAATGATCTCTTGTTCACCTTTTTCAAATTTTTCTGTCATAAATCCACCATCATAATTAGACTATTTAACTCAATGTTCTCCAAAGACCACTTTTTCTTAAAAATATCTTCTATCTCTACTCGCGATTCCAGAATAATAATCCGTATATTGTCAATCTGAATATTTCCACTTAAAACTCTGAATTATAGAATCACATTAAATTATGTATGGCACTGATTCCACCCAGTGCCATTAACTCATTTAGTTATCCACGTGCCTTTTTTCGCTCACTGCACTCAGTCCAACTAGTCCAAGTAGCATAAGACCAACGACAGATACTAACGCTTCAGATGAATAATCAGTCTCTGGAAGTGCTATTGCTTGTTTGGCAGATGCGTTATTATTCACCAAATCTGTCTTTACAGCATCCGACACAATCATTGGTGAAATTGTTACATTTGCGGTTGCCCAAACTCTATCACCAAACATTCCCGTTGAACCAATCTTCATTATTGATGATAAGTCTGCTTTCTCAATATTAGTCAGGCTCAAATTTCCCCACATATAAGTAACTGTGTAATTTCCAGCTATATTTACATCACCGGACAAAATGTATTGAATCGTATTCTCAGGTATATCATCACTGAAATAACCATATACCGTGCGATTTACGAATGTTATCTCGCCGGAGGTCAAAAAGTGACCACTGTGGTTCTTCAAGTTAACGAAGTTGTCACTTGGCTGCCATGACCCAGCACTGACAGAGGAATTTCTGACCATCATTTCAGGATTCACTAAATTATTTCCCTTTAGATTCTCCCCAATATTGTTACTACCGACATTTCCGCTACCAGTATTATTATTACCGATATTATTATCACCAACATTGTTTGAACCTACATTATAGTTTCCGACGTTGTTATCTCCGGAATTGTCTGATCCAACGTTACTGTTTCCAGTATTATGATCGCCGGAATTGTCAGAACCCACATTA
>NZ_SDGZ01000033.1 GCF_008107635.1 Weissella muntiaci | reverse complement strand
GTTATTCGCTAACCCAGCGGGAACCATATCGCTTGTGAAATTCCATGGTGTCGTTAAGCCCGCATCACTATACCAGCCTGTAAATGCCCAACTTCCGTTGGTTGGTGCGGCTGGTTGCGTGACTAGCGCTCCGTCATGGGTCGCTTCGTCCGCAACCGCCGTTCCACCATTACTATTAAACGTAACCGTCGCTGGCGTCGCCGTCCACTGCGCTGTCAAAACTGGGTTAGCGGTTGTCGCTGTAAAACTACCGCCCGGCTGAACTACCGTGCTACCGTCAGGCAATAACCAACCGGTGAAATCATAACCTGTTTTCGCTGGTACGGTTGTCGGTACTGTTACCATCGCGTTCGGCGCATAGTTAGTCGTATCCGTTGGTGCTCCAGTTCCGCCGTTAGCGTCGTAGGTCACATTTGTCTGCCAGCCTGCATACAGCGCTAATGTGTTATTCGCTAACCCAGCGGGAACCGTATCGCTCGTGAAATTCCATGGTGTCGTTAAGCCCGCATCGCTATACCAGCCTGTAAATGCCCAACTTCCGTTGGTTGGATCAGTTGGTTGTGTAACTAGCGCTCCGTCATGGGTCGCTTCGTCCGCAACCGCCGTTCCACCATTACTATTAAACGTAACCGTCGCTGGCGTCGCCGTCCACTGCGCTGTCAAAACTGGGTTAGCGGTCGTCGCTGTAAAACTACCGCCCGGCTGAACTACTGTGCTACCGTCAGGCAATAACCAACCCGTGAAATCATAACCTGTTTTCGTTGGTACGGTTGTCGGCACAATCACTGTTGCGTTCGGCGCATAGTTAGCAGTATCCGTTGGTACTCCAGTTCCGCCGTTAGCGTCGTAGGTCACATTTGTCTGCCAACCTGCATACAGCGTCAAAGTATCACCAGGTAAGCCAGTTGGCATAACACTCGACGAAAAATCCCATGGTGTCGTCAACGTCGCATCACTATACCAACCAGCAAAATTCCAATTTCCGTTACTTGGATTAGTTGGTTGTACAACCAATCCACCATCTTGGGTACTCTCATTTGGAACAGTTGTTCCACCATTACTGTTAAAAATCACATTAGCAGAATAGTATTGAATATCATAATTGTTAATGGGACTACTTGTAGCGGACTCAGTTGTTGCAGCAATCTGAGGATTCGCCGCTAAATCACTCGGAGTTACCGTATAAAGCGCATTCGCAATATTGTTCGCAAATGTCGTTGTACTATCGACTGTCACTTGTGGTAGGTAGGCATTTCCGTTTGCACCGGCAGTATTAAACATAGGATAAACTGCACCGCTACCATTTAGATATAAATTGCTTGGATCATAAGTTCTAAAACCGATCGCACCACCACCGCCGCTAAGTGTAGCAAGGACGCCCGTACTAACGCCATTAACTAACAATATATTATCCGCACTGGTTGTTAGAGTTGCACCCGTAATCGTCGACGAACCTCCTGAGGTTTGCACCGCGAGTCCAGGAACGGCGGTCACTTGAATCCCAGTATCAATTCCGTTAATCAATATCGTTCCTGTCGTGGAAGGCAATAGAATTGTCTGCCCGTATGCGATATTATTTGTAAAATGCGTCCCTGTGACTGATAAAGTATTAATCGTATTGTCTTGATTAACAGGAACAATTGTAATTGCACCACCATTGCCTAGCGATGAATTGCCGGTAAATGTTGAATTCGTGACATCCAAATTCCCTGATGAGATTGCAACTGCTCCGGCTGTTGCATTATCCACATTGTTAATAAACGTACTATTGGAAATCGTTAAAGTCTGACCTTCCGTCATAGTTGCTTCAATTGGCGTTCCTATCATGCCACTGTTATCAGAAAAGGTCGCCTGATCAATCGTACTGTTATCCGTATCGACAAGATAACCAGCAACCCAAATATTATTAGAAAATGTTCCGCCAGTAAGCTCAAACGCCCCAGCTTGTTGCAGAAAACCAATCGCGTTATTATTTATCGACGCCGTGCTTGCCAATGTTATCGTCGTACTTGTCACACCAAAGATTCCAAAAGCATTTCCTACCAAAGACGAGCTACCCGTCATATTGATAATTTGGCCGGTGGCTTCATATACGGCACTACCAAACCCAATAATTTCAGCCGAGTCACTCATGTTAATAACTGGTACGCCTTGTACAGCAATCGGATAATAACCGCCTGAATTGACCCAGTTCAAAATTGAGGTTGGATTTTGTGGAACTGGCCCAATCAATTTAGTGCTTCCTTCAAGATTCAAGACATTAGCACCTTGAACCAAGGTGTTAGATGCGCCAGCGGATTCATCTATAATCAGGTTATTCAACGTTAAAGTCGCACCGCTACCATAAATTATCCCCATATTACTCATCTGGGTGTTTGTAGTGCCATCACCATCAATTTCAATATTTGACCCAACCGGCAAAGTTAACGAATTACCGCCTGTACCCGTAATAGGTGCTGTAATTGTAATTTGATACAAAGTCCCATTTGTTGGTGCCGCATTAATTGCGGTTTCCAAATCTGCAACTGTTGCGACATTTGGATCAATCACGAAATTTTCAGCAGCCAACGCCTCGCTATTCGCTCGAACAGTTGCAAGATTGGCCAACGAAAGAGCATTTATTGCTAACGCTTCATCTACGCTAGCATTGCTCTGGTTCACAACTTCATCCGCTCTAGCACTTTGAACAACTAGCATCTCGTCTGAAGCAAACTCTGTATCACTTGTTGCCGCCGCTGACAACTGCGCCTGCTCAGCAAGCCCACTCGCAACAGTACTTGCAACTTCTTCCGCAAATGAAGACGAACCAGCCGATTCACTGGCAGATGCTAGATTTACTATTGTCTCTGAACTAGCACTACTTGCTGTCGATGCACCATTACTGCTATCTGCCGCACTTCCACTACTAGTAATCGAACTTGATGCCGCCGTCGTGCTATCATTATTGCTAGATCCTATTGAAGATGATCCGGATACACCCTGTCCCACATTTGATGTCGTAGCATCTGTAGCGACACTTGAATCCTGCTCAACTGCACTCCCTAAAATCAAGGGGGCATTTACAGCCGCGCTACTTGTCTCCGTACTAGAAGTATTGACGGCATCAGTTGTATCAAGCGTAGTTGTATCAGCCGATACAATTGGCGTGTTAAGCAAGAAAACACTCCCTAGCCCAACCAACATTAAGCTACTAGCATAAACCCAATTTTTTCCACTTTTATATAGTTTATAATTATGTTGCATTTCCCTAATCTCAGTTCTTTTGTCTCTAGTCTCTAGTCTCTAGTCTCTAGTCTCTAGTCTCTAGTCTCTAGTCTCTAGTCTCTAGAATATTCTAATTCCATATATAATCAATACACTTCCGCAATTCAGGATACAAACATTCTAAGCAGCCGTTCTAATTCGACTTAGAAATCCGTATATGTGAAGCATCTTCAGATTTCCACCAAATTCTTGCAGTCACTCATTAGAAAAAAGATTAAATGAAATCAAAAAAAGATCTAAAAACTTTTCTCGACTTAACATCAAGAGCTTTTTAGATCTTTTTTAAATAATTGTTATTGCTTTTAAACAGAATTCAGAGCTATTTTACATATGATTGAAGAAATCCATAATCTTTGAAAAAAAGCTCTTCTTAACAGAAGCCTTTTTCACCTTACGTTTCGATGTATCAACCTTGGTCACGCCGGAATTAGCATCAGCATTTTCAATCTGCGTTCGATAGTGCGCCTTTAAGTCACCAACCGTTGTAGCCAAATAATCCTTGCTTTCAGAGATTTTGGTTGTCTCACCAGATGGCGTTGTAATTTCAGAATCACCACCTAATGCAAAATTCTCACCTTTTTTCGATAAATACGCTTCTGTGTCATCTGGATATTCATTTAACAAATCCAACGTCTTTTGAAGCTCTGCCTTAGTTGGCTTAGTATTTGCACTAACAGCATTAAAACCGCCTAGCAAGAACATCCCTATCAAGCCGGCAATCACAAGTCGATTAATATACTTCATAACTCCCCTTTAAATAAATTATTAATTCATTCAATTGTGAATTATAGCACATTATTTTGAGACTTAATAATACTTGTAAGTGGATATTAACTTGGATCTCATCTCCTAATTTCCAAATCCGCGATAAAGACTCCTCTAACTCTTAAAAAAACACTCAGCAGATATTTTTAGCTGAGTGTTTTACCTTATTTAACTTTTTTAGCAATAAAAATCGGACGTCGTTTAACTTCTGTATAAGTACCTGAAATATACCTACCGATTACGCCCAAACTAAGTAACTGAATACCGCTCAGCAAAAGCATAATTACTACCATTGAGGGCCAACCAAACACTGCTGTACTTGGAAAGGCAATCGCCCGAATAATAATTGCAATTGCACCGATAATCGCAGAGATGAAGGTTATAAATCCTAGGCCAGTTACAATATCCAACGGTGCCGTTGAGAAATTAACAATTCCATCAATTGAGTATTTAAATAACGAAAAGAATGACCACGAAGTCTTTCCAGCGGCCCGATCAACATTTTCAAATTCAAGGTACTTTGTCCTAAATCCAATCCATGAAAAGATGCCTTTCGAAAAGCGATTATACTCAGGCATACTAAGAATTGCATCAACCATCTGCCTAGTCATCACCCGATAATCGCGCGCACCGTTCACTAATTGAGTGCTGGATATTTTATTGACTAATTTGTAAAATAGGTCACTGAAGAAGGATCTAATTCTAGATTCCCCTATCCGATTAATCCTTCGACTACCTACTGCGTCCCATTCCCCTGACATTACCCCTCGCAACATCTCTGGTAATAATTCAGGTGGATCCTGTAGATCAACGTCCATGACGCCAACATAATCGCCTTTAGCATATTCTAGCCCGGCATATAAGGCCGCCTCTTTGCCAAAATTCCGAGAGAAATCAATAAAATGGATATTCGAATCAGAATTGTTTAGCGCATTCAAAACTGCCTGTGTATTATCATTCGATCCATCATTCACAAACCAATATTCCACTTCAACCGGAAGTTCGCGCGAAACTTGTCGCATCTTTTCTAAGAAAAGAGGGATCGATTCCTCTTCATTAAGTACGGGTACAATTACTGATAATATTTCATGTTTCACTTATACGCACCTCTAAATCAATCATCATCTTCCACTTAAAACACCTGAGAAAATAAATTCTCATATTGCCACCCAATACAGGTAATTTAACTGTTCTCAATTATCTGAGTATATCATAAGTACGAGTTACATTATAATGGGTAATCCACATGTACAGAATATCAAGTTCATGCAATTTGATCGACTGATTAATTGCAAACATCCTTATCCACCTGGAATCAATATTAAGTTTGTATACACCTCACGCAATTGCGGATCAAAGTAAATTATGGATCACTTATCCTGTATGTTTACACCCAGCTTTTAATATCAATCTAAGATTAACAAAGTACCACTTCAGCGTCTTTCCAGTGTTTTGAAATACATTCGGCCGACAATAGCCATATTTCACACAAAGATATATATATATATATATATATATATGAGATCCTTTAAATAGGATAATACTACACCACGTATTTCTAATTTTCGAAATACAGTATATAATTAATATTGTTTTAAGTTTGTTAACAAACGGTTAGTTGTCCAATTTTTAATATCAGAATATCGCTAATTCGATAAGTCATGTCATCTATAAAGGTTGATTGAAGAGATATTAATTATGCCGGTAGTCGATAATAGCAAACTGCTAATAGGAACGTATCTAATTTTTTTAGGAGAGAGTAAGGATTATGGAAAAATTTAAAGGAAAAACACTACTTTTTTCGGCTACCATGGGAGCGTTGATCACACTAGGAACTGAAATGCCAATGTCAGTTCACGCGGATACTGTTACACCAACGGCTACCACGACAACAGCTGCACCAGCAGCCAGCGCTACCACAACAGACGATGCAACTTATGTTTTGACACTAGATCAATTGAACTCAGCTATAATTAGCCTTGATGGCTATAGTGGTACAACGGAAATGAATACCGCCTCAAGTTTGGCGGCAATCGCAAGCACCATGGCGGCTGGTAACGCCACCACAGTTAGTGTCGCCCTCACACCAGCCCTCGCGGCAGAGGCTGGTATCACTGTCGCTCCAACACCAACTGTTGCAACCTCAACAGTCACTGCTAAATACGTCGACCAAGCTGGAAATACAATTGCCCCAGATGTCGTTACAACTGGTAATGTCGGCAACGCTTATTCAACAACTCAAGAGGTGATTCCAGGTTATACTTTTAGTTCTGCTAACGGCGGTGCTACTTCTGCAATGTATCTTGCAACTCCGATTACAATTACTTATATCTATAATGCAGACACAGCTACACCTACAACCACACCTTCCACAGTCGCCGTACCAAGTACAATCACCGCTTCTACTGGAACTCCGATCGACTTATTGGCTAACGTCACGTCAGTTTCTGATGATAAAGGAAATTTAGCTGATAAGAATAACATCGACAATACGCAAGGTGTTCTTGGCGTAACGGTTATGAAGAATGGCTTCTCAGTATATAATGCAGCCATGGGGACTCCTGGAACCACACTTGGAACTTATACGCCAGACGGACCCGGAACTTATCAAATTAAATACGATTACAAATATAATGTGATGACCGACTCTACATGGTCTTCCGCTACAACAAGTTTTACAATTTCAGATTCAGCGCCTGCTGTGACCACTTCAACGGTCACTACCAAATACGTTGATCAGAATGGAACTTCAATTGCACCGGATGTTGTGACAACCGGTAATGTTGGTGATGCTTATTCAACAACCCAGGCAACCATTTCCGGTTACAATTTCACTTCGGTTCAGGGTAATGCTACCGGAACTTACACAACTACGCCAACTACGATCACCTATGAATATACGGCCGCCGATGCGACTGTAGTTACACCACCAGTTCAAACTAGTACTGTGACCGTTCATTATGTTGACTTGAATGGTAAGACAATCAAGCCAGATGAAATTATAACTGGTAATGTTGGTGCTTTATATGGTACTGTTTTCCCCATCATCCCTGATTATTACATTACTACCATCCCTGATAACGGGATTGGCACATACACAAGTAATCCAATCGACGTAACCTATGTCTATCAAACACTTGATGACATTCTCAACGGTTCAACAGTTACGCCAGTTGCTACTACTGACACAACGGCGCCCGCCGCTTCAAATGTTGCAGCTCCTAACAAGACCGCCTCTGTAAAACAAGCCGCGGCTACTTTGCCTGCGACCGGTATTGATGTAACTTCTGACTTATCTATGCTTGGCATGGCCATCTTAGGTTTGGGAGCAGTTGCCTTCGTTGACTGGAAAGCAAAGAATAAATTCATGTAATGCTTTTTTCGAAATTTAAATATTACAATTAAAAAACTGTCGCGGTGTAAGGTCGTGACAGTTTTTTTGATTGCTCTACTCTTACCTAGCCTTTAACTTATTCATCACAATAATTACTTTAAGTGCTTTAAGATTCATTCATTTCTTTCGCTTGAATTCTTCCTCATAACTGCTATCATAATGTAAGTGGGAACTATTTTAGGAGGGTTTATTATGAACGAAACAAATATCAAGGGAGTTAATGCACTCTCATATCTTTCAGTTATTATTGCACCGGTAATTATTCCATTAATCGTTTGGATTGTTGCAAAAGAGGCCAACGTGATCTCAAATGCGAAGAAAGCTTTACTAATTCAAATTATTCCGTTTCTATTCGTGGTGCTTTCTTTCATAACGATTGGCATAATCGGCTTATCGACTAATAGTGGCCCAATTACCGGGTTCACTACAATTATTTTATTCGCAATCGCTGGGCTGGTTTCATTTGTGCTGTATATTTACAGCATCGTGCTTGGCATTAAGCAATTGCTTGCTTCATGATTAATCGTGAACGCTGACTTTGGTTGGCGTTTTTTGTTTACATTGTTCGTTATTTTTGTTGGAGGGATATTAGGTAGACCTTTTGGAGGTTCGATATAGATGATCCCGTATCTTTTATTAGGTAGATCTTACCTCTGCTCTTTGTTGGTGAAACAAAATTATGTAAATCAGCTTACTTAATTTTATCATCCATATTAATAAAAGCCTGCTATATCAATGCTTCCATTGGTATAACAGGCTTTTCTAACAAAATATGATACTCTTTAAACCATACTTCTTGTTAAACTTGCAGAACGTTATTAAATCAACATTTGCGCGTTTTCTGGTGCAAATTGGTGCAAAAAATTTAACTTAATTATTTAGCTCATTCTCACGTTCTGCAATTAATTTATAAAAAATAAGCCAAATTAACTAGTCTCAAAACTAATTAATTTGGCTTTATAATTTTTATTCGCATTAACACTTATTTTAAATGTTCAAGCGCTTTTTGTGGTATTTTTGATTTTTCAACCTTTTCCCAATTAGTTACGCCCTTTTTCTTATTATATGTTACCTTCAAATAAGCATTGTGTTTTAGATTATGATCAGCATTAAACTTTATGTTCTTGCTTTCACCTCTATCATCGAATGCTTTTTCTTCATACTCATACATATGAAAAGTTTTACCGCTGTCATCAGTCTCGTTAGATTTCTTGCCATCTTTTAGTATTTGTACATAGTAGTCAGTTCCGCCGTAATTAACTTTATAAAAAGTAAATCCAGCAACACCGATGATTGTGATAAATGCTATTATCCAAAATATAATTTTTTTCATAACCATATGCCTTTCTTTTTAACCCCAATTCAGTGTGATTTCTAATGAAATAGTACCACTAGATTTTCGTTTAACACCTTACATTTTTGTAAGAAATAACAAAAAGCCCCGCCAAGTAGAGATTAATCTACCTAGCGGGACAACTTTTTTATTACTCTATCTCAATCTTATGAGAATTCTCTATCTCAGGCTTATCGAGCTTTGGTAATTCAACCTTTAGGACACCATTATCATAACGAGCCTTTATGTTGCTTTCATCAATACCCATGAATCTAAACGAACGTGCCATAGATTCGCTTGAACGCTCACTTTGAATCATATCACCGTGACCGTGATCGGCAATCTCATGCTTAACTGTTGAGACCGTAAGTGTATCATTCTTAAAATCAATACCAATATCTTTCTTCTCTAGACCTGGTAATTCAACACTTACCACATATTTATCATCATTATCCGAAATATCGGTTTTCATGAATCCACGACGATTTTGTAGATTTCCAAAAAGGTCCATCTCGAATGCATCAAATGGATTCCATGAACTCTTAAACAACTCATTTGCCATTATAAAATACCTCCAAAGATTTAATTTTTTCTACACACATATATTAACACCACATTTTTTATTTGTTAATAGAAAAAGACCCACTAAGCAAAAATTAATCCGCTGATGTGAACCCCAAAAGTTG
>NZ_SDGZ01000032.1 GCF_008107635.1 Weissella muntiaci | reverse complement strand
GAAGTTGTGAAAACAATGGGAGCTGAGATTATCCGTTTGTGGGTAACTACGGTTGATTCATCAGCTGATATGAAGGTGTCGATGGAGATCTTAAAGACTGTTTCGGAGTCTTATCGTAAGATTCGTAACACAATGCGGTTCTTGTTGGCCAACACAGCTGACTTTACTCCATATATCAAAATTATGCGTAACACTCCGGGAATGGGTGATATGTTAGCAATTATATATCTTGAAATGCTTGTGCTAAGTGCTGAGAGTGACGGGTATATCTACTTTAAAGGAGCCGGGAAAGATATCGCAGAGGAATTGGCTTTAGAACTGAATGAAGAGCCAGAAGCAGTCCGAATATTAATTGCATATTTAGATGCAAAAAAATTAATCACCCACCCAAATAACAATGATGTGTTTCTAGTCGCAAGTGCTGATATGACTGGATCCGAAACAAGTTCAGCAAGACGAGTTCGAGCTTTCAGAGAGCGTCAAGCGTTACATAGTAACGATGGTGTAACAATTGGTAACGACAGTAAGAGTAAGAGTAAGAGTAAGAGTTATATAGAGAGTAAGAATATATTGTCGAGTAACACATTCGTGTTTCCCGACTGGTTGTCTGAGAAAAACATCGAAACTGTGAAAAAAGGCAATTTTGGAAACTATGAAGTTAGAGTCCCGATTGCCTATTTAAATCAAGTGGCTGGTAAACAGTACAGGATTGTTGAGAAATCTACCAAGCTAGTTCACGCAAGATTAACGGAAGGTTTTACATTAGATGATTTCAAGACGGTTATTGATACCAAGGTAGCAGAGTGGATTAACGATACGAATATGAACAAGTATCTACGACCTGAAACGTTATTCGGCAATAAGTTTGAGGGGTACCTCAATCAAAGAAAATCAAATGTGCCTGATACGTACGGAGATGAGTATTCTAGCGAGAACCTAGGGTTTTAGGAGGCTGTCATGGAAAACATGAGTGAAGGCATTAGAAAGAGTAAGGTCGGCCAAAAAGTAATCAAAGACTTTGAGGTCATGAAGGCTGAGTTATTATCCGACCCTGAAATTGCTGAATTTATTACTAAACATGGTTTAACAGATCAGCAAGTGCAAAATAACATCTCGAAGTTATTTGAGTATCAAACTGAACGAAATGCTTTTGAAAACGACTCGCAGAAATTCATAAATGGCTATAAGCCCATTTTGGGTCTCTCTGGCGGTTCTAACAGTTATGTGTATATTTCCTATGACGAGACAGAAAAACGCAAGACGGAGCAAATTAACAAGCAAAAAATGGCATTCTTGGGTAGAGAGAGTCTTGTCTTGGATAAAACTATCAAGATGGCTAGATTTGATAATTTTCAAATTAAGGACAACGAGGAACAGCTAGCTTTTGATTTTGCTAAGAAAACAGTTGAGTTTTATTTGAATGATGGAGAAGGCAATACAGCTTTAGTCGGTAAGCAAGGAACAGGCAAGAGTCATCTGGCTATGAGTATTTTGAAAGAGTACAACGAAAATCCGGGGCACTCAGCGATGTATGCCAGCTATTCCCAAGTTATCCGTTTGATCAAAGATAGTTTTGGTGGTGGGGATGCAAAGTACAGCCAGCAAAATATGTTGCGATTATTGGCTAGTGTTGATTTGCTGGTTTTGGATGATGTAGGCAGTGAGAATGTTACGGATTTCTCGCAAGAGTTGTTGACTGACTTAATGGACTCCAGAACTAGAACGATCATCACAACTAACTACAGTAGTGATGAATTGAGACGCACATACGAGGCGAGAACCGTTAGTCGGTTGTTGCGAGGAGTCGACCGGGATAGAGCGTTTAATTTTAAAAGCTTAAAAGACAAACGCATTCAAGCGTTTTGATGAAAGGAGGTATAAAAAAATGGATCAGTCAAAAT
>NZ_SDGZ01000031.1 GCF_008107635.1 Weissella muntiaci | reverse complement strand
TTTCAATGATCCATATATCAAGATCATGCGTAACACTCCGGGTATTGGCGATACGTTGGCAATTATTTACCTTGAAATGCTTGTGTTGAGTGCCGAGAGTGACGGATATATCTACTTTAAAGGTGCCGGACAAGATATTGCAGAAGAACTAGCGCTAGAACTGAACGAAGATCCGGAAGCGGTTCGGATTTTAATTGCCTATTTAGATGCTAAAAATTTGATTGCTCATCCAAATAATGATGATGTATTTCTTGTTGCGAGTGCTGATATGACTGGATCCGAAACGAGTTCAGCAAGACGGGTTCGAGCTTTCAGAGAACGTCAAGCGTTACATAGTAACGGAGATGTAACGCTCGGTAACGACAGTAAGAGTAAGAACAATAGTAATACAGAGAGTAAGAAACAGATAGAGAGTGAGAGTAAGACTTATATAGAGAGTGAGAATATATTGTCGAGCAACGCAGTTGCGTTTCCCGACTGGTTATCTGAAAAACAGGTGGAAAGTGTCAAAAAAGGTAGGGCCGATAATTATTTGGTAAAAATTCCAATCGCCTATCTAAATCAGATAGCGGGTAAGCAGTATAAATTTGTTGAGAAATCTACCAAGCTAGTTCATGCAAGACTTGCAGAAGGCTTTGCCTTAAATGATTTCAAGATTGTTATTGATACCAAGGTAGCGGAGTGGATTAACGATGCGAATATGAATAAGTATCTACGTCCTGAAACTTTGTTTGGTAACAAGTTTGAAAGCTATCTGAACCAGACTAAATCGAACATCCCCGACACATACGGAGATGAGTATTCTAGCGCTAAGTTAGGGTTTTAGGAGGCTGTCATGGAAAACATGAGTGAAGGCATTAGAAAGAGTAAGGTCGGACAAAAGGTAATCAAAGACTTTGAGGCCATGAAGGCTGAGCTATTATCTGATCCTGAGATTGCTGAATTTATTACTAAACATGGTTTAACAGATCAGCAAGTGCAAAATAACATCTCGAAGTTATTTGAGTATCAAACTGAACGAAACGCTTTTGAAAACAACTCTCAAAAAATGATAAACGGTTATAAGCCTATTCTGGGTCTCTCTGGAGGTTCTAATAGTTATGTGTATATTTCCTATGATGAGACGGAAAAACGCAAGCAGGAGCAAATTAACAAGCAAAAAATGGCATTCTTAGGCAGAGAGAGTCTTGTCTTGGATAAAACTATCAAGATGGCTAGATTTGATAATTTTCAAATTAAGGATAACGAGGAACGGCGAGCCTTTGATTTTGCTAAGAAAACAGTTGAGTTTTATTTGAATGATGGAGAAGGAAACACAGCGCTAGTCGGTAAGCAAGGAACAGGCAAGAGTCATCTGGCTATGAGTATTTTAAAAGAGTACAACGAAACTCCGGGGCACTCAGCAATGTATGCCAGCTATTCCCAAGTTATCCGTTTGATTAAGGATAGTTTTGGCGGTGGGGATGCAAAGTACAGTCAGCAAAATATGTTGCGATTATTGGCTAGTGTTGATTTGCTGGTTTTGGACGATGTTGGCAGTGAGAATGTTACGGATTTCTCGCAAGAGTTGTTGACTGACTTAATGGACTCCAGAACTAGAACGATCATCACGACTAACTACAGTAGTGATGAATTGAGGCGCACATACGAGGCAAGGACTGTTAGCCGATTGTTAAGAGGAGTCAGCAGGGATAGAGCGTTTAGTTTTCAGAATTTGAAGGATAAACGTATTCAAGCGTTTTGATGAAAGGAGGCGTAAAAAATGGATCAGTCAAAAT
>NZ_SDGZ01000030.1 GCF_008107635.1 Weissella muntiaci | reverse complement strand
GAAGGCACCCAGTGATGGGTGTCTTTTTTGTAAAAAATTGAGGTAAGATAATGGCTGAATTAACTGAAAATACGAAACGAATAATTAGCGTGTTACAGGATTTAAAAGATGGTGAAGTGGTAAGTTACCGCGATGTTGCCAACCTGGCTGGTATTCCACGTGGCGCAAGGCAGGTGTCAAGAGTCCTGCACGGGCTATCTGATGAATATAAGCTGCCTTGGTGGCGGGTTGTGCGAGCTGATGGCAGAATCGCTTTGCTGGGTGACGGACGAGATGAGCAGATTAAGCGTTTGAATGCAGAAGGCATTACGGTTAATGAACAAGGAAAGATTCAGAAAATTAAAAAATAAACGCTTCCCGTACTTTGAGGCGTACCAGAATAGTTGAAGCAACTTTTGGGTACACTTCGTTTTTTGGGGAAGCGTTTATTTTATTTAAAATTGATAATTTGATCATCAGCTGGGTTATAAGTTTGCAGAAGCAAAGAACTCAGATGAATTTCATATAATGTCTCAGTGGCTGGTTTGTGAGCTGACATGAAACCTTTATTATTTTCAAAAAGTTGATGAACGTCTGCCCAAGACTTAGATGATTTGATCATCTTAGCACGGTTAGAACCCATACGCATGCCTGTCTTTAAATCAACTGGTGTGATTAGCGCGATCTTGTTGTTCTTTTCAACTTGACGAGTTTTTAAAGTATCAGCATTAATTGAGAAAACATACCAAATACTGGCATCATTTTCGTCAACAGCGAATGATACGATCCGGCTGCTGGGTTTGTTGTCCTCTGCAGTTGACAGATAAACCAATCCGTATGACGAATCGATAAAATTTTGATAGCTAGACATAATACATTCTTCTTTCAAGTAGGATCATAGTGCTTACTTGGTCAATTATAAAGGATATGATATGGCTTTTAAATACCTTTGATTAGAATGTCTTCCTTCGCGTGAACAAGCGCTGTTAGCAAATCATTGTAGGGTGTTGGAATTCCGTATGCTTGACCTTTACGCGAAATTGCTCCATTGATGTAATCAACCTCAGTATAACGATGATTTTGAATTAAATCTTGGTACATTGAAGGGAAATGAAGGCCAATTCCAGCCGGGTCAAACGTTTTTTCAATATTGGCAACGAGTTCATCGAGGTCAAGAACAATTGATTCGGCCGCCGCAACGGCAACAAATTCACCAATTAATTTTTTGATGATATCTAATGCTGTATGCGTATTACCGATTGTTGTAATGTTGGCTTCCAAGATCGTCGATAAGGTATTTAAACTTGCATTAACGGTGGCCTTCTTATAGATCTCATAGCGAATGTTATCGGAGTAGCGCGCATTCAACCCAGCTTCCGATAATATTTCGGCCAACTTGTGGGCGGTTTCTTCTTGACCAGGTGCAATGTTTTGTAAAACGACCGAACCGCTACCTAATAATTTAATTTGACCAGGACCGATTAATTCTGCCGTCCACATTGTATTACCGATAAAGATATTCTCAAGCGGTAGATATTGCTTAATAATGTCTTCGTGACCAATACCATTAAGTAGGACAACCACTTTAGTATCGTTTGTAAGAAGTGATTTAATGTCCTGTAACATGCCCTCAAGTTGCATTGCTTTGGTAAAGACAATGACTAATTGAACAGGTGGTTGTTGTTCAAGGTTTGTTTGACTGACAATCGGCAGATCCACGGTCATATCGGTACCATTAAAGTTTGCTTGTAAACCATGCTGTTTAATCTGGTCGATGTGCTCTTCCCAACCATCAATTAAGAGAACATCATTTCCTGCCTGATGAAGCATCAGCCCGAAGCGACTACCCATGGCACCAGCGCCAGCAATTGCGATTCGCATATTTAATTTCCTCCATTGTTTTTCTAACTCTAATTATATGGTAAGTCACCTTTTAATGAAATTATGTTATATTGAATAAAAAATACAGGTGGGTCGATGGAATGAAGATCATAGTTCAACGGGTTACAAAAGCTTCAGTTACAACTGATGAAAAAGTGATTGGGAAGATTGGAATTGGATTGTTATTATTGGTGGGAATTGGACCGGATGACACGATCTTTGATTTAACATATGCCGTACGCAAGATAACAAATTTACGAATATTTTCGGATCAAGCCGGTAAAATGAATTTGTCAATTCAGGACATCCATGGCGCGGTTCTGTCTGTTTCACAGTTTACACTATATGCTGACATCAAGAATGGAAATCGACCTAGTTTTACCAAGGCTGCCGAGCCCACACTTGCTGAGCAGATGTATCAACAATTCAATCAAATGTTAAAAGAATTTGTGTCAGTTGAGCAAGGTCGTTTTGGAGCGAATATGGCAGTTGAATCCGTGAATGACGGGCCAGTAACGATAATCTTAGACACTAAAGATGCATCAGTCTGAGAAAGGTGTACCATATAGTGTAAGCTAATAAAGGGGGAAATGGTGATGAAGATTGTATTTTCAGATGCAGCGAAGGAACGAGTTGAACGAGATTTAGAGCCGAATAAGGCATTAGTATTAGATTTCGATGATGGTGTCGGTCCGTTTTCTGATGAAGCGACATGCACGTTAGATGTGGCCTTTAATTTAATTGTTGTTGATCCTGAAAAAATAAGTAAGGACTTTGATGAGACGGTACCAAGCAATCTTGGACAAGTCTATGTTAAAGGATACGCTATAAATCAGTTGGATGAGAATGCATCAATTGATCTTGATAAGTATCTTCGCTTTCAGTTAAAAGGGGATTCAGGAATGATTGATCCTAATATGAGCTTGCAAACACGATAGAAATAAAAAAACATCAGGCAATTTGGAATTGTCTGATGTTTTTTATAGGATTGAAACAATCCCCAATCCGATGATTGTAAAAATGATAAAGAAAATTGTGTTAATGTAAGCAAAATATTTTGCAAAGCCTTTAGCCTCACTTCGAGCGGCGACCATGATAATCTTATATGAAATCAAGGTTGCCATCGAAGCTACGACCGTACCAATTCCGCCAATATCAGCACCTAGTAGGACTGACATACCATGAGTAGTGAATGGTGAAATTAGGACGGTTGAAGAAATGTTGGAGATAACTTGACTAACTAGGACGGTTCCCAGAAATGAAGTATGTGGTCCAACGAAGGCCGCTGAGATTAATTCTGTAATTGGTTTAATACTAACGATGTTTCCAACAATCAGGAAGAAACAAACGAATGTCAACAATAGGTGATAGTCGACCTCGGCAAACAACTTAGGTTTGTGGAAGAGAACAACTACTGCTGTAATGGCAGCGGCATACATATAAGAGATCCAACCGAAGACGGAAGCAGCCATTAAGGCCATTAGTAACGTATACAATGTTGCTTCGACCTTATCAAAAGCGTCAACTTGAGTGTTAATAGTAAAAGGCTCATTACTGATAAAGAATTGAACCGCTAAATTTAATACGATAAATCCAGCGATAAATAATAACCCAGTTCCCTTGAAAAATTCAAGGTTGTTCATATGAAAAAATGAATAGGCATAGAGATTATGCGGATTACCAAATGGAAACAGTGAGGATCCAAGGTGAACAGCCGGTAAGATGAGGGCTGCGCCAATGTAGACACTGCGACGATCGGTAACATCTTTTGTAATTGTTAAATAAAGAGGTAGAACCGTTAAGATGGTTAAATCGTTAGTAAAGAAGATTGCCATAAAGAAGGTTAACATAGTCGTAAATCTTACGAGCTGACGCGTCGTTTGACTACGTTTAACTAGCGATTGACCCATATAACGAAGTAACCCGGTTGACTTAAATCCACCGATAACTAGCATTAACCCAAATACGGTGAAGATCACCTTATAATCAAAAAATTTAGTTTCAAAACGGCCAAAAATGACCGAGATAACGGCCAAAATAAATGCTACCAAGAAGACTTTATCTTTCCAAAAAAAGTCTCTAACATCAGCCATTAGTGGAAATGAGCCACGTTCTGTAACTGGATTATCCATAATATCCTCTTTAAAAAGTTTCTTTCAAATATCATTCACGTCGGTTATATTAACGTTTTACCCACAGTGGACTATTTTACTCTGATTACAAGATTTTGAACAGACCCTAAAATTGATAAATTCCATTAAAGTTTGGGGAAAATATTGATGTTAATTTGCGCAGTTAAAAAAGTCTTGCAAAAAGATTGTATATTGGTTATTATAAATAACGTTGTTAAAGTTATATTTGTTTTGGACGTTTAGCTCAGCTGGGAGAGCACCTGCCTTACAAGCAGGGGGTCACAGGTTCGATCCCTGTAACGTCCATTGTTAAAAGGCCGGATGATTTCGATTTTGAAATTATTCGGCCTTTGCTTATTCGTTTGACTTGAGTAATATTTGAAGCTTTTTGTTTTTATGGGTCAATTTACGCTATAATTTATAATATCAATATATTAGGAGTGATATCCCATGGGACGCTGGTTTGGACTGATTTTTATCGGCTTGGGCATTTGGCAATTTTTTGCGGGTGGCCAAGGAATTAGAAAATATCGTGGAGCTCGCGATAAATCGACGCTTGGTGGTAAATTGGCGCACGTGCTTTTTACCTTTGGTATTGGATTAATCCTGATTGTTTGGGGTTTTATTGTATTATTCATAAAAAAATAATTTAAAGGTGGATTTAGGAAAATGAAGAAACGTGACCGTCTTACAAAGAAAATTGCTGCTCGTTTAACTCGTGATGTTGAATTGCAACTGAAGCGAGGGGAGATTCATGTCGAATTGCTGAATTCTGCGGAAGAGCTAGATGCAATTTTGGCAGATGAAAAGTAGTTAATTGTTAACTCAGTTGAATAAAAAGGGCGAATAAGCATTAGTCTTATTCGCCCTATGTTAGTTATAGCCTAGAAGAACCAACCATAAGGCGCTTTTTTGGCAAGTTGTTCAACGGCAAGTTGGTGTTGAGTGTTGTACATTTGAGGTAGTGGGGTGATTGGCACATAGGTGAGTTGAAGCGTCTCATCACCATCAGCGTGAAGTTGCCCGCCAAGAGCGGTAACTTCGAATAGGAACATGGGGATTTGAGCTTGATCACCATTTGGAAAAGTATGGTGAAAATTGGTATCAACACCGATTAGCTTTGATACGGAAACGTCTAGACCAGTTTCCTCCTTGAATTCACGAACCATTGATTCGGGGGCGGATTCGCCAAGGTTTTGCAGACCACCAACTAAGCTCCAGCCAGTCGAGTCGTCACGGCGACGTTCCATTAGGATTCGCTGACGACTTTCATCAAACAAAACGCCAGCAACACCGGGCATAATGATTTCGTCATGTCCAATTTTCTTACGAAGTTGTTTAAAATATGCTTCCATAACCATATAGATATGCCCTCTTTTTTAACTTTTATTATACAAGAATTCTCGGGAGGATAAAATGACGTCAAAAGGTTCAATTAAATCAAATGATTTTTCGCGAGGTGCGAATAATCACGGTAATGTGACACAAGAGCAAAAGAAGGCAGCACGAGCAGCGCTATTAGAAAAGGCACGTAAGCAAAGCCAAAAGTAAGGATAGAAAAAGAGAGGTTCTTATAATGACAACATTTTCAGAGCGCATGTTAGATGAGCTGGCTAGTGGGCAACTCGATGAAGCTAAGAAATCCTATGCGTCGGCGTTACGCCATGATGATGATGAGACAATTTACTCCTTGGCTGAGGAATTATACGGATTAGGTTTCGCCACACAGGCTAAGCGGGCGTATGAAAACTTATTAGCAAAATATCCAGATGAGGATCAATTGCGAACGGCGCTCGCTGATATTGCGATTGATGAGGACGAGACGGATCTAGCATTGGACTATTTAGCAGGGATCACTGCCACTTCTGATGCATACGTGGAAGCATTGTTGGTAATGGCAGATTTGTACTCGTCAGAAGGCTTGGTAGAATCAGCTGAAAATAAGCTAATTGTTGCAAAGCAGGTTGCTCCAGATGAACCAATCATTGATTTCGCATTGGCGGAGCATTACTTCTCAACGGGTAAATATGAACAGGCAATTCCGTATTATCGTGAGCTTCTGGCGGCTGGTGAACGTCGCTTCTCAGGACTGGACATTGCTTCGCGGATCGGGGTTGCGTATGCGTTGACTGGTGAGAATGAGACGGCCTTGGGTTACCTTGAGCAGATTAAGGCAACCGATTTAACACCGGATGTTCAATTCCAATTGGCAATGTTGTATGCAGCAGATGAAGAGCAGAGTGAACGTGCGATTAAAGCTTTGGAAGAGTTGCAAGAGCTTGATGCATCGTATGGTGGACTATATGAACCTTTGGGACGCCTTTATGAAGATAAAGGTGATCTTGATCAGGCTTTGATTACCTATCAGGCTGGAATTGCGACCGATGCATTTAACATTGCTTTAATTGTAAAGGCGGCTCGAACAGCACAAAGTTTGGGACAAATGGAAGTCGCCGATGATTTGTATCGTGAAGGTTTGATAAATAATCCTGGTGACTTAGCCTTGACGCTAGGCTATTCGAATTTGATGGTAGCATTGCATGACCATATTAATAATATTAATTTACTGAGCCAATTCCTGAGTGATGATGACGCAGAAGTTGATCCAACGATTTATTGGAATTTAGCACAAAGTTATCAAGCGTTAGAAGACTTTGAGATGGCAACCAAATATTGGAATGCGGCGCTGCCATTTTACCTGGATAATGCGGATTTCTTGCGTCAAGCTTACTTTTACTTCCGTGAGGAGGGTGAGTTAGCATTAGCTGATCAAGCAATCAGTAGCTACTTACAAATTGTGCCTGATGACACAGAGATGCTTGCGTTGTATGATGAAAGCAAGAATGATTAATCATTCTAATTTCTTCTAGGAGTTTTATTATGGCAAGTGAGAAGTTACGTGTTTACCTAGCGGGTCCTTTCTTTTCTGATGGACAGATTGACCGTTTAAAGAAGGTTGGAGCAGCTTTGGAAGCGAACCAACATATTGGCTATATCTTTGAGCCGATGGAAAACCAAAATGACGAGATCGTTAATAAGTACGGTAATGGTGTTTTGGCTGAAGCGATGCATACCAAGGAATGGCAAACAGCAACTTTTGATTCCGATGTTCGTCAAATTAATCAAGCTGACTTGATTGTTGCTGTATTGGACTTTGATAAAGAAGCTGGCAATGTTCGTCCAGATGAAGGTACGATCTGGGAAATTGGATATGGTCATGCTCAAGGTAAGCCAGTGATTATGGTTCAATTTGATGAAGAGACGGATGAGCCACTTAATTTGATGTTGACGATGTACACGGCTTATTTCCGTGGAGAGAAGAACATCATTGATGGGCTAACTAACTATGATTTCTTATCACTTCCTTACAAAGAAGCTGATCGAGAAGTATTTTAAAAAATAAGATTTGTACGCCAGCGTGGTTGTTAGGATCAATTTGATTCTATAAACGCTGGCGTTTTTTGTTTTGTAAATATTTGTTAAACTAGAAGCAATAGAAAAGATTATTGGAGTTATTAATGGACGCAGTACACCTATCGAAACGCTTAGAAGCAGTTGCAAAGTTTGTTCCAGAAGGAACCCGTTTGGCAGATATCGGTTCTGATCACGCTTATTTACCTGCAAATTTGCTACTAAATCAGAAAATCGCCTATGCCATCGCCGGTGAGGTTGCAGTCGGTCCATATAAAAACGTACTTGAAGAGATTGAGCGCCATCGTTTAGGGCAAGTGCTTGAGGCAAGATTGGCAAATGGATTGGCTGCAATAACGCCGACCGATGAAATCGATGTAGTGACGATTGCTGGTATGGGGGGGCATCTGATTGCCGATATCTTAGCTGCCGATTTCAAGGATGATAAGCACTATGCAACATTAATTTTGCAGCCCAATACGGATGTTGATTTGGTCAGACGTTGGCTAATGGAACATGGTTATCATTTGCAAGAAGAGACCATGATTTATGAAGATGGTCATTACTATGAGATTTTGGTGGCAGTAATTGGGAAAATGCACTTGGATGAGCAAGCACTGAATTTTGGGCCTTACAATCTGGAGCGGAAACCAAGTATTTGGCGTGAATATTGGTCTAAGGAACTTAAAAGGCGAGAAAATATTACGGCACAGCTTATACAGAAAAAGAAGGCTGACACGTCTGCTTTTGAGAAATATCAAGAGCAGATTAAAGCAATTAAGGAGGCGTTAGATTAATGCAAGCAGCAACATTAATTGCACAAATTGAGCAATATGCACCTAAGGCGTTAGCTTGGGAGCGTGATCCAATTGGAATACAGTTAGGTAATCCAAATCAAGAAATTGCGAGGGTTATGACGACTCTTGACGTACGGCCAGAAGTAGTTCAAGAGGCGATTGATTTAGGGGTTGATTTTATCTTTGCGCATCATCCAATGATTTTTAAGCCCACTCGAAATTTAGATTTAAGCAACCCTCAGAATAAAATGTATGCAGATTTAATCAAGCATGATATTGTCGTGTACGCGGCGCACACTAACTTGGATGCAGCAACGGGCGGGATGAACGACTGGTTGGCAGAGGCGTTGAAATTAAGTGGTGTGCGTCCGTTGGTCGCCAATCCTGATGGTAAAACTGGCATGGGGCGCATTGGTGAACTCGAACAACCAGTGACAGTAAGGGAATATGCAGACTTTGTAAGAGATTTATTTAATGTGCAAGCGGTTCGAGTAATCGCGAATGATTTGGAACGTCAGATTAAGACGATCGCTGTGCTTGGTGGGGATGGTGGATCAGAATATCCATTAGCAATGCAGGCTGGTGCGGATGCTTACGTGACCGCTGACTTTTATTATCACCGAGCACATGATGTTTTAGCAGATGATTTTGTGGTAATTGATCCGGATCATCATATGGAAGCGATTGCCAAGGAAAAATTAGTTACACTGGTTAAGCAATGGCAAAAGGATTATAATTGGAACTTAATAGACGTAATCGCTTCCAAAATCAATACGGATCCATACACCTATATTTAACAAATTTGAGAGGTTATTTTTATGAGTGAAACAGCATATCCTAAGTTAGTTGATCGTTTTGTAGGTTACGTAAAAGTAAATACACGATCAAACGAAGATTCAGAAACAATTCCATCAGATCCTAAGGAAGTTGCATTCTTGAAGGACCTTGCAGAGGAATTGACATCAATCGGACTAGAAAACGTTCGGACAATGTCTGACGGTTATGTTTTTGCAGAATTAGCTTCAAACATTGACGCAACCGTACCGACGATTGGCTTTATTTCACACGTTGACACAGCAGATTTCAACGCGGAAAATATTAATCCTCAGTTTGTTGAGAATTATGACGGTGTTTCGGATATTAAGTTAAATGATGATTTCACATTATCACCAAATGACTTTGCATCTTTGAAGAAGTATGCGGGCCACACATTAATCACAACAGATGGAACTACGCTGTTAGGTGCTGATGATAAGGCTGGAGTAGCCGAAATTGTAACGATGGCCGAACATTTGGTGGCACATCCCGAGATTAAACATGGTAAGTTAGTCTTCGGTTTCGGACCTGACGAGGAAATCGGAATTGGGGCAGACAACTTCCACGTTGCAGATTTTGGGGCAGACTTTGCCTACACAGTTGATGGTGGACCATTGGGTGAACTAGAATGGGAGACCTTCTCGGCGGCAGGGGCAGTGATTGAGATTCAAGGATTAAATGTTCATCCAGGCTCAGCTAAGGATATTATGGTGAATGCCTTGCAAGTTGCAATGGACTTGCATGCACAACTTCCTGAGGGTGCCCGCCCAGAAAAGACTGAGGGGCGTGAAGGCTTCTTCCATTTGTTGAGCCTTGAGGGAACTCCAGAGTCAGCAAGTATGGCTTACATTATTCGTGATCATGAACGAGCAGTCTTCGAGGAACGCAAGGATTTGATGGCGTCAATTGTCGATAAGATGAACAAGGAATTCGGTGTTGATCGAATCAAATTGACAATGAAGGATCAGTACTACAACATGGGTGAGATTCTAAAGGACGATATGACCTCGGTTAATTTGGCTAAGCAAGCCATGGAAGAGCTTAATATTAAGCCAATTATCGAACCAATTCGTGGTGGAACAGATGGATCAAAGATCACCTTCTTGGGCCTTCCAACACCAAACCTATTTGCCGGTGGTGAAAACATGCACGGACGCTTTGAATATGTGTCAACCAAGGTAATGCAACAGGCCGTTGATACGTTATTGCAAATCAACGCCTTAAATGTACGCGGATAAGAATTATAGACTAAAGGTTGAGTTTACTTGAAAAAAGTTGCTCGATCTTTTTTATTTGTCCGATGAAGAATGGTTTCATGTTATCATTATGCAAGAATAAATTTAATGGTGTGAGTGTAACTCACACGGCAATTAAGGAGCAAAAATGCGTCTAAGAAATAAAAAATGGGCTCGACCATGGTTGGTAGAACATGCTGACTTAGTGATTGATCAGGAACATGCTGTTGCGTTACAGGGAAAATGGCAAACAATTTTTGCAGCAGAGCAACCAATCCACGTAGAAATCGGTACTGGTAAAGGCCAATTTATTATTGGGATGGCCAAAAAATATCCGTCAATTAATTTTATTGGGATGGAAATTCAGGACTCGGCAGTTGCAGTGGCGGCACGTAAGGCTTTTGATGATGAGACTGACCTGCCCAATCTGAAATTTATCTATGGTGATGGTGCAGGTGTGGAGACATACTTTACAACTGGTGAGGTTAGCAAGATTTATTTAAACTTCTCTGATCCATGGCCTAAGACGCGACATGAAAATCGACGACTAACCTATAAGAGCTTTTTGAGCGGATATCAAGCAGTGCTGCCAAAGGGTGGTGAGCTAGAATTCAAGACCGATAATCGGGGACTTTTTGAATATTCCTTATATAGTTTTGCGCAATATGGAGTAACGTTTATGCCTGATGGATTATCTTTAAATCTACATCAGGACAGTGAAAAGATGCTCGATAATGTTGAGACCGAGTATGAACAAAAATTTTCAGAGCAAGGGTTCCCAATTTATAAATTTACTGGGAGCTTTGATTAAGGCTTTGCTAACAAAATAGATTAAAAAAAGACCGGATATGTTCCCGCTAACTTAGTAGGATTCATTCGGTCTTTATTTTGTAAAATTTTATTGTGGAAGTACAGCTGGTGCTTCTGTATAAATGGTGATTATTACTTGGTTCTTATCGAGTTTCCAGACTCCTTCAGCACCATAATTAATTTGTGATTGGGTTTGAGCGGCTAGAAAGCCAGTTTCCAAATCGAACGAGGCCGCATCATTTTCGTAAAGACGCATATCAATAATCTCGCCAGCTAGAATCCAAACTTGCTCGGTTTCTTTCTGTGACTCGATTGTTAGAGAGCCAAAACCGGCGTCTGAAAAGAAACGAATGATATCGGCGATTCCATGCAGATCAATGGTGCGAGCGAGCGACTTGCCCGCCCAATATGTAATCTCACTGTGATCTTCCTGTAAAATGTCTGGAAGGACACGATCACGTAGAACTGTAAGTGAGAAGGCGTTTAAACTATTAGTTGAGGTTAGTTCTTCAGCCACAAGGAGCTCCTTTCGCGCAGGCTGCGCTTTTACATATAATATAATAATCACAAGTATAACGAAAAACTTTCAAATTTGCCAACAATTTATCAGACGTGTTACAATGATGTTTCGAAAGGAAGGGCAGCGATATGACGTTACCTGATAATTCGTTGGTTAACTCCACATTGGGGTTAATTAATGGTGATATCTTTGCACAACAGTTGGCCGGAAACTCAGCATACGTTTGGGGCGCAGATAGCGCATTAACCCTTGCAACGATTGCTAGTTTGAGTCATGGGTATAATTTGCAAGATATCATGAATCGGTTTGAGGATTGGTATGTTAATGGAGCGTATACTGCTGAGCATAAGCCACAGAGCTTGAGTCGAGTAAGCCGCGCTGCTTTTGAACAATACAGAGAGCATCAAGACCTGTACGCTGCAGGGAGCCGTCTCGAAGGTGATACAACCAATGGCGCATTGATGCGGATCACGCCTTTAGTAATTTACTTAGAAGCAAATTATGGACGGGACTTTATTATTGATGACCCTGCAATGCTTATTTTACATCAAGTTGGGGGGTTAACCCATAACCAACCACGTAGTTTGATTGCGCTAGGTTTATATGCAATGATTTTAAACCGTTTGATGAGTGGTTATAAGTTGATTGAAGCAATTGATGCCGCAATCGGCTTGGCATATGAATATTACGCTAATGTTAGTTCATTCGTTGATGAGCTTGAAGCTTTTGAACGTTTGAATACACCAGACTTTGCGAATATGGCTTTGGAAAATCTCTCAGCCTCTGAAGACGTGATTGAAACACTAGAAGCTGTAATTTGGGTTCTTGTGAATTCAGAGAGTTTCCAAGATGCACTTAATTTGGCAGGGCAAATTAAAGGGAATCCTAGTCAAATTTTGGCACTAGTGGGGGCGGTTGCTGGTATCATTTATGGGCATGAGCAACTTCCGAAATCCTGGATTGATGATACCGAATATGCCGATGTAAAGAAAATTCTGGCACAGGCAAGTAAGAGTGGATACTTTGAGATCGTTAATTGATCCTGATATAAAAAGAACGATATCCGATTAATGGGATATCGTTCTTTTTTTGAAATTAGACGAGATGTGTCGAATCCGAGTATTTTATTGCAGAATTGTTAAGAAACTGATACATCGGCTGTTGCTTAGGTATGTTATAATTTTGCAATAGGATATATTAGATTCGCAGGTAGAGCAAGTAGAAACATTTCGAGTTGATGAGAGGAATGCTACCGGGATCCTAATGCTACCTATATTATGTTTGTGTAAGCAAACCGCGTGGCAGTGTTAGGCGCCAACTTAAAGAGGTAATGAGCTAGATGATCATTGCAAACAGGGTGGTACCGCGCATTGGCGTCCCTGTCTGTAATTGATTGTCTTTTTTTAATTTAAAATAAGGTGGTTTTTGTAGAAATGAAAGAATTATCATCAGCAGAAGTTCGATCAATGTTTTTGCGCTTTTTCGAAAGCAAGGGGCACAGTATTGAACCTTCTCAATCTTTGATTCCAAAGGATGACCCCACGCTCTTGTGGATTAATTCTGGTGTGGCAACTTTGAAGAAGTACTTCGATGGTACGATTGTGCCTGAGAACCCACGTTTGACAAATGCTCAGAAGTCAATTCGGACAAATGATATTGAGAATGTTGGACATACTGCGCGTCATCACACGCTTTTCGAAATGATGGGTAATTTCTCAATTGGTGACTATTTTAAGGCTGAGGTCATTCCATGGGCCTGGGAACTATTAACTAGTCCTGAATGGTATGATATGGATCCTGAGAAATTATTTGTAACAGTTTATCCTGACGATACTGAGGCTAAAGAGATATGGCTGAACGTGGTTGGATTGCCAGCGGATCATCTTTATGAGGAACCTGATAACTTTTGGGATATTGGTGAGGGACCATCTGGTCCGGATACAGAGATATTCTACGATCGCGGTGTGGAATTTGATGCGGCTGACGCAAAAGAAAATTATCCCGGTGGTGAAAATGAGCGTTATCTCGAGATATGGAATATCGTTTTCTCTCAGTTCAATCATTTGCCTGGATTGACTAGCAATAAAGATTATCCAGAATTACCACATAAAAATATTGATACGGGAATGGGGCTAGAGCGTGTTGTTTCGGTCTTCCAAAATGCAAAAACCAACTTTGAGACCGATCTGTTCATGCCAATCATTAAAAAGACTGAACAAATGTCAGGCCAATATAAGTATGGTCAAGACCCAGTCAAGGACATTTCATTCAAAGTAATAGCTGATCATGTTCGTGCAGTAGCCTTTGCTATTGGCGATGGCGCACTGCCTTCGAATGAGGGGCGTGGATATATCATTCGACGTTTGCTTCGTCGTGCTGTATTGCACGGACGTAAGTTGGGGATTGATCAACTATTCTTGAAGGATCTAGTTCCCGTTGTTGGCGAAATTATGGCGTCCTATTATCCAGAAGTATTGGAAAATGCGGGCTATATTGCTTCTGTCGTTGAGGCAGAGGAGGTTCGTTTCAATAAGACGCTTTCTGACGGGCTTTCACTGTTGGATGGCGTTATTGCAGAAGCTCAAGCCGGCAATGGAGTTATTGCCGGTGAAATCGCCTTCAAACTGTATGATACCTATGGATTCCCGTATGAATTGACTCAAGAAGCCGCCGAAGAGGTTGGGCTTACGGTTGATCGTGCAGGATTTGATACTGAGATGAAGGCGCAACAAGATCGGGCCCGCGCGGCACGATCAAACAAAGCATCAATGGGTATTCAAAACGCTTTGTTTACCGATCTTAAAACAGAATCAAGGTATGTCGGTTGGTCAGAACTAACAGTGGCCGAAAGTACATTGACTGACTTAATCGTTGACGATGAATTAGTTAATGCTACCGAAAGTGGTACGGGCTTGGCAGTCTTTTCGGTTACTCCATTCTATGCTGAAATGGGTGGACAGGTTGCGGATCGTGGTGCAGTTATTGATGAACAAGATCATTTAGTCGCGCGAGTTGTTGATGTACAGCGCGCGCCAAATGGTCAGCACTTACACAAACTTGAATTGGTCGGTGAAATTAAAGTAGGGGCTAAGTATAAGTTAGTTGTCGATCAAGCTTATCACGCTGCGGTTTCAAAAAATCATACAGCAACTCATTTACTTGACCAAGCATTACGTAATTTGCTGGGTGAGCATACGACGCAAGCCGGTTCATTAGTAACTGAAGACTATTTACGGTATGATTTTACCTACAACGGAGCCGTCTCAACTGAGGACTTACAGAGAATCGAAGATCTTATTAATGACAAGATTATCGAGAATTTACCTGTTTCATGGGTTGAAACTGATCTTGAGTCAGCGCAGAAGCTCGGTGCTGTGGCGGTCTTTACTGAGAAATATGGAGAAACAGTTCGAGTAGTTTCAATTGGTGATTTCAACGTTGAGTTTGACGGTGGGACACATGCAAATTCAACGGCCGAGCTGGGGATGTTTAAGATTGTAGCGGAGCAAGGAACAGGTGCTGGCGTTCGTCGGATTGAGGCGGTAACAGGTCGTGGTACAATGAATTATCTAAAAAACCATGATCAACTATTGAACAACGCTGCACAACTGGTAAAAGCACCACAGGTCTCGGAAATTGGTGATAAGATTGTTGCTTTGCAAAACTCACTGAAAGATGCTAAGCAACAGGTTGCAACTTTAGAGTCCAAGATCGCCTCTCAAGCAGCATCAGCGGCCTTTGATGATGTTAAACAGGCTGGTAACTTTACGATGATTACTGCAGAATTGGCAGTTGAATCAATGGGTGCTTTAATGGAGACGGCTGATAATTGGAAGCAGAAGTATCCGTCTGATGTACTAGTTTTGGCGGCTAATCTTGGCGATAAAGTTAATCTAATGGTCAGTGTAGCTCCTGATGCAATTAAAGCGGGTGTAAAGGCTGGTGACTTGATTAAGGCGATTGCCCCAGCAGTAGATGGTGGCGGTGGCGGACGACCTGAGATGGCTAAAGCGGGCGGAAAGAACCCTGCTGGAATTAGGGATGCATTCGAACAAGCTAGTGAATGGTTGTCAAATAGATAAGATTGATTTAGAATAGAGAACCCCTAAGGAGGTTGTGCATGAGCAATTTTGAAAACACGCAGACAAATGTTTTTAATCTAGGTGCTAATAACGAGCAAGACGTTCGTGAGACACTGAAGGTTGTGTACCATGCTTTGGAAGAGAAGGGTTATAACCCTATTAATCAAATTGTAGGATATTTGATTTCGGGTGACCCTGCTTATGTACCACGTGCAAATGATGCGCGGAATTTGATCCGTAAATTTGAACGTGATGAGATCATTGAAGCATTGGTCAAAGATTTTTTGGAAAAATAGTTGAATAGTATGAACTTAGATCAGCGAACGATAGTTTGCTGATCTTTTTTTATTGAAACCGCGGCTAAGAAAAGTGTTATACTAACAATAAGTAAGAGAGGTGGATTGAAAGATGGAACTAAGAATAACTGATTTAGCAATGGAGAAGATCGCGCCAGTTTTGAATAAGACACCAAATCGTAGATTAGTCTTAATGTTTGATGATGGTGTTTCACCATATTCCGTGACTGCTGAAGGAGCAATGCAAAATTCATTGGTAGTCTTAATCGTTGAGGAAAATCAACCACTATTACCATGGTTTGATTTAGAGATTGATTCTAATTATGGTAAAATCCCAGTTAAGAGTTATGCGAAGGATTATTTGGGTGAACATATGATTCTTGATGTGACCGACTTTGGTGGGATGGTTATTAGTAGTGAACAAGGAGTGTTGGATGATACAGTTGTTGTTCGCGATGGAACGACTATGGGGCACTAGAAATCGAGCAGGAGTTATTGTTAGCTGACTCTTGCTCGATTTTTGTTGGTTTTTATCAGGAATTCTTGTAATATTAGTATTACTAACTGTTACAAAATAATTTTCAGAGGAAGGTTTGTAAATCAAATGCGAATATTGGGACTAGATGTTGGTTCACGAACCGTTGGCGTAGCGGTATCAGATGTTTTGGGCTGGACAGCCCAAGGTGTTGAGATCATTAGAATCAATGAAGATGAAAAAGAATTCGGCCTAGAACGGATGGCTGAGCTCGTTGCAAAGTATGAACCAAGTGGTTTTGTGCTTGGTTTACCGAAAAATATGAATAACACAATTGGACCAAGAGCCGAGGCGGCTCAGTATTATGGCGAATTGTTGAAAGAAAAATTTAACCTGCCAATTGATTTTCAAGATGAACGCTTGACAACAGTTGAGGCAGAACGTATGTTGGTTGAGGAAGCAGACACATCACGTAAAAAGCGCAAGCAAGTGATCGATAAGTTGGCTGCAAGTTTAATTTTGCAAAATTACTTGGATCGTAAAGGTCCACTAGTAAAATAAGAGGTGTTTTAATATGAATGACGAACAAGATGTAATCACATTAACTGATGATCAAGGTAATGAGACGCTATATGAAGTTTTATTTACCTTCCATTCTGAGGAATACAACAAGAACTACATTGTATTATTTCCTGCTGGCACGCCAGAGGATGAAGAAGTTGAAATGTTGGCATATATTTATGATCCCGATGAAGTTGAAGCAGATACAGAGGGTGAATTGATGCCAATTGAAGACGATGAAGAGTGGGAAATGGTTGAGGAACGTTTAACGCAGTACCTTGACGAGGCCGAATAATTATTTGATAACTACCGGGGAATTTCTGTACCTTGAGAAATTACTCGGTTTTTGTTGTAATCAAGGAGTTGAGAATGGCAGAAAATGAAGCAGAAATTTATGTATTAGAAGATGAAAACGGTGATGAGGTTGAGTTTACTGAACTTTTCTCCTTTGAATCAGATGAGAACGGAAAGACCTACATTATTTTGCAGGCACTTGATCCGGAAGTTGATGGCGTACTCGCGTACACAATCAATCCCGCCGATGAAGCGGGTGAACTGATACCCATTGAAACTGATGCAGAGTTTGATATGGTCGAAGAAGTTATGGCGACGATTTTGAACAACCCTGAGATCTAATAACTTGATGAGTTAGCTGTGTAATTGAATTATGCAGTTGGCTCTTTTTTTTGTTTTTTTGACAAATTGAATTGCTGGGTAGTCTTGTTAAAGTAGAGGTCAAATAAACTAAGGATAATTTTGAATTGATGGATTTTAAAGGAGGCTCCAGATGATGTGGAAAGAATATTTTGTACAATATCGTCGCTGGATAGCGCTTTTTTTTGTGATGCTCGTCCTAGGTGGGGTGTTCCTTTTAAAGACGTCTAATGGGCGGAAGCTTGAACCACAAGGGACAATTAAGCCAAAAAGTTCGCTGAGGTCTGCAATGTCAGAATCACATCACTCGAAGAATAAAAAAATTGCGATTGATGTTAAAGGCCATGTTGTCAACCCAGGCGTTTATTTTTTTGAAACGAATCCGATGGTCCTAAATGTAATTAAGGCCGCTGGTGGTTTTAAGGCGGGTGTGAACGATGCACGATTGAATTTAGCGGTTAAACTACATGATCAAGCGGTGATCTACGTTCCACATGGTGATGATGAGGTTCCGGCTGATTATCCGATTCCAGGAATCAAAGTTCAACAGACTACTCGAACAGATCAGAATGTAATCAATATTAATCAAGCAAATGCAACGGAGTTGACTCAATTACCGGGGATTGGAATTAAGCGGGCGGAAGATATTATCGCTTTTCGGCAAACTAAAGGCCCCTTCAAAACAATTGAGGCGTTAAAGAGTGTTTCGGGGATTGGTGAAAAGATTTTTGCTCGAATAAATGCGCAGATTACAGTATGAAGGTTGGTTTTTTGTTGACACTGTCAGGGAGTGTGCTAGGAATTAATTGCCTAATCATTGGACAATGTTGGTGGGGTGTTTTATTGGTAGGCTGGTTTCTAGCACTGCTATTTTGTCATTTTAGAACGCAATTTTGGCGGGGGATTTTGACATTCATTATTTGTGGTGGTTATTTTGCATGCAATGAGCTCCAGTGGCGACAAGTTCGTATGGAAAAACAAGCGCAAACCCAGAAATTAATCAGTCATGCTGAATGGTATCAGATTAAAGCGGGTTATCTGCGAGGGTATGGATTTACCAAGGCGGGATTGGGTATAAAAATCACCGGCCCAGTGGATCGGGATATTGCCGACAAATTACGAGCCAATCAAGGAAATATCGAATTAGTAGTAATTGGTCGGTTAAATAAGCTGGTTGCTGCCAGCAATCGATACGGATTTGATGAAGCGAACTATTGGCGAATTAGAAATGTAACACATCAGATGAAACTGGATCAAGTTAGCTTGATATATTCAAAAAAAGGTGGATTGGACCGTTTGCTCTGGTTAATTCGAGATATACATTACCAATTGACTAAATGGTTCGAAACCATGCCTGGAATTTTAAGTGACTATGGACAAACCCTTCTTTTGGGGCATGTACCAGAAAACTTCTATCAGAACAATATGGAAATATCCACATTAGGCTTGGTGCATTTATTTAGCATTTCTGGCTATCAGGTGACACTGTTGAAGAGAGTATGGGGAAGGATTGCTCGGTTATTTTATTTAGTTCGAGAAGAACGATTGATTATTGGGCAAGGGATAATCTTCATGTTGGGAGTGTTTGCAGGTGAGGCGCACGCCTTAGTGCGGGCGGTTGTAAGTGGTATCGTTGAGAATTGGTGTGAATTACATTGGATAAATTTGCATAAAAAGGACGTTTTTGGGCTGAGTTTGATGGTTTCATTGTTGTTAAAACCAACATTACTTTTGCAGTTAGGTGGTCAGCTGTCATTTCTTTTGGCATGGGGATTAATATGGCAAAAGACAGGATCAGCAACGAGAACTAGTTTTTTACTGGCAATACTAATATCACCGATCATCATCTGGCATACATATAGTTGGACACCAATTTCGATAATCGTTAATTGCTTCGCGATTCCAATCTTTTCGCGTGTTGTGATACCACTAACCGTAATTGGAACAATTGCCAGAATTTTTGATGTTAAGGCGTTGGTCATGTTAACTAACGATTTATTGGGCTATGGGCAGTTGTTGTTGCAAATAATCGCCAAGTTTGCTGGCAAAATTATTTTTGGACAACCGCCAATCGCCTTGGTATTCGCAGCTTTGATAGTGGGATCTTTTTTGTTAATCAAAGTTCGTCGATTGTATTTCGGGTTATTGGTTTTGATTGGGCTTTTGGCTTATAGTTATCAGAGATTGCTTCCTATTGGTCATGTTACCTTTTTTGATGTTGGGCAAGGGGATGCGACATTGATTCATAGACCTTATGAAGGTGTCATTTTAATTGATGTCGGTGGGAAACTTCAATTCGGCAATCGGCGGCGATATCAACGTAATTTTGACGTTGAGCAAATGCTGAAATATTTGCATGCAAAAGGGATTGATTGCTTGGACCATGTTGTATTAACACATCGGGATTTCGATCATGTTGGGAATTTTACAGATTTGGCAAAGCAAATCCGAATAAAAAACATCTATATTCCAGCAGGCATGTCATGGCAAAAATCGTATCAGGGTCAGCGAGTGCATGAGGTTCAGGCTCCGCAAGAACGGGTTTTTGGTGACTTTCTATACCCTTTTCAAATTGGTACAGGGCGGAATGAAGATTCGCTGGTAGTCCGTTTACAAGTTGGACCACAAACACTATTAGCAATGGGGGATTTGGACCGGCGTGGGGAGCTAGCTATTAAGAGCGCTTATCCAAATTTGCAAGCGAATATTATTAAATTAGGCCATCATGGCTCAAAGACAAGTAGCGCTAGAACATTTATCAGGGCGATCAAGCCGAAGATTGGAGTGATTTCCGCTGGTTTTGAAAATCGATATGGGCATCCGCATCTGGAAACGCTCCGGACGGCAAAACAGGCCCGACTTAAACTTTTTTCAACGGCAAATCATGGTATGATTGAATACAATTGGCTTGGCAATTTTACATGGTGGGAGGTAAAGTTAAGTGGCAGTGACACTAGATACAATAAAGGCCGCACTTGGACGAAATGAACACGCACCAATCTATCTAATTCAAGGGACTGATCAGTATTTGTTGGATCAAGCACGAATGATGTTCACGAACTTAATTGATCCAGCAGATCAAACTTTGAATTTGGGGCAGTTTGATTTGAGTGAAACGCCATTGAGCGCCGCTTTGGATGATGCTCGTGCAGTACCATTCTTTGGTGAATTTCGCGTTGTAATATTGGACAACGCTTATTTTCTGACGGGCGAGAATTCTAAAAATAAAATTGAGCATAACCCTGATGAAATGTTGGAATATTTACAACACCCGGAACCTCAGACAATCTTGGTGATTTTTGCGCCCTACTCAAAACTTGACTCGCGCAAAAAAGTTGTAAAACAATTGAAAGAACGAACTGAGTATCTTGCCTTTGGTGACTTAACTGAGCGAGATATTCAAAAAATGATCTATTCACGATTGGAAAAAGAGAATTTCAAGATCGAGAAGGATGCATTAGAGGAATTAATTCGGTTAACGAACATGTCATTGACTCAGATCATGTCAGAACTTGATAAATTGAGCCTGTACGCCGCTGATAGTAAGGTTATTGACCTGACAGCCGTTGAGGCCTTAGTGACGCGCACTTTGTCGGAAAACATCTTTAATCTGATTGAAAATTTATTAGCAGGGTCCTTAACCAAGGCTGTTCAACTTTATCACGAACTGGTTTTATCCGGTGAGGAGCCATTACGGTTACATGCTGCTTTGGTAGGGCAATTCCGGCTATTAATCCAGGTTAAGTCGTTACAGCAAAGCGAACAGGCAATTGCAGGGGCATTGAAAGTACATCCATACCGAGTTAAGCTCGCTAAAAAGACGGTTCGTAATTTTTCCTTTAACGCGCTTTCAAAAGCTTATCTGGGGCTCGTGGCAATGGAAGAACAGTTGAAGTCGACCCAGCGAGATCCAGAATTATTGTTTGAACTGTTTGTATTGCGTTATCAACATGATATTGCGGGCTAGTAGGCCGAATTTATTAAATATCCTTGCATTTTTGTGTATTTCTGTGTAAACTACTGGAAGTGCTTATTAAGCACATATCTTTGACCTATTTCTGCGTTTGACGGTTCACCGTCGTCGTACGCGGATTTGGGCGACATTTTATAAGAAAGGTGGACATTCTAATGGCTATTTCTGCACAACGCAAGAATGAAATCATTAAAGAGTTCGCACGTCACGAAGGTGATACTGGTTCAGTTGAAGTTCAAGTCGCAGTTTTGACTGCTGACATCAACGAGTTAAACACTCACATGTCAGAGCACAAGCATGACTTCCACTCACAACGTGGTTTGATGAAGAAGATCGGTCACCGTCGTAACTTGTTGCGTTACTTGCGTAACAACGATGTACAACGTTACCGTGAGTTGATTCAAAGTCTTGGTTTGCGTCGTTAATTTTAACGTCACAAATAAAATACTGAACATTTATCATTGGAGGGAAAAGCGATGCCTATTATCGAGTCATCAATCCAACGTGCCCGTTTGAACAAGATTCAACGCGAACGTAACGTCTCACAATTAAGTGCATACCGTACTGAAGTGAAGAAGTTCCGCAAGGCCGTTGAAGCTGGATCAGACAACTTGCAAGAGTTGTTCTTGAACGCTTCATCTGCTCTTGATCGCGCTGCATCAAAGGGCTTGATTGCTAAAAACAAAGCTTCACGTGACAAGTCACGTTTGGCTGCTTTGCTAAACAAGTAATCAACGTTGATAAAAATACCAATTTTATTGGTTAAAAGGACAAGATCATTTTGATCTTGTCCTTTTTTTGCGTCATATTAATACATTTATCTAGGTGAATTTAACACCTTTTGATGAGCAATCTATCAAAAAAATACTGAGTTATGGTATAGTAAAAGAAACAAAAAAACGTTTGGGTTGTGCTGACCCGGAAAAGAAATGAGATTAATATGACAACAACTTTAAGCATTATGCCCTTTGGTGGTGTACGTGAAAATGGAAAGAACATGTACGCAGTTACCGTAGACAATGATATTTTTATTTTGGACGCTGGTCTGAAATATCCCGAAAGTGATTTATTAGGGGTAGACGTAGTTATTCCTGATTTCGCCTATTTGATTGAACATGCTGATCAAATTGCGGGTGTCTTTTTAACGCACGGGCATGCTGATGCAATTGGTGCTTTGCCTTACTTGCTTTCTCAGATTCAGGTACCTGTGTTTGGTTCAGAGTTAACAATTGAGCTTGCAAAACTGGCTGTTGATGCAGAACCAGAAGCTAAGGGCTTTGAGGATTATCATGTTGTTCGTGGAAATTCTGAGGTTTCATTTGGTGATACGGTCGTATCGTTCTTTGAAACGACTCATACAATTCCCGAATCATTAGGTGTGGTGATTGAGACGCCTGTTGGAGAAGTTGTATATACCGGTGACTTCAAGTTTGACACAACGGCATTGCCATATTATCAAACAGACCTTTTACGCTTGGCTGAGATTGGTCAAAAGGGTGTAGTTGCCTTACTTGCTGACGCTGCTGGAACCGCAACTTATGGGACCGCTGCACACGAGGCCGATCTGGCGGCTTACATTTTGGACGCTTTCCGACACCATCATGGGCGGATTGTCGTTGGTGCAGTAGCATCAAATATTCAACGAATTCAACAAATCATTGACGCCGCGTTTAAGGTTGGTCGTAAGGTTGTTCTTTCAGGTAATGACTTGGAGAAAGTTGTCCGGACGGCTTTGCGTTTGAAGAAGCTTTCATTGCCAATGCCTGAAAACGAAATGTTCGTTTCTATTAAAAATTTGAGTAAACTAGAACCAGAAGAAACTGTTATTCTGGAAACCGGTCGAATGGGTGAGCCAATTCGTCATCTGCAAAGAATGGCCTTGGGTGAGGATCGAAACATTAAGATCACTGAAGGTGACCTCGTATTCATTACAACAACTCCATCGACTGCGATGGAAGGCTACGTTGCTCGAACGCGTGATATGCTTTTCCGTGCGGGCGCACAAGTTAAGCAAATTTCAACTGATATGAAATCTTCAGGACATGCGTCAAAGAATGATTTCCAGTTATTGCTTAATTTATTGAAACCTAAGAATGTAATTCCAATTCAAGGTGAGTATCGTGTGTTGAACGCAGCATATAATGCAGCAAAAGAATTAGGTTATACGGACGAGAATACTTGGTTATTAGCTAAGGGTGATAATCTAAGATATGATGACGGACAGATGCACTTGGGTGGTTCGATCCAGGTTGGCTCGACGATGATTGATGGATCAGGAATTGGAGATATTGGTTCAATTGTCCTGAATGATCGGCGTATTCTATCTGAAGATGGAGTCTTCATTGCAGTCGTAACGATCGACCGCAAGAAGAAGAAGGTGATTGCAAAGCCTAAGCTTGATTCACGCGGCTTTGTGTATGTAAAAACTTCCCGCGATTTGATGCGTGAAGCTGCTACATTGGTTGAGACAGCCGTTCAAGATGGGATTAAGAACAGTAAAGAGTTTGATTGGGGTAATTTAAAGAGCTCTGTGCGTGATGTCTTGGGTAAGTTCTTGTTTGAGCAGACTCGTCGCCGCCCTGTGATTTTGCCTGTTATCATGGAAGCAAATCAAAACGGTCGTCGTCGTAAGCGTGTGGGAAATAAAAACACGCCTGTCACAAATGGTAAGCCACAAAAGTCAGCAAAAAAGCCCGATGATGGTAAGCCAAAGAATGATGCGAAGGCCAAAAATGATGCGAGTGAAGGCAATGTGAAGAAGAACCGCCGTCCGCGTAATCGTAAGCCAAGGCAGCAAAGTGAAAACGGCGAAAACAAGAATGCCGAACAAAAATAATAATTAATTCAGAAAGTCATCTAAAATAATAGGGCCCGTTAAGGTGTTATTATTTTAGATGACTTTTTATTCTAAGGAGATAAGCAGATATGGACGTTGAAATACTGGCAGAAATTTATGTGCAAAATCGTTCGATTGAAATTAATCGACAACTAGTGACAGCGCTATTGGCGGAGCAGCAATATGCAGAGGCACTCAATTATGCAAATGATTTACCAGAAGCGTATGTAGCGTCTGATTTCCAATTAATTTATCTTGATCTCTTATTACATGAGGCGGAATTCATTTTGGCACGCGAATTTATCAATTTGTTAGACAATTCTAAGGGTTTGATTGAGCGAATTGAACAAGCAGAGCTGAGCTACCGTGTTGATTTTCCGGAGAGTATCAAAAAAATCAGTCGAGATTTTTATCATTTATCGGAGTATCCACTTAATGAACAAGCAGACAGACTGAAGCATGCACTTCGATTGCCCTTGGCAGATTTCTTGGTTGGTGCCAAGTTTGTTTTGATTGATCCATTTGGCAGTCAAGTTACACGAACAAATATTTTGGATCATTTGAGGCGCGTTGAGCTAGCTGAAATGGTGACCTCTTTGTGGTTCGATCAGACTGAGCATCAATTCAAGCCAGTTGAATTGCCAGATTTGTTTGAACAGCCAGTTCGATTAGCCGTTCGAAAAGAAATCAGCCTGCTGAATGATCCAGTGATGGAACGTAGTTTGGAACAAATTAATCAGTATATTATGATTAACCTCTATCCCTTTGCAGCAGATGTGATTTTAGATGTACCAAAATGGGTGCAGGGACTACTTGCTAATTTGCTGGGCGATGATGATCAGTTTGACCTCAAAAGCCAGTCCGATATTCGGCGGGCAATCCTTGGAACACTCGATAATTTAGCCTAATTGGCTAAAAATAAAAAATTTTTAAAGTATTTTAAGTAAATTCATTTACAATGAGCTTATGTTTTTATATAATAACAACAGCTTCCCACGGGGAGACAACAAGATAATAGATTTTCGCATCGAGTTGTTTATGTTCTGTGAGGAATGTAGTATAATTATTAGAAGCAACTTTAAGTTGGTCTGATAAGAGACTTACTTGCGAAAATTAGGAGGATAAGCTTTTGGCTAAGGAAACATTCGAGCGCACTAAGCCGCACGTTAATATTGGTACTATTGGACACGTTGATCACGGTAAGACAACTTTGACTGCCGCTATCTCAAAGGTATTGGCTGACAAGGGATTGGCTGAGCAAGCTGATTTCGCAGCGATTGATGCTGCTCCAGAAGAGCGTGAGCGTGGAATCACGATCAACACTGCTCACATCGAGTATTCAACTGAAGCTCGTCACTATGCTCACATCGACGCCCCAGGTCACGCGGACTACGTTAAGAACATGATCACTGGTGCTGCCCAAATGGACGGTGCTATCTTGGTTGTTGCTTCTACTGATGGTCCTATGCCACAAACTCGTGAGCACATCTTGTTGGCTCGTCAAGTTGGTGTTGATTACATCATCGTATTCTTGAACAAGACTGATCTAGTTGACGACGAAGAGTTGGTTGACTTGGTTGAGATGGAAGTTCGCGAATTGTTGTCAGAATATGACTTCGATGGTGATAACATTCCTGTTCTTCGCGGATCAGCTTTGAAGGCTTTGGAAGGTGACCCAGAACAAGTTAAGGTTATCGAAGAGTTGATGGATACTGTTGACTCATACATCCCAACGCCAGATCGTGATGTTGATAAGCCATTCTTGATGCCTGTTGAAGATGTATTTACGATCACTGGTCGTGGTACTGTTGCTTCAGGTCGTGTAGATCGTGGAATCATCAAGTTGAACGAGCCTATCGAAATCGTTGGATTGAAGGAAGAGCCTCGCGCAACTGTTGTTACTGGAATCGAGATGTTCCGTAAGTCAATGCAAGAAGGTCAAGCTGGTGATAACATCGGTGCTTTGTTGCGTGGTGTTGATCGTACTGAGATCGAGCGTGGTCAAGTTTTGGCTAAGCCAGGTTCAATCCATACACACACTAAGTTCTTGGCTGAGGTTTATGTCTTGACTAAGGAAGAAGGTGGACGTCACACTCCATTCTTCACTAACTACCGTCCACAATTCTACTTCCACACAACTGATGTTACTGGTGTAGTTCAATTGCCAGAAGGTGTTGAGATGGTTATGCCTGGTGATAACGTTACATTCGATATCGAATTGATCGCGCCAGTTGCCATTGAAAAGGGATTGAAGTTTACTGTTCGTGAAGGTGGCCGTACTGTTGGTGCCGGAACTGTTTCAGAAATCAAGGACTAATTTTAATTAATTAGAATCCCCTTGTTACCGTAATTGGTAACATTTAGAAAACTCTACTGTTCGCAGTAGAGTTTTTTTTGTATAGTATTAACAGAAGGGAGTGTGACAATGGCAGTATTAAAGTATCAAAAGGATCTAATTGACGGAAAAAACTACCCTGTGACAGATGGCGTGTTTCTGACAGAGTTGGATAGCGAACTATTTGGGTTGATTCGTAAGGATTTCCCTAAAGCAACGCGTCGCGATTTTATGTCGTACCAACATTTGACAAATTATCGACTGAAGAAGTTAGATGTACTTTTGGCGAAGGATTTTCACGAGAATGACAAATTCCATGATCGCTTTGCAAAAGTGGCGGATAACGAGGCGTACCAAGAGATTGATGTGCGAAAACATCTTGATGAAACACTGACCTTTGGGCAACGAATCGCTGACGGTGTTGCACGTTTTGGGGGGTCGTGGACGTTTATTCTATCGTTCTTGGCGTTTATGTTAGTGTGGATGGTACTGAATGGCCTGCACTTATTTGGGATGAACTTTGATCCCTATCCCTTTATTTTATTGAATTTAACGTTGAGTATGATTGCGGCCTTCCAAGCCCCTTTGATTTTGATGAGCCAGAACCGCTCGGCAGAATACGATCGTTTGGAATCAACGAACGGCTATCGAATTAATCGTAAATCAGAAGCAGAGATTCGTTTACTGCATTCAAAGCTAGATCATTTGATGCAACAGGATCAAGCTGATTCTTTAGAGGTTCAGCGATTGCAAGTTGAGATACTAGGTTCAATTACAAATCAATTGGCTGAGTTACAACGACGATAGGCATGTTAGTTATTTGAAAATAATCAGGATTACTAAGTTAGAACAAGCTAAGTTATTTGATCATTTAAGAATCACTGGACAAATCTAAGACAAAGACTAGTAAACCGGTTGTCGCAAGTCAATTAAATCGGTATAATGTTATAAGCATGTAATGATGACAACTTTTGTTGTTATAAATTGGAGGAATTAACAGATGGCTACAAGCGCAGTTTTCACTAAGGGTGAAGGCAACAAGGGAACTTTGGCATTCGAAGTTTCTGTTGAAGCAGCCCAAAAGGGTATTGATGAAGCATTTAACGAGGCAAAGAAGAATATTGCCGTCCCTGGTTTCCGTAAGGGTAAGATGCCTAAGCAAGTATTCATGCAAATGTACGGTGAAGAGGCTTTGTATAACGAAGCTTTGAACCATGTTTTGCCTGAAGTATATGCAGCTGCAGTTGCAGAAGCAGGTATCACGGTAGTAGGACAACCTCATATCGATGCAGTATCAATGAACAAGGGTGAAGCCTGGAAGTTGACTGCTGAAGTTGAGTTAGCTCCTGAAATCAAGTTGGGTGAGTATAAGGGTGTTAAGGTACCTGCTGCAGACACAACTGTTTCAGATGCAGAAGTTGACGAAGAGATCGAGCGTTTGCGTCAAGGTCAAGCCGAATTGGTTTTGGCTGAGGATACAGCGGCTTCAGATGGTGACACAGTTATCATCGATTTCGTAGGTTCAGTTGACGGTGTTGAATTTGACGGTGGTAAGGGTGACAACTTTAGTCTTGAGCTTGGTTCAGGACAATTCATTCCTGGCTTTGAAGAGCAATTAGTTGGTCATAAAGCTGGTGAGGAAATTGAAGTTAATGTTACTTTCCCAGCCGACTACCAAGCAGAAGACTTAGCTGGTAAAGAAGCAAAGTTCGTGACAACTATTCACGAAGTTAAGGTTAAGGAAGTTCCTGCCTTGGACGACGAATTTGCTAAGGACGTTGATGAAGACGTTGCTTCTTTGGATGAGTTGAAGGCTAAGACTAAGACTCGTTTGGAAGAAACTAAGGCCAACGACGCGCAAGACAAGAAGGAAGAAGTAGCAATTACTGCTGCTGTTGAAAACGCTGAAGTTGAGGGTGGCGATTTGCCAGCCGCAATGATCGATGAAGATGTTCACCGTCAGATGAACCAATTCTTCGCTTCAATGCAAAACCAAGGTGTTTCACCTGAAATGTACTTCCAAATTACTGGTTCAAGTGAAGATGACTTGCACAAGCAATATGAAGAAGGCGCATTCGACCGTGTAAAGACTAACTTGGTCTTGGAGGCAATTGTAAAGGCTGAAAACATTGTAGCATCTGATGCGGATGTTGATGCTGAAGTTGCTGACTTGGCAGCACAATATGGTATGGAAGCCGATGCTGTTCGCGCAGCCTTGACACCTGACATGTTGGCTCATGATATTCAAATTAAGAAGGCTGTTGACGTAGTTGTTAATTCAGCTGTTGAAGAAGCTTAATTTTGAATTTAAATAAATAGGTAGATTTCATTCAGCAGATAATGTTGATAAAATCTACAATAAAGGCCGGATAATTTTCTATGTTGAATAGAAGTTATTCGGTCTTTGATTAGCGATGAATCTAATTACACAGAATAATATTGGTCAATAACTGGAATGTAGAGCAAAAGGTGATATTATGACTATTGAAATGACTAGTAACTTATATGTAAAGAGCGTGGCAACAGTTGCGGAATTATTTATTAAAATTGGTTTCGTGGAAATTCAACGTATGTCTGTCGGTACATCGGAGACGATCGTATTGGCACCAGATATCGACGGGAATGCACGTATTCAACTGTGGGACATTGCCTTTATTCGCGAAAATTCACCAGAGGTTGCTGACAGCAAGCCTTCGATCGCCTTCTCAGTTCATGATTTAGCAGCAATGCATGCCAAAGTGGCGGCAGCAATGCCAATTTATGGTGAGATTCAAACTGTCAATGGCCGGAGCTCATTCTATTTCGCTGTTGAGGATGATCAGTATTTTGCGTTTCTAGAAGCTTAGTGAATCGGATGAACAGTTACTGTTGATGGATGTTCGAATCATTTGAAGATGGTAGCGCCTATCAATCCTAGGATAACTTGTGCAATAAGCTCATCGGACTCGTGCCGAGACCGCTAAACTTATTGCCCTACGTTATCAACGGATTGATTGGTCGGCGCTACCGCACTCTGATAAACGTGGGACTGGCCTGTTGGACCTAGGATAAGTCGCAGTAAGCACTCATCATTTCCGTGCCGGAAACGCTAAGCACTTACTGCTTCCTTATCAACGGTCCAACTGGTCGGCACTACCGCACTCTGATAAACGTGGGACTGGCCTGTTGGACCTAGGATAAGTCGTAGTAAGCACTCATCATTTCCGTGCCGGAAACGCTAAGCACTTACTGCTTCCTTATCAACGGTCCAACTGATCGGCCAGACCGCACTCTGATAATGCTCTGCATTAATCCAGGTAATTTGTTACAATATTAGAAACTGTATTTAATGAAACATAGGAGGTTGAACAGTGTTTAACACAACCGATAATACGAACGGTATTGCATATTGTTCATTCTGCGGGAAGGCTTCAACCGAAGTAAAGAAGCTGATTGCGGGACCTGGCGTTTACATTTGTAATGAATGTGTTGCCTTGGCGCAATCAATTATTGAAGAAGATCTCCAACAAGATGCTTTGGAGCATACACTAACTTTAAAGACGCCTCATGAAATTGTTGAGAATTTGAATCAATTCGTGATTGGTCAAACCGAAGCGAAGCGAACATTAGCAGTTGCTGTTTATAATCACTATAAGCGGATTAATAGCATGTTGGCTGGTGAGGATGATGAGAGCGGTGTTGAACTTCAAAAGTCTAACATTGCAATGGTCGGACCGACTGGTTCAGGTAAGACCTACATTGCGCAAAGTTTAGCTCAACTTTTGAATGTGCCATTTGCGATTGCTGATGCGACAACCTTGACCGAGGCTGGTTATGTTGGTGAGGACGTTGAGAATATTCTGTTGAAGTTGATTCAGGCAGCTGATTATGACGTTGAGGCAGCTCAGACTGGAATTATCTACATTGATGAGATTGATAAGATTGCAAAGAAGTCTGAAAATGTCTCAATCACACGAGACGTTTCTGGTGAAGGAGTCCAACAAGCCTTACTAAAGATGCTTGAAGGAACGATTGCAAACGTTCCGCCGCAAGGTGGACGTAAGCACCCAAATCAAGAATTTATTCAAATTGATACGACTAATATTTTGTTCATTGTTGGTGGGGCTTTTGCGGGAATCGAATCAATCGTTAAGGAACGCTTAGGAGCGAAGGTAATTGGCTTTGGTACTGATTCTAAGTTGCAAGCGCTAAATGATTCAGAATCATCAATCATGCAACATGTCTTGCCAGAAGATTTGATGAGCTTTGGTTTGATTCCTGAGTTTATTGGTCGACTACCAATCTTAACTGCTTTAGAGGAATTAGACGAGAATGATCTTGTGCATATTCTGACGGAGCCTAAGAATGCGCTAGTGAAGCAATATCAAGCACTGTTGGCCTTAGATGACGTTAAGTTGACTTTTAATGATGATGCTTTACGTGCAATGGCAAAATTGGCAATTCAACGTGAGACAGGTGCGCGTGGCTTGCGTTCAATTATTGAAGAAGTCATGCGGGATATTATGTTTGATCTACCGGGGCGCGAAGATGTTGCGGAAGTTATTATTACGCGTGCGACAGTTGAAGAACATCTGGCGCCTGAAATCATTGGAAAGTAGGACAAGCTGATGGAAGTGCATAATGTTGAATTAACAATTTCAGCGGTCCAACCAAGTCAATATCCTGAGGGGGATTTACCTGAAATCGCCTTCGTTGGTCGATCAAATGTTGGAAAGTCATCTTTGACGAACACATTGATTAATCGTAAGGCTTTTGCTAGGACTTCATCGCAACCAGGTAAAACTCAGACTTTGAATTTTTATAAAGTCGAAGAACAGGTTTATTTCGTCGATGTTCCTGGATACGGTTATGCAAAGGTATCCAAAAAGGAGCGTGAGAAGTGGGGACAGATGATTGAAAAATATCTTTCAGAACGTCCACAACTTAAAGGGGTTGTCTCACTAGTTGATGCCCGGCATGCGCCTTCTGAAGAAGATATCGCAATGTATAACTGGTTGACTTACTTTAATATTCCAGTTCTGGTGGTTGCAACAAAGGCTGATAAGATTTCTCGTGGTAAGTGGAATAAGGCAGAGTCAGTCATTAAGAATAGCCTTGACTTCGAACCAGAGATTTCGGATTTTGAAATGTTTTCATCTGAAACCAAATTCGGTAAGACCGATGTGTGGGACTGGATCGAAGCACGGATGGCTGACGAATAATTAAGGTTCGTCTGTCAGACAAATTGATAGCAGGAATGAGGCTGGGTTAGAATGTTCTAGCCTGGCCTCATTCATACATATAAATAAGATGAGGTGATATTATGGTACGTTCACGATTTCAAGGGACAATTCTGGGAAAGACATATACATTTACAGCTGAAGAGAGTCAGGATCAAATGAAAGCAGTCTTGGATTTGGCCAATCAACAGCTCACAGCAATTAAAACGGGCAATCCGAACCTTTCAAATGAAGAGGCTGCGATGCTCTTGGCATTTAATGCCTTGTCTGATCAGTTAAAGATGCAGGAAGCGCGGAGGTAAACCAATGCTATTAACAATTCTACTACTACTTGTTTTGTTGGCAGCTTGGGTTCGTGGTTATCGAAATGGTCTTTTACGGACATTTGTTCGGATGGTTGGTCGGATCTTGATTTGGGTAATTGCAATTCTGTTGGCACACCGATTTGGTGTTTGGCTAATGGATACTTTCTTCTCCAGTGCAACAGCTCAATACGGAGCTACAACCGTACCTGATATTGCGAAGGACACAGCGCTACAATTTATGGCATCAGGAATCGCCTTTGGATTAATCACGATGATTGGTTATTTCATTTTGCGATCGGTTGAGAACGGAGTAAAATTTTTAAATCATATTCCCGTAATTGGCTGGATTAACCGTTTATTGGGAGCAATTTTGAATCTAATAATTATTTATATATTAATATTTTTTATCCTCCAGATTTTCCAAACTTGGCAGGTGACATGGTGGCAAGATCAATTAACAAACTCAAAACTTGCACAATGGATCTTAACCCAAACGCCCTTCTTGTCCAGTGAGATTTATCAATGGTGGATACGACAATAAGTCGTAGGGAGGTTACTCAGAATGAACTCAAAGGTACTAGCAACTTTAGAGTATGACGCAGTTAAAGCACAAATGATTCCATATTTGGCAACGGCTGCTGGTAGGCTTGAATTAGATAAGCTCCTGCCAAGTAAAGATGCAACAGAAATGCAGACATGGTTAGCAGAAACAGCTGATGCAATGAGAATTATTCGATTAGCTGCTGGAATTAGAATTCCGCATTTGGAAGATATCAAACCACAGATGCAGCGGTTAAAAATTGACGCCAATTTGAGTGGTACAGAACTCGCACAAGTTGGACGAGTCTTATTTACAACCGGTCAAATGCGGACTTTCTTTGATAATTTGGTTGAGGATAAGGGGGAGCGTTTTACAGCTCTCGAACCTTACTATACTCAGCTGGTTATGTTAAATGATCTTACACGGCGGGTAAATACAGCGATTGATGGTGATGGTCGTGTCACAGACGAAGCTTCACCTGAATTACACCGAATTAGACAAGCAATTAGTAGCACCGAGAACGCGATTCGTCAGCGCATGCAAGATTATACTCGGGGTAAGATGGCTAAATATTTGTCAGATGCAATTGTTACCATGCGAAATGATCGGTATGTAATTCCAGCCAAAGCTGAGTACCGAAGCCAATTTGGCGGAGTGGTGCATGATCAAAGTCAGACAGGTCAGACCCTTTATATTGAACCAGCCGATGTTGTTGAGATGAACAATCGCTTACGGGAACATTATTTGAAAGAACGACATGAGGAGGAACGAGTCCTTGCTGAATTGTCAGATGTACTCCGCCCATTTGCCGACGAAATCTCGAATAATGCTAGAATTTTAGGACATCTTGATTTTGTAAATGCCAAAGCAATGTATGCTGTAGCAATCAAAGCTCAAGAACCCGAATATTCTCCCGAAAACCATATTCGCCTAAGAGCGGCCCGCCATCCATTGCTGGACCAGTCTAAGGCTGTTCCAAACGATATTGTGATTGGTGAAGATTACACGGCAATCATCGTGACGGGACCAAATACTGGTGGAAAAACAATCACGCTAAAAACACTGGGCTTATTGCAATTAATGGCCCAATCAGGAATGTTCTTACCAGTTGCTGAATATTCAACGGTTGGTATTTTTGACGAAATTTTTGCTGATATTGGTGACGAGCAGTCGATTGAGCAATCATTATCGACGTTTAGTTCGCATATGGTTAATATTGTTGACATCTTAGGAAAGATTGACGAACATTCATTGGTATTATTTGATGAATTGGGCGCCGGTACAGACCCACAAGAAGGGGCTGCGCTGGCAATGGCAATCTTAGATGCTGTTGGTACAAAGGGCGCTTATACCGTTGCGACAACTCATTATCCTGAATTGAAGGTCTACGGTTATAATCGAACCGATACGATCAATGCGTCAATGGAATTTGATGTTGAGACATTGCGTCCAACCTATAAATTCTTAATAGGTATTCCCGGAAGGTCAAATGCACTTGAGATTTCAAAGCGTTTAGGATTGGCGGATGAGATCATTCAAGCGGCCGCAGATTTGACCTCTGATGATTCGCAAGAGTTGAATGATATGATTGCGGACTTGGTTGAACGACGCAACGCCGTCTTGGATCAACAAATTCAATTGGCAGCACAAGTTGTTGAAAATCGTCAATTAAAGATGAATTATGAACAAAAGGCTGAAACGCTTGCCCAAACACAAGCTAAAACGCTTGAAAAAGCAAAGCAGGATGCCAATCATCTGGTCGCTGAGGCCAAGAAGCGTTCGGAGCGAATTATCGCTGATCTGCAGAAAATGCAACGTGATGGTGCGCAGATTAAAACAAATCAGATTATTGATGCGAAAGGTGAATTGAATGCCTTACGTCAAGAGCCATCAGCTGAAAATAATCGAATTCTTCGTAGAGCTAAACAAGCCAAAGCAGAGCAGGCTTTGGCATTAGGCGATACCGTGCTCGTTCGAGAGTATGGACAGCAAGGAGTCATTAAACGCGTGCTCAAGGACGACAAGTTTGAGGTTCAAATGGGGATTCTGAAGATGGTGCTTGAAGGTGCCGATTTGGAGAAGCAAACGTTGAGCCAAACTAGTGACAGTGATAAATCGACTAAGCGTAATGTTAGTACGGCACGCGCGACTAATCGAGCGAACGCCTCTGCAACCCTTGATTTACGAGGTGAACGTTATGAATCAGCAATGAGTCAACTTGATCGTTTTATCGATAATGCGCTCCTCAATAATTTGCAGTCAGTTGAAATCATCCACGGTAAAGGGACCGGTGCAATTCGAAAAGGAGTGCAAGAGTATCTTCGTTCACATCGTTCTGTTAAGAACTTCAATTTCACTGGTCCAGATCAGGGTGCAACTTACGTGGAACTAGGTTAAATCGTGTGACTAGCTTTTTATCTGTTTTTGGTTTACAATATTATTAACAAAAAATAAGTAATTAAAGACGGGGTGAAGATAATGGCTGTAGAGAATGTTACTGATGCAAACTATGAAACTGCAACTAGTCAAGGTGTTACTTTGACTGATTTCTGGGCTGAGTGGTGTGGTCCTTGTCGGATGCAATCACCAGTCGTTGAAGAACTTGCGAAGCACATGGATGGTGTGAAATTCAATAAACTCGATATCGACTCAAATCCCGAGACTCCCAGCGAGCTTGGTATTATGGCGATACCAACTTTGATTATCAAGAAGGATGGTCAAGTTGTTGAACGATTAACAGGTTATACACCTGCTCACCAACTAGAGGAAATCTTAAATAAGTACACGGCATAATTTGCAAGGCGACCGAGTAGATTTAATCAATTTATTTAGATATGGCCGGTATAAGCCGTGTTTAAAAACTCCAGTGGTATAATTACTATTGGAGTTTTTTTATAGTAAAAGAGGGGCAGGGCTCAAAAGATGCAAACGATTATCTATGATGTTGATGGCACGCTACTTAGTACAGAATCTATGTATATGCATTCACTGCAAAAGACCTTGGCGGAGCTAGGTCAACCAAAGACTTATGAAGAAGTGTATCAAACATTCGGCTTGCCCTCGTTGGAAGCCTTAAAGTTTTTGAATATTTCAGATGCTCAAACGGTTCAATTGAAGTGGCAGAGTCACTATCATGATTTCTGGGAAGAAGTAGATTTGTTCGATGGCGTAAGTACAATGCTGCAGACACTTGCTCACCAATATGATTTAGGAATTGTTACATCAAATACAGCGGCCGAATTTAACGACCATGCAGATGCTTTTGATATTAATCGTTATTTCAAGACGTTTGTTTTTGCTGGAATGACACCACGGATGAAACCATATGGTGATCCAATCGAACTTGCGATTAACAATTTATCTGCGAGCCCTGAAACAACAATTTATATTGGTGATTCAGTTCATGATATGTACGCTGCACATGCAGCAGGAGTTGAATTTGGACTGGCAGCATGGGGTGTACGTGATCAAAGTAAGTTTGCGGATGCGGAATATCGTTTTGCATCACCAATGGAACTTGCACAAAAGTTTTCAAATTAAAAAATTAAGAAAGAATTTTGTAGGTGATAACTATGGATAATCGAGCCATTGGTTATATGGATTCTGGTGTAGGCGGCTTGACAGTTGTAAAGCAAGCTTTGACCCAATTACCAGATGAAGAAATTATTTATGTAGGGGATACCGCTCGAATGCCATATGGCCCAAGACCACAAGCGGAAGTACGTGATTTCACTTGGCAAATAACAAATTTCTTGCTTGAGCAGGATATAAAGTTATTGGTGATTGCCTGCAATACAGCTACAGCGGCGGCATTACCTGATTTACAAGCTAAATTATCGATTCCGGTTGTCGGTGTGATTCAGCCGGGGATTGATGCGGCCTTGCACAGTAAGAATCCACGAGTTGGTGTAATTGCAACCGAAGGCACTGTTGATTCAGGTGCATATGCACAGGGCTTGGCGAGCGGGAAATCCGATTTAGTAGTTGAACAACTGGCAGCGCCCGAATTTGTGACTGCTGTTGAGACAATGGATTACCAATCGGAGACAGTGGCAAAAATCGTCGAAAATAAATTAGCATATTTTAAGCAACATCCAGTCGATACTTTGATTATGGGATGTACACACTTTCCGCTAATTGAAACATTTATTGGACAGGCAATGGGACCAGCAGTCACATTGATTGATGCCGGTGCCGAGTCCATTAATGTTGTTGAAAAAATTCTTGCAGAACAAGACCTGAAGCATGCTTTATCAGTCGCAACAAAAGCGAATCGATTTTATACAACTGGTTCAGCAACTCACTTTGGCGCAATTGCTAAGCGGTGGCTAGAGGATGATCAGCTATTGGTTGAGGGTCTCGCAATTAAAGACGATCAAGTGGTATTAACGAATAAGTAGGGGTTAAATATGACTGAACTAATTTTTGCATCGAAAAATGAAGGGAAGGTCCGCGAGTTTCGCGAGTTCCTAACACCATTAGGGATTACGGTGCGTTCATTGAATGAACTAGTAGATGTACCAACAATTGTTGAAAATGGGACAACCTTTGCAGAAAACGCGTTGATCAAAGCACGCACAATCGCAGCGACATTTCAACAACCGGTTATTGCTGATGATGCTGGCTTGGTGGTTGATGCACTAAATGGAGCTCCAGGTATCTATTCGGCACGCTATGCTGGAGATCATGATGATCAAGCAAATAATACTAAACTGCTAAAAGAATTGAATGGCGTGGTCGGCGATGATCGATCAGCCAGCTTTTATTCAGTAATTGTTGCGGTAAAGCCAAATGCTGCCCCTTTGATTGCGACTGGAAGTGTTACTGGTAGAATTCTTGAAGAGGCGCGGGGCGATGATGGATTTGGTTATGATCCATTATTTTTCTATGAGCCTATGCAACGTTCTTTTGCGGAATTGTCAGCTAGTGAGAAGAACGCGGTGTCCCATCGTGGGAATGCATTACGCAAATTTATGAAAGAATTCAGTCAGTGGTGGGAGGAGCAACAATGAGTCAATATTTGATTATTTCAGATACACATGGCGATCGTGATATTCTGACGAAGATTTTTAATCATTATCGAGGTCAGGTGAAAGCAATTTTTTATAATGGTGATTCAGAATTACCAGCTGATGATCCGATCTTTAAAGACGTTTCGACGGTTATTGGGAACATGGATTTTGACCAAGGCTTTGCCAAGGAACATCATTACCAGGACTCTGAGATTGATATTTATCAAACACATGGTCATTTCTACCATACGGAGAATGATCTTAATCAATTACGTGAGCGAGCAGCTTTGGTGGGCGCCAACGTTGTAACTTCTGGTCATACGCATCAGTTGGGGGCTGAGATTATTGATCATCGATTGTTTGTTAATCCGGGATCAATTAGTCTACCTAAGGGACCATATGCTAATCTGGGTGGCACTTATGCGGTTTTAACCGTTACGCCAGAACAGTATACGGTGCAGTTTTATACGCGTGATCAACTACCAGTTGATCAATTATTGGTGCGATTTAATCGTCCGATATAACGGAAATTTTTCAAGGAATAATTAAGGGCAAGGCATATTATTCGACCTTTATTCAAGTTTTAGGTACAATTTCAACTGAAATAAGGGAAGGGGTATGTCATGTACGAGATGTTATTTTTCACTGAAGAAGTATCTGAGGCAGTGGTTCGCCTTGAAGAACAGTTGATTAAAGTAAATAATCAGCTTAGTGGTAAAAATAAATTAAAATTAGTTCCAGTGATTAATATGAATACTTTGAAGGATTTGGACTTTCAAGATGCTCAAGATAAGTACCAACTAGCACTTGACTACCAAGCAATGCATCTTTTTGGAGCAAAGCGAGCACAAAAATTCTTGATTAAGAGCCAAAAATTAATGTTGCTTGGTTACAAATACAGTGAATTAAATGTCGCCGAACTTGTCGAGGCGGCAGGTGGTGAATGGGAAGAGTTCTTACTCGAACAGACAGATCCATTGATTGGTCAGCAGGTTTTACGAAACCAGCGTTTGGCGGGACAATTTGTCAGGAAAATAAATGGTAATTGGCCGCTACTAATTGTTGATAATGAGCAGATGGTTGAGTTACAAACACTTCTTGAGAGCAATGATGTTCTTGATTTGGGCGTAACTCTACAAAGCGAGATCATCTAAAAGATATTTAATGGTAAGTTAGGCTGGGTGGTTTCGAATGGATGAAGCCACCCAGCCTTTCTCTGTGTCAGGTTAAGTACTAAAATATATTTCTTAACTCGTGAAAAGGAGTACATTTTGGTACAATGACATAGGGTAATTTAGGAGGATCAACAATGGCTGAAGAATGGATTACACGATTACAACCGTACCAACAGACAGTTGAAGAATTAAAAGTTAAATTGCGCGGAATGCGGACCGAATTTGCAATGGCTGGTGTAAAGACACCGATTGAATTTGTTACAGGACGCGTAAAAACAACGCTTGCAATTGAAGAAAAGGCTGTTCGAAGGCATATTGATCTCGATCGCTTAGAGTTGGACATGGAGGATTTGGCCGGACTCCGAATTATGACGCAGTTCAAAGAGGACATCTATAAGGTTGTTGACTTACTGCGTGAACGTCAGGATATCACGATTTTAGAGGAACGAGACTATGTTTCGAATCCCAAACCATCGGGCTATCAGTCATATCACATTGTGATTGAATATCCATTACAACTAATTTCCGGTGAACGCAAAGTATTAGCAGAAATTCAAATCAGAACGTTGCAAATGAATGTTTGGGCAACGATTGAACATGCATTAAATTATAAGAATAGTGTCGCTGATCCAGAGTGGTTAGCGACAAAATTACAAAAAGCGGCCGAATTAAGTATGCAAGTTGATGATATTTATTCGGAGCTATATCAACATGTTAACGAAAGCAAGGAAAAGGAAGTCGATGATGCGGCTAGCGATTTACAGTAATAATCAAAAGACGTCGTTAGAGGTGACAGATCAAATTAGAGCAGCTCTAATGGCGGCTGATAATCATGAAATCATCTTTGATCAAATCCGTCCAGATGTTGTCATTTCCGTTGGCGGTGATGGCACGCTGTTAGCGGCTTTTCATGAATATAGTGCGCAATTGACTGAGATAAGATTTATTGGGATGCACACGGGCCATTTAGGGTTCTATTCGGATTGGCAGAAGGATGAGGTCCAAGCACTAGTGGCTTCGCTACTGAATGAACCTGGTAAGACCGTTAAATACCCGCTCTTGGAGATGGTCATTAAGTACAGTGACGGACATACAACTAGGCAGTTAGCTTTAAATGAGGCTGCAATAAAGCGTCCATTGGGGACGTTGGTCGCCGATGTTTATATTAACGGCGAATTGTTTGAACGTTTCCGTGGTGACGGATTAACAGCAGCTACACCGACTGGCTCGACTGGTTATAACAAGTCAATCGGCGGTGCGGTAGTGCACCCAAGTTTAGCGGTTATTCAATTATCCGAGATTGCATCACTTAATAATCGTGTTTATCGGACGTTAGGTTCACCATTGATTGTTGGACCAAGTGAAACGATTAAAATTGTGCCGAGAAGAAATGATGGTAAAGAAATTATTACCTTTGACCACCTAAATCAGCCTTCTCAAAATGTTGAATGGATTGAACTACGTGTTGCAACGGAGAAAATTGCTTTTACTGAGTATCGCCATTTAGAATTTTGGCATCGTGTTAAATCTAGTTTTATCGGCCCGGAGGTAGATTAATAATGGCCAGTTTCTCATGGACAAAAAAAGATGCGGGGAAGTTGCGTGTGAAGACTTTCCTAGCTCAACATGGCGTATCACATCGGATGTTTACAGTAATGAAGCATGGTAACGGTGATATCCTGTTGAATGGGCAACATATTCGCACAATTGATGATCTTGATCAAGGGGATACGGTAACGATTGTGATGCCACCTGAAGAAAGTAATGAAATTGTGATTGCCTCAAATGAACCAATTGAAATTCTGTATGAGGATGATAATTGGCTATTGGTGGACAAAACCGCGGGAATTACATCCGTACCAGGAAAGGCTGACCGTGAGAACACCATGGTAAATCGGGTGAAGGGGTATTTGGCCGCTCAGCATGCGACTGATTTAGTGCCACACGTTGTGACGCGCCTTGATCGATTTACTTCAGGGGTTGCCTTGTTGGCAAAACACCGTTTCGCGCATGCCTTGTTAGACAAGCAATTGAAGGTTCATGCGGTTGATAAGCGTTATTATGCGTTGGTCGACGGTGATCTGCCAGACGACTATGGCTTAATTGATGCGCCGATTGGACGAATGGATGATGATTTTATTCGACGTGAGGTGCGTGCTGATGGTCGGGCTTCTCAGACAGAATATTGGGTTGTGAAGCGGTTTGGGAATCAAACACTGGTTCGAGTAAAATTGCATACCGGTAGAACACACCAGATCCGAGTTCATTTTAGTTATTTGGGACATCCCTTGGTCGGCGATGAAGTTTATGGTGGCCCACTTGATCGTGGAATTGATCGCCAAGCACTACATGCCTACAAGCTAACGTATTATGATCCATTTACACAAGGTGATCGGACGGTTGAAGCGCCTCTGCCAGCTGATATGCAAAGGATAATCGAGTAAAAGAGGAAGTTTATGGAAAAGCAACATCAACGTATTAATGAGCATATTGCACAATTAAATCAATTTTTAGAAAAAGGTGTTGCGGCCGACTTCCTGAAACTTTTCCTGGATTTGCATCCGTATGAGCAGGGGCAGTTTTATACAAATCTTGATTCGGCACAACAGCAGCAGGTTAGCACTTGGTTAACAGTTGAACAGCTTGCGCATATGTTCAATGATATTAACTTTAGTCAAGTGGATGTTGCTGCTTTAGTAAAAGTCTTGTCGCCGAAAAGGCTAGCAGCGGTTGTTGACGCCATGTATTCTGATAATTCAGGACAGATGTTGACATACCTTGATCCAGAGACATTGGCGCAATATGAGCCATGGTTGTCAGCAACCGATTCACAAATGTTGGAGCAGTTGGCACAATATCCAGAAGAGTCTGCCGGTGCCTTAATGGGAGGCGATTTTATTGCCGTGCCGGCTGATATTACCGTGACTGATGCAATGCAGGCAATCAAAGAAGCGGCCTTACATATCGAATTATTCCAGTACATTTATGTGATTGACCATGCCGGAGATTTGCTGGGTGTGCTGTCATTTAGAGCTTTAATCTTGAATGAACCGGATACGAAAGTTCATGAGGTTATGAATCAACACGTTATTACTGTCGAGCCAACGGTCGATCAAGAAGTCGTTGCGCACGTGATGGCTGATTATAATTTCGTTGCCCTGCCAGTTGTTGAATCTGGACATTTGGTTGGTGTAATTACGATTGACGATATTGTGCACGTGATTGACGAGGAAGCCACTCAGGATTATTCTGGTTTGGCTGGTACCGATGTTGATGCGCCCCAACAAAACCCGTTTTACGCGGCGTTAAAGCGTCTACCATGGCTGATTGGGCTAATTTTTCTTGGTTTGGGGACCAGTACGATTATTGACGGTTATGATGATCTAATTGCAAAGGCCTCTGTTTTAGCAGTCTTTGTATCATTGATTACCGGAACTGGTGGTAACGCTGGAACTCAGTCGTTAGCGGTAGCCATTCGTCGGTTATCGTTAGGCGAACGACCAAAATTATTACGTGCATTTATCACAGAATTGTTGATTGGGACGACTGTGGGGGCCATTGCTGGGACAACAATTTTCTTAGTCGTCTGGCTTTGGAAGGGCGATTTCATTCTTGGAATGGCGGTTGGCTTAGCCATGGCTATGGCGATCTTGATTGCCAATATCGCAGGGGCCTTTATTCCACGGATTATGAATCATTTTGGGATTGATCCGGCTGTGGCTTCAGGTCCCTTTATAACGACAATGTCTGATTTAACATCAGTAATCATCTACTTTACAATTGCTGGCATGTTTATTACGCATTTCATGAATTAACATAGCTAAGTTAGAACTAAGGGGCTGGGAGAAATCTCAACCTCTTTTTTTAGCACATAATTAGTCAATTGATGTGGCGATGAAGTTGTTATTTTAGCTATAGAAGTCTAAAATCTTTAATTAGTTGATGTAAGCGTTATCAGAAAAGTGCTGGTAATCCACATGCATAACCGTGGGGTGCCGTGGCTATTATAAAATGACCTAGTCATTAAAATTGAGGAGTATGACATTGAAAGCATTATACTTTGATGAGTTTGGGAAGAGTGACGTATTGAAGTACGGAGAGGTTCCTGAGCCTGAATTGCAAGCAAATGAAGTGTTGGTTAAAACGACTTATATTGGGTTGAACTTCGCGGATATTTATCGGAGACGGGGTGAATATCACATTGAACAGCATCAACCATTGATTAACGGATATGAGGCATCGGGAAAGATTGTTAAATTAGGGCAAGCAGTAGATTCGGAACTCATGGATAAGGAAATTTTGTTTGTTGATGTTCCTTTGGCGAATGCAGAATTCGTGGCGGTTCCCACCGATAAGTTGATCTTTTTACCCACCGGAATTGATCTAAAACTAGCCGCAAGTATTGGCTTGCAAGGGCTAACAGCGGATTTTCTTGCTCATGATTTGGGTAAAGATATGTTTGACTCGGATGTTTTTGTTACAGGGGGATTAGTGGCGGCGTTGGGCAGATTCTTGCTCAAATGTTAATAGCAGATGGTATGAATGTTTATGGATCGGCCTCAACAGATGAGAAAAAGCAAATTGCTTTACGTCAAGGTAGTAAAGCAGTTTTCTCAAGCCGGAATGATAATTGGGTTGCTGGGCAACGTGGTCGATTTGATACGGTCTATGATGGTGTTGGTGCAACTTTGAATCAAAGTATTTCGTTAATCAAGAATCGGGGAAAGGTTGTGTTCTTTGGAATGGCAGGTGGAAATCCACCACAGGTTGATTTTATTGATTTATTTTCACATTCCAAAAACATTATGTCAGGTGATCTATGGGATTTTCTGACTAGTTTTGAAGAGCGGAAAGTACGAAGTGAGCGGTTATTCAGTTACTTCTTGGATCACAAGATTTGGATTACGGAGCCAAGGGTATTTGACTTGGAAGACGGTCAAGCAGCCCATGATTACATTGAAACTGGGAAAAACGTCGGGAAAATCTTGTTGCAAACCACGCATAACTAAACAGTGATGGATTAAGTTTGTGTTCAAGCAAGGCTAGCCTGTTTTAATGATGCAGAACGTGAGGATTTAGAGTCGTGGTAAAAGAACGTTTTCTCAATTATACGGATGCGATTGTGGCAATCATCGCAACCATTATGATTTTAGAATTGCCAATTCCAAAAAATGCCAGCCTTTCAGCGTTAAAGTTGGCAATGCTCCCTTTTTTTGCCTATTTGTTAAGTTTCCTTGTGATTTGGGTAGTATGGTTTAATCACCATGGACTATTTAATTCGGTGAGAAAAATTAATGCGAGAGTTTATTGGTACAACGGCCTTTGGATATTCACTATGAGTTTGTTTCCATTCTTTACAGCATGGGTTGGGCGATATCCAGATAAGGTCCTTCCAGAGTTTAGTTATTTGTCCTTGATCTTATTATGGTCAATTTCATTTACGTTAATGGAAACGGAGCTGATTCGCGAGAAGGAGAACCGGCTGAATGCTAATGATCATAATAGGTATCCTCGAAAAGGATATTATTTGATAATCTTGACCGGTTTTGGTGTAGTTTGGTTTTACCCAGTGTACGTTTTATTGACGATTCTAATTTTTCTTATTTTAAGCATTCGAAGACAGGTGGGACCTAGAGTGGTAGTTCACTAGTGACGATTATTCAAGTTGATTAGCAGTGAGAAATGACTGAGCTGAAAGGTGATTGTGGATTTTTATTACGTGTCGATGCAAATCTTCGTTCACAATTAGGCTGAAAACTCGGTACTTTAGTGCCGAGATGAAAGCCACCCAAAGACCGTGGTCAATTTCTAGTAGTTAACGTTTCTTCTTATCGTATCTAGCTAGCTTCAGAACGCTGGCTTTCAATATAATTTTATACAACTGATTTTGACATTTCTCCTAGTGTTCCAATGTAATAACTTGGTGACCACAGATGCCCACCCCATAACAGTTTCTTTGTTTCTGGATGAGCTGTGAACCAAAGTTTTGCACTGGAACCTTTTAGTGTTTGTACTATTTCGGAAGATGCATACTTTGGTTTAAAAAAAACAAGTAAATGAACGTGATCTGGCATAACTTCCATTTTTTGAATTTCAATATCGTGTTCATTTGCTAAATACGATAATGCATCTTTCATATCTCGAACTAACTTTGGATTAACAGAAATTGGTCTACGATATTTTGTAACCCAAACAAGATGGAAGTTAAAATTGTATACATAGCCACGTTCATGAACAATCATAGTAAATCCACCGCATGATATAATTAGCTAATTATATACCAGAAGGAGCTTACTAAATAAAATTGTCTAAAACAACTACATCAGTATACGTAAGGCGATTTCGTTTAGTTGAAACTCCAGAATTAACTGATTATCATCAACAAAGTATTAATGTTCAAAATGAATTATGGAATTTTACTAACAAGTATCTTGAAGCAACCTACGGTTACAAACATTTAAATCGTAAATTTGTAGCAACCGTTATCCAGAAACGTTATATTTTGAATGCTATTAAAGTTAAGTTTGCTCAACATAAAGGATTGTTAAAATGGAGTCCTAAACTTGGCTTACATTCGCAAGCTGCCGATGAACTATTAAAAACAATGCTTACTAATTTTGGACAATATCGACGAGTTTTGTATAAAGCTTCTTTAATGACAATTGACGAAAAATTAGCATATAAAAACAATGAACATAGTAATAATCGCCAAAATCGTGCTTGGTATCGTAAAGGTTCATTGAATTTCTTACGTAACAGAGCATCATTCAAGACAGTTTCATTACCAAGTAACGGTCAAATTGAAATAAAATCAGCACACCATATCAAAATTCAAGGATTTGGTATTGTTCAAGTTGTTGAAAACATTAAGAACCTCAAAGGCTCTAAGATTGTCATTTCAAAAGTGAAACGTAAAAATAATGGTCAATTTGAATTACAGTTAGTGTTCACTCAAGAGATTAAACGTCTTCCTCAACAACCTGCAATCGGTGTTGATTGGAATATGCATAATGATGAACTGTTTAGAACTAGTGTTAACCAAGTCATTAAGCCTAATGTAATTGTTTTTAACCA
>NZ_SDGZ01000003.1:145772-145892 GCF_008107635.1 Weissella muntiaci | reverse complement strand
GTAGGATCAGATAATTCAGGAGACAACAATACTGGAAACAGTAATGTAGGTTCTGATAATTCAGGGGATAACAATACTGGAAATAGTAATGCAGGATCAGATAATTCAGGGGACAACAAT
>NZ_SDGZ01000003.1:0-145749 GCF_008107635.1 Weissella muntiaci | reverse complement strand
CAATACTGGAAACAGTAATACTGGATCAGATAACTCCGGAGATAACAATACTGGAAACAGTAATGTAGGTTCTGATAATTCAGGAGACAACAATACTGGAAATAGTAATGCAGGATCTGATAACTCCGGAGACAACAATACTGGAAACAGTAATACTGGAACCGATAACTCCGGAGATAACAACGTTGGTGACAACAATAAGGGAAGTAATAACAACGGTAGCGGTAACGTTGGAGATAATAATAATGGTAATAATTTGATTGGAAATAATCTTTCAAATCCGGAACTATCAGTTAAAAATTCAACAGTTACGGCAGGGACGTGGCAACCTGGTGATAATTTTGTTGGATTAACAGATCATTATGGAAACTATGTTACTGTAAATGGTATTACTTTCGTTGATCGTACAGCGTATGGTTACTTCAGTGATGATATTTCGGAGAACGTTATTCAATATGTATTGTCAGGTGACATAAATGTGCCAGGACAATATACAGTGAAGTATATGTGGGGAAGTTTAAGTTTGACCAATTCTGATTTGGCATCATTAATGGAAATGATGAACTTAAATGATTCAGGGGTACTTGGAGATAAAACCTGGGCAACTGCAGACATTACTGTATTGTCCGCGCCAGATAATGGTAGTGAGAGTACATCAAATTCCGGTGTAGAGAGTGGCAATAGTACGTCAGCTGGAAAGAATGCCTCAGGACGTTCTAATTTAATGGACGCAAATGGTGCAGAAGCTCTACCAAAGACGGGTTATTCGTCAGAAGGCATGCTTTCGCTTGCTGGATTAACATTGCTTGGCTTGGTTGGTCTTAGTGCAAGTCGGAAGAAGGAAATTTAGTAAAAGATGATGTGCAAAAAAATTTTGATATGACTTTAATCTGTGATACAGTACTAAAGTTATATTCATGATTTGATGCATATATCAATGAAAAGCTTAGCCATATTAATATTTTTTCTTGGTAAATTCTGACTCTCAAAAGTTTATAGGAGCTGACCATTCAATCAAGCCTCTTTGACCAAGTATTCATTTAGCTAAGTTAAGTAAAAATGAGAAAGAAATTCCTATGTGGGATTTCTTTTTTTATGAGCTAAAACAATAATAATTCAAATTTGGTAAATAAGAATATTCAAGCTTTCTGAACTGAATTTATACATTGAGTAATATGTAATATAGGGAAACTAAAAGGAGAAGATGATGTCTGAAAAACTAATTCAATTACGGATTGAAGCAGAAATAAAAGATAATGCAGATGAGACTTTTGCAAAACAAGGATTAACAACACAAGGCGCAATCCGGATATTCTTAACACAGGTAGCCAACACAGGAAACAGTCCTTTTGATAATTTATTTAAAGGCTACAATGGCAGATAAGTTTAATTGAATGGTATCAACAAATGGTGGATTATGTTATAAGTTGTTCATGTTGGCCAAATCAGGTAAGTAAGAATATTATTTTATTAATTGAACCTAATGTATAACTGGGGAAGACACGAAGTATTTAACTTGGTGTCTTTTTTAGTTTAGAAAGAATAGTTTTTGATAATGAAGGAATATAGACGATTAAGTAAACGTGAACGTTTTTTAATTTGGTCTTGGCATTACGAATCAAAGCCAAGCTTGTCTTTTTATGAAATATCGCGTCGATTAAAACTATCATCGTCTACAATTTACGATGAAGTGAACAAGAATCGTCGTAGACCTGACGTGTCACTAAAAAAACTACCTTACGATCCAGAGTTTGCGGATTATAATGCAGCTAGAAATAGGATCCTGAGAAGAAAGAGCAAGTACAAGGCTTCTAGTGGTAATTTACGAAAGGTAAAGAAGTTAATTGTTGAAAAGGGTTGGAGTATACCAATGATTGCTAAGCGGGGTAATATTTCGATCAGTGAACCAACGCTATACTGCTATGCAGAAAAAGGGTTTAAGGCCTTTGCTGATTACACAAAAAAGAAATATCGACGTGGAAAGGTACGTTTTATACCAGCAGCCGTTAAAGAAAGTCTGATGATGACCCAGCGATCAATAGATAATCGGCCAACTAGGATTAGACGCCGAACGGAGTTCGGACACTGGGAAATGGATTGTGTTGATTCAAGAAAAGGCGTAAAAACTAGCGTTCTTGTACTGGTGGAACGTGTGTCGCGGTTTACGGTAACATACATAATCAAGAATAAGGAGAGTGGCGAACTGCTGAATGCTTTGCAAAAGTTCTTCAAAAAGTACGGGCATTATACTAAATCGATTACAACTGATCGCGGTCCAGAATTTAGAAATGGCACAGTGATCTATGATATTGAAAGGCGAGGAGTAGACGTATATTTCGCCCACCCTTATAGGCCAGAAGAAAAGGGTACGATTGAACGAATTAATCGAGATATAAGAAAGTATTATCCTAAAGGAACGTCATTCGCAAAGATTACGGAGACAGATCTAGCCTCGCATACAAAGATGATTAATGAATATCCAAGAGAGATTTTAGACTGGCAGACGCCACAGGTTAGATTCATGCGTCTGAAAAACGTGACGGAGGCCAATATTCGTAGAAAATATAGAAATGCGGCAATACAGTTAGCCTAAAAAGATAGTTACATAATTACATAGAAGAATAAGTACACCGTAAAAAATTTGAGCAAAATACGGTGTCTTTTTGTGTAGATTCAAAAGTGATATTTGGAAAAAATAACGAGTGAATCAAGAAATTGATAAAGAGCAGATTTGAAATACTGTCGTAAAAAATTAAAAAAGGCAAGTAAAATGCCTTTGAAAACGGTTACCGAAGAAATTAGTAAAACTTATTCCGGATAAATATTTGACTTTTCCGGTGAAATCCTAGTGGTGGGATATATTATTTAACAAGTACGAAGACCTTAAAGATGCCTTAACATAGGCTCTCGTAAGGGTTCTTACTTGTTCTTTTTTGTGTAATTATTACAGTAACTTTACACCATTTTGGACATAAATAGAAATTTTTTTAGGCGATATTCGCCAAATTTTTTTGAACATAATTGTCCAAAATGGACAAAGAAAGGAGCAAGAATGTGACAGAGAATGCACAACGTGATCTAGGTCATGCCATTAGAGAATGGAGAACTAGGCATCGCTATACACAAGATATGGCCGCTAAAATTTCTGGTATTCCACGTAGTTCGCTACGTCGATTAGAAATTGGAGAGGGTGCTAAATCTATTAACTTCAAGAACTTGGAGAAGCTAGCAAGGATTCTTAATATGACAACCATTGAGTTATCTGAGAAGTATTTTTCTGAGGACAACAAAAAAGACCAGTAGGTCTATTGGAACCATCTCGCCAAAGATAAAAAATTCCAATATTACTGATCTTTTTCTGAACAATTGAACCTTCATCAAATTACAATTGAATACTTCTTTATACAGAAAGTATAAGGATTGTGACTTAAAAAAGTACTTAAAGAGGTGCTGGATTAAGTGCGCCCAAAAATGGGTTTCACAATCTTGATACTTAGTATGTTAGCACGAATCAGGCACTTTGTGAACTCTAAAAGTCTGAATTTTTTGTGAAGCAATGCTCCGTTTTCTGTATGAAGATCGGAGCATTGCTTTTTTATGTCTCCAGGTAAGTAACGGATTACCCGATACCCTCGCCCGTAAGGCAGCCTCACGGCTATGAGTTAGTTAACGCCCTCAGAGGAAAATGAAGCCATATTGGACGTATGGACGGCACGTGAAGGTCCTTGCTCATGCACTGTGGGAGCAAATAACAGAGAAGCAGTGAAGTACGTTGATGGTAGAAGCCGAGAAGGGAACACTACATCAGCGCCTACCTTGGTTGCGCTTGGTAGAAAGACATACAGCTTGCGGTAAGACCGTACCAGTAATGGTACAGAGCTATTTTGTGCCTAAATGTCGTGATTAAGCAGTTGCACGTAAAACTAACGCCAAAACATTTAGGTATCCGTGTGGGTGGTTAAAACGGTAAAAAGAAAATAGTGCATGAAAATGCATGGCGCTTGAGACGCACAAGCCAACTCCATTTGTACTTCGAAAGAAGTTAATGGTGGAGTGGCGAGAGAGAGCGCCTGCAAGCGCTACCGATGGCAAGTTCAAGATCATTACCAGTAAAAGAGAATGTAACGACAGCAGAACAAAATTTAGGAGGCAATTTATGGTAAATAAAGGTCAACTCAATTTCAATTCAGAACATGAATATTTACAAGATTTATTGTTAGGAGTGAAGAATATTCATGATCTGAAGATTGAACATATTTTCTTTCAAGATGTTCGCAATGGTATTAAAGATTTTGAAATTCGATACAATGATCGAGGATTTCGGGTTGGTGACATACTTCGTCTGCATGAATGGATAGACGGCGAATATACAGGCAATCAAGTATCAAAGATTGTTAAGTACATTTCTTCATATGAGCAGAAGACCGGATTTGTAGTATTGGGATTAATGGATATATTGGAGGCAGAGTAATGGCAAAGTTTTATGCGATTAAAAATTTGAATAATGATAAATATTTTTTGGGTCAGTCTATGGATCCTTGGGGATCTGAAATTGATTACAGTAGAACTCCTAGAACTGTCTTTGAACGTCTAGAAGATGCAAGGAACGAAATGAATGGACTAATTAGACTACTAGGCGGGCAATATGAAATTATTGAGCTGCCTGAAAAGGTGGTAGAAGATGACCACGACTAAACAGCTGAATAATACATTACTCGTGGATGATACGAAAATCCGTGTCGCTTTACGAAAAACATTTGCAAGTTACCAGGATACAAGGATATTAGAAGAATTTCTGTTAATGACGGATCCCGTAAGAGTTGACATGGTCCTAGTGAATAAACGAACCGTTGGCATTGAAATCAAAAGTGACTTTGATTCTTTGAAGAGATTGCCACATCAAATTAAAGGTTATGACAAGATTTTCGATTTGAACTACTTGGTCGTTGGTAACAAGTTGTTATCCTCAGCCATGAAATTACTTCCAAGTCATTGGGGTGTGATACTTGCACAGGCAGACAAAAATGGGAGAACTATTTTAAAGCATGTTCGATTTGCTAAAAACAATCCAAATATTGATTTAGCGAGTCTGTTATTTACAATGCCTGTCATAAATCTCAAGAAAGAGTTGTTACCTCTGCTACCGGAGGACGATCGAAAGTTAGGCAGGACCATGATTAAACAGAATTTGATAAAGCTGATTGTGAAAAATGCTAATGGTATTGGCGTAGATCAGGTGGAGTCAATAATCGTCAAAAGTATAAAAAATTGATTCAATTGTTCATGACTCACAAGTTGGTCGATATATCACTGAGCTATATTTTTGATGTCTACCGTAACTTAGATACAACGAATTTTAAAAAAACTAGTGGAGATCAAACTAAGATCGTTGGATATGTAAATGATGCTTGGATGGATGAATAAAACTTTTTTTGGAAATTGAATATAAATGTTTGCAAATTCCATTGACCACTATATAGAAGGAGGTTAGACATTGAGATATTCAGCAACAGTTAGATATCAGCCAATAGTTGTCACTCAGATTGACCTTTTTGGCAATCCACTGGCTTATGAATATGGACAGGTGAAAGTGAAAGAGTTTCCCCCATATCCGTCAAAAGATATCGCAAAAAAAGAAACAAAGAAGTGGATTCGTAAAAATCTAAAATTACAACGTTTACCTGATCTAAAACAACGTACTAGAGGTCCATATTTAACGGAATATCAAGCGGTACCGGAGCAGAGTGATTTCGGCAAATACCTGAAGGTCAATAATATGCTCTCCGACTATCGTGGTGAAAAGAATAATAGAATGCAAATTTTTAAAAACAAATAGTGATTGGAGTAATTAAAAATGATTATCAAACATGCGATTCTACACGTACTAAACAAAGATAATGGTGAATTAATTAAGTCAGATCAAGAGCTTGAAATGGGCGTAGGGGGTATTCATGAGTACCTTGAAAATTTTGTAAATAAATTTACCAGTAGTGACTTTAAAGAAGGTGATATTGAAGAAAATGAATTGCTCCAGCAATTGATGCATCTAAACACATCTGAGTCTTTTATCGAGGCAACGGGTCATTTAGCTGAAGATATGTTTAACGCAATTGCAACTGCTGAAGAAGTTCCTTCCGGTGATTTACTAGCTATTGATTACTCAGAAGGTGCATATGACTACCTAGCCATTTTTAAATTGAACTTTACTCGTATGTATTCTCAGAGTTTCAAATCAACTGAATCTGGAGTAGCTAATACGCTAGTACGTAGTTATAACATTCTTCAACCAAATTCTCAGCAGATTAGCGATGGATTAATTATTGATAAAACTCATGGCACGTATTGGGTCACTGAAAAGAAATACTTAATTGATGGCCATAGGGTCAATATCCTTTCACCTTTAATGGGACTAACTCCAAAGGCTTCAGCAAGAACTCAATTGAAGTACCTACGCAAAGCAGTTAAGAACATAGCTGATAAATATGATATTCCTGAGTATGAAGCTTTCTCAGATGTCCAAAACTACTTATATGAGAATGCTCAGTTTGTAGATTCCCTTGAAGTTGATAACGTTGCGAAGATTACTTTCTCTGATAACCAGGCTGCACAAAAAGACCTAGTTGAGTCCCTAAATGAGCGTGAGATTGGTAAATACATTGATATCCCGATGGGATATGAACAGAAACTTGGCAAGCGAGTTTTTAAGTTAGATTCAGGTATTGAAGTGTCAGTTCCGGCTGAGTTGTTGAAGGACGATCAGCGGATTGAGTTTACCAATAATGAAGATGGCTCTTCATCAATCAGCATCAAAGATATTGATTCAATTAGCACAAAATTTGTTAATTAGTTCTTGGAGGGCCACACAATATGAAACCTGGGGATAATGTAAAGAAAAAGTTGATTGTTAATTTAATAGCCGTAATGCTCGGAACTTTAGTATTTTATGCTGCGATGAATTTGATTATTAGCATTATTGATGATTATTCAGTAACGAGTAAAGCGACGGAAAAGGTGAGGGTTATTCAGGTTGATAAGAATCAGAGTCTTTTTGGTACTTCAGTTGCGTATATTGTTGACGACCCTGAAGGTAATGATCGAATTTCAGTCACGGAAACAGACTCTTACGCTCGATACAAAGCAGGAGATGAGATCCAACTTAAAATCACCAAATTTAAGAATGCTCCAACTGATATTGATTTAAAAAATTAATATGTAGTGAAGATCATAAGAAATTTATGGAGGTTAGACACAATGTCAATCGGCGCGGTGCGTACCACAGTTTTTATATTTGGATTAGTGTCATGGATAATTTTAATACTCTGTATTTATGCAATTGGATTAAATCATGGATTACAAATTGAAGACAAGTTAGAAAGATATACATTTTTTTTATTACTCAGTATTAGTGCAATTCTTGTTGTAATTATAGGTATATGTATTGGCTTCTTGGTATTTAAGAACAAGTATTTTATGGATTAAAAATGCGTGTAACAAAACTGAAGGAGGTTGGTTGTGGTTAAGAGGTATGTTGCAGTCGATTTACGTCGACAAAGAATTTTGTTAGAAGCTACGACACATGCAGAACTAAATAAAATAATTCTTGATCGTATGGACTCGTCTGACCAATTACCACAAGCAATGTGGCTGTATAAAATCGACGAAGAGCTCCTTATTCAGATCAAAAGCGAAATGAAAAATAGTTCTAAAACATTTGGGTTTGTTACGTTAAAATATAAAAATTTTGGAGAGGGAAAATGATAGAGCAGCTAGAATTAGACATATTTTTTGAAGATGATTTGCCATCTGATAATCACAATGTTTTTTACTTAGCCAGGTGTTTGAATAGCAACCTAATCAAAGATGAGTCAGTCTTAATAGCTTGTGACGGACAATATGATTTATTGCTTGATGATTGTGTGATTGATGAATCAACAGGGCAATTATTTGCAATTCAAAAAAGACAGTGGGCTGTGTCAGAACGTGAAACAATCTATGCGTCAACTAAACCTGCTGGGTACGATTTAGAAGAGTATTTGATCAGTAAGTTTCAACCAGTCTCCCTGGAGTTGAAGATACAATTTCCAGTTCAATTTAACAAGAAAGAAGGATAGAAAATGCAAACAAATATACATGTTGGGCGAGTTACAGGTACACCAAAATTCGAATATGTGGGTAACCAGGAAAAGCCTATTGCAAAGATCACAATTGGTCTTGCTATTGAGCGAAATACTAGGAAAAATGCACCAACAGACTTTCTCTACTACACGGCATTGGATAAGCGTGCAGAGGTCTTAAACAGCATGGGTATCGACAAGGGAACTGTGATGGAAATTGATTTCATCCAAGAGAGCTTTTCGTTTAGTCGAGCAGATGGAAAACGTGGATATGGTACACAAAATTCTATTCAATCATTTCATATTTGGTCTCCAAAAAAGCAAAGTGCCAATCAAACAGATACAGGTCACTTTGCGGGCAATCAGTACCCATTTCCTAGTAATGAAGAGCCACCAGCTGAGATGAATAATCCATTCGGTATTCCTGGATTTGACTCAAATCATTTGCAATAAAAGGAGTTAGAAATGCAAAATCCTAAGCTAAAACCAAACGCTGGTCGCTTTGCAAAATGGTGGTATAGACACCAGGTAAAACGTAGTAATCGTAAGTATGATATACAGGATAAGAAGCGGAAATGGACCGCTATTAGGTATTATTCAATGCTTGGAATTGCCATATTCTTCGTGATTGCTGCACACATTACAATGAAGTCTACCAACGTACAAAGCACTGAATTAAACAAGGAAATGAGCTTTGGAAATGATGGTAAATCTGCGGTCATAACAAAGCGAATTTTCAACCCTAATACAGGTACATTACTACTGAAATTTAGAATTGATAGCGGAGATAGTACCGACTTTACCGCAGTCGATTTGGATAAGATTAAGCTTAGTTTTGATGGTGATAGGTACAGAACAAATGACACAAAGTTGATGGTATATCCAACGTCTCAAAACACTGTTGCCTTGCAGTATCTAAACGTGAAACACAACTTCCAAGATGTTCAAGTTAAGTTTCATGATAAGGCTGTAAATGATACGAATGTTGGAGCTGTATCAAGTCTCTCCTCATCATCAAGTAGCAGCAAAGGTCTGACAGACCAAGATACCACAATTATCGTAAATAACGACAAGGTAAGTATTGATAAAGAACTTCAACCACGCACTCAAAAAAAGCTAGCAGTTGAACAAGTTGATGATGATATTGATACTCAGAACAAATTAATTATTGCTAACAATAATGCCATTAGTAAGTTGAATGATTTGATTAAGGATCAAGAAAAAGATATCAAATTGAAGCGTGCTCAGTCTGACTCACTAACTTCAGATGAACAGCAAAAGCTGGATAGTTCTATTCAAAATGATCAAGCAAGAATTACTACTTTGAAAGACAAAATCTCTGATGCAAAGGATGAAATTCGAAATGCAAAAGCACAAATTTCTACCCTAAATGACAATAAATCTAAGTATGAACACGGTAAGTTGGACCTACCAAAGCCATATTAAAAGTTACGTGAAAAATTGGCATGAAACTGATTTTTCACGTTCATTTTTAATCAAAATTCTGTATTACATCGGTATCACAACGTGTATTACAAGTGTCGTACATTTCACTGAAAGTGATATCACCTGAAATGCCCGCACAGCGGGGTTCAATCACATCGTGATTGCATTTCCCCTTAACCTGTTAAAACTCACTCTCTATCTACTCTCAAAATCTTGGAGATATTTATCCCTATGACAAACTCTTCTAAAACAAATGTATTAGTCAGAAATCTATCGAAAAAAACAGTCGAGATCATTGAAAATGAAGCTCAAAAGAACAATATTTCTAGAAACTCTTTACTACAATTGATCCTCGAAAACTTTGCAGAAAATGCGGAACAAAATAATGCCACAAAATTATTATCTGGGCCGTTAGAAGATGTGGTAAATCAATTAAATGTCTTAACTAAAACAATGAATAATTCTACGAAAGTTGCCGGTGATGATATTCAAGCAATAAGTGATCAGCTGAACCAACTAAACTTTACGATGGGAAAGTTCGTCAGTATCAATAAACAGTTACTTGAAAAATTCAACAATTATTAAAGAAGGAGATCGGTCAGATGCATTCAATGCAGCAACAAAAGTTCACTAAAATTGTTCTAGTTCTTTTAGCAATTTTATTAGCATTACTATACCTATTTAGGGGAGTAATTTTTGATAATATCTTTGATGGTATTGGCAAATCTCAAGCGAGTCCTGAAGTACAAAAGACTATTAATGACAACACACAATCTTGGTTAGCAAAACAAGAATACAATGGTCAGCAACAAATTTTTGTGAATGAAGATAAGCCGGATTTCAAAAGTTCTGAACTAAAAATTGATGATGGAGGTTGGCAAAAACTTTCTAATCGTGACCTACTAGCGCGTCCACAAAAGGCAAATGCTTTACTCAATAAATCATTGATGCCAACGAAAAAAAGGGAGCCCCTTACTGTTAAGACTCCAGGGTATAAGGTCTATAAATTTGATGCTAATGGAGTGCAAACGTATTTATATAATCGTAGCCATTTGATCGGCTTCCAATTGACTGGTGAGAATAATAATCCTGCAAATTTGGTAACAGGGACAGTGGCACTAAATGCAACTCATGAGTCTGATAACCAAGCATCAATGGAGACGTATGAGAACCAAGTCGCCACATATTTGCGACAAGATAAAAATCATTATGTTAGGTACAGAGTTACACCAATCTACCGAAATATTGAACGCGTCCCACGGGGCGTTGAAATGGAAGCCCAATCAGTTACAGACGACAGCATTAGCTTCAACGTTTATATCTTTAACGCGCAACCTGGTTGGAAAATTAATTACTACACTGGTTCAGCGATTCAAAATGTACAACAGTAAAGGAGAAAAATATTATGTGTACGTTACTAGCAACACCTAGATATAAGGTCGGGCAAAACGTGGCTGCTTTATCAACAAGTTATCTCAAAACATTCCATGATCATGGCAATTTTACGGGCAAAATTTTAGACGTTCTAGTCAACGTTCACAATAAATACATTCCCGAATACAAAATTGAAACGACAACCGGCATTCTAACAATTCCGGAATATTCAATTGAAGACGTAGTTACACCACAGAAGACTTTAAATGCCGGAAGCAAGTCAAAATCAACAGCTGAAGTTTTGTTGTTTTAGGAGAATTCAATGGCAAATAGCGTTTATAAAAGCAAAGAAAAAATGCGGTCTAGATTAAAGAAGCGATTGGCAATTCTAGAAAAGAAATTTAATTCTGACCCCGATAATGTCGATGCCAAAATGCTGCAAGAGACGAACCAAATTGACGACCTTTTGAAGTTACTTGATGAGCCTGAATCAATTGATCAAAAGTCCAAAAACGTTGTTCCCATCAGAGAGAATGCCGAGGAGTCTTGGTATCGAAGCTTAGCGGGTTATTGGTTTGGACAGCATTCAGAAACCGGTGTTAACCCAAATCAACAATCCACAATATATAAATTTATTCTGAGATTTTTCGTGGATCAAGTGGTGATGAATCCTGAAAACTTTGGTATGTCTTACCCAGCATTGTTGAATAAAATGGAACGATTAAATTCGGAAGATGGCCAATTAAAAGATATCAGTCGTGACCTAGAAGATCTCAAAAAAATCACTTCATTCATTGCAGCGATGGAGCATGAAAGAAATACGCTTCCTGAAGATATGCAGCAATTTACCCCTGAGATGTTTGAGGACCTACACAGCGAAATAAATTCGAGCGGACCGTTAGGAATAGCTTTGCGCCAGTTTGAGAGAAATCGAATGGAGGACAAGGTCAACGCTAAACAACGCGGAAATGGAGGAATGGAATTCTAATGGCAGAAAACTTTGATTTAAAGAGAGCACTTGAAACATTAGCTATGGATGATTGGTTGAATCCAACTGAGCCTTTTGGTGGAACTAATACAGAATTAATTGGTGATAAAACAAAAGAAGAGGATCCCCGTTATTGGATATCACAAGCGAGTCTAATGCTAATGAATAACTATAAAAGATCAGCTAGATCGGTATCGAGAGTTCTTGGCATTGATCGCGACAGAATTGTACGCTCCACAAAATTGTACGTTGACCTAGATCCAAAATTTGAGACTCCTGAAGACGTAGTCGAAGCCTTAAAAGAATATCAAAAGCAGACGGTAAGGAGTACAAAATGAAAACCGGTTCGATTGCTAAGTTTAAAATGGGTGAAGTCAGGAAAGGGGCAATTTTATTGCCAACACATTTTACGACTGCATCAAAGGCCAAAGAATCAAAACAACGTTACAAGTCAATTGTTAGGAAATATGGAGAGAAGGCTGGAAAGGTCAATGAATCGAATAATTTTGCGATCTCAGATATAAAAGCTGATGACGTGTTCTCAAGAGGATACGCGCAACGTGAAACGGCCGTAACTGAAGAACACCCAATCTTTGATAGTGGTAGTTTGAATTTGAATGATGACCAGGTTGAAAGACTTGAGAATCGCTTAGACCAGGCACAAGATAACGGAAATATTTTACATGAAATGGCATTTTCTATCAGAGGTGATTGGTTAGCAGAAAATGATTTATATGATCCCAAAACTGAGACATTGGACCAAAATAGTTTAAAGAGAGCTGAGCAAAAAGTTGTAAGCAAATTGTTCGATAAAGCCTTCCCATTGCCACTTGGAGAGGGACAAGACGATGTTGTATGGTTTGGCGTAATTCACCAGGACACGGATCATCTAAATATGCATTTATGGTTTTCAAAAGTATCTGAAGAGACCAGACCAGAAATGCTGCATAAATCCGGCGAACCAATTGGAATTATGAACTTCAAGGTCAAAAAGCAAGTCGAAGCCAAGTTTAGATATGAGTTATCTAATGAAGCTACGACGGTTGAAAATGCGAAGATCTATGAGGCAGTTGGCAAGTATCAAAGCAGTATCAAGAATGAGAGCCTAAATCTACTGGATAACACAAATAAATATACGGCAGATCTTCAAGAAATTTATGAAGTGTTACCTGAAAATATGCGTGGTCGCTGGAAGGTAGGTAATACCAACAATCTAAAAACATCTGAAGATTCGCCTATGTATTTAGCCAATCAACGTATGACCAAGCTCATTGATAAATTACTTAATGATGATATGAATGATGAGTTTAAAAGCTTTGTGGAAACTACATTGAAGATGGACCAAAAAAAAGAGTATGTGTATGGTAGTCAAAATAAGGGTCAACAGTCATGGTCGCAAGGCCGTTATGATCGATTACAGAAAGAAATGGCTAATAGTATTTATCGGCAGTTTAACGAGAACTTCAAAGATCCAGAGCGCCTCGATCGGCGGACCGTACAGGCAAAAGATTTCTCAAATGAGCCAGTGAATTTCAATAAATCAGCAGTTGATAAGGGCTTTGCAAAAGATAGATTTGGGAACTTTGAGAATATCAGAGGTAAAGGTGAAGCCAAGACTCAAAATAAAATGCCGGTTGAGAAGACCACTTTTACAAAGTTGAATAGTATCTCAAAAAAGCTGAATCAACTGACTAAGGCTGAAGTTGACCACATGCATAAAATGCTCAATGCAGATAAAAACGCGGTCAGTAAAGAACATGACATTAGTGATGAATCACTTGGCCGTAATTTATAAGGGAGATGGAGTATGTTTCACACATTATCTAATAGACCAAAAAAAGTTATTAGCAGGCTTCCAAATCTAAAAATAGTCCTGTTAATTGTCTTATTTAATTTAATTTGTCTGGCCATTGAACAGCAGTATCCTGGTTTAGGAACAGCGATACTTGTTGATGTTTTTGAATTTCTAATTATACTGATAGTTATACTTTTAATTATACTTATAGCCATACACATAATTATTGCTATACATGATCGAAAATAGATATACTAAGACGTGTATTAAGTATAAAATGAAAAAAAAGAGATGTTATCAAATATTAATAGCGCACTAATTTTATTTAAAATAAATAGGAGTATATCAAATTGGCTTCATTTAGGAATATAAGAATAAGAATGGAATCTGTAATTATAGGGATATGCTTATTCTCGTTGTTTATCGGCGCTAATGCATATATATTTACGTACTATGTTGTACCAAATTATCTGTCTATTGTGGCAAACAAAATAGCTGAACTTTACGCGATTACGTTAGTAATTATGATATTGTTTTTAATTTATAAGATATTTGTAAACGTTACTTCCATATCCTCATACCTACTAAAAAAAATCTATCTAAAATATAAACAGTAGAAAAATTTACTTGTGTTCTTCAAACTAAAGGCTTTCTAGCGTATCAAAACGTTAGAGAGCCTTTTGTTATATTCTTGTAAACTAAATCACACGATAAATCGAAATTTTCAGCTTATACTTTAATCATTCAATCTTTTAGGTGGGTTATATCATGATAAAAACAGTCGTAAGTGTGCGTGATTTGGGTATAAATGATGGAAAGCACTTCTATACGCTTATGAATAGTGATGAGGTAATAGAACGAGGCAGCTTACAGACTCTGGTAAATAAAGAAAAGGGCATACTTTCACTATATATGGGTGATCAAGAACGGCACTATAATTCAGAAGTAAAGGCAGAGATCTCGATCAATTCAGCTACTAATGAAAAAGTCGGTTTTAAGATTAAAGACGGTAATACTAAGGTGATTGTGTATTTTATGAATGAAAAGTAAATTTTTTTTGTTAATAAGGGTTAATTAATTTGCTATACAAATTATTAAAATTTAAGATAGGAATGGTACACAACAATATGTTGAAATTTGAATTTCACCCAGTAGGCCAAGGATTATTTTATTCAGGTTCAATAAGCAACGATATGGACTCTGCATTTAAATTTGTTTACGACATTGGAAGTATTAGAAAAGATCGCCTTGATATTGAAATTGAAAAATATGCAGAACCACTGAAAAATATACATTATGTGTTCTTATCTCACATTGATTATGATCATGTAAGTGGTTTGATAAAACTTAAGAGTGAGTTAGCAGATAAAGGTGGAAGGATAGAAAATATTGTGATGCCTTATGCTCGTGAATTAGATGATTTATATATATATTTAAATAAAATTTTCGGCGAATCCAATATAGTCCTCGTCACCAAAAATCAAGATGATGATCAAGAAACAGTGGAGATATTTGAGGAAGCACAGGTGACGAAGATTGATGCCGCAACATTATCAGAAGAAGTATCAAAAAAAGCTACTTGGGAATTCCATTTTTATTATGTCAAAGGGAAATACAAGGAAAAGTTTCGTACTAAACGATGGCCGTTTGATAAATTTTTTGAAGATCCTCAAAACTGGAATAATGATTCCATTAAGTTGTTACGTTTGTATTTTCATACATGGTTTAAAAATAATGCTGCTGCCACAAACGATAGTTCACTTATTATGCTACATAGACCATCTAATTCAGTGGATCAGAAGGAAACTTTGCTTACGGGGGACAGCAATTGGAAAAAAGCTGCTAATTTGGAGGAGTATAAAAAGTGGATAATGAACATTAAACATGTAAATAGGGTTGATGTTTTCCAATTGCCGCACCATGGGGCTTACTATAACAATCCAACTTATTCAAACGTGCTTTCTTTTGCAAAAAACGTAGTCGTGACCTACGGAACATATAATAAATTTCATCATCCTGATCAAGAAGTAGAGGATTACTGGGAAGATCATAGTGACAGACTACATGAAGTTACCGAAAAGGCAGATACTCGTTACGAATATGATATCTAGACTGGCGTTATATTTTTGATATGCGACATAAAGTAGAAAATTTATGATAAAAAATAATTACAACGAAAATTTAAATTAAACTCAAAAGATTTAAACAGTAGAAGTAAAACTAGATTTGATCTATTTATTGTCCAACAAAAAAGGCGTAGAGATTTAATATCTCTACGCCTTTTCTTACAAACATGAAATTCTTTCCAAAAAATAATTTCAACTACATAAATATAATAATTATAGACATAAAAAATGTAAATACCTACAATGTTAGGCATATCATGATCGACATAACACTTATTTATCAAATTACAAGAGTTGAATTAGTGTTTTACTTCGTTTTATAATCATTATATTAACTTAAAACTAATTTAAAGGTGTTCGATTATGCAAAATTCTGATGTGACCGAGAGAGAAAGTCGTAAGAAAATAATGCTGATCGATTCGAAAAGTTTCTATGCCAGCGTGGAGAGTGTGTCGTTAGGATTAAACCCACTACAGTCATTGCTTGTCGTCATGAGTCAACAAGCTAATACAAATGGCGGTTTGGTCTTAGCAGCTTCCCCAAGGGCCAAGTCTGAATTAGGTATTAAAAACGTTATGCGGCAGCGTGACCTTCCAAAGGATCCAAGACTAGTCATTGTCAATCCAAGAATGAATTTTTACATTGCAATGAATAAGAAAGTTAACGATATTTTCCGACAGTACGTAGCTGAAGAGGATTTACAACTGTACTCAATAGATGAGTCAATTCTAGATTTAACACCTAGTTGGGACTACCTAAAGGTCAAATTTGGTCAAGATCTCACTATGCCTAAGCTTGCCCGAATCATCCAAGTCCATGTAAAACGTGAACTTGGACTTTACCTTACGGTAGGAATTGGTGATACTCCGGTAATGGCAAAGATGGCATTAGATTTGGAGGCAAAACACAACCATTCTTTAATTGGTGAATGGACGTTTGAAAACCTTCCAAGTAAGCTTTGGCCAGTGAGTGAAATTGATGAGGTATGGAGTATCGGACACAGAACAGCTAAGACGCTGAAACGTCTTGGTGTTATGACCATGGGTGATCTGGCCAAGATGGATCCTTATTACTTAAAAAAGAAATTAGGTGTTCGAGGTGAGGAGTTATTTGCTTTAGCTTGGGGAGTTGATCGCAGCACAATTTCAAAACGTTATAAAGTGAAGGATGGGAATATCTCGAATAGCCAAGTGCTACCAAGGGATTATTTGAAGGCAGACGAAATTAAGAATGTAATTCGTGAAATTGGTGAGCAGGTAGCTTCGCGGTTACGTGCTAAAAACAAAAATACTGGTGTCGTATCCTTATACGTTGGCTTCAGTTACGCGAGTAGCGTGAATGAAAAGCGGTCAGGTTTCAGTGCACAAGTATCAATTGACAGTACCAATAGATCGCAACCAATTGTGCAAGCTTTGTGGCAAATATTTGAATCCAACTACGATAATGAGGTTGTTCGAAATTTAGGAGTATCAGCTGGTAAATTAACTGTGGCGGGACATGAACAAATGGATCTCTTCATTCAGCCCAAAAAACAAGTGGAACAGAGTGTACTTGAAAAAACAATTGATCAGATTAGAAATAAATACGGAGTTACTTCAATCGTTAAATTGTCATCAATCGGGCAAGGTGGAACAATGATCCAGCGAGCTGGTCTTGTTGGTGGACATAATGGAGGAAATGCTTTTGGATGATGAGGAATACCTACAGCGAGCTAAATTCTATTTTGAACACGATTATAAGGACCGGGGTATGGTTAAATGGAATGGCTATTACTTATCAGATCATACCCAAGATGTAGCCGAGTACAGTGCTGACCGTTCAAAGGAAATGAATCAGAAGGCTATGCCTGAAATGCCATTGGAAGATATAAGTCGCATATTGTTTGAGGCATATTCAAAGAATTTGCAGGTACAAATACAAGAACGTTCGCAAGCCGTAAATGGAATCGTACCGCCAATAATCATCGGCTTTGTTAAAGGCTTTGATGAAGAGAACGTATATATTGGTGACAGAAAAATTGGATTAGATAGTTTATTATGGTCTGACTATTTTCAAAAATAATAAAAGGTAGTGCTAACCGCTGCCTTTTTTATTTTGTGCCAAAATTATGCAATGTAATAAGTAGGGCTACTTTGGTATGATTAAGGTAATATATTTATCAATCAAGGAGCAAAACAATGTCAGAAAAAAGTGGATTCTCTGATGAAGAAAAAATGGCAATGAGTGCACGAGCTGCTGAATTAAGAAGAGAGCAAGAAGGTAAGCGAAGTAAGAAGCAACCTGAAGCGGATGTTCTTGAAGCTATTGCTCAAATGTCGAATGAGAGTGCTGAGATCGCCATCAATATTCATAAATTGGTAGCCGAGTTGGCTCCGCAACTTAGCGCAAAGACTTATTATGGTATGCCAGCATATGCAAATAAAGATGGTAAGGTAGTGCTATTTTTTCAATCAAAGGATAAGTTTAAGACCCGCTATTCAACATTAGGGTTTAATGATCTGGCGCAATTAGACGATGGTGATATGTGGCCAACTGCTTTTGGTATTTTGAATTGGTCGGAGAATGTTGAGACAAAAATTCGAGAATTAATTGTTAAAGCCGTTCAATAATCTGAATGGTATAGATTGTGAAATTTGCAAGATTTTGAGTGGTATAGAGTGAGGTGTACCCCAAAAGTTGTAGTAAATTTATTCTATCAAAAAATTGGTATAGTTATATCAAAAAGACCATCTATTTTTTAATAAATGGTCTTTTTTTGCTGTCAAATTACCATTCCTTTTTGCTGACCAATTAGCCTTGACCTAATGTCCACTTCAGGGTGTATTGTCACATTATTCAAGAATGGAGATGATAATTATGAACAAGGTAATTACGAATAAGGGAAAATTTTTTGATAAAACTTACGAAATGCCTCTCACGCTTGAAACAGATACTGATGTATTAATCGAGGTAGAGGCAGTCTCTATAAATCCTCATGACGTTAAGGCTCTAGCGCATAAATCTGCAGATCAAAGAGTGCTAGGTTTTGATGCCGTAGGTAAAATTCTGAAACTAGGTAGTTTGGTTGATCAATTTAAAGTAGGTGATCGAGTAATTTACGCAGGTTCGGATATCCGTGATGGATCATTTGCAGATTATCAAGTAGTAGATAGTAGGTTAATTAGTAAAATTGAAGATAGCGCATCGGTAATAGATTATGCTGCAGTACCACTGGTAGCAATTACGGCATATGAGATATTGTTTGATAAATTAGCTTTTAAATTTGAAAAGGACTCAAATAAAGGAAAATCAATTTTTGTTTTGAATGGAGCTGGTGGTGTTGGAAGCTTATTAACCCAACTTGCAAATTGGGCCGGTATCAAAGTTTATGCTACTTCAAGTAAGCGCAACTTTAAGTTTTTAGAAGAAAACGGAGTTACAAATCCTTTAGATTATAGTGAAGATTTTGCGGAACAAATTGGCGAAAATAAGGTAGATGCAACAATTAATTTATATAACCCAGATTATTATCTGCAAGATTCTATTAAAGTTACACACCCCTTCGGTCATTTAGTTTATGTGACAGTTGGAAACAGTTCCATTCATAATACTGAAGTTTTCTCAAAATCTTTGACAATTGATTATGAGCTAATGTTTACCAAAAGCATGTATGGATATAAACAAGAAACCCAAGGATTAATTTTAAAAAATATTATCGGATTAATAAAAAATGGTGAAATAACATCTAGAGTCGAATCTATAATTACCGATGGAATCAATGCTAAGAATTTAAATTATGCTGCAAAACAGCTTAGAACTGGTCATCAGCGTGGCAAAATAATTATTTTAAAAAATTAATTAAATAAAGTGTTGACCTGAAGTTAACACGAGGTCATATACTGTAAACATCTTATAAAAGATAAGCAAAAATTTGGAGGAAATAACTATGTTACATGAAATTAACTGGCCATCAAAATACCTACCTGGAACAACAGATAACTTTGTCTCGAATGAAATTATCGTTTCTGGTACTTCTGTTAAAGAAGTCTGGAATAACTTGGTTGATACATCAAAGTGGGGAAACTATTTCAACGGCGTTAATAATATTACCGTAGGTAATCAAGGATCGACATCATTTACACACGGTGTAAATTTTCATTTTGAAAAGTTCGGCTTTCCTATCGATGGTCAAATTATGGAATTGATTGAACCAATCGATAATAAATTTGCCCAAATTGCTTGGCACGGTTGGCAAGAAGTTGATGGTAAAATTTCTTTGGAAGGATACCAAGTATTCACCATTGATAGTTATACTGATAGTCTTGTCAGAATCATAACCAAAGAATCTCAACTCGGCGAAGCAGCCGCAGAAATGTCAGAACAATCACCAAACCCGATGCTAAATGGACATCAAGAGTGGTTAGATAGCCTGGCTCAAGCGTCAAAAAATGACTAAAAGAGTTCACTACTTGTTTAACTAAATACAACACATATATAAACAAAATAACAAGAAAGTATTAGAGGAATTAATTATGTTACATGAAATTAACTGGCCATCAAAGTACCTACCTGGAACAACTGATAATTTTGTCTCAAATGAAGTTATTGCTAGCGGCGTTACCATCGATGAAATTTGGAAAAACCTTGTTGATTCAAGCCAATGGGAAAGTTACTATGATAATGCGGCAAATATCGTTATTAACCACAGTGATCAAAAACTACTCAGTCATGGAGTAAACTTTCATTTTGATACCTTTGGATTCCCTATCGATGCTCAAGTTATGGAGCTTGTGGAGCCGATAGATGGCATTGCCCGAATCGCATGGCATGGTTGGCAAGATGGTGATGCAGATACTGCCTTGGATGTATACCACGCATTCTTAATTGAACAATTACCAGCAAATCGAGTACGTTTGTTGACACAAGAATCACAGATTGGTAAGCCAGCCGCAGATATGGCAAACGAATTACCCAATCCAATGTTAAATGGTCATCAAGCTTGGTTAGATGGTCTCGTTAAAAAGGCAAAATCTGACGTAAAGTAAGTTACAAAATTTCTACTGAACGGGGTATATAAAAATGAATGAAACATATTATTCAATCGGACAAGTTGCGCGTAAACTAGGTGTTAGTGTTGAAACATTACGTTACTATGACAAAGAAGGTCTACTGCCTTTTGTTGGCCGCGATGAAGCCGGTAGAAGAAGGTTTTCATCTAATGATATGCACCTATTGCGAATGATAATGTATTTGAAACTATCAGGACTTTCAGTCGCAAAAATTTCAGAGTTTGTAAATCTTCGGCAAAATGACGGTGATAGTTCACTCAAGGAACGTTTTGATATTTTGCTGACACAAGAAAATGAACTAGAGGAAAAATTAGAAGAAATTAAAATTACTCTAGCATACATGAAATTCAAAAAATGGTATTTCATGACATCGATCGAAGCTGGGACTGAATCGATACACTTAATTGAAGGTAGCGACCAAATTAAAGATGACAGTATCTTAGAAGAAGAATATATTGCCTACCTAAAAAACAAGGGAGATAAAGCAGGTTTAGAAGAGTTCATGCCTCTGTCTCAAGTCACAGTTGTTGATAATGACTGATTAAAATCGAATCTAGTAGTTTCAAAGTAAGCACTTATTCATTTGAATAGGTGCTTTTATTGACTGAAAGGCAATGCGAATTACGTTTGAATGTTTCTTTTTTTGTATTCAATAGGTGAATATCCATTTAGTCTAATTTGAACGCGATTGTTGTTATAATAATGAATCCATTTTTCTATGTCATTTATTAACTCGTTAGAGTTAGAATATTCCTTTAGACTTTTAAGCTCTACTTTTAGTTTATTGAAGAAGCTTTCGATACAAGCGTTATCCAGGCATGTAGCTCGTTTTGACATACTTATGAAAATCTTATTCTGTTTGAGAATTCTTTGCCAATTATTATGTCGATATTGCCAACCTTGGTCAGTATGCACTGTCGTTCGATATTCTAATTTTGGTATTAAATCATGTATTTTTTTTAAGGGACTCAGGGCAAAGTTTAAATCTGGCCTTTCCGAGGTGATCGAGTAAGATAAAATCTCATTGTTGTAAAGATCCATAATAGGTTCTAAATACACCTTTTCATTTGTCATTGGTACTCTGAATTCAGTCATATCTGAAACCAATTTTTGCCATGGACGATCAGTTTTAAAACGTCTCTTTAACCTGTTTTTCATTCGGCGACCTTCCGGTCCCTTAGAAGAATCATATTTACGTTTTCTTTTTGAGTAACCAAGTCCTTTAATGTTCAAATACACCATCAACCTTTGAACTTTTTTATGATTAACATTTAGACAATATTGATTTCTTAGAATTAAATGTATTCTGCGAACACCTAGATGATTATCCTGGCTCCAAATATATTTAATAAGCTGTTTTAAATCATTATCTGGATCCGCTTGTTTAAATTTTCTTTTCCAATAAAAGTATGTTTGTGACTTAATAGGAAGATACTTTAATAATTCACCAAGCTTAAAATGAGCCTCAAGCTGAAAAATAACTTTAGCAATTTGTTTGTTACTTAGTCCCTCGAGGCGATCAATTTTAAAGCTGCAGTCATTATAGCAAGTCGACGATTTTCGTCTTCTAATTCTTGAACTTTATTTTCAAGCTTCTCAATTTTTTTCATCTGTGTATTTTTATTTTGAGTCTTTTTGTACATCTTTTTAGGTTTCCAGCCATCAGCCCCGTGCTTTAAGTATGCTTCTTTCCAACGTTTAATGTTATTAAAGCCAGTGTAGCCAAAATATTCGGCCACTTCAAACTCATTGGCATCATTTTCAATTGTCCATTCAGTAACTCGAATTTTAAAATCAATGGTTACCTTTGGAGGACATAATAACCCAACTTCTCCATAACCTCGATATACAGCAAGATACTTTTTTAGCAGATTTACACTCATAGTATTTCTTTTTGCGATATCATAAAGAGACGAGTTTTTAGCAAGAGCTTCATGAACAGCGGCGATTTTTTCTTGACTAGAATGTTTGTGCATAATAAAAACCTCAAAAATCATAGATTTCACTATAACTTTTGGGGTACACGTCAGAGAGATTGTGAAAAGGCTGAAATTAGTTTGTGATCGTGCGAAAATTTAGACCAAGCTATCAACGCCGGTAAATCAACAACTGTCTATAACCATGATTATGTAAACAAACATTGGTATAGAGAAAATGAAGAATGAAGAAGAAACGAAAATTGATGCGGTAGAGCAATTAATAATTCTCGGTAATGGATTCGACCTTGCGGCGGGGCTTCCAAGCTCGTATAAAGAATTCTTAGGTACGAAATTAAGCCGAATGGATTTTGATGGATTTCCTGAAATAAAAAGTACCGTTCAGCTCAGAAACGACTTGCAAAAGCGAGAGGATCAACTCAAAAAAAATTCAATAGGCCAAATATATTTTGATACAGTAGCAAGCATCATAGATGTAGAATATATGAAACTTCCGGCAAATGCTGTTGATTTTGTGCCGCTATCACAGCAAATATTCTATAGAATTCCAGAATTAGAAGATGGAATAAAAGTCATAGAATATTTAATGGGAAACGATTGGTCAGTATGGGAAGTGCTGCTTCTCTATAACTCAAATTTTAGTAATTTTAACATGGACTTCAATTGGCAAGATATTGAGTCGTTAATTTATAGAGTAATAAATTCTGTCAGAGATAGCGATTTTGAAGCAAACTTATATATTAGAGTGACTAGCATTTTTACAAATGGTTTCGAAAAATCAAAAGATGGTTTTGTTTCACGTGATGATTTTTTCTCTAGAGAAGCATTTATAATGTTTATTTGTTTATTTGATAAATATAGTGTCTATGGGGACGAGAAAGTTCCAACTAAAAACAATGAAAATTATTTCATACGTATATTGGCAGGAGAATTAACAAAGTTTGAAAATTCATTCAAATTCTTTTTAATAGAAAATCAAGAAGTTGAAATGTATAAAAAAAATAGTTCTGAAATCCTAACGTTGTTAACTGGAAAAAAGAACGCAAGCTTCAATTTATTGAATTTCAACTATACTCAACCTGAATTAAATTTATCTAATATCGAAAATGATGGCGCGACAATATTTGCAAAAAATATACATGGAATAGCAAAGAAGCAAGGTGAAATAATATTTGGAATAGATAATGCAAATATTGATGCCGACTTATCAATGATCGAATATAGTTTAACAAAATCATATAGAACTATGAGAAATAGACAAAATCCACAGCCGACCCTTTATAACAAAGGAATTAAGCAAATAAAATTTTACGGTCATTCATTTGGTGAGGCAGATTATGGTTATTTTTTTCAAATATTCAATGATGTTGGATTATTGAATATGGATATTAAACTTGAATTTTATTATTCGATCTATGAGGGGAGCTCTGCCGAACGTATTCTTATGTCACAAAAATTAAGCGTGGCAAAGTTACTTGAAACTTATGCAACGAGTGTCCAAGGCGACTTGATTGGGAAAACTATTTTAACTCAACTTAATAATGAAGATAAGCTAGAATTGATTGAAATTTAAAAAGGAACTCATGCATTTAATGTATGAGTTTTTTTGATCAGGAAGCCGCGAAAATTAACATGAATACTCCAATGACTGATAGCGGAAGAACGATTAAGCCAGATTCTTTATTGAACAGCAATTTTAAATAAATTCCAAGTATCAGACCAACAAGGTAAAAAAATGAACGTAGCAGAAATGAAAACCCCTGAAAAATTAATCCAGCAATAAAGAAAATTAGTAGCATAGTATCGATCCTTTCATTTTAGTTGAGACAGCGATATGTAACCCACATTGCTGCGGGCCTCACGATTTTTAGTTAGGAGTGTATTGATTCTTAAGAGGGGATTCAAGAATAGGGTATTATGCACCAGGCATGTGCAAATTTTATGTGAGGGCGATCTTTAAGGCGGCCACGTTCCAGATTTGTTGACTTGACTGATTATCCTTGAGGGAGAAGGTGTCCATTTCGTCGCGATTCTGCTTCTGCAAGTATGACGTGCTTACGCAGAAAATGATTCACAGGTTTGAAACTAACCAACTGTTGATCAGAATCAGAATCCAGATATTCAACATCGGTAATTTCAACTATGATTCCATGAGCCAATAAAGGATTATTAGCATTACCAGGATAGAAATGATTATCTAAAGCATCATAGTTCATGTATCTGTTAGCCTCACGGTTAAAAGGATTCAGAATCATAACATCTCCAACGGCGTATTCAGCTGTCGATAAGACAAGAGCACGACGCTGTAAATTTAAGATTGGTAAATACTGGTTTGTTGCAATAGATTCGAGATGAATAGTTTCCATTATGTGATCCTCCGTTTGATTTATTATTATGTATCCGGTCATTTAAAGAACCGGCAAAGCACTTATCTGATAACGATTTTCTTACCTTGCTTACGCAAATGGCGTACATATAAATCCCGTCCAATTATGATAAACAAGTATTTTAACAAGTAGGCTGCAACCGCAATCAAAACGAATAAAACAACGAAAATTAATAGGAATAGAAAGACTCCATCCTGGCCAGTTTGCTGCAAGGTCTCAAGATAATTATTAATCATTAATATTCGCCTCCATTGTGGTCTGCTCCCAGTTTTTTAGAACTGTGTGCATTAGTGTATACAAGTTTGAAAGGATTTTCGCTTCAGACATTTTTTTGAAAAATGTGGTACCTATGACCCTGAGCAAATAATAATACTGCTCTTCAGCGCTAGCATCATCGCTGGTACGAAAGATAAAACTTACGCCAATATATTTAGAACCGGTGATCTGGAATAACACCGCTGATTCTTCGTGTGAAACTTTGAGAATGAAATCATGACTAGGTGTTTCTACATTCACAGTCACCATAATTGATCAACTCCTATCTAATTTGGATTAGGCTGAAAAACCTTCCTGACGGTCCTTTTTAACTCCTTTAATATTTATTTCATTTTGACAGGAATGCAGTAACCAAATCAGGGATAAATAACAAGGGCGGCTTTGCCGTGCATTTACCCTTGTTATTTATCTTAGTTGTACTTGGGGCGAATGCCCTTAGTACAACTGATTGGGTTATTGTGTGGATGGCAAAAGGAAATGTTAAAGGAAGAAAAGGCGGCAGGTAAATTGGTTCGATCCCCGCTGGCGGGGTCTGGGGTGGGTAGGGCAAAGCCCTACAGTTTCTTTTAATGACCAAAATACGCATTTTGTAGCCTCTGTTTAGCAATCTCATCAAGTGAATATGGCTCTTCCCAGTTAGTAGATCTCACACCATTGGCATCTAAATATGCGTATGTTCGTTCTAAATATTTCTTTTTAGAAATTGCATAAACTTCGTATTTACCAATCGCAATCACGGCATTTCTATATGTACCAATTACCGTGATATTTTCATAGTTTGTTTGTTCATAACCCCAAGCATTTACGCTATATGCTTCTGGCTCATCCAATAGTTTGATGCTATCGTACAAAGCTTTTGCTGTGTCATAGCTGTCTTCAAGCTCTTTGATGAACTCGGTGGCATCCGAGTTGTTACCGACTAGGCGATATTCTTTCAAAAGTTCAAAGGTATTGATAATCTGTGCTTTTGATTCACCGTTAAAAATTCTAATGAAATATGATGCTTCAGTATTATGTAGTTTAGTTACCATGATCAAACCCTCCTAAAGGTCAAAAAATAAATTATTGAGTAGTAGATTTCACTGCCTGGTGGAATTTACAAGGATTGGAGGCATATGGATGTAGTAAAACAAGGGTCGGTACGACCGAAGGCTTGCCCTTGTTTTACGATCCGCTCTTGGTGTGCTTTGCACACTTAGTGCGGCACCATGTGCCATAATGACGAAGGAAATGGAACAGGGCAGTGATAGGTACTAAATGATGATATTTTTGAAACCTTTGGGTTATGGTTTTGTTTGAACCCCGCTTGCGGGGACTGGGGCAGGTTGAACAATTAAAAAAGACCAGCCATTTCGTGGCTAGCCTTTTAGTAAATATTCCCTATCAATGAACAAATCTGAACTAATTCAATGACAGTATTTTATTTGTATCAACAATATAGTTATCGTTATTGCTATAAACCTTGTTATAACTTGCTTCGCCTTCGAATGCATCAATAACATCTTTCTCAGTTTGGCTCATATCATTATAGGCAGCTTTTCCATAAGTAGGGGGAAGCCATGCCTTTTTTTGTCCGGCATATATGTTGAATCGCTTTAGTAATTCCAAATCCTTAAATGTAATGTGAGCCGTGCCCTTCTTGTAAAAGGTGATATAGAAAAATTCTGTTTCAATATTTCTTGATTGTTCAATTGCTTCAGCTTCTTTCAAAGCTTCAGATAAGTCAGTGCTAATCTGCTTGTTACCATTGAAATACCTTAGAACCTTCTCAATGTCTCGCAACTCATAAATGATTGTACTGAAGGAAATATTATTCAGGAAGTTCCAAGGGCTATCAATAGGTATGACTACTTTTTTATTAATGTACCATGCTTTATTTGTAGACCAACCGTTAAAGTAGTGAACGTTACTTGAATAATCTGCATATGAGAACTGATGAGATAATTTATCAAACAATTTTATAATAGTATCCTCTAGGCTAGCAGTCATGTTCTTACTTAGATCTAGTTGCAAACTGTAAATATTAAACAATGTGAAGTCATACTCTGCAAATTCAGAAATTCGACCTCGAAGGTCTGAGAGTAGGTTTGTAGTTAAGTCGCCAGTGAATTTACTATTGTCAAATAGTGCACTCCAGTATTTATAACGAACTAATTTCAGATAATCATTAACTGAAACATTCTCAGAAGAATAGTTGCCAATTACATTAGTTTGCAGATATAAGATAGTATCATTCTTCCTATCCTCGTCAAATGAGCGTAAAAGGAACGGTTTCATTGCCTTAAATTCGTTTATTAGCTTTACGCCAAGCTCTGTTTCTAAGTTATATTGGTGTACGATTTCCCGTAACATATCACTATTGGCCAATTGAAAGGTTTCTTCTTGGTCAATCTCTTGCATTTTGTCAGCTTTTTCAAGTTCGGATTTAAAATATGAAGGTTGCTGAACTTCCTTTACATTTATTCTAAGTAGAGCAACATCTACATTTGTTGAACGTTCCGCATTCGAAAAACTCTCGGTTAGATATTCGATTGAATAATCAGTTCTCTCATCTAACGTTCTTAACAATTGTTGGCGAATATTGCTAAATGGATTTCTGATAGTATCAGCATTCAACAAGGCGATTATTTGGCCACCATTTTTTTGCATATCTAATGCTTTTAATAAATGCTTATCTCCATTGGAGAAAGGGGGATTCATGATGATTAAATCATATTTCTTAAAAGTCTTGAGAGTCAAAAAGTCATTATGTATGACCCTAATATTTTGGCTTTTGAGGATTGCAACAAGGTTCTCATCAATTTCAACCGTATCAATATCTAATGTACGATTTGAATACACTGTTTTAGTTCTTTCGGCTAAAGCAGTGGCAATATCCCCTTTACCCGCAGAAGGTTCTAAAACTGAACCAATAGTATTTAAGTCCAAGTCCTTTAGCATTTTACCAATTACATTTTGTGGTGTAGGGTAGAATTCATTTTCAAACATTTCAAACCTCTCTGACGGTCAATTTGCCGTATATGTTAGCGTTCTTCAACGCCTAGTGAAATTTACGAGGACTGACGACCTGGCGATGTAGTAAAGCAAGGGTCGGCTTGCCGACGGAGCTTGCCCTTGCTTTACGATTCGGTCTTAGTGGGGCTTAGCCACACTTAGAGCGACACGCCATGTCAAAATGACGAAGGAAATGTAACGGTGCGTTGAATCTAGTGATATATGGCAATATTGACTGGCATAGGGTTATAGTTCGATCCCCGCTTGCGGGGTCTGGGGCTGGTTCACAAACGAAAAAGACCAATCATTTTTACGATTGGTCTTTTCGTTTGTTCCAATTAGTCGCTGATTAAAGTACACTGCCAATTAGATATCGGTGTTCAAGTATCGCGTCTTCAATTGTCATGGCACCAAGTTTTACTTGCTCGTCCCAATATTCATCGTCAGGGTCTTCTACATAGCCGGCTGAACCATAGACATAACCATTGTAGCCTCCATTTATAAATAGATACGCTGTTGCTTTGTCAGTTACCCACTCAATTAAAAAATCAAACAAACTTTGTTCTTTTTTAGTCATAATTTTACCCTTCTGAATTAATCTTTAATGCTCTTCGATACTATCAATTTCAAAATCCGAATTGGTGGAGTCAAAGTCTAGAGAATAGACAGCATCACTATCGACTAGATTTTGTATTTCTTTTTTAGCCTCTTCAAGACTGCCGGCTTTTAAATCAACAACTGCAACTACTGTTTGTGAAACGAATGCTTGGTATCTTGCCATAATTCAGACTCCTCTTGACGGTCAATTTGCCGTATATGTTAGCGTTCTTCAACGCCTAGTGAAATTTACAAGGATTGACGACCTGGTGATGTAGTAAAGCAAGGGTCGGCTTGCCGACGGAGCTTGCCCTTGCTTTACGATTCGGTCTTGGTGGGGCGCAGCCGCACTTAGAGCGACACGCCATGTCAAAATGACGAAGGAAATGTAACGGTGCGTTGAATCTAGTGATATATGGCAATATTGACTGGCATAGGGTTATAATTCGATCCCCGCTGGCGGGGGCTGGGGCTGGTTAGGGCAGAGCCCTAGACATCAATATCTTGTAACCTCTCTGTTTTGCCAGTATCTAAGTCTCTGGTCTGAACTTGCATATTCGTGCGTTCAAATTTTTCAGTAAAATAATCTTCCTTTTCCAAAAAATCTTTTGCAAATTCTTTTGTACTCATACCGTCGGGAATTTCTACCTCGGTCGTAAATTCCCAAGAGTCTACATATTGAATTTGTACTTTTCTAGTCATTATCTTCCTCCTTCATTTTGTAGAGTACGCCATTTTTAAGAATGTTATTAAACAGGCCAAGAATGTCCTTATCAAGCATTTTTGCTTTTTTGTCTTGCTCAAATTTATCAGCTGTAACTGACATAGCTTGATATTGTTGTGCTGTTAAACCTTTTGGCTTAATACCTAAATCAAGTAAAAGTAATGCTTGAAAGAAAAGGCGGGGGCTTTCTTTTTGCAGACTGCTAAGAGTAGAGAACAGCACGTCAACTAATTTGACACTGGCTTGGGCTTCCATTAGTTCTTCAAATTGTTTCCCTAGCATTTCCTTATAATGCTTAGCGGGAACTTGTGTCTCATTATATGCGTAAGTCATATCTGCAATGGCCTGTGGCATTTGAGTTACGGATAATTTAGAAAATTCATCATAATAACTTCTTGTCACTTTTACCACCATTCCCCATATAACAATGTTTCGTTTTTGTTCAAATCGTCCACGATAGGTTTTAATTCTTCCAGAGTGCGTGCTAATTCAGCGAAATAATATTGGTCGTATTCAGTTGAGCCGAAGAAAAATCCACTGGCAGTTGGTAAAATATCAGATGCTAATTCCGGTTTGCTCATGACCTTTTGAATATCTTCTAAAAGGTTAGTAAGTTCATTTTTTGAAAGACGGTATTCAATTTGTTCTTCCCTATCTTCATTAGCTCTATTTGCTATCCATTCACGAATTTGATTAGCTTTGCGCCAGTAGAAAACCATACGTTCTTGCTTGGTTGTCGTTGAAAGATACATATCTAGTCCCATTATTTAATCTCCTCTTATCTTGTGTACTTTAAGGCAATAGTTAAAATATCCGTTACATTGAACAGATTTACAAACTTATTTTGGTAGGAATACCAATAGGTAACTTCATGAATTTTATGTGTTAGCCGGTTGGCATCATCCACATGCCACAGTGAGATAGTAAGTTTCCCGTGCCTATCAGGGTTCTCATCAGCTAATAAAGCTAATCGGCCGGGCAGGTACATAGGTTCTTTCCCTTGTGCTTCAACAAAACGTAAAGCACGGTCAAACAAAGGTTCTTTCTTTTTCATGAAAAAACTCCTAACTAAAAAATATAGATTTGTCACACAAAAACCTTTCGGACGGCTGTCGCCTGTTACAGCTGTTTTTTTGTCGTCGTGACATAGAATTAATTGCAGTTGGCAGCCGAGATACAAGGGCGGCTTGCCGTTCATTTACCCTTGTATCTTGGCTAGAGTGGTTTACAAGCTTGCTTGTTAGCCACTCTGCCAGATGCTATAAATTTGGTGGCACAGAGACAAAATAGCTGTGACTGGAGGCAGAACGTACGTAGTAAATTTGACCCCGCTTGCGGGGACTGGGGCCGGTTGGATAATTAAAAATCGAATATTAAAGAATCAGTCTTTTATTTTGGCGCAATAAATTTTTGGTTCTTTTTTTTTGTGTATTCTATGTTCGTAATCAAACAAATATAGGAGAAATACTATGGCAACAGTAAATGCAAAGAACAAATTAAAGAAGAAATTGGAACAATTGAACGTCGCTCAAGAAAAAGTCAATGAACTTGCCGAGATCACAAAGCAGGCTAAGGATGAGTACCTAATTGAGTTGATGGGAATCCTTCAAACTAACTTGGAAACTGATGATCTTGATGAAATCGAACGTTTTGTTAGAAGTGTACGTCCATTACCAAAGTCACAAGATCAAGCTAGTCACATGGAGAGTGGTGCAGGAATGGAGGTTAACCATGGCAATTAATCGTGAAGCGATGAAAGCTATTCCAATTAAGGCCTATTTGGACCACAAAGCTATTGGATACGAGCCACATGGCCGCAATACGATTCATTTAACAGAAAAAAACGGTCATGGATTAGTTGTAAATCTTGAAAAGAATACCTTCCAGTGGTACTCAAGCCCTGCTGGAGATGTTTATGGTGACTTAGGTGATTTTATTGAGAACTGGTTTGAAATGGATAAAAAGTCTGCTTGGAAAGAATGGGCTGCCTTCAGTCGAGCTTATGGGTCAATGGATGAAAGTACAAAAGCTGATTACACGGCCCCAGTTTCTAAGAAGGAAGATTTTGATTTTGGACGCTGGCGTACTGCAAAGACCACTACAAACACTGAAGACTACCTGATAAATGTCCGTGGCTTTCATCCAAAGTTTGTTGAACCTTTACTGAAGAGTGGGGTTATCAAACAAGGTACACCACGAAAAGACAAAGAGACTGGTGAATGGATGAAACCAGCAATTTTATTTCCGTGGATCAATGAAGACTCGAAAGTTGTTGGTCTAGATGTCCAGGGGACGGACGTTGACTTTGAAAAGTTTGGTAAACGTGGAACTGAAAAGCGAATTGGCTACTCTTCCGATACAAATTATGGCTTCAATCTGAAATTTGGTAACGGCACGGATAACCTAATTGTTTTTGAAGCGCCAATAGATGCGCTTTCCTATACGCAACAAAATCTAGGAACGTTACGTCACGAGAATACAACGGTGTTGTCATTATCAGGGCTTAATACAAATAAGGTATTAAACCAACTTAATATCATGACCCAAGCAAGAAATAATTCATTACCTGAAAAGTTGATCATTGCCACTGATAATGACCTGGCAGGAATGAACTTTGCCAATGAGATTTATACCGGCTACAGCTGGCATGAACATATGGAAGTAGTTCGACAAATACCAGTCGAGGGCAAGGATTGGAATGATCAGCTAAAAGCTGGAGTTAAAGGTATTGAGCAGTTCTCACTTGAAGAGAATAAAAAGCGTTATGACACCTTGTATAAGCTTCGAGACCTTGATAGTTCATTCATACCTAGTAGAGGCGATAACGTGGTCGGAGCTAGAGCAAAACAAAAGCCCCTTAAGGATGTTAATAGTGTTGGTTCGAGTTCAGCAACTAATAAGACCACAACTAACAAGGAAGATCGTGCGCTGGAAAACCGTACCAGGAATGTAGCTATCATTTCGAATGCGATGAAAAATGTCCAAGCGAGTCAAAAGGATAGTGCGAAAGTCCGTGAGTTGCTTGATTTTGTAGCACAGGGTCAAAAATTCTCACCTAGTAATAGTTGGGCCATTTATGGTCAGCGACCCAATGCAACGATCGTTATGGGATACGAACAGTTCCAAAATGAAGGTATCCAAGTGCTGCACGAGCAAGCCAAAGGAAAAGGTATCAAAACATTTGGCGCGCCCAAAAATATAAAGACAATCGTTACTCCTGATGGTGAGATTGTGAGATGGAATCAAGCAACTGAGCAGCAACGTAAAGATGCGAATGCCGGTATTTTAAATACCAAGGAAAGTAAGTTTTATCCGATTCAGAACGTATTTGATATTTCGCAAACAAATGCGACAACTGAGGATCTAAAGAGGCTTTTACCTCAACGCCCAATTGATTTACATATTGATAATTCACCACAGCACTTGGCAAATGCCTATGGCGTGTTGAAACAATATGTCGAGAAGCAAGGTTATCGAGTTGTTGATAACGATGCTCAAGCAAATACGTTCTTAGATAACAACGCTAGTCACAGTCCAAATGAAGTTTATGGTGGGGCTTTCAGTCACAAGGGTGCAATTTATACAGATAGTAAACATCCTGAGAATAATACGATTATTCTTCGCCCCGATATGTCTAACCTCGATAAGGTACAGACACTCGCCTATGAGGTAGGTAAGGTCTCGCTATATCAAAATTCAAATGATGCAGCAGTTGATAAAGATAGCCATTTACGGGAAGCAAAAGCTAATTTGACAAGTTATGTCGTGCTTAAAAACCTAGGACTTGATCCAGAAGAATTGTCGCAAGTGAACTCAAATGGATCCGCTGAAGGTCAAGAGGGTAAAAAAGGCAGTTTGACAGATGCATTTATGAATTTAGCCGATTCGGATAAGAGCGCAGAACTCATGGAGGTAACGCATGCAGGATCCGAGGTGACGCGTTTTTTATCAGACAGGCTGGCAAACGGAGAAGTAATCCACTACGAGGCGTTAAGCAGCAAGACAGTTAAGAGTAACAATGCAACTAAATTACAAGAACAAGTTATTCAAGATCAATCACAGGAAGCCGTAAGGACTAGATAAGATGAAAAAAACAATTATTGGAATGCTGTTAGATGTTGCCTATGGCAGAGGTTATTACGTTCTATCAGTACAGATTTCAAAAGAGGATTCAGTAACTTTGGTTGTGAATGGGGAAGAGTATTCAATCATCTTCCCAGCTGGAGCCCCATTATTGCGAGAGATTTACGAATTTGAAATACAAATTATTGAAGACAAGCCAGTTGTAACGTCTGTTTTCCCGATGAATGCAGAAGTCATTGCAGCTGAAGATATACCAGATTTTGAAGCAATTAGGAATTTAGAAGTTAGAGGGAGAAAAGCTATGGATTTCAAGAGTTTACAAGAAGCACATGACAAGGAATTGAAAACCATTGAAGGTGATAATGCATTGCAAGATGAATTGGAAGCGATGGTAAAAACCGAAACAGAGTGGCGAAAGTCCAGTATTAATAATCGGTTGAGTGCGGTTGGTGTAGAACAGCTTTTTAGTGACTCAGATGTTGATACTATTACTAATTCAGACAAACCAACATTGTCGGAGTTAGCACGCCGTAGCCGTGGGGAATAAGCGATGGCAGAAGATAACTATATTGAAAGGTTTACAACTAACTTTTCTAAGCTGGTCGCACAAGATCCAGGTAAATATGGAGCCTTTGAGCGTGAGAGTGAATTAAGACAAATCATTCGTACTTTGAATCAGGCCCGTAAGAATAGTGTTGCTATTGTCGGAGAAGCCGGTGTAGGTAAGACAGCTTTAATCGAGGAATTGGCCAAAAAGATTGAATTTGAGCCGGATGATTTACCTGAAAACCTGAGAGCGAAAACCATTTTAGGACTCGAATTATCAGCACTAATGGAATATCAGGATGGAGCAACTTTTGCGTCAAATCTTTATAACTTAGTGGATCATGTGAAAGCTGATAAGAGCATTATTTTATTCATTGATGAAATGCACGAATTAATTGGTACTGGATCAGATGGTAATTCAAGTATGGACGCTGCCAATATCTTGAAACCAGCAATTGGTCGCGGTGAAATCCAAGTGATTGGTGCTACTACTCTGGAAGAGTATCACGAATACATTGAATCAGATAAAGCAATCAGACGTCGATTTAGCCGTGTGCATTTGGATGAGCTAACGACTCAGCAAACTCTTGCGGTCCTAAATAACATCAAAGCTGATTTTGAAAAGCGAACGGGTGTTAATGTTCCTGAAGGTAAAGGGTTGCTAGAGGCAGTCGTATCATTCTCAGATCGTTTTATTACCACTGAATATTTCCCTGATAAGGCAGTTACATTACTTGATAGTGCACTTTCAGAGGCTAAATTAAATGAGCATTCATTATTGGAATTTGATGATATCGCTGAAATTATCCATGAACAATACTTTGTCCCTCTTGCGGTCTTGAATGAAACTGACAATAGTCGTTTATACAATTTGCTAGAACGTATGCAGGGTGACGTAATTGGCCAAGATGAGGCTTTAAAGAAAATTACTAATGGTATTCGCGTACGGGCGGCCGGTCTTGGCGATATGTCTAAACCCTTATCGTTTCTGTTAGCTGGTACGCCTGGTGTTGGAAAGACGGAAACTGCAAAATCATTGGCTAGGCATTTTTTTGGTGGTGAGGATCAAATTATCAGATTTGATATGTCTGAGTTCAAGTTTGCTAAAGCGTCGATGGAGCTTTTCATTGAACGTGCAGCTGAAGCAGTTAAATATCATCCATACTCTGTTCTTTTGCTAGATGAGATAGAAAAAGCAGATCCCATGATTTGGGACTTGCTGTTACAGATATTAGATGATGGGCGGCTAACTGATCGCTACGGTCAATTAATCAACTTCAAAGACCTGATTGTCATTATGACCACGAATATCGGCCACAAGCTAATTCTTGATCGTGACGAACGAAGCGAAGAATACAAACGTGATGAAGCAAGCAAGAATACTTTTAGTCAAGACTTTGAAAGTGCATTACGAGGAGCTGGTATGCGACAAGAATTGATCTCTCGTATTGGTTCAGTCGTTGTGTACAGCCCACTTAGTGATTTAGATGTGCTTCAAATTATTGATCTAAAGATGGCAAAGCTATCAGCTCAAGCAGCAAAACAAAACTATCAAATTATTTACAAACAGGATCAAATTGAAAAATTGATTCCAACTTTTGCCGAGAATTATGAAGAAATTGGAGATGAAACAACGGGTTCTTTTCCACTATCAGATTATTTACTTGAACGTGGTTATAAGCGTAATCAAGGAGTTCGACCGTTAGATGATGTGATCTTGGACCATGTCGAAGCATTGGTGGCTGAAGGGATTTTGGAAGAGCGTCGAACTGGAATCTCTAAAGGTCATTCATTTGTGTTTAGGACTTGGGGAAATCCACCCGATGATACACACCCTCGTGGACGTTGGGACACAGTTGTGACTCAATTTGAAATCGAGGAGGTGGCCTCAGATGTTTAATCGAAGGAGATACGAACGCGAGCGTGGTTTTGAACAGAAAAGTCAGATCCGCTTACGTGGAAAACTTTGGTATCAAGTATTCATATTCTTTTTGTATGTCGCTGTTGGACTTTTATTAGCACTCTTAGTTGGTACATTTGCAAGAGTGCTTTGGTATGTTTTAGCAAATGGTTTGGGTAATTTGATATTTAACCCGCTTGGTTATTATATTGATCCGGCGTTTAGCTTGGATTACCTGAAACGGTATTTTATGTTTTCGATATCTGGCGGGACCTTCCAGGATAGGTCATGGATCACATGGATATTGATGGGAATCACTTTCCTATTGATCTTACGACTAGCATTCAAAAACTCTTATGACTGGCTTCAAAAGTTCAGTGATCGAACTACTAATCAAAATCGGTGGGCAGAATTGAAGGAAATTGATGCAGTTTATAAGTTAATTCCGGATAGAAATAAATATTATAAGGGCCAAGCTGGAGAACCAATTGTTCACATTTCTGGTTACTCTTTACAATTTTTGTCGATTCACCCACTTTTGTGGGTAATCCAGTTTCTCAAGCTGCCATTTGGGCTGAATATGCAGATATTTCCCTTATACTACCGGTTCATTAGAAAGATACTGTTAAAGACACCAATTGGAAGCAAGTTGTTTCAAGGGCAAGAGAATGTCAAAGGTGGTTTTTCTGGTTTTTATTGGATTGATACAACACCCACGCATACTAGTATTACCGCTCCGACCCGAATTGGTAAGGATCAACGAATTGGATATCCGACGATTGATGTAATAAGGCGCGCAGAAATCCAGCCAAATATTATTGATACTGATGCAAAGAATGAAGATGGAAAAATGGCGTTCATTCCATTGTTGGAAGCTGGATATGATGTGAGTTTCATTAATATTATGGATCCCTATTGGTCAGAACTTTGGAATCCTTTGCAAGTAGCGCTCAATTACGCCATTGATGGTGAAATGGACAAAGCAATAGATGAATCAAACGTTATCGTACAGATTATTGGAAGTGCTGGAAATACCGATCAATTTGGAGGAGATGATCAATGGGATAAATCGGCCGAAGATACACAACTAGCAATTATTCTTGTTCTACTCTGGTTGGCAATTGATCATAATGATCCAACCTTTGCAACTCCTGCTAGTGTGCCACAATTTATTAACTCATTGGGCCAATTTAGTGATCCAAAGGATAAAAACAAGGATGGCTTATCAGAATACTTTAAAATGCTCAGTCAACTTGACCCAAAGCCACCGATAATTGACCAAGCGATTCTGAAAGCAGCATCGTACCTTCAGTCAACTGGTGATACGAGAACTTCAGTTATGTTCACACTGCAACGACATTCTAGTCTGTTTGCCAGTCAAACTGTAGCAAAGCTTACTTCACGGTCAACCATTCAAATATCAGATTATGGTTTCCCAAGAATGTTAAAGATAATGCTGCCAGTGGCTTATGCCGGTCTGACAGCTTACGTCGAATTATATGACCTATTGAGTGATGATCCTAAAAAATTTGTGGAACAAGATTCCATGAAGGTTAGTAGCACAGGTGTGATCCATTATCCTTTTAAAAAATACTTCTCTGAACAGTGGGAAATTCGTGTTCACTTTAAGAGCAATGACAATCCGCATCATCTGAGAAATGACTGGGTTCGTCTGCAAGGTGAAAAACGGCAGAAGCATTCAATCGGAGGTAAACCATTATTTGATAAGTATTCTGGAAAACCTGTATTAAAAATTGTACCAGGGGCTTTGAAATTCGAGTTGTTTGAAAACGGACGTGCAAAGTATGACCTTCGTTATTCTGAAAAGCCAAAGGCAACCTTTATTGTGGCTCCGCAGAATAATGATAATTACTCTGCACTAGCATCGCTGTTTATTGGCCAAGTTTTTTCGGTCAATACAGAAATTGCGTCACAGATTACTCGTAGGAAGATGGATCGTTGGATTATTTTCAAATTGAATGAGTTCTCGATGTGGCCAAAAATTCCAGGCTTTTCAAATTTCCTTACCCGCGGACTTACTTATGGGCATATTGTGAATCTTTATTTACAAGATGATGTGCAGATAAGTAAACACTATTCAGATATTGAAAGTAAAGAAATTAAAAGTAACATGTTGACTCAGTATTACCTCCAGACCAAGGATTCAGGAACTAAGGAAGAGGTATCAAAGAGATTAGGAAATATCGAAGTACAGAAGGAATTGGTTAACTCACAAATGGGTGAGCAACAACAAGATCGAGGTAATCGTGTGGTTTCAATTGACAGCGTGCCCCTCATGCCAGAGAAAAACATCGAAGAAATGCTAGAAGGTGAGGCAATTGTTTTCAGAACAGCAAAGCGTTCTAACCGCCATTGGAAGCCTGTGCGTGCGTTACCGATCTTTGATACGGAAGGAACGGCGATGCCTAATTCGCGTGACTTAATTGGTAAGTCATACAGATTAGACTATTTCACAACAAAGTTACCAATCAAGAATCACATCAAGAACTTTACTTATGATGATTTGTTCCAGGACTTCAGTAGATATTTCTATGAGCTTCAAGAACGTCTCTCTCTTAATGCTCGTGTTGGAGATGACTTAGGCACTATGTTGAAAGATGCTACCGACCTTAAGGCAGTCATTGATGAGGCTTATGGCCGTGATCATGTGCAATTGTCGGAGAAGCAGGTTAGTGATGAAGATTATCGAACAAAGTGGCGTGAACAATTTACTGCCAACTTGGATGAGCCATTTATACCTGAAGATCAAATGAGTAATCTGTCAGTCGTAATGGAAATTGAAGAACTCATTAACGGTATTCTTTCAACAAAGCACTACCTTAGTCGAACGGTTCCTCAGACTAATGCCTTACAACTATCAGAACGCGGTGAACTCTTCGCGACGATGCCACAGTTAAATACAAACCGAAAGTTGCTCGATTTGTTGGATCGAAATATGGATTCGATGTTTGAACTTCAGAAGCGATTAGATGGTCGAACGCATACACCATCAGCATCACAGGATGCTGATGATGAGGCGGAAGATTCAGAGAATGCTGAAGTAAGCAAGGATACCGATACTACCGGTATGTCTGATGATGAATTAAGACGTTTAGAAGAGGCTCAAGGTCTGTACGATGAAGAAAATTAGAAAGGAAATATAATGCAAAATATTTTTTACCTGGCAGCTTTAATGAAAGTACCGGATGGGGGACCAAACACGGCTTTCTATGATGCCTGGTCAAATTATCTGTCACCAATGCCACGAGTGTACCTAAGCATGATTGAAACGATCATGCATGGTATTGCAGAAATATTTTTCGATCTTGGTAATGCAGTTCTAACTGCATGGACCAAGGTTTGGGATTTAGCTGATTTTAGTGGAATTTTTGTGGCCAACACGCATGGTGATATCACTGGCTACAACCTTGGACAGTATGTACCAATGTTTGCAACGATTGGCTTTGTAGTATTTGCTATCATGATGTACATTAGCCTGTTTATGTTCACTCTTACCAACGGTGAGAAAGGTAAGGAATGGCCTAAGGGAATAATAATAATCTTTATGGTGCTTGGAACTATGCCGTGGCTTATTACAGGTGGTACTGCGATTAGTAAGAGCGCTAATGATACTTTCTTACCAAAAGATAATAATGTCCTTGTACAGGTTTGGAAGAATAATAGTGTGGATCTTGAAAAAGTCGCGGATAAAAACTTTGATGTAAAAGTCGAAGAGCTCAAAAATTACAGTCCAATTAAAGATGGAGATGATCCAGCAATAGTACATGCACCATTCTTTTCAAAGGTGATGGATGATAATGAAGTTAAAAAAGTCACAGGTGATAATGCCAGAAATAATCAAGATGTTTTCAAAAATAAAAGAGGTGTTGATGAACAAAAAGAGGAATTAGACAAGGGAGTATGGTTCACTGGTGGAATATTTAATGAAATTTATCCAATGATCAAGGTTAATTGGATGGGAATTATTGGAGCTGAAATAACGTTTAGTATTGTTGGCTTTCTAGCAATAATTGAATTAGTCGTGCGTTTATATCGAATTGCTTACTACACGATAACAATTCTAGTGTTTGCCTTCCGTGACCTGAAGGGTGAAAAGGCCATGCAGATTATGCATCTGATTGAAGGTTCATTTATCGGAATGGCCTTAATGCCATTAAATGTAGTCTTGTTTTTTGCCTTCATTCAATGGTCAATGACTAAGCTTGAAAGTATGGGCCTCAGTACAATGCCATATACAATTCTCTCAATCGGAATCATGATCGGTGGCGCAAAAGGACTGTTTGGTGGATTCTCATTAATTGATGACTGGACGGGTGTACCCACTGGACATGGTAATACCGCACAATCATTAATAGCTGGAGGTATGGCAGCAGGAGCAGTTGGAAACATGGCTAAGAGTGCTGGAAATACTGCTAAGAGTGGTTTGGGTGCAACTAAAGCCCTAGTGGACAAAGCTAGTGCTGCTTCTGGAAAAATATCAGATAAAGTTGCCGAGAAAGCGAACGACTTGGCTTTGAAGCATAAGGCTAAAAGTATGCAACAGCCACTTAATAAATCAACAAATGGAGATGATGCCAATAAACCTGATGGCAGTGGCTCGAAAAATGATGGAGGTACAAATACAGACACAGACGAAAATAATCCACAGTCATCTGGAGGAATGGGATCGAGCGATAATAACGACCAAGCGGGACAAGATGGTGCTGGCCAATCAGGATCAGATGCGCCTACGGCCCCTCCTAATCCAGCTGGTCCACAATCTTCAGAATCAAATGGAGATGAGAGTGGAATAGGCGAGCCAGGTAGTGATAACTCTAGTACGAATAAGGTACCACAAACATCTAAAAATTCCGCTTCAAAGGGTGATACCGGCACAGTACATGTACCGATGAACGCTGGTTCTTCTAAAGGTCAAAATAGTGCTGGTAATAATTCTAAGGCAAAGACGGGAATGGCGCCGATTAATACCCCAAGTTTTGTAGACTCATCTGATAACCGTCCTGGTGATAATTCAACTATGACCTCAACAGATGATTCAAATTACCAAGACTTCGAGCAGAACATGCCACCTTTGCCTACGCAAGCAGAGTTAGACGAAATGATGCCTCCTATTGAATTATACTGATGATTATAAAAAGGATATATCCATCATTAATTGATATGGATATACCCTTTTTTTATCACTGTGATTAAGGTAACATTAAGGTAATAAAACGATTTGGTGGAGTTGAAAATTATGACAAAGAAAATTTGGTGGATTATTGGTGTTCTGCTAGCAGTGGTGATTGCTGGTGGTGGTACATTTGCATATGTTAAGGCTCATCCAACCAAGGCTGCGGCAGCTAAGATGTCTGATGCTGAGTGGCGAAAACTTGATATTAAGAAGCAATTTGAGTTAGCTCCGGAAGGACATTATGTGCATCTTACTAAAACAAGTAAGTTTTTATATAAAACCACATGGACCAAAAATGATTTGTATAAGTGGTACGGTTCTGGTAAGCTCCCAAATGATGAGAAAAATACATTTGGAACAAGTAAGACCTTTGACAATACCAAAATTGTTGATACTTCTCTTGATAGTGGAGAAGTAAGTTATATCTGGGGTGCGTTAGCAGATAATGGTGAATTTAATAAATATGCCACGAAATATCCAGATAAGGTTTACGAACCTTACTTTGACAATTTGAAGGATGCAAAGAAAGATACCGATGTAAGTCAATACGTAACAGAAATTGTTAGATAAATAATTTAAGCTAAAAAGGCTCTAAAAGCATTATGCTTTCAGGGCCTTTTTTGTTTACTTGTTAAAATCGATCATCTTTTGAAATACATCTACTGCGAATTCTGACAAACCTGAATAACCATTTTGCTTTGCTAACTCAAGAAGTTGAGCTTTCATGGTAGGCGTCATTGTGATTGAAACAGATTGCTTGCGTTCCTTTGAAGACTTTTTCATCGAAAGATCCGAAACAAAGTTATCAACATTGAACACTGCATTTTTTAATGGATTCTCTTGCATGGCCTTGGCCATTGCTTCCTTATCGGAACCAACCATAGAATCAAGCTGTTCTTTTTTTGAATTCAATGACATTTGCGTCCTCCTAAAATTTAATTCAAGTTATCAATTACTCTTTGGATTTTCGAGAACTCATCAACTAAATGGTCCTTATAGCCCTTGTAAGAGCGAAGTTTGTCGGCGCTCATATTTGTGACTGCAACCTTTGTAAACGTCGAGGTGGGCATTATTTCGCTAAATTTAATGACCCCAATATTATTAGGAATACTTAGCAATTCTTCACGGAATAAGCGACTCGATGTGGTGGTTGTACGTGCTTTACTACCGACGAAAAAGACTTGTGCGTCAATATCACTCGTATTAGTACGAGGATCAATGCTGGCTTCTCTAAATTCAGCCATACGAAGCTCAAACTGATTCTTTAGTTGTGTAAAGCCATATTCACTTGGCTCAAGAGGAACAATCACTGCATCACTTACGGCAATCATATTCTTAGTCAACATACTAAATTCTGGATGTGTATCAATAAATACATAGTCATAAGTGTAGATAAGATCTTCATTCTTATGCATCCAGTTTAGTAGCATGTATTCACGGAACATTTTACCTTGAATCAATGTTTCTACTTGATCGAGATTAGGCGAAGCCGGTATCAGATCTATGTTTTCTGCAACGTGCCGCACGGTTGGTTCTCCGCCCATGAACACATCTAGTAATGTATGTTGATTGGTTATTACGTTGAAAGTTGAGCTTAGACTTGCTTGAAAGTCTGCGTCAATAAGTAGAATCTTTTTTGAATTTGTAGCAAGCCAAGAAGAGATATTAAATAGAATGGTTGTCTTTCCAACACCACCTTTAGAACCTGTAAATGTAACAATTTTTGTATTAGCCATTGTAATTTCCTCGCTGTTTAAAGTATTTGTCAAAATGAAATAAACAGTAGTTAATCAAGGATATTATCAATTACAACTATCATTATACTCTAGTTATAATGATAAGTATACGTTTAATGATACTTATAAGCATAATTAAAAGTATAACTAAAAGTATAATTAGAAATATAATCATAAGTATACGTATAATTTTCTTAATAAGTATAACGGAAGTTATACTTTGAAGTATGTTTTCTGTTTAGCAGAGAAATGAGACTCAGCAATATTTGCTGGTCTTTTTTTTTGGCGCAAAATTTTTTTCGGCCTTTAAAAATAAGTATTCTTAGCCTGTAGTTAATCAAGGAATAAAAAAGGAGATAGTAATTTGGCACAATATATAACATTTTCGCCAGGTAATAATATCTGGAAAAAGCCAGCGCGCGTAATGGCGCTGAGTTTTGAAAGAATAGGAATTGCAGCCGGACATGGCATTTTTACCTATGTAATTGTGAATACAGCATTCTCGTATCAATTTTCGGTTTTGCAGCTAGGTTTCATTATCACGATGATTGTAGCGGCGATTTATGCAATGTTACCAGCTCCAAGTAATCCACATGCGACGGTATTATCTGAAGTCACCGTACGGTCATTTAAATCAATGTTCCACCCTCAATTGCGAGGATCAATCAAAGTGTTGCCATTAGAAAGAGAGGACTAGGAATGGCTTTCAAACGAAAAAGCAGCAAGGTTCTTAATGCTAAGGATGTTGTGTCTTTCAGATCTACAATGCCTTTAGTTTCATTGCTACCTTGGCAAAAATTTGAGGGGACAGATAACTTACTCAGATTAGCAAATGAAGATGGTGAGCCTGATGGATATTTAGACATGCTATCAATTGAAGGTAAGGACTTGGACTTTGTTTATGGTATTGGTTCAGATGGAGCAAGTCGAATTATTCAGGACTATCACATGCTACTTAATACCTATCTAAGTGATTTTGACATCCTAATAACTAAGATGCCTGCATCTACTACAATTCAGCAACGGAGCTGGATTAATAATCGTGACCAAATATTAAAAGAACTACAAAACAGTTCTGATGCAAACTTGCGAGAACAGTTACGGCGTCGTTACATGGCGGCTGAAAAGATCGTGGGTAATTTACAGACAGTTGAAGATGTAGTTGTGCACCAAGCTTATACTGCGTTGATTTACGGCGATTCGATGAGCGAGACTAGGGAAAATCGTGATTCATTTATTAGGCTGGGCGGCATGGCTATAAACGCTAAACGAATTTCATTGAAACAGAAAAAGAATGTTCTTTCAATGCTTCAAGACCCAACTCGTCAACTAAAAAACTAAAGGACTAAGAACTATGAAGAAAAGTGAGGCATCAAAGTTAAGGGGTAGGGGTTATGACCTAGATTTAATTCATGAGGTTAAAAATCCAGGTCCTACAATTTATCACTCAAACTATATTGAGTATGGTGATGGTGTTGCAAGTATTACCACTGTTTGGGATTACCCCAAAGAAGACCAACAGCAAATGTGGTTTAGAAATCTATTGGATACGCCCAACTCAATTACACAATTAAAGATTGGTACTGAAGATCGTGCGAAGGTTCAAAAAGCATTGAACGATGCGTTAAATGCAAATGAAGGAATTGCTAATGATAAGCTTCAAAATAAGCAACGTCAGATTTTAGCGGTCGACGAATACCAACAAGACCGTGAGGATTTACGTAATGCTGTGAATGGGCTGGATGTCTATAAGCGTCTGTATACACGTATCATGCTGATCGCTCGAACGCCTGAAGAGCTGCACAAACAAGAAGATGAATTCAGGCAAAAAGTGATGAACTTTAAAACCAAGATTTTCATGGATGAGATGGTGAATCAGTCTATACAGTTCTTGAAACCAGCTACAAAAATTGAACATCTTGGGTTAAGAGATCGCGGTTTTCCAATGAAGGCTAAGGCTCTGGCGGGAACATACGCGTTCAATCAGACGTTCCTATCTGATCCTCGTGGTACCTGGCTAGGTACTACCTTTCAAGAAGGTGAAGTGACTTTTGATCCCAGTCATTCTGACGGTCAACATCGAAATACAGCATACAATCTTGTAATTGGAGATGCTGGCTCTGGTAAGACAACTTGGATGCATCAAAATTTAGATCCCTTATTCGCAAGAGGCGATACTATTTGGGCTTTTGATCGATCGCAGCGATATATACCTCACATTAAAAATCTTGGTGGCATTGTTATGACTATGGATGGTAGTAAGAACATGGTAAATATTCTCCATATATTTGCTACCGAATTAGATGAAGAGGGTAACGTCAATACCATTGCTTCATTTATCAACCACTTAGATAAGGTTGAGAATTACTACCGTACGATTAATCCTGAAGCTGGTGAAGCTGAAGTAGCACTAGTTTCGACTGAGTTGCAGAACTTTTATCAAGATCTGGGTATGTGGTCTAGCTCTCCTGAAGATCATCCTGAAAAGCTGAAAGTTCTAGGATTGGCTAATGATGCATATCCAACATTGGAAATGTTCATCAGTTATTTGAGATCTAAGGCTTTAGAGGCTAACAGCATGAGCCCTAAAGATTATGAACGCTTAGATTCAATAATCACAACATTTGGCGCACTTCTTAGAAAGTACGGTTCAAAGGTCAGTGGATATACAAATGTACCCGATTTATCTAAAGAGAATTTGATTCTTTTTGATACATCAGGAATGTCTGCTTGGGACAAAAAAGTTTACAGTGCTCAGTATTACAACATTTTATCGTTAATGAGCGCTTATGTTGTTATGAATGGGTTCACCCAACTGAAGCGTGAGAAAAGTGGTGAGATTTCAAGGGCTACCATGCTAGATGGAACCGCTGCACCCAAGTATTTCTGGTGGATTCAAGATGAAGCTGATGACATCATCAATGAAACTAATCCACGTGGAGCAATTTTTGCAGATCAAATGATGCAGCAGCAACGAAAAAATTATTTTGGAACATTTATGATTTTCCCTGGTTTAAAGCAGGTTGTCCTTGATGGTAATCAGCAAGTAACTGAAGGAACAAAGTCAATTCGCGATTTCTTCAATCGTTTTCAAAATCATCAAGTTGGCCGCCTCCCACAAGACGAGCTCACTCGCTATTCTCAAATTACAAGCCGAACCGACGTAACTATGGATCAAATTAATACTCTACCAATGTTGCATCAAGGGCAATTTCTGATGGTAATAAGAGGCGTACAATCAACTTTCTTTACAGGAAATAGACCAGAACCAGATGACGAGGTCTTGTATGGAGGTGGAATCTAATGGCAAAGAATAAAACTAAGAAGGCAAAGCCTAGGTTTGTTGAGAACAAGCATATTAATCCTTACCGTCCAAGCACAATTCGTCGTGATGCCGAAAGAGATTATGCGAAGTTTAAAGAACGCTTGGATGCTGGCGAAATGCCCAGCACAGTCACAAAAGGCTTCGAGAAGAAAATTGGTACTGCCTTCTTGTGTCTGGTTGTAGTGATTCTCTTAATGGTCCTTATAACATTAGTGTTTTAGTAGGTGATCTCAATGGATGAAAATAATCAAAAGCAAAGTACCGGTGGAAGTGCGGTGTTAGGCACAATCAAAGGTAGCAAAAAACTAAAGGTATTCATCTCAATTTTTTCAGTGTTAATTCCGATTGCGATTGCTACATTCTGTGCGATGTTCCTAATAATTGTGATTACTGGGGGAAGCAAATCCAGCTGTTTTAACACTAACACTCCTTCTACTAGTGGTGGGGCCGCTATTGGGGGAGATTGGAAGGATGAAAACTCAGATACACACAAAGCTATGCAATATGCGGCTGATCAATTTAAAAGTCGGCTACATATGAGCGGAACAAATATCGCAGCAGCATTAGCTATTGGGTTACGCGAAAGTGGCTTTAATACGGCGTCTGTAAATCCTTCTGGTCATGTTATCGGTATTTGGCAATGGGGTAATGGCGGTTTAAATGGTGATCGTTATGGAAACACTGAAAGTACATTAGAAGGCCAAGTCGGCCTAGCAATTAAAGAACTAACGACAACACATGTAAAAGCATTGAGTGAGATGAAGGATGCAGACTTAGCAGGTTCTTTGGATGCATGGGATGTGAATTTTGAAATACTATCACTTAATGATCCTCAACGAAAACTTCCAGAGACAACGGCAACAGCAGTTGAAGTCCAGAAAATATTCAATCTTAATTTCAACGGTGATATTAACGTTGGTGATAGTCAGATTAGTAATGGCGACGGTGTGGCAAATTCAGGATCAGATAGTGATATGGCAATATGCGACTCTGGAGTATCCGGTACTACTAGCGGTCTACCAATCAAAGGAAAGTATAGGATTACAGGAGGATATCCAAATTATGATGGTCAAGAAGGATATATACATTGGGGTGTTGATTTTCAAACTGTAGATCACACAGAGACCGGCGAAGAAAGTAATGTTTACTCTGTATCAGACGGCACGGTTGTTACCAAGACATTCGATTTAGCCGGTGGAAATTATGTTGTAATCCGAAATTCAGATGGTGTTTATGCCTACTACGGACATGCGCCAAGCCAACAAGCAATTGTCGTGAATGTAGGTGAGCAAGTTAAGAAAGGTCAACATATTAGCCACGAGGGTCAAACGGGTAGTGCAACTGGAATCCACGTCCATTTTGGGGTTAATCCCGTGCTAAATAATTTTAACCCTCATACTCCGAAGGGTATTGATAGTCCTGCAAAATATTTGCAGAATTTCCCAAAGCAACTGGTTCCAAAAGATGGTGTGGTAAATCCTGATATGTCTACTGTATTTGATGCGTCAGAACAGAAAGATCAGTAATTTAAGAGGAGAGGTGAAAGCTAATGAGTAAGTGGGTCAAATTATTAATTGTCATTGTCGGCATATTTTTAGGCGGATTGAGTGCAATTTTTTATAGTAAGTCAATCTCATATCCTGACTCTGACAATCCAAAATCTCTGATTGAATCGGCAGTAAAAAATAAAGAAAACGTTGTGATTGTATTTCATAAGACTGGTTGTTCTGATTGCGAAGCCATCAAGAACACCGTCAAGAAAACAATCAAGGCAAATAGCAATCATGTTAGATATATCGTGGTTGATCTAAAAAAGTCTCAGAATCGCTACTTAATTAAGCAGTTCAATCTGACCTCTACTCCAACGATTATGCAGCTACACAATGGCAGAGAATATCGAAGATATGAGGGCACAGACAATGACTTGGTTAAAGATATTCTGAAAGGTGAGTAACTGGAGTTAATTATGAGTAAAAAGATAATTAATACATTGTTGGGGTTAATTGGTGTATTGAGTCTACTAATTGGGTTTGTGGAATTATCAAGCATTGATCACAGTAAAAATGATCTAGTAAAAGCAAATCAAGTAATGGCGTCAAAGCGAGAAAATTTTGAAAATGTGAGATCAGAAGCAGTTGATGAATTACCTGACTTAAGTGAAAAATTTAATGTCTTAGACAATTTTATTACCAATTCAAATAATGATCTGACTAAATCGCCAGAGGCATCTGGCATCTCATATAAGAAATATGGAAGTGACTCATCATTTCAAGCCCTGCAAAGCGTTCTCGGGGCAGAAGGACAATATTCAGCAAAGGTTGTTCTACAAGACGTTTCAATGTCACAGAGGGTTGAGAATTCAAATGTAGTAGATGCATTAGGATCATTATTAGTTAAGCAAGATGGTGCTCAGGATGTTTCTTATACAGTGCTTGCAACTGTTAAGAATAATAAAGTGACTGAGATCAAGCTACTGACGAATGCGGGGGTTAATGATGAAAAAGCACAATGATTCAATTCTCACAATAGTAATAGCTGTATTTTCATTAATCTCGCTAACATTTCTAACGGTCAGTGTTATTGATACAAATAATCAGAAGGCTAGTATCAACGACAAAATTCAAATGACTCATAAAAAATCAGAAGATCTTGTGATTGATGAGGCAAAAGAAAAGAAATCCAAGCGTCCTGGCATTTCAAATAGTCTTGATGCATTAAATGATTTTTTTGATGGTTATTATACCTTTGAGAATCAGCAAGAGTATAACAACAGAGCAAAAAGTTTGAGGAATGTTGCTAGCTCAGATGTTCTTACGGATGAAAAAATCTTTGAATCTGATCCCTACAAAAAGGTTAAGCAGTTAGAGTTGCAGAGCAAATTTACTAGTCTTAAATTCTTCCCAGCAACGTTAAATGATACTGAAGTCACTGGTTCAGTCTATGTCTCATATTCTGCCAACTATGCAGATAAGAAAGCGGGTACTGGACAAGCGCTATATGATGTAACGTTCAATCGAAGTGATAACAAGATTACTAATATTTCTAAAAAGGGAGATTTGTCTGTTAATACAGATAGTACACTTTATGAATAATTCAATAAAAAAGCTAAGTGAGTCAAGAAACTGGAAGATGACTAAATTATTGTTAGGATCATTCATTAAATCATGGCTTATATCAATTGGGTCAATCGCAACTATTTTATTGTTTGGTGCAATTCGAATGGCACCGAAAATGGACAGTAAAATAAATAGTCAGGCGTTACAAATGAAGAATTTGCCAGGAAACTTCTACCAAACATTTTCGATGGGATTTTTCTGGATGATCTTATCCATGACTATTTTTATCATGGCTGTAAGTTTGCTATTCAGGTATGGTGACAGTCGAAATACGGCAAAAGCCAAAGGGAGGGTGTAATGTTTCCATTTAAAATGTTAAACGTCAACAGAGATGAATATATTGGTCTAGGTCACCACGAGGAGAAGGCACAATCAGATGCGTCTTTGTTCTATGGAGACCATAGATTCCTAAGTTTTTTATACTCAAAATTGTTTGTAATTTTTAATGCTCCAGGTCTGATTTTTGATTATCTAAGTTACTGGATCAGAGTTGCTGGATCTTGGGTCATGACCGAATTAATATTAAGTTTTAAGGTCTGGCTTCTGATCGTTTTTTTACAAATTTTTACAAGTCTGCAAGGCGATATTACTAATACAATCACATCTTCAAACTTCACATCTGTGATAGTGCAATGGTACATCTACTTCGCACTGCCAATCGCATTCGTTATAACTTTTTTTGGTGGATTAGGTGCAATATTAGGTGAAAATCATATTTTCACCCCTATCTGGGTTACTTATTTGACTACAAAACTCCCTTTTAACCGAAGAATTCCATTCTTTATTCCCAGAGTTCTAGTTTTCAAAAAGCAAGAGGAATTTTGGGATCAACATAGTCAACAGCAAGACACAGTGACGATCCCTTATATTTACGATATCGACCGTGCAGCTGTTTCGAAGCTGCTTGAGGACAACTATGACGATATCATCCAGATGAATATCAATGTACAAACGTTGATTAAGTATTTGTTCCTGAAAGGTCAATTGCCTGAGTGGGCAGTTCAGATAGTTGAGGATAAAGAAGTGAATAGGTCACTAGACTCTATTCCTGAATACTCATTTAAAGACCAACTTGCAAAGAACTTGCTAAATTTCTTACGTAAGCATGATTTAATCGAGCAGCACGCACTCTCAATTGGAGTTACGGATGCAGATAAGAAAAAGCTGATAAAGGAGCTTAAAGAGCAACTATCAGTGAATTTCACACATGCAGATGAAGGTACGATTGTTGAAAACGGGACATACGTAAGATTTTTACAGAAGAAACATTATTAAAAATAGATCCAACTTTGGACGTAACTTTGGTTACGTCTTTTTTTTTGGCGCAAAAAATTTTGAAGCTAAATATATTTGTTAATTTATGGGTGCACATTAAGTGCAAACTAAAATTTTTTGGAGGTACAACATTATGAATGTTGGAATAAAGCGCTTTGAATGGCGCACCACTATGACAGCCCTGTCAGCTAGTGTTATGGCATTTTTAACTGCAAATTCTTCAGTATTTGCAGCTGAGTTAACTAATAGTACGAAGGACACTGCCTCAACAATCATTACTTATCTGATTGTTGCCACTATTGTAGTCGGGGCGATAGGCGGAATAGTTGGTATTTTGTCAATCACGTCCGGTATTTCTTGGTTGACCCAACAAGGTCAAAAAAGACTTATGTACTCTCTTTTTGGAATTGCAGGAGCCTTGCTATTCGTAACTGTGGTTGCTTTCATCATCAAAGCTGTAACTGGCGGTGGTGGTTCATTCACTTGGAGTTGGTCGTTCTAGTTCTATTTGAATAAGGAGTAAGTAGAAAATGAGTAAGTGGAAAAGTTTTAAGCGGCATCCTACAAGTGAATTAGGACCGTATTTTGCAGAAATTCAGGACGGTGTCTTGGATTTTGATAATGAAATTATTGAGGAGATTGTAGAAGATACAGGGTCGATCACAGATACTTGGCCACAATTATCCTTAAAGGATCTAAGAGCTCTAACTGAGCAAATAAGACAAAAGATTTCAATTCCGTCTGGGGCAATTGTTCCATTGGGAACAGTAACTTACTTGCATCAAGAGGCTGGTAAGAAACGTCCGAATGAATCAGGGTTGACCTGGATGGATGCAGAAATATCACCTAACTCAAGTAATTTCGTTATTGAGACTGTTAGAAACACCATTAACGATGAAGAGACTAGGTTAGACGAGGATACCTCGTATGGATTACTAACTAATGCCTTTGAAGAATTGATCGCAGGTGCACAGGAACTGGCAAATTTTGATGCAGGTGATTTACCTAAGTTACCAAGTGAAGATGAGTATATTGATGCGCTTGAACACAATAAGCAGCTTACTATCTTGCCTAGTAAAGCGGTAATTGGAGAATCAATTCAGTCCAGTACGCAAACAAAAGTAACAGAATCAGAGACACCCACAAGTGATTTTCCTATGCCTACTCAAAGTCATGCCAGTGACGCGCCAATTCCAGCTCCAGTTCCTGCTTCAGAACCAGGAGTCGAAGAGTCAGGTGCAAGTGCGGGTGGTGCAAATCCTGAGCCAGCGGGTGACTCTGATGGAGCTAAACCCGTACTTCAAGCTCCAGCTAGCGATGCAAACGGCGAACCAAAGCCAACATCAAATTCGCAAAGTACAATTTCAAAGCTAATGCAGGGATTTAATGTAGAAGCTCCGCAATTTCCTTTGCAAGGTGGTTTTGAAGGTGAAAGTTTCACTGCTATTGACGATAGCTATGTAAATGCTCAATTAGAGTTGGAGTATAAAGAAGCCAACGAATTTTTAAAATTGTCAGCCAACCAGCTAACGAACACCATTCGGACAAAGTTGGTTGAGGTTGCGGCAGCAGTTAACGTAACTAAAACTGCGAGCGATTTCGTGAGTGGAGATTGGCAGGAGAAAGTAAAAGCTAAGGTTACGTCCAAGCTCCAAGAAGAATTTTCGGACTGTCAGAGTAAAGAACTTAATGCTCTGGAGGCAAATTACCAAGATGATGTTCAAGCTGAAAATCAGCGACATGAGCGCCAACTCCAGGAGCTAGAGAAAAATTACCAAGTTAGTAAGGACGCAAAGGTCAAACAAAACCAAATTGCATTGCATGACAGCATTGTCGCTGAAGCGAACAACTTAATTGCTGAACAGCAGTTATACGCTGAAACAGAAGTTAAGCAGCTCAATGAGGATTTGGTCCGTAAGACTGAACAGCAAATTGCTATGCAGGCAACAGCTTACTTACAACATGCTAACGGTCAAATGACAGAAGCCTTTAAGCAATTAAAGACTCAATTGGAGCAAAAGTCGGTGGAACTCCAAGAGATTCACGAAAAAGCCGTTCAAGAAGCAAAGGATCTGGCAGCAAAACGTCAAGAGATGCAAAAGACTGAAGTTGAACATGCTGGGATTGTGAAATTACAGGAACAAAATACCGCATTAACTCAGAAGAATAACTCATTCGCTGAAACTCAAGCGAGATTGGATCAACGCATAGCAGACCTCCGTGCAGCAAATGAAGATCTGCAACTTAAGTATCAGAATGCGCAAAGTGAGGCGGAGTCTACCGCTCGGCGACTTTCAGATCAATCGCAGCAACAATTAACAACTGCTTTAGTCGCAAATCTTAATGGTGGTCCAAAGTCAGCTGCATCAGAAACCCAATCTTCAGCGCCACAAAAGAAGCATGGCTTTGTTCGTGGAATGCTTACAAGTGCCGGAATTATTGGTGTTTTTGGAGCTGGTGTGTATGGTTTCCACTATGTACAGGCATCAAATGCAAAGGCTGATTCGGCTGTTGCGACTGCCAAGGCGGCTCAGGCAAGTTATGAGAAGAAGTCTCGTCAAATTGTATTGTCTAGCAGCAAGTCGTCAACTGAGTCATCAGAGAAAGCTAATACTGCTTCAGATGAAAACACTCAAACGAGTAAATCGTCAGCTTCAGATACGTCTTTTGAAAGTCTTGATCAAGATATCGCTAATAATTCGCTAAAGGTCTATTACCAATCTTTCTATAACAAGGACTTAGGTACAAATAGTCGCGTTTTGTTGGTTGGAAAGAGATTGATAGCGAGTGGTAATATCTCTGACGCAAAATTGTTGGCCCAAGCTAATCCAAATCACAGTTCTGATTTGTGGATGGCGATCGGTGAAGCACAGGCAGGTAACTAGTTATGGCATTTCACGTAGTAGATGGAAGTGGGCCAAAGAAGCCCATAAAGAAAAATTCAAAGCGTCCATTTAAGAAGTCGATGAATAAGTGGCTTAAACGATTATGGATTGTCGTAGCTATTTTGACAGTTGGAATTGGTGCAGTCAGTGGATACGTCCTCATTAATCACCATCAAATTGAGCAACAAGTCTCGGCAAATCAGAAGGCAGATTCAAAGACTAAGCATCACGCAAGTACACATGCTGAGAAGTTAGCTAATAAGGATATTTCTTTTGATCAAAATGGCGATATTCCGGATGCAAAGACTCTTCAAAACTACCGTAATTTGCCAGAAAAGCTCAGTTTCGATGGATATATCGCCGTTCCCAAGCAAAATGGTGTATCAACACCTATTAAAACGCTACAAATCAATGAGGGTGCTTCTAACAAAGTTTTGGCTTATGGTGCAGGAACAATCAAACCAAATCAAGTGATGGGCCAAGGAACCTATGGACTTGCAGCACACAATGTAGGCTACGGTGGTGGATCGTTAATGTTTTCGCCAATGCAGAAAGGCATTGATGTTAATCAAGAACCTAAAGCTTATCTCAGCAACGGGAAAAATATCCTTGTTTATCAGTTTTATAAAGAATCAGACAGTGTGAAAGGCCGTCAGGTCATTTCTTACAAGGGTGGCGGAAAGGTTGCTGACGATGTAACTAATGGAGAAGATCCTCGATTAGTTTTGGCAACTTGTGATGAACCAGGAGCTTGGAATAGTCACCCTGAAAATCGAATTATCATGACTGCTCATTTGATTAAGGCAGTTAGTTTCAATGGAGCAACTGACTACGAGAAGTCATTGTTTCCAGCGTTTAATAGGTAAAACCTAGGAAGAGAAGAGGAAATGAATATGTCAAAGGGAATCAAAGTGGCTACTAGTGTGGCAATTACAACCATGCTCATGGGAGTCGCAGCTGGACAAATTTCAGCGTTTGCGGAGAGTACAACTGGTTCAAATGACTCATCTAAAGGCGTAACTGCTCCTAAAGCGACTATTGTTTCACCAGATAGTTCAAAATTAGATAAAGCAGTAGCAAGGGCAAAATCAAAGGATTTTGGCATCGAAGTAAAAAGTAAAACCACGACAACCGTAACGACAGCGGATAAGGCTAAAAGTCTTGCTGACGCTGCAACAAAGGATGAGGATTCACAAGCTGATTCGATAAACGCTGCCCTCGATAAATATGCAAAAGATACGTCAGATTACAATGATGCTGTGAAGGGGCAATTGGATGACGCCAATCCGAACGACCCACTGCAACCAGGACAGTTAGCTTACGAACAGCCCTTTACAATTAATAGTGATCGGGATAGTTTGCAAACTATTGATTCTAACTACGATGGAGGATTGAATTCTCAAAATGACTATAACTCTGACAAGACTTATGGAATAAAAATTAAGGAAGATGCTAGCGGAAGTTATTCATTTAATTGGAAAAACGTAGCAACTGATAAAGAAAGCGGCCGTCAGTTGAATGCGAAGATTACACTCAGTGATGGTCAAGCATCTACGAATACTGACGGTAATCCAGGAGGCTTTGTTTATTCCAACTTTGTAGATAACGTCGGTATCGGTGGTATCACGGCTATGAAAGAAACACTCAGTTATACTTATGCCGACAATGGAAAGAACTATGATAAAAAATTCTATTGGACAATCGGTTCTTTGAATTTTCAAGATGGAATTAGGGCAGAATTTACGGCGCCTGATAAAGGTGTAGTTGCTACTTTCATGAATAAGGACACAATTCTTGAGCCAACATTGCAACAGTTGTTTGGAACGGCCACTAAGAAAGTTCAAAAAGGCTTTGCCGGTAAGATCGGTACAGCCCAGCCTGGTATCTCAGACGAATCACCTGAAGCAATTACAAAAGAAGGTGTTACTTACCTAGTGAATAATGGTGCTTCGATTTGGGTCGGAGAATCAGGTGTGGCAGAAGGTCAAGAGCCACAAGGTAATGCAAATCTTCATTCGACATTTAATCATATTATGACCGCAACAGACACAATTGCGCCGACTGCCGTTAAGCCGGTACTTCCAGACATATCGGCCAATTATCAACAATTTGAAGTTCCTACTTTGGCCAAAGATGTCCAGGCAGGGGAAACAGATGGTAGTGATTCGAATACTTCGATTGATGGCGAGGAGGTTAAAAACGGGGACACTATTTCTTATGTACTAAAGAGTAGTGATCTTCCAGCGAACCGACAAGATGATATTAAAGATGATGTTATCTCTGACACTTTGCCTGATGGTGTTTCCTTCAAGTCTGCCAAGGCTTACAATGCAAATGGCCAAGATGATTCAACTAATTGGGAACTTAATAATGATGGACAAACCTTCACGGGCACAGCAAAGGACACTTACCTGGCTCAGCAAAATGCTGATAAATCAAAGGCATTTGCAAAGGACTACATTGTAATCACTGGTCAGGTCAATGTTGATGGAGCAGATATTAAAAACACCGGTCATGAATCTAGTAACCAGGTCGAAACGGATTCAAATACAGTCGAAAATACGACTCCAAAGTTAGATACTCCAGTTGAAGCACCAGCCAAGGATCTACCAAGTACAGGAACAACTAATCCTGTAATGTCATTCTTCAACAAGCTGTTCAATAGCTTCAAATAATGGTGGCTTGAATGAAGAAAGCATTATTATTTGCGACTACATTACTGTCATCATTAACTATTGGCCTGAGTGTTTCTGCGGTGCATGTAAATGCTGACGTACAAGCAGCTTCTCAATCCTCAGCCTCCAGTGACGATCCACAACAAATGGGAACGGTAACCTATCAATTTATTGATATGGATTCCGGTGAAAAAATCAGAGATGATGAAACATTGACTGGAAAAGTGGGTGATACATGGTCTTATGATCCGCGCAAACACGTTCATGATTATCAAATGCCAAATGCTGTGGCCTTTGATGGTGCATTCACGGTTAAACCACAAGTTATCAAAGCATTCTTTACACCCGCCAAAGACGGTAGCCTCAATGTCTATTACAAGTATTCAGACCAAAGTGGCAAGGAAATTAAAACCACGGATAGTACAACTTACGGTATGTGGGAAAATTTTCAAGCTGATATTAACAAGTTTGAACTGAATGATTGGGAACTGGATTTAGACAAATCAATGTATTCTGTTGATTTCGGCGGTGGTGTCAGAATTGCGGCTTCTTTACGTCAGTTAATGGGCATGAACACATTGGCAGCTACAGTTAATCAAATTCATGCGTCTCCAGGTTATGGTAACGATGGAATAATAGGTTTCAACTTAGTCTTTACCCGTGTTAAATCAAACGTCACAGTGAATTATGTGGACTCTGATGGTAATAAGATTGCAGAGAATACACAACTATCGGGTATGATCGGTAGTCAGTATTCGCTTAGTCAGAAAGCCATTGAAGGGTATACCTTGAAGAGTGTCGATGGAGACACTTCAGGTGAGTATGGTACTGAAGCTCAAAGTGTGACTTATTCTTATGTGAAAAATGAGCCTATTTCAACTACTGAAGATAATTCAGGTAGTCAGATTATAAATGGTTCAAAACCTAATGACAGTCAAAATCTCGCCAAAGCAACAACTAATATGACTAACATTGGACAACCTAAAACTAATACTTCAAGAAGCTTCACAACATGGAATTCTTCACAGCTACCTCAAGGTCAACAAAGTGATGAATTACCAATCACAGGAATGAATAATATGGCATGGCTAACTCTATTGGGAATTCTTAGTGTTCTTACTGGATCACTGTTCTTCTTTAAGAAACCACGTCAGTTCTAATAACAAAATAACTTTATAAGTACAATGGTGGCCATGATCAATAGGCCACTATACATAATTTTCATAAGCAATACTTAAAGAAAGTAAATTCCTTGTTGTGATAGAAACAACAAAATGAGATTATTAATACAGAAATTATAGGAAATGGTGTTTATTGTGTCGTTAAAAATAATAACGAATAAATCTAAAGTTGCAGGAACGATCATCGCGCTAGCTTTTTTGTTGGTACTTCCAAGCATACTTTATGGCCAACTGCCTGGGTTTGGTGGGGCAGACTCGTTTTTCCATATATCACGATATATGGATACAGCCATGCAAATTAAAACGGGGCATTACAGCTTCTTTCAACAGTTCTTTACATTAAATAATAGCGGAAAGATTGTTAATGCCCTATATGGCCCTCTAGTAGCATATTTTCAAGGTTTGCTTCTTAACATCGTACATTTCAATGGAATTATTTGGTGGTATTTGTATCTATTTCAAATAAACCTAATTGGAATAGGTAGTATGTATTGGCTTCAACGTGAGAATGGTGTTGCTAAAAAGAAGTCATTGATGTTGGGAATATTGTTTGTAGTTGCGGGGAATGTTACCGTAACAGTAGTTTCAGGTGCTTATGCTTTCGGCTATGCGTTCTTTCCTTTGATCGTAAGTGCAGCAATCAGATTATTGAAAAATAGAGAACAGCCAATTAAGTTTTGGGAACTCGTATTATCAATAACTGTTTTAGCACAGACACATGTCTTATCATTGGTTTTAGGATTAATTGTCTATGCACTTGCTTTTATCGTTTATATTTTTTCTCGAAAAAATATAAAAGCAATATTCAAAACAATCAAGGTATTAGTTGTTGCTGCACTAACGGTCTTAGTCGTTAATTTCAATGTTTATGGTGCTTACATTGAGGTCATGCACTCAAATTCGAAGATCATAAGTCCATTTACACCAACACAAATGTATTTCAATACGGTGATTGATTTTGGTAACATATCCTTTGCCTCAATTTCGGGAATTGTATTCATTGCGTTGCTGATCGCTTGGGCGGTGAGATTTGCACAATGGAAAGAATCACAATTAGCAGACAAATTTGCATTGATAGTTAGCCTGTTGTTCTTACTAATTGCCATGGGCATCATCAATATCAATGGAATTCCAGGAATGACAACCTTCCAATTCTTAACTAGATTCTTCTTGATCACATTTACGTTTGGATTGTACTCTTTAGGTCAATATAGCGAACAGAATATCAGCAAATATGGTAGCGTGGTGTTAATTGTTGCTACCATTGGTGGGGCAGCAATTTACTTACAGCAGACAATTCCGGTCGGAGTTGACTCAACGACAACTAGCAAAAAATTGACCAATTCTATTCCGCCATTAGATTCAGATGAATTAACTTACCAGGTATATACAAGACCAATGGCATTTACCGATCAAAGTATCTATAAACACGCAAAAATGCCTATGGGGTTAGCGGACTACCTACCAAATGACTCACCGTTTGAAGAGGATTATAAATCTGAGGTTGCTAGCAGCAATGCGTTTAATGCATATTTCTCGAGTGAGATTTTACAGAACAATAACTTTAAAGGGAGAAACTTGGAGCGAAAAGTTGGCAACAACTCTATGATTGTTTCATGGACTTCTAATACAGGGGGAGTTGAGCAGCTCCCAATTATTAAATATGCTCATACCGAATTGACGTTAAACGGTAAAAAATTACCAAATAACTACTCTAATTTGTCTTATATCGGTACAGTATCAGTTCAAAGTAAGAAAGGTGTTAATACGCTCAAGGTATCATATAAGCCGTCTTTGTGGTTTGTGATTGGTTCATGGATTCAAATTCTTGGAGTGCTTTCCATTGTATTAATCACAGGTGGGTATGTAATTATTAGAAGGTTTAGAGTATAATTTAGTTATTCGAATAAGTTAACTCACGTGTTCCGCGCTCGCTAAGTTTGGAACTGCACGTGGGTTTTTCTTTTTGTCTTTCTATTCATTCTTCGGATAAGATAATTTAGTCACAAAGTCATAATTAAATAACGTTAGTGAACTGTAATTTCTTTAAAGTTAGTACCTGGACGTGTTGGAAAGAAGGTGATATATTGAACATGTTAAGTGATCCATAAATAACTTAACGTATCAATTTTTACTTTCTGCATGGGTTCTGGATCCCTCAATCTGGACTCTTTCAAAAACACCAGGTATGATATTCCTTTCATAAAATGTCATTAGCAACTTACCTGGTGTTTTTGTTGTGTTTTAAGGTCTATTTATTGTAATACTATCCTATAAGTCTTATAATGATATTTATTATTAAATGAGGTAGGTGTTTAAAATGGCAGAAAAACTAATTCAATTACGTGTAGAAGATGCAATAAAGGATCAAGCGGACGAAATTTTCAAGAAGCAAGGTTTGACTACACAAACAGCAATCAAGATTTTCCTTACACAAGTAGCAAATACTGGAAAATCACCTTTTGATAACTTGTTTGTAGCTAAAGATTAATTCAATCTTATGGCTAAAATAAGTCTTCAGTTCACGTGTGATATTGGAGCATTTTGACATTTAAACTTACAATTTAGTTGATTTTTTTGCTACTTTGCATAAAATTCCGCCATATTGTAACGAAATTCGCAGTTTAAATTTAGATAAAAAGGGACTATCCAATTTTTTGGAAAGTCCCTTTTTTTATGTATGATCCTATGATCAATGTAATTCAATAAAGATTCGTATCTGAGGTGTGAAAACACTTGCAAACAGTAAGTAGTTTGGTCTACTGTTTTAAATGTATGCGGAAATTGCATTTAAAGCCCTATTTAAAGGGCTTTCTTGTTGGATGTCCAACTAAATATATCAGACTATATTTTGGCAATATTATTTGTTGTTAAGGATAAAGTATTAGTTGGTTCAAAAACAAGAAGGTGATTAAATAGCTTGGGAGAATGATTCTATGAGAACCTATACAAGACTGACCACTAGAGAACGATATCTGATATGGACTTGGCGTTACGAGACAAAGCCAGCATTATCTTATGCAGTCATTGCAAAACGCTTAAATAGAGCGAAATCTACAATCTTTAATGAGGTGCATAAGAATAGAATGCGGCCCGATGTTTCATTGAATAAACTTCCATATAATCCAGAGTTTGCGGACTTTAATGCTGAGAAGAAACGGAGGCAGAAGAAACTGGGAACTTATAAAGTAAATGCAAAACAACTCAGAAAAATTAAAAAGTTACAAGTTGAGAGACATATGAGTATACCAATGATCGCTCATCATAATGGCATTGAGCTTGCACCAGCAACGTTGTATAAGTACCTGAGAAGAGGATTTGCCGCTCTGTCAGAGTATAAATTGAGAAAGTATCGCAAAAAAGCTAAACGTTTTAAACCAACAGCAGTCCAGCAAGCTGCCATCACTGCTAGATCTATTGAATATCGTCCTGTCAGAGCCACTAAAAGACAGCATTTTGGTCACTGGGAAATGGACTGTATTGACTCCAGATCGGGTGTTAAAGCAGCTTTGTTAGTCTTAGTTGAAAGATTAACTCGCTTCACGGTCGTATACAAGGTTAGTGATAAAAGCTCTTCACAAATAGTCGGTGCATTAAGGAAGTTCAAACAACGTTATAAGAGTGCGATAAAGACAATTACCACAGATCGTGGAAGCGAATTTACGAATACCAATGTTATGTTCTTTCTTGAATCAAACAACATAGGGGTTTACTACGCCCATCCATACAGTCCTGAGGAAAAGGGAACAATAGAAAGAATCAATCGAGATATACGTCAGTATTTCCCCAGAAAGACTTCGTTTGCAAATGTAACACCCACTGAAGTAAGGTATGCCGTCAATTTGATAAATGGATATCCAAGACAAACTTTACAGTGGGATACACCAAACTACCGATTTAATCAGGCAATCAGTAGAAATGAAAAAAAGTCAGCTGTGAACTACGTTTCCAAACAAGTAAATCTTCACGCCTAATTAGTAAATTATATTGGTAATTGATACACCTGGTAAAAATGTGTAATTTACGAGGTGCTATTTGTCGTTGTTCTAAAATTTTGAAATCATACATAGTAAAAGTAAGATCCGAAACTCAGACCTGAAGGTAAGTAGATAGTTCTAAAAGGTAGAAAAAAGTCAGTTTTGTAACAATATTGTAAAAAAAGACTACAAACCCTTTCACTGCGGGACTGGTAGCCTTTTTTTGATGAACTTAACTCATTTTTTCACATTTACGTACTTGATAGGTATTGACATTTCCCGGTGAAATCCTAGTTTACATAATAATGAAGCGATTATTCGAGTCTCCTATAATACAGGCGCTCAGCGACTTTCACAGGGGTTGACAACCGTTCTAAAATAAACTATCATTATATATCGAATTAAATTGGGGGTGGTGACCAATGGCCAGTAGAGTACCTGAAGAATTGGTTGAAGAAATTCGCCAAAAGGTAAATATTGTTGATGTAGTTTCCCCATACGTTCAATTACGAAAAAGGGGGCGTAATCTCTTCGGCATTTGCCCTTGGCATGAAGAACGGACTGGTTCATTTACCGTCAATGAAGATAAACAAATTTTTCATTGTTTCTCATGTGGTCGTGGTGGTAATGTTTTCAATTTCATGATGGAGATTGAAAATCTTTCTTTCCCACAGGCAGTTGCAAAAGTTGCTCCTTTTGCGGGTGTTAATGTTGATGATAGTCTTGTCAACAATGGGCGTACTGAGAATGTATCTGCTGATGTTCGCGAATTGCGTGAATTATATGCAGATGCGACCAAGTTATATCATCACCTACTTGTTAATACCGCAGCTGGAGAGCAAGGTTTAAATTACCTGCATGGTCGTGGTCTTGATGATGGAACAATTGATGCTTTTATGCTTGGATTTGCACCTGAGGGCAACGTACTATTAAATTTTTTCACTGAACAAGGCCGAGACTATCAGTTATTACGACGTTCAGAATTATTTGTCGAGCGAGATGACGGTAGCTTAGTTGATCGATTTAGTAATCGAATCCTATTCACGATTCGAGATCGCTCTGGTCATCCAATTGCTTATTCGGGAAGAAAGATGTCCAGTGATGACGATCAACCCAAATACATTAATAGTCCTGAAAGCCCCTTATTCAATAAATCCCAAGAGTTATTTAATTTCGATCTGGCTAGAAATGGTATTCGCCAGGCGAAGGAAGTAATCCTTTTGGAAGGCTACATGGACGTTATTGCAGCATTTCAAGCAGGTGTCACTAATACTGTCGCATCGATGGGTACAAGCCTGACTCCAGAGCAAGTACAAATACTTGGTCGGAATGCTGAAAAAATATTTATCAGCTATGATGCTGATCATGCTGGACAAGCGGCCACAAAACGGGCACTTGATATGATTCAAAAAGATGGGAAGATGGCTGCTCAAGTAGTTCATATTCCTGGGACACAAGATCCTGATGAATTTTTTCGTGCGGAAGGTGCGGATGCGTTTAAGTCGTTGCTACAGAAGAATGTCGAAACACCGGTTGCCTTTGGTTTGCGCTACTTACGTGATGGTCGAGATTTGTCGAATCAACAAGAACAGCTTAGTTACATCAGCGATGCAATTAAACTAATCGCTGGAGAGCGTGAACCGGTTGTTCGCGACCGCTTCTTACGCCAACTGGCTGATGAATTTAGTATTTCCTTGCCTGCTTTGAATGAGCAATTGCGCCCTCTGTTACTGCAACAGACCGCTAATCGGACGCATCAGAGTAATCAAAATGAAAACCGAGGTAATTCCACAAATTATTCAAGTGCCGACAGGTCACAAGAAGAATTCGTATCTTCACAACCTCAGTTGGTTTCAGGGGTTGAAATGGCGCAACTGATCTTGCTTGACTGGATGCTAAAGGATCAAGAGGTCTGGCTACAGGTAACTGCAAACCCAGCCTTTCATTTTTCGGACTCTAACTTTGAAACGCTCGTGATGCTTGCTTCAGCTTACAAAGCTGAACATAATAATACGACAACCGTTGATCTAGCAAGTTTTATGGATTATGTACGACGCCCTGAATTGACGCGAATATTAGCTAGTTTTGATAGTATTGCAGATGACCTGCTAACAGACAGGACAAAAGTTGCCGATTATATTGAAGTTATAATGAATAAATTACCATTATCTGATAAAATTAAAACACTGCGCCGTGAATATCTAGAGGCAAAACAAACTGGGGATATTGCGCGCTTACGACAAAAAGGTGCTGAACTGATGAGCGCTTTAAAGCAACAAGAAGCTGCTCGTTATGAATGAATACTTGGGAGGCCAAAATGGCAGACGAACAAAAAAAGACGACAACTAGTGCTTTTGATCAAAAGGCATTTGATGCAACGATTAAAAAAATCATTAAAGAGTTCAAAGCAGACAAGCAAGTTAAAGAAGACGCTTTACAAGATGTCTTAGTAAAGCCAATGAATTTGAATGCTGATCAAATCGACGAGCTTTACGAAAAGATTGAAGCCGCTGGTATTTCAGTTGTTGATCAAGATGGAGAACCTACTGCTCGCGCTTTGGAGAACAAAAAGACTAAGTTATCAGAAAAAGAGTTAAAGCAGGCGGCCGATGCACCAACTGGCTTGAAAATTAATGATCCAGTCCGGATGTATTTGAAAGAAATTGGTCGTGTTTCATTACTGACTGGTGAGGAAGAAGTTTCACTCGCAGAGCGTATTGAACAAGGCGACGAACTGGCTAAACAAGAACTAGCAGAGGCAAATTTGCGTCTGGTTGTTTCGATTGCTAAGCGTTATGTAGGTCGTGGTATGCAATTCTTGGATTTGATCCAAGAAGGTAATATGGGCTTGATGAAGGCTGTTGAAAAGTTTGACTATCGTAAGGGATTCAAGTTTTCAACCTATGCAACTTGGTGGATCCGTCAGGCGATTACTCGTGCGATTGCAGATCAAGCACGTACGATCAGAATTCCTGTTCACATGGTTGAGACAATCAATAAGTTGATCCGGATTCAACGGCAATTGTTGCAAGATCTTGGTCGCGAACCTACGCCTGAAGAAATTGGTGCTGAGATGGATATTGTTACCGATAAGGTTCGTGATATCTTAAAGATTGCTCAAGAGCCAGTTTCATTGGAGACACCAATCGGTGAAGAGGACGACTCTCACTTGGGTGACTTTATTGAGGATAATGAGGCCGTATCACCAGCTGATTCGGCAGCTTACCAAATGCTTAAAGAGCAATTGGAAGGTGTACTTGATACACTAACAGATCGTGAAGAGAATGTTTTGCGATTGCGTTTTGGGTTAGAAGATGGTCGTACTCGGACACTAGAGGAAGTTGGTAAGGTCTTTGGTGTTACTCGGGAACGGATTCGTCAAATCGAAGCCAAGGCTTTGCGCAAGTTGCGTCATCCCTCACGTTCAAAGCAATTACGTGATTTCCTAGATTAATAGATAATGGATCAGCTTAATCGCATTGGGCTGATCCATTTTTGTTTTGTAAATTTTAAGCTTGTAAATGTTATTATTAATAACAAAAGGGGAACGAAATATATGACAGAATTTATTACAACTAACTTAAATTATTTTGCTTATGCAATGATGGTTATTGGAGCAATATTGATTATCTTAGCGCTATTCTTCATGCTTAAAGGTCGGCGTCGTAGAAAGTAATTTATAGGAGTATTGAAGTGGATATCGCTGTTTATGCAATATTTTTGCTTGGCGCACTAGCTAGGTATGTTTTCGGCTTTGGAGAAGCATTGGTAACGACGCCACTGCTATTGTTAGTGTCGTTTAATACGAATAATGCGATTGCTATGATCGGCATTCTGGGATTGGCTTTGGCATTGCCAGCAGCAATTAAGAATTATCAAGCAATTGATTTTCACTTAATCAAACACCTTGTCTCCGGTGCCATCCTGGGTGTGCCACTTGGATTGATCTTTCTACATTATGGCAACACATATATGCTAAAAGTTCTGATGGGAATTTTCTTAGTCTTGTATGGTCTGATAAATTTAATTGGTATTCGGATTGTTAAAGGACATCTGAGGATCCCTACATTATTAGTTGGAATCGTTTCTGGATTTTTAGGAGGCGCCATTAATACTCATGGGGCACCTGTGGCCATGTTTGGACAGGCAGCAAACTGGCCGGATAAGTATTTGCGAGCCAATCTACAAACGTATTTTGGTATCGTTGGTCTTGTAATTGTATTTGGGCAAGGAGCTTCAGGTCTATGGAATATGACAGTATTTAAAGACTTGCTGTTCTTAGTTCCCGGGGTGGTAGCTGTTTTAATTGTGTCCGAAATCTTTCTTAGGCGAATCAATACGGCAACGTTGAATAAATATTTATACGGATTCTTCGTGATTGTGGGAGGATTAATGTTTTTTTGATAGGACTTAGTTCCAACAAGCAAAGACTTGCATGGTAAACTGGAAAAAGAAATGCACTGCGAGGAAGCGAAATGACAAAAGTTTTAATTGTTGACGATGAACCATCACTAGTAACCTTGATGTCCTATAATTTACAAAAAAATGAATTTGATGTTTTAACAGCCACAAATGGCCCCGATGCGCAGAAAATGATTGAAACAACCCCCGACTTGGACATCGTGCTCTTAGATGTTATGTTACCAATTAAATCTGGGATTGATGTAACCAAAGAGCTACGTGGTAAAGGGAACCAGATCCCCATTATTTTGGTGACTGCCTTAGATGAAGAAATAGATAAAATTCTTGGTTTGGAAATCGGTGCTGACGACTATATAACAAAGCCGTTCAGTCCGCGGGAAGTAATTGCCCGAATTAGGGCCGTACTACGGCGTTTTGACAAATCTAGTAATGTTGTCGAAAGCACAGATAGTTCTGACAATATCACTAGAATTGGATCAATTACGATTGATTACGATAAGTTGGTTGTGCAAAAGAATGGTGTGTTAGTGAAATTGACACCGAAAGAATACGAATTATTAGTTTATTTAGTGGCGCGTTCAAATCGAGTGTTGGCCCGCGAAAATATTCTAGACGGTGTGTGGGACTTTAAAGAAACCGGTCCAGATACTAGGATGGTTGACATGCATATTTCTCACTTACGCGACAAATTGGAAATCGATCCAAAGCATCCAGTGATGTTGCAAACAGTACGAGGCTTTGGATATCGTTTCAATACAAATGGTTTGGGGGATGAATAGTGGTAACATTTTTTAAACGTTTTGTTCAAATTTTCATCGCCGGTTTGCTAGCAACCTTGTTATTCCTTGAAATTTTGATTAAAAGTAGTTCAATTTTAAATGAAATTAATTGGTCTGAAGTTATTATAATTGTTTTTTTCTTTGCGGCATTTGGTGGCGGCGTAATGGCATATCGCGAAAAAAAGCGAATTGATCAATTAGCACTAATCATGGCCAAACTCGAACTCTTGCAGGGGGCGACAACTAATGATGGCTTGATTTTGCTGAAGCCTAATGATGACTATTACAAGCTGGCGCAGGCGATTAATGCAGTTCAGTCAGTAAATACACAACATCTAAAGCAATTGCAGCAACAAGACGCTACTCTACAGACGTTGTTGGCAAACCTGCCGATTGGGGTGCTCCAGATTGAAGCTGATCGCCGATTAAGTATGATTAATGATCGTGCGGCTGATGTGCTTGGGTTAGAACGATCAAGTGTTGATAAAGCATATGATGATATTATCCAACAGCACCAACTACTAAGCATGATTGAGCGAGGGTTAGCTGATCATGAGCCGGGGCGCGAACAAATTAATGCCCAAAGCAGTGGTCAAGCGAAGGTCCTTGACGTAACGACGGTTTATTACCGAACTCGTTCGAACCATTTCGCTCTATTGGTTTTGCTTTACGACATTACTGATTTGACACGGTTGCAGAATGGACAAAACGATTTCGTAGCAAACGCCTCGCACGAATTGAGGACGCCCTTAACCGCAATTTCAGGGTTCGTGGAAACCCTATTGGCTGGTGCAGCAGACGATGTTGAGGTTCGGCAAGAATTCCTCGAGATTATTCAAAGCGAGACTAAGCGCTTATTGGCGTTAACGGAAGATATTCTGACTCTCGCAAAAAATAACTTACATACAAAACAGCGCGAACCAATTAAACTTGCTAATATCAGTCAAGATATTATTCGAAGTGAAGAACGCCGGATTAAAGAGCAGAATTTGCAAGTCGTGGATCACATTAATCAACATTTGACGGTTGATTATACGGTTGAACCAATTTACCAAATTTTAAATAATTTGATCACGAATGCTGTTAAATATAATCGTCAAAATGGTAAAATTGATGTGTATGCACATGTTTCAAATATGATTTTAACCTTGCAAGTTAAAGATACCGGTCTTGGAATTTCAAGCGAAGAGCAAGCGCGAATTTTTGAACGCTTTTATCGAGTTGATAAATCACGTCAGAAACAGATTGCAGGGACCGGCTTAGGTTTATCAATTATTCAAAATTTGATCGATCAAGCTGATGGAACTGTCACTGTTGACTCACAAGTTGGCGTTGGAACAACCATGACCGTTGTGTTACCTTTAAATAAATAGTTATATAGTTAGGAAAAAAGAAAATGTTAGATGCACGTCCCGTAGTTATTGGTGTTACCGGTGGTTCAGGCTCTGGAAAGACGACTGTCAGCCGGGATATTATTGAGCGTTTACAAGGTGAATCAGTTGTGATGATTCCGCAAGACGCTTATTACAAAGATCAAAGTGACAAGATTATTGAAGAACGGGTTAAGACTAATTATGACCACCCGGATGCATTTGACCATGAATTATTAATTCACCAAGTTAAGCAGTTATTAGCTGGCGAGACAATTGAGCTACCAACGTATGATTACAGTCATCATACACGAGCAGCGGAGACTGTCACGATAGAACCTGCTGATGTAATTATTTTAGAAGGCGTTTTGTTGTTTGTTGACCCAGCTGTGCGTGATTTGCTGGATATTAAGATTTTTGTCGACACTGATGATGATTTGCGTTTTATTCGAAGATTACAACGTGATGTTGCAGAACGTGGACGAACGGCTGAGACAGTTATCGAACAGTACTTAGAGACCGTTAAGCCAATGTATCATCAGTTTGTCGAGCCATCAAAGCGTTATGCTGACATCATTTTGCCAGAAGGCGGTGCCAACAAAGTTGGAATAAATATGTTAGAAGCACAAATTCGCGATATATTGCTACGAGTTGCGGCCAGTCGCTAGGAAGTAGGTATGGCATGGAAGATCGAGTTTGGGAAAGAATTGTTAAATATACTGAATTGCAAGGCACCTCAGGGCAAGAGCAGCTTGTGCGCCGCGCCTTTCGTGAGGACTTAACACCACTAGTTGATCGAATTGAGCAGAATGGTTTGGGTGGCCTTTACGGCATACGCGAGAACTCTGACAAACAAGCCCCAAGAGTGATGTTCGGTGCGCATTTGGATGAAGTCGGTTTCATCGTAATTAAGGTAACTGAACGGGGGATGTTAGAAGTTCGGGCAGTTGGTGGTTGGAATCCTTATACGGTATCAGCGCAACGGTTTACGCTTTTTACTAGAAACCAGACGTTTCCGGTAATTTCATCGTCCGTATCGCCACATCTTTTGCGGGGTGAAGGTGCCAACCGACAGTTGCAAACAAATGATATCCTCTTCGACGGAGGTTTTGTTGATTACGCAGACGCAATTGCGACCGGTGTACGTCCAGGTGATTTTATTGTTCCAGATGTTAAGACTGTTAAGTTAGCCAATGGAAAACGAGTTGTTTCAAAAAGTTGGGATAATCGTTTTGGTCTGGTTACGATCTTGAATGCACTTGAGAATTTACGTGGCAAGGCTCTACCAAATGAGTTGATCATGGGCGCCAATGTTCAGGAAGAGGTCGGCACTCGTGGTGTTGCTCCGGCCGTGCATCAACTACAACCAGATCTTTTCTTTGCGTTGGATTCATCGGCCGCTGATGATATTCGAAGTGCGTCTGGACAAGGGCAACTTGATCAAGGGACAATTCTAAGAGTCTTTGATCCGGGGGTCATCATGCCACTTCGACTTAAGGAATTTATCTTAGACACAGCAAGCGATGCCGGAATACCGCTACAGTATTTTGTGGCACAAGGTGGGACCGATGCGCGTGCAGCTCAATCTGAGAATTTTGGAATTCCAGCAGTTGCTTTAGGTGTCGTATCACGGTACATTCATACCCATCAAACAGTTTGGTCAATTGCTGACTTTGAAGCGGCTCAGGCCTTAGTTGAGATTTTGGCAGAACGCTTAGATCGTACAACTGTTGATACCATCGTTTATGGGGATTAAAAAAACGGAGAGTTATTTATGTTAATTGCAAGTTATAATCGTGCCGCAATGGGCGATATGCTGGTGGTGTTAACTGCGCCAGCTACGGAACAAAAAATTATTAAGCAAAAAGGAAATGTCACGCGTATCGAAGATGGCGCCGGTCAACTAATCGGTGTTAATTTTGCAGAAGCAAGTACGTTGTTGGATCTATCAGGGATTGCTGGGCCAGTTGTTTTATCCACTGAACAGGTAGCAACGCTTAATGAAACAATGATTTCTTTGGACTTTCCCGGTGATTTAGTTGCCGACCCGGAGCCTAAATTTGTAATTGGCTATGTTGAAAGCATGACGCCACATCCTGATTCTGATCATTTGCAAATTACGACGACTGTGATTGATAATGATCAGCGTTTGCAAATTGTGTCTGGTTCACCAAATATGGCAGTCGGTATTACTGTTGTTGTTGCTAAAGTTGGCGCAATGATGCCATCGGGCTTGATCATTTGGCCCGGTGAACTACGTGGAATACCTTCAAACGGGATGATTGTATCTGGACGAGAATTGAATTTGCCGAATGCACCACAAGTTCCTGGGGCGATGATCTTACCAGCAGATTTTGCGGTCGTTGGAACACCCTTTGATCGAATGAGTGCTTCCGCTCAAGCCATCTTCAATTAATGTATGGGGTGGTATGATGATAACACCAAGACCAATTGTTTATTATGAGAATTTAGCAAATTCAAAACAGCCTTTTGTTGATCAATTAATGGCTAATAAGGTGAGCTATATTTTATTGGCAGATGATGTTGTAACGCATGACTTAATTGATCTAGATCACTTACAGGATGCCAGCGATGAAGCTCAATCAGAAATGACGCGACCAGTCGTTGAGCCATTAAAAGATAAGCCGAAATCTAAGGCTGTAAAGAGCAAGGATCAAAATAGTAAGAAAATCCCAAAGATTACGACGGGCTTGGGTTTGAGCTTGGATGATATCCTAAGCGAAGAAAACCGTGTTGCCAGTAAAGAGAATGATCATAACTATTTTGGATAAAATGGTCTGTCTTAGGACGGACTTTTTAATATGGAGATAAGGATAAAATAATGGATAAAGATGCTTCTTACTACTTTATTGGAATCAAAGGTTCTGGAATGAGTGCCTTGGCCCTCATTTTGCATGACGAAGGCCATTATGTTGCCGGCTCTGATATTGATGAATATACATTCACACAAAAGCCACTGGCAAATGCAGGAATTGAGATGTACTCATTTTCAGCTGATAATATTAAACCTGGTATGACGATTATTCGCGGAAATGCGTTTACGGATGATCAGGTTGAAGTTGCGGCCGCCTTGGCTTTGGAAGATCAAGTTACTATTTTAAGCTATCCTGAAATGGTCGAACAAATTATTGAGCAATATACGTCAATTGGGGTCGCTGGTGCGCATGGAAAGACATCAACGACTGGGCTGTTAGCGCACGTCTTATCAAGAATCGCGCCTACATCATACTTGATTGGTGATGGTACTGGTAAGGGAATTCAGGATGCTCGTTTCTTCATCTTTGAGGCAGATGAGTATCGCCGGCATTTTGCTGACTATACGCCAGACTATGCCATTATGACAAACATTGATTTTGATCACCCAGACTACTATACAGGTGTCGACGATGTTAGAGATGCCTTTGAAGATTTTGGTAATAAGGTTAAAAAAGGAATTCTTGCATGGGGTGATGATCCCGAACTACGCAAATTAGCGGAACACGTAAAAGTGCCAGTGCACTTTTACGGCGGAAATTCAGAAACTGATGATTTCTATGTAAGTGATGTTAAGCGAAGTACAACTGGGTCAACATTTACGGTCTTTTATCATGATCAAAACCTAGGAAGCTTCACAGTACCGCTATTTGGTCGACATGGAATTTTGAATGCGCTTGCGACAATTGCAATTGCTTATATGGAAGAAGTCGACATGGATCTTGTTCGCCAAGAATTATTGACCTTTAAGGGTGTTAAACGGCGTTTCACTGAAAAGCAAATTGGTCCGGTCACAATTATCGATGATTATGCGCATCATCCATCAGAAATTACAGCAACTTTGGATGCTGCAAGGCAGAAATATCCTGGGCGTGAGTTAGTGGCAGTCTTCCAACCACATACATTCTCACGGACGATTGCTTACTTAGATGATTTCGCAAGTTCACTAAATTTAGCGGACAAAGTTTATTTGACAGAAATTTTTGCTTCAGCTCGGGAACAGGCCGGGGCAATCTCTTCTGCTGATCTAGGTGCTAAAATTGCGAAATTCAATGGAATTGTCTCACCAGCAAATGTTGCACCATTGTTGGACCATGAAGATGGTGTCATTATTTTCATGGGTGCCGGTGATTTGCAAAACACAGAATTTGCGTACGAAAAGATCTTGGCGAACACGCAAAGCAATTTGCAGTAATTCGTAGATATCGTTATAATATTTTCATGGGGATAACGGCACCCAAAGTCCATTTCTGAAAGAAAATTTCAGGTAGAAAGAGGGAATTGCTATGGATAATTTTAATCAAAAAATGCGAGTTGTTAATCCTGATAAAGCAGGACTGAATAGCTTCTTTAAAAAAGTGTACACTTATATGGCGTTAGCCTTAATTGTTACAGGAGTTACCGCTTACCTAGGCGCAACAATTTTCAGACAACAGATCATCGTACTGTTTAGTTCAGGGATTGCGCAGTTGGCCTTGCTCGGAGTGATGTTTGGAATCGTTTGGATCTTCTCAAGACGAGTATTCCAGAATCCTGCACAAGCATTTGGTATGTTAATGGGTTACTCTGTTCTGAATGGGGTTTTCTTCTCAACGATTGGTTTGATGTATAACCTTTCAACGATTGCGGCGGCACTTTCTACCACGGCACTGTTATTTGCTGGTATGGCAATTTACGGATTGGTAACTAAGCGTTCGATGGCATCAATGGGATCTATTCTGTTTGGTGGTGTGATTGCTTTAATTGTTGGTGGAATAATCAACATTTTCTTCTTTAATAGTGTTGTATACTTCTTCCTTTCAATTGTTGGAGTAATTGTTTTTGGACTATTAACTGCATACGATATGAACCGGTTGAAGGCGATGTATCTTGAACATGGTGGTCAAGGCCAAGTTACTTTAGAACAAAGCTTGGCGGTCTCAGGGGCATTAAGTCTCTATATGGATTTCATCAATTTGTTTATCTACATCTTGCGTTTGTTTGGTGGACGCGACTAATAAAGTTTAAAAAGAAGCTCGTGGGTCGACATGAGCTTCTTTTTTTTTGTGCCAGATGCGCTGAGATTGGTTTCATGCGGGGGAGTTTGTTAAAATAGAAATAACACTAAAAGAAGAGGTCATAACATGGCGAAACCAACATTACTCTTAATTGATGGAAATTCTCTGGCCTTTCGGGCATTTTACGCACTAATTAATCAAGTTGACCGCTTCTTGAGTCATGAAGGTTTACATACGAATGCACTAGTCGGTTTCAATAACTTACTAGATGGCATTGTTGACCCATTCCAACCAGATTTAGCATTGGTGGCTTGGGATGCAGGGAAGACCACCTTTAGAACGGAAAAATTTGATGACTATAAAGGACATCGAGACACGACACCATCAGAATTGGTTGAGCAGTTTGAGCCTTTACGACAAATGGTCGAATTACATGGAATTAAGAACTATCAGCTACCAGGTTTTGAAGCTGATGATATCATCGGGACGATTGCTACTAAGGGAGCGGCTGCTGGCTATGCAGTTACAATTGTGACTGGTGACCGAGACATGACACAATTAGTTTCAGACGACATCACTGTGTGGGTAACTAAAAAGGGTATCTCAGAGGTTGACCACTATACGCCTGCAATGGTCGCTGAAGTATATGATGGTTTGACACCAAAGCAAATCATTGATATTAAAGGTCTGCAAGGCGACACATCTGATAACTACCCTGGGGTTGCTGGTATTGGTCCAAAGACGGCCGTTAAATTAATGAAGGAATATCATTCAATTCCAGAGATGTATGAGCGAATTGATGAAATGAAGACTTCTAAACAGAAAGAAAAGCTCATCGCTGGTAAAGAGGATGCTTTCTTATCAAGGGAGCTTGCCACGATTGAAGTTGATGCACCGCTTGAAATTAGCTTGGATGATCTAAACTACCAGGGTATTCGCTATGAAGAGCTAGTTCCTTTCTATCAACATCTCGATTTCAAGGCGCAGCTCGTTAAGCTTGCAAATATGGGTTATGTGATCGGTGAAGCTGGTTCGACGGATGCGGGTGAGACGAGCGTCAATATGACTAATACGGAATTAAATGTCCGCGAATTAACAGTCACAAACCTCAGTGCCATCGAGGAACTAGGGGCAGAGATCGACTTCTACCTAGAGCTTGACGGAGAAAACTATCATACAGCGGCTCCCGTTGCCTTTGTCATCGGGAATGAAGCTCACGGTTATTTTGCCTCACGTGATATTGAATTGTTAACACAGAGAACGCCGGTTAATCAAATTTTGAATGATGATCAGGTAAAAAAGAATGTCTTCAATGCCAAGGCGATGATTGTGGCCCTTCATCGGTTAGGAATTACGTTAAAGAATGTGAATTTTGATTTATTGCTAGCGTCATATTTATTGGATACAAACGATAATCAAAATGATTTGGGAGCATTAGCACACGAGAATAACTTCTTTGCGGTTAAAACCGATGAAGAGGTCTACGGTAAGGGTGCTAAGTTCCAGATTCCTGAAATGGATGCAGATTTGTTTGAACATCTAGGTCGAAAAGCTTTTGCAATTGGCTCTTTAGCTCAACCATTATTTGAAAAGTTGAACGAACATGCTCAATTAGAGTTATATGAAACAATTGAATTGCCACTATCTTTTGTGCTAGCGGACATGGAAATCACTGGAATCAAGGTTGACGCAGAGCGGTTGCTGCAAATGCGTAGTAAACTAACTGAGCGTTTATCTGAGCTCGAACAGAGAATTTATCAACAGGCTGGTCACGAATTCAATATACAATCACCAAAGCAATTGGGTGTCATTTTATTTGAAGAGATGGGCCTGACCCCGTTGAAAAAGACTAAGACCGGTTTCTCGACGAGTGTTGAAGTTCTTGAACAAATGACCGATGTGCCAATCGTTGAGTCGATATTGATGTATCGGCAATTAGCCAAGATCCAATCAACATATATTGAAGGATTGTTGCGCGTCATTCATGGCAGTGACTCAAAGGTGCATACGCGTTATCTTCAGACGCTCACACAGACTGGTCGTTTATCCTCAGTTGATCCTAATTTGCAAAATATTCCCGTGCGAGTTGAGGAAGGTCGTAGAATCCGACAAGCCTTTATCCCGCGTGAGCCAGATTGGATTATCATTGGAGCTGATTATTCGCAAATTGAATTGCGTGTATTGGCACATATTACCGGTGATCCTGAAATGCAGGCGGCCTTCCGGGACGATCAAGATATCCACGCGGCAACGGCTCGTCGAATTTTTGGTTTAGCAGATGACACGCCTGTTGATGCTGAGATGCGTCGCAAAGCTAAGGCGGTTAATTTTGGAATTGTCTATGGTATCTCTGACTTTGGCTTAGCACGAAACATTGGTGTTACACGTAAGGAAGCTAAGCAAATTATTGAGACTTATTTGAATGAATATGCAGGCGTTCGAAAATGGACTGAAGAGATTATTGAATCAGCGCGAGAATTGGGATACGTTGAGACAATTGCTCACCGGCGCCGTTATCTACCGGATATTAAAGCAAAGAATTTCAACTTACGATCATTTGCTGAACGAACTGCGATGAATTCACCTATTCAAGGATCAGCTGCGGACATCATTAAGATCGCCATGATTAATATGAATAAGATCTTACAGGAACGTGGTCTAAAGGCCAAAATGCTCCTGCAAGTACACGATGAATTAATTTTTGAAGCTCCCGCAAGTGAGTTGGCGGAACTAGAAGAATTGATTCCTAGTGTAATGGATTCGGCGATGCAACTAGCTGTTCCATTAAAAGTTGCAACTCATGAAGGCAAAACGTGGTACGATGCTAAATAATTAAAAGAATTTTCAATCAACTATCAATTGTTGTCCTAAACGACTGCATTGATAGTTGTTTTTTTCATACTTTGGACTAAAGGTGTACCAATCTATTAAGTATAATAAGTGATACAATGAACTTGTGAAGATAGCCAAAGTTAAAGGAGATTCTAAATATGGTTAAGCAATTTAAAGATAGTGGTAAGCAACCATTTGTTGCAAATTTGGTTGAGATGGCCAAGTTAAATGAGAACTATCGTGAAGCAATTTGGACGGGTGAAGAGTTCCAAATTACTTTAATGAGTATTCCAACAGGTGGCGGTGATATTGGGATGGAGATTCATCGGGATCACGATCAGATGTTGTACCTAGCAGCCGGAACCGGCAAAGTTCAAATGGGAGACGCAAAGGACCAAATCTCTTTTGAAAAGACTGTTACAGCTGAGCAAACGGTGATTGTTCCCAAGAACGTCTGGCACAACATCACAAATATCGGATCAGAAGAAATGAAGGTCTTTTCATTGTATGCGCCAGTTAAACATCCAGCAGATGTTGTTCAGGAAAATAAGCCTGAATAGACAGATTTTATGATATTGTGAAATAAGTAACTGGTGTGATAGTGATATAATATACAAGCAAACGAATTCTGCACAGTAGTTTGCGCCCTCAAAAATAATTTGAAGAACTCTTCAAATTTGCCACAGAGATGATCTCAGATCTATCTGTGGTTTTTTATATCGAAATAGTTCATTATTGACCAGTAAAAAACAAAAATGAGTTACAATGAACTCAAGAAATGGTTTTTATTTCTGTAAAATTATGAGGAGGAACTAAGTAATGACATTGGATGAACAAGTTAAGGGGACAGCAGAACAAGTTTCAGGTAAGGCAAAGGAAGTTGCAGGGGCGGCGACCGGTGATTCTAAGTCAGAAGCTAAGGGAAAACTCGAAGGTTTGACGGGAAAAGCACGTAAGGCCGTTGACGATCTAAAAGAACATGCAGAAGATGTTGTTGATGATGTAAAAAAGAAGTTCTAGTTTTTAAAGCAGTCAGTCTCAATGAACTGGCTGTTTTTTTAATTCATAAACATGCTAAGAATTTGCTTTTCTGGTAGCATAGTGAGGGTAGTCAGTAAATTTTGATGAAAATTACTTTGGGGGATTCTATGCAACTACAAGAATTAACACAAGATGGTTACCAATACTGGCAGAGTATCTATTTAGCCGCTTTTCCGCCTTATGAGCGCATTGATTTTGATGATTTAATTAGAATTGCTCAGGCAAATCAGATGATTAAGCTAAACACCTTGATCGAAGACGAGCAACCAGTTGGGATTGTTCTGAATATTGAGTTAGATCATCAGAAAAGCTTTATATTATACTTTGCAATCGATGAGTCGAAGCGAAGTGGCGGGCTTGGATCAAAGGCGTTAAATGCTTTGAAAAGTACTTACCCAGGCGGAATTATCTTGGAGAGTGAATTGACTGGTTCCGATGCACCTAATGAGGAGCAACGTACCAGACGGTATCGGTTCTATCAAAAGAATGGGTTAATTGATACTAAGTACGTTACAGAGAACTTAGGCGGGACCTTCCATCTGCTAGCAAGCACCTCAGAAATCACGGTTGCTGACTATGAAATGGCCAGCTCACAGATCGGAATTGAGACCCACGTTGTAGATACTCAAATCGATTAATCCACAGACTAAATTCGTGATAGAATGAAGTTAAGCTTTTCGGCATAAATAAGAGAACCGGCTGATTTGGCCGGTTCTTTTAGTTAAAATATTGAGGTTATTATGGCAGAATACAAGAATTTATCAGCATATTTACAGGCAAAAAACACGACAATTAATAATTTTTTGCTAACTCATTACATTGAGTTAGGAATGTCTAACGATGAATTTTTGGTGTATCTACAGGTAAAAATGATGATTGATGGTGGCTCAAATGAACCTAGTACTGAGAAGATTGGTGCTCGTTTAGGATGGACACCTCAGGTCGTTTTCGGGCATCTAACTGATCTTAGAGGTAAGGGATTACTGCGTTTTGACACACACCGTGATGAGACGGGGCGAGTGATTACAGTATTAAATTTTGAACCGTTACTTGAACAATTATTAGAAATTAGTCTAGATGGAGAGCGAGCTGTCGCTGAGCGAATCAACGAACCGGTTGTAAAGCAGGTGCAATCCAATAACCGAACTGAAGTTTACCAGATGCTTGAGCAAGAGTTTGGCCGCCAACTAACCCCGATGGAATATGAAACGATTGGTGCTTGGTTTAACAAAGATCATTTTGAACCCGCGATGATTAAGCAGGCATTACAAGAAGCTGTTGTAAACCAGGCGCTCAGTTTGCGTTATATTGAAACAATCTTAGTATCTTGGCAGAAGAAAAACTATCGTTCTGTTCAAGAAGTGATTGCAAATCGTGAATATCGACAGAATCGTGCTGAGACCAAGGTTGATGATGTGCCAGATATTCCATTGGATATTGATCTTTCAAAAGTTGATTGGAGTGCACTATAAAAAGGGCTCATTTCATCGCCCCTTTGAGAGATGAGATAAGTCCTTAGCCACCATGAATTTTATTCAATATAATTTTGCCTTTTTATATTGATCACGGCTTGAGAGAATAAAAATGTCGCGATCACTAGGGCGAGCGCCATTGTGATAAACAATCCCAAATTGATATTTGCGCCTTGCTTTGTGAAACCGAATGGGACAAAGATAATTAATAACCCACAGCTATTGCCAATGATGGTGAACAAGATACCGATTGCTTCTAATGATCGCATAGCATACTCCTATTCTAGTGGTTAGATTTTTCGGGGCATTTAATAATCACTTTCCTGAACAAGCGATACTCATCCAGTCATTGTTGAATATTATTTGTATTCGATGTGCTTATGATATATATTTTAAATGCTAAATTAGACTAAATTGTGGACAAATTATGTTCCTAATTTTATTAGAACATGAAAATAATTAAAGGAGCAGAGATGGATCATTCTTTTCATGAACGCCAATCAGTGGGTTTAATTCTTAGCCTAATTGGTGGTTCATTAGACGGTTATACTTTTATTCATTATGGAGCCTTTGCCTCTGCACAGACGGGTAATCTAGTCCTGGCAATTATTCAAGCGTCAGATGGTGATTGGATCAATGTTGGAAAGAAGCTATTATCGACGTTAGCCTTTCTGGTTGGCATCGTGATGGCAAAACATTTAATCAGAATCTTTAGTACTAGCAAGATATATTTCTGGCGCCTCTATATCTTATATTTTGAGGCTGTTATTTTCTTTCTACTTGGGTTTGCTAATATTAATCGTAATCAAGTACTTGTTACGACTGCAATTGCCTTCACGGCTGCAATTCAATGGGTTACATTTGACAAGATTGATGGGATTCCGTATACAAACTTATTTACAACAGGTAATCTGAAAAGCCTAGCAATTAATTTTTACGATATGATAAGTGAGAAAAATGAGGTTGCGTATCGTAAATTTCTGAATTACGCCTTGGTAATTGCTTTTTTCATTTCAGGGGTGATTATCGCAGTCTTTACCTATAAAACACTTGGAATTGGAGCAATTCAGATCATCGCAGTAATAGCGCTTGGTTTGGCGCTACGAGAAAGTTATAAACTCTGGCGCTTCCAACGTCTTAATAATCACATGCTTAAGTAAGGTTGAGCGTCAAAATGAGAATGTAAATACTAGCAAAAAAAGATCCACAACATTATGTATTATGTTGTGGATCTTTTTAATTATTGTGTATTTGTTGTCGTTGTTGCTGAGCTAGAACCTGAATTGGAACTCTCAGTAGTAGTGTTGTTTCCAGCTGTTCCTGTAAAGGTACTTGCGGCTGAACTACTTGAAGAAGAACTACTTGACGCTATCACTGAACTAGTCAATGTTGAACTTGTAGTAGCACTGCTGGAAGTTGTCTTAGAAGACGTGATCCCAGGATCTGTGAACTTTGCATCTTTAACTTCGTATTCAGTATTCCCGTACTTCGTTACTTTGTCGACCGTTGAAGGCATCGACCAAGAACTACCATCACGATTCGAATCGGTCATGATGTATTGCATCAAGTTCTTGTAGAAGTAAAGCGATAGATACTGTGGCGAACTAGCCGAAGCGGTTTGAGCAAGGTAGTTCCCAGGATCATTTGGACTATCATAACCGGTCCAAACAGAGATCGACATTGCCTTGGTGAAACCTGTAAACCATGAATCAGAGACTGCATTGGTTGGCACGCTGACATTTGAGTCATAGTTAACAGTTCCAGTCTTTCCACCTTGGGCGTAAGATGATGTATTAATGAACTTTGCGTAAGAATCACTCACGTAAGACTGCAACATGCTAGTCATCATGAAGGCAGTTGATGACTTCATGGCTGTTGTACCAGGATTATCGAATTTCTTAGTTTCACCATTACGTTCATCAATTGAAGAAACATACTGCGGCTTGTAGTATGTTCCACCATTATCAAAGGCAGCATAAGCAGCAGCTTGTTGCTCGGTTGAGACATTGATTCCGATGGCGCTTGCAGGCTTCAAAGCTGAATCGAGTTTGATACCAAGCTTACCTAAGAAGGTAGTTGCTTTAGAATTTCCAACTGCTTGTAAAGTACGAATGGCAGGGATGTTACGAGACTCGACCAATGCTTGACGCATGGTAATGTAGCCCTTATTCAAATGATCGGCATCATAAACCTGGATATCCGTGCCGGCATAGGTGTAAGGTGAATCATCAACTCCGCGATAGGTTGGCCAGTTTAAGTTCTCAATCGCTGGCGCATAGTCAACAATTGGCTTAGCAGTTGATCCTGAAGAACGAGTTGTTTGCGTGGCACGATTTAGACCAAAGGTCGTATCTTGTTTACGCCCACCAATTTGGGCAACGACTTTACCATTATTTGGATTAAGCACCGTTGCACCAATTTGAACTTCATCATCCATCCAATAAAGTGGGGAATCGTCTGAATTGGCCAAGTCATATGCTTTTTGTTGAATATCAATATCAAGATTTGTATGAACAATAATCCCATCGTTGCCTAAGTCGTAGCCCTTTTTCTTAAGTTCGGCAATTGTTGAAGTCAAGTAGGCGTCTGAAACTTTAGCTAGTTTGGCTGTTTGCTCAGCTGCAGGATGTTCAGTCAATAATCCATCATTGATTGAGGTTGCTGCATAAGTCTTTGCATCACTCTTTGAAATTGCACCAGTTTCGGCCATTGCTGCAAGGACCGTATTACGACGTTGAGTTGCTCCTGTTGGGTTAGTGTATGGATCATGACCACTCGGGGATTGGGGGAGACCCGCTAACAAGGCAATTTGCGGAACCGAAAGCTGATCCATAGACTTACCATAATAGTATTCAGCAGCAGTCTTCATTCCATAAACACCATTTCCCATATACACCTTATTAATGTACATTGTTAGAATTTGGTTTTTAGAGTATTTCTTTTCAAGACGTACAGCTAACCATGCTTCTTGCGCTTTACGACGCAATGTTTGGTCACTAGCGGCAGTTGAGAAAACTGTTAGCTTAACAAGTTGTTGCGTTAGTGTTGAGCCACCACGCATACCTAAGCTTGAGCCAGTTAGGTCGCCAAGGGCTGCACCGGCAATTCCTTGAAGATCAACACCACCGTGTTGATAGAAACGTCGATCTTCAATCGATACAACGGATTTCTTCAAAATAGATGGAATTTCTGATTGAGCTGCAATCTTGCGATCTTGGGTACCAGAGGTCCAAACAACATCACCTTTAGTATCAAGGATTTCTGATTGTTGTGTGCCAACAAGGGCAGCGTTCGTTACTTTTGGTGCTGATGAAGCATAATAAGCGAACAGACCCGCACCGGCTAGTAAACCAACTGCACCAATCGTTACCAAGGTTAGTAGTGTTAATTTAGCATAGTGGCCAAAGCCCTTCTTTTTATTCCCGCGGGGAACCTTGCGCTTTTTTTGCCCGCGCTTTGATGCGTTTCGGCTAGCGCGCGTTACTTCCTCACTCATAAGTTAGGACTCCTTTTTTCTGTTTGTATTAATGTATCAATTGCATCAAGATAGGGCGTTGTAGGTTGTAGCTTATTTGGCACGAGTGCTCCGTGATCTACAATTGTTTTGTAGGGGATCGATTTACGCTCTACATTTTGATTTTGCCAAAACTCAACTAATAAATTAGCCCAAATAACATAGGTTTCTGAGCGTTGAGTAAAGCGAATAATCATAAAAGCTAAACCGCCTTGCTCCATAATCGCTTGCAAATGTGTAACTTGATGCTCATGAACATTCTTTAAAGGAAAGGAATTCAGATTACCGGTTTCTTTGGCATCGAAATCAATATACTTCCCTTGATAAATTCCGTTATAATCGGTGGTAGAGGCTTGACGAAAAAAAGCCTTTGTAATGCGAGCCGCGGAGCGGGCAGGGTAATCAACGTCGACGATTTGAATTGGCGTTGGCTTTTTATAAATTACAGCAATTTTTTCTTTACGATAATATTCATTAGCCACGTTAATATCCGCTTCAAGCGACATTCCACGCCTACTTTGCGATGATGCCTGAAGTTTTCTTTGCACCAAAGCTTGCGGTTTGTATTCTTGACCATTAGGATATTTGAATACCATAATAACCTCCACTTTATACTATCTTGAGTATTATCCCACTGCTCGGGACGATTAGGCAAGCAAAATCTCCTAAAAACAGCCTAAATTTCACCAAAAAAGGCATTAAAAGTTCACAAATTTATTTAACCTTTAAGGCGGAAATGTATAATGAAACTAATATTGAAAAGGACAAACGTATGAATAGAATCTGGATGACCGGTTTTAGAAGCTTTGAACTTGGTATCATGGGTACTAAGGATCCTAAGAAAGTTGTGATTGATTTTGCTTTGAAGAAGGTTCTTCAACAATTAATAGCAGACGATGCAGATTGGCTAATCACTGGTGGACAATTAGGAATTGAGCAATGGTCGATCGATGCCGCCTTGAATTTAGAAGACCAAGATCAGAAGCTCAAGGTTGCTTTAATGACGCCTTTTAATAATTTTGGAAAACAGTGGAACGAAGCTAATCAGGCTAAATTGAGTCAGCTCAAAGCAGCCGTCGACTATACAGCACCTGTTAGTCAGCTCGATTACAGTGATCCAAGCCAGCTTAAGAATTATCAAAGGTTCATGCTGGAGCATACAGACCAGGCAGTATTTTTCTATGATGATAGTGCAGAGGAGTCCAAGGCACGCTTTGACTATCTTGCTGCTAAGCAGTTTGCGGTTGATCATGATTATCCGATTCGCCTAATTGATTTTGATCGTTTACAAGATTTCGCAGATGAATTGGAATTTAGATAATTTTTATTTGCTTGACCTGTAAAGAATGTTACAATTACATGTATATCAGTACACGAAGGAGTTCCGTGATGGAAAATGTTTTACATACTCGCGAAGAGATTTTAAGTAAGGAATTTAAGAAGACCCGTATTGGAACCGGTTATGATATGGCCGATGTGGATGCCTTTCTTGATGAAATTATTGGTGATTATCAAGCGTACCAAAGTAACCTCACTGAGGCACAAACCAAGGTTGACTTGTTAGAATCACAAGTTGCTGATCTTACGAAACAAATTTCTGCAGCAAGCACTGCTCAACCAAAGCAGGCCCCTGCCTCAAATTTGAACACTAACATGGATATTCTAAAGCGTTTGTCAAATTTGGAACGCCGGGTATTTGGAACACCATCAGACGCCTTTACTGCAGGGGTACAAGAAAACCCTACACAAGAAGCGTAATTAGTGTATACTTATTCTAGTTTGATGTATTAGTGGGTGATTGCGTACTGGTTATCCAGTATGAGGAAAGTCCATGCTCGCACTGGCTGAGATGCCAGTAGTGTTCGTGCTAGGTGAAAAAATAAGCCTAGGCAGCTACTTTGTAGTTGACGGCCAACGAACAGCCTAAGGGAAACTACGGCTTACTAGTTGTTAAGGTGCCACAGTGACGAACCACCAAAGAAATGCGGTGGGTGGAACGCGGTAAACCCCTCGAGCGGGCAACCCAAACTTTGGTAGGGGCGCTTGACCTAATAAAATGAAATGATGGTCGGGGAGGCAGCAATGCCTGAGATAGATGATTGCCGCCAGTATTGACTCGCCAAGTTAATACTGGAACAAAACATGGCTTATAGCTAATACATCTGGCAGAGCCGGCGTCCTCGTGGCGTCGGCTTTCTTTTTGCAATTTTACTTGAAATGATAATAGGTGATAATAATGAAGACATTTAATCTGATCGCAACAATGGGTGCCGGAATGGAAGCGCTAGTTGCCAAAGAACTAAAAGAGATGGGTTATGCAACGCAAACAGAAAATGGGAGAGTGCGTTTTGCCGGGGATATTTCTGACATCTATCGGACTAACCTTTGGTTACGTGTAGCTGATCGTATCAAAATCGTTGTTGCCGAATTTGATGCAAAAACATTTGATCAATTATTCGAACAAACCAAAGCCTTACCATGGGATGAGTTATTGCCTTATGACGCTGAATTTCCAGTGAATGGACGTTCAAAGAATTCAATTCTTCACTCCGTTCCAACGGTTCAGGCTATCACAAAGAAAGCAATTGCGACGAAACTAGCAGATGTATATCACTCACGTGGTGCCCTTCCAGAAACGGGTAATCTCTATACATTAGAGACAGCTATTGATAAGAACCACGTAATGATCACACTGGATACAACCGGTGCATCATTATTCAAGCGTGGCTATCGTACAGAAAAAGGTGGTGCGCCATTGAAGGAAACCATGGCGGCAGCATTGGTAAATCTTGCCCACTGGTTTACAGACAATCCATTTGTCGATCCAACGGCCGGTTCAGGAACGATTCCGATTGAGGCAGCTCTAATTGGTCGTAATATGGCCCCTGGATTAAATCGCGAATTCGATATTTCAAATTGGGATTGGTTTGATCCTGAAATTGGTAAGCAACTTAAGCGTGAGGCACGTGCATTAATTGATTTTGACGTTGAATTAGATATTTCTGGTTATGATATTGATCCCGAAATGGTCGAAATTGCAAAGTCTAATGCAGAGGCTGCTGGCGTGGGCGAGGATATTCATTTTGAAGAGTTAGCTGCCAAAGATTGGTCGACTGACAAAATCAATGGAATCATTGTTTCTAACCCACCATATGGTGAACGACTAGATGACGAAGCAACTGTACGTCAATTGTATTCTCAAATGGGGCACGTATATCGGCAAATGCCAACTTGGTCAAAATATATTTTGACTTCTGATGAAGGCTTCGAAGATGCATATGGTGAACGTGCAACGAAAAAGCGCAAGTTATATAATGGAGCTCTAAAGGTTGATTTGTATCAATATTGGGGTAAGAAGATTCGTTAATTATTGGAGGTGGGAACGTGGCAACGTTAACAGACGGAATGAATGAACGCCAAGCAGAAGCGGTCATGACAACTGAAGGACCGTTATTAATCATGGCTGGTGCCGGTTCGGGAAAGACGCGTGTGTTGACCCATCGGGTAGCCCATTTGATTGATGATTTAGATGTACGTCCATGGCGGATTTTAGCAATCACGTTTACGAATAAGGCAGCGCGTGAAATGAAGGAACGGATCGCACAACTTGTTGGCAGTGAAGTCGCTGACGCGGTTTGGACATCCACATTTCACGCATTAGCTGTTCGTATCTTACGGCGTGATATTGACCGCCTAGGTTATAAAAAAGATTTTTCGATTCTTGATGCCGGAACTCAACGCACCTTAATCAAGCGAATTATGCGCGACCAGAATATTGATATTGAAAAATTTCAACCACGTTCAATTCAATCGGCAATTTCTAATGCAAAAAACGCAATGGAAACACCGGAAGAATATGTTGCTAATGCTGAAAAGGGGCAGGTTCCTTTCGAAAAAATGGTAGCCAAAGTCTACCAAGAGTATCAACATCAATTAGCTTTAACGCAAAGTGTCGATTTTGATGATCTAATTATGTTAACCATTGAGCTATTCGAAAAAGCACCAGATGTCTTGGCGTACTATCAAGAGAAGTTTTCTTATATTCACGTTGATGAGTATCAAGATACAAATGATGCACAATATCAGTTAGTTGCGATGTTGGCTGCTAAACATCAAAATCTGGCAGTCGTTGGTGATTCCGATCAGTCAATTTATGGTTGGCGGGGAGCTAATATTCAAATAATCTTGAATTTTGAAAAAGATTATCCGAGCGCAAAAACAGTCATGTTGGAGCAAAATTATCGTTCAACACAGACAATTCTTGACGCGGCTAATGCAGTGATTGCCAATAACAGTGAACGAATCGCAAAAAATTTGTGGACTTCGAATGGTGACGGCGAAAAAATCACCTATTATCGTGGTCAGTCTGAACGTGATGAAGCGTTATTTGTGGTTGCACAAATGCGCAAAGCTGTTGAAGATCAGTCACGACGGTATGCCGATTTTGCGGTATTATATCGGACAAATGCACAGTCCCGTGGGATTGAAGAAGCCTTAGTAAAGGCGAATATTCCATATACAATGGTTGGCGGCTCAAAGTTCTATGAGCGTAAGGAAATCCGCGATGTTTTGGCGTATCTTTCGCTGGCTACGAATCCCGCCGATAACGAAAGTTTTTTACGGGTTGTCAATGAGCCCAAACGTGGATTAGGTACAACCTCGTTAGAGAAGTTACGCGGTTTTGCTGGTCAACAAGGTTGGACGTTACTAGAGGCAGCCAGTAATGCTAGTTTGGTTAATGGATTGCAAGCCCGTGCGGTAAATAAGCTCGGTGAATTTGCTGATTTGATCCATGAATTTCAACAACAACAGAGCTTTGATCTTAGCTTAACGGACTTAACCAATCAGATTTTGGATCGTTCCGGTTACCGGCAACAACTTCTGGATCAACCAACTCCAGAAAATCAAAACCGACTGGAAAATCTAGATGAGTTCTTAACTGTTACTAAACAATTTGATGATCACTACGAACCTACCGAAGAGTCAGTTTCTAAGTATGTCGACTTTATGAGCGAGTTGGCATTGGTCTCAGACTTAGATGACGTTGATGAAGCCGATAACGATACCGTAACCTTGATGACTTTGCATGCGGCCAAAGGATTGGAATTCCCAGTTGTCTTCTTGGTTGGCCTTGAAGAAGGGATTTTCCCACTTGCTCGTGCCAATGAAGACGAAGCTCAAATGCAAGAGGAACGTCGTTTGGCGTATGTCGGGATAACACGTGCAAAGGAAGCATTGTTCGTAACAAATGCTTATTCACGTCAGTTATATGGTCGGACCTCTTCGAATCCACCTTCTCGATTTATTCAAGAAATTGATCAGCGTCTACTTACTCAACCAGAGGGGCAAATGATCTCATCTCATGCAAACAGTGAGCAAAACCTACCTTTTGCACGCCGGACGCAGCAAGCTGTATCAACTACCTTTAGCGGTCGTCAAAGCAATCGCACATCTTCAGTTCAACCAACTCGACCTACGACTGGTGCGGAGAAGGGAGATTGGCAGATTGGGGATGCCGTCTCACATAGAAAATGGGGCATTGGTCGCATTGTTAAGACAAATGGAGCGGGTGAAGATCAAGAACTTGATATCGCCTTCCCAGATCAAGGAATTAAGCGTTTATTGGCCGCCTTTGCACCGATTCAAAAAGCTGAATAAAAGTGAGGTAACTATCCGATGGCAAATTCAGATATGACGGAAATCCAAGCCCAAATTGATCTTTTAGAACAAAATCTGAAGCAATGGGCCGTTGAATATTACGAAAATGATGCTCCTTCGGTTGAAGATTCTTTATATGATCAAACCTATGAAGAGCTAACTCAATTAGCAAACACTTATCCAGATTTAATCAGTACTGACTCCATTACCAAACAGATTGGTGGTGCGGTAACTAAAAGCAATTTGCCTGAAGTAACGCACGAAGTTCCAATGCTCTCACTTGGCGATGTTTTCTCTATTTCAGCGTTAGCCGAATGGATGGAAACAACGCAAGCAAACTTTGATAGAGCACTAGTTTATAATGCTGAGCTAAAGATTGACGGCTTGGCAATTAGCCTTGAATATCTGAATGGCGAGCTTGTTCGAGCATCAACGCGGGGCGATGGTCGTGTTGGTGAAGATGTAACTGCGAATGTTAAACAAATTGCCGACATTCCTAAAAAATTAACTGAACCCGTTACATTTGAAGTGCGGGGCGAAGTCTATATGCCAAAAGCCTCGTTTGCCGAGCTTAATGAGCAGCGTGATCGTGATGGTTTGCCAAGTTTTGCAAATCCAAGAAACGCTGCAGCTGGCTCACTCCGTCAGCTTGACGCCAACATTACGAAGGAGCGCAAGTTAGCAGCTTTTTTCTATCAGGTAGTTGACGCGGAACGAACGTTAGGTGTTAGCACGCAAGCCGAGTTGCTTATTCGTTTGGCTGAATTGGGTCTGCCATCTAATCAACTGAATCGTGAATTACAAACGATTGTTGATATCGAAGAATACATTTCTCAACAGACAACAAGTCGTGATGAGCTAGCTTATGGAATTGATGGAATCGTAATTAAAGTTAATACACTGGCAGATCATGAGGAATTAGGGAATACAGTTAAGGTTCCTCGCTGGGCAATTGCTTATAAATTCCCACCAGAGGAAGCTGAAACAATCGTTTTAGATATTGAGTGGACAGTTGGGCGGACAGGTGCGGTGACGCCGACGGCCGTTATGAATCCGGTTATTCTGGCGGGGAGCACGGTCGCACGAGCATCCTTACATAATCCAGATTACTTACTAGAAAAGGATGTAAGAATTGGCGATACCGTCACATTGCATAAAGCTGGTGATATCATTCCAGAAATTGGCCGTGTGATCCCAGATAAACGGCCAAATAATAGTGTTCCTTACCCAATTCCAACCCATTGTCCTGTTTGTAATTCAGAATTGGTTCATGTTGATGGCGAAGTTGCGCTACGCTGTATCAATCCGTTTTGTCCAGCTCAGATTCTTGAATCGTTAACGCATTTTGCTTCTCGAAATGCTATGGATATCGACAGATTGGGTCCTAAAGTTGCAAAACAATTACTAGATCGCAAACTTGTTGCTAAAGTTTCTGATTTATACCGATTGACAGCTGATCAATTATTGGAACTTGATAAGTTCAAAGAGACTTCTGTTAATAATCTATTAACTGCGATTGAGCGCTCCAAGAACAATTCAGTTGAACGGCTAATTTTCGGCTTAGGTATCAGAAACGTTGGTGCACGTGCTGCAACTCTATTGGCAAAGAATTTCCATGATTTAATGACGCTTGCTAAAGCTTCCGCCGAAGAGATCGCCAATATCAATGGTATTGGGATGACGATTGGCGATAGTGTTGAACAATATTTCAAGTCGGACCATGTTCAAGAACTTCTAACCGACTTTCTTGCTTTGGGTGTCAATACGGCCTATACAACCGCTGAAATCGTCATTAAAGAGACAATGTTGACGGATAAAAAGGTCGTGTTAACTGGCAAGTTAGTTGATATGTCTAGAACGGAAGCTACACAATGGTTGGAGCAGCAGGGCGCAACCGTGTCAGGGTCCGTTTCCAAGAAGACTGATCTCTTAATTGCGGGAGCTGATGCTGGATCAAAGTTAGCTAAAGCCGAAACTTTAGGAATTGAAATTTGGTCGGAAAGTCAATTACGTGATAATATGGACATTATGAAATAAGTTATTTCCCACTAACCGTTATTAAGGGAATAAAGGAGACGAACATGCGGGCATTAAAATGGATTGGTTCCATCCTCGCTATTATTGTATTAGGTGGTGCATTAGTATTTTTTGGTAATTTCTTTTCAAAGAATTCTTCATCAAATACCACCACTGAAAGTAGTAAAAAGAGCAGTAAAGGTGTTGCCGTTACATCAACGAGTGATAGTTCGGCTTATAAAACCGTAGTTAAAAATGGTAGTTATCTTGTGTCAAAGGCACGTGGAATCACTGTTACAAACAATGCAAACAATTTTAGTACACAAAGTTTTGAAAGCGGCTTGTTGAATTTTTCAAAAAGTCAGTTTTCGACTAGTAAGTATGTTTTTCAAGAAGGACAGTATTTGACGAGTTCTGTTGCAACCAATTGGCTCGGTCGTAAATCTTCGACGAATCCTGATGGATTGAATCCTGAGGATAATGGTAAGACAGATAGCGGGCGTAATCCAATGTACTTACAATCAATTGAGGAACAGGATTTCATGACTCAGTCAGGATCTGATCTAAAATTGAGTGGCGTTGTGCTAGGGCTAGCTATGAACACGCAAGACTCGTACCAAAAGGAAGAATACGGAGCAACATATACACAGGATATTTCTGACGCTGATCGAATCGCCCAAGGTAAGACGATCGCAGCTGAGGTTGTTGCACGTTATCGTAAAATTAGTGGCATTAGTGCCGATACGCCAATTTATGTGGCGCTCTTCGCACAATCACCTGATGATAGTTTGGTTGGTGGTAATTTTTACCAGTGGACCCGTTCTACAAACGGTACTTCACTTGATTCATTTACTAACTTGAGCCAGACAACGGTTGTTTTACCAATGCAAGAAGGGACTTCTAATAACAAGAGTGTTGCGGAACAATTGAACACTAGCTTCAATAATTTCCAGACGAAGGTTGAAAATTTCTTCCCGAATGTGGCCTCAATGACAGGACAAGCACGTTATGATGACTCCACTTTGTCAGGATTGAACATAACCATTACGACACAATTCTATTCTGAGACTGAGATCCAAAGTTTTGCGGATTATGTTGCCACTCAGGCACCATCATATTTACCAAATAGTGCTAATATTCAAATTCGCATTCAAACAACAGATGGTGTACAAGCATTATTAGTTAAGAAAACTAATTCTTCAAAGTATGAAGTGAATATTTTAGGTTCATATTAATAATCTAGCAAAAAAAGACAATTCCTCTTGGAATTGTCTTTTTTAATCTACATATTCAAAGCGTTCAACATCTTTTGAGCATAGAATAAAATGGTTTATGCCGGGCATTTATTATAAAAAGGTGTAGAATAGTTCTATATTATTCTTTTGAAAGAAGTGTGGAATTAAATGTTGGAGAAAACGGTTTTTACTAAACTATTAGCAAATGCTTTTGATATCCCAGTTAGTGTTACATATTGGGACGGTACTGTAGAGCAATATGGTGCAGGATCACCGGTTGTCAGTTTAAAGTTGAACGAAAAGGTTCAATTATCTGATCTGGCTGGAATGCCTACATTGGTATTAGCAGAAGCATATATGAATGGTGATATTGAAATCGAGGGTAGCATTCAAGAGTTGATTGCATCAGCTTATCGGAAGTCAGGATCATTTTTAATGGACCAAAGTGGCTTTGGTCGTTCACTTGTTAAAATGCTAAAAGGACATGATAAGCGCCAATCTGCAAAGGACATTCACAGCCATTATGATATTGGTAACGACTTTTACAAAGAATGGCTTGATCCTTCAATGACTTACTCAAGTGCATACTGGTATCGTGATGATATTACACTTGAAGAGGCCCAGCTAGCGAAGGTTCATCATATCTTGGACAAGCTTCATATTACACCTGGTAAGAAGTTGCTTGATATTGGTTCAGGTTGGGGAACGCTAATCATCATGGCTGCTCAAGAGTATGGGGTTGAGTCATATGGTGTGACGCTATCTGAGGAGCAGTATGACTTTGTAACGGCTCGGGTCAAGGAACTTGGTCTTGAAGATAAGGTCCACGTTTCTTTGACTGATTACCGTGATGTTGATGATCAATTTGATTACATCACATCGGTTGGGATGTTCGAACACGTTGGTAAGGAAAACCTAGCACTTTACTTCAAGGATGTTAGCGATATGTTAGTTCCTAATGGCCGGGCGCTAATCCATGGTATTACTGGTCAACATTATGGCCAAGGTGTTGATCCATTTATCCAAAAATACATCTTCCCAGGTGGATACATTCCAAATATCGCTGAAAATGTAACGCATATTTTGGACGCTGGATTGCAATTAGATGATATTGAGCCACTTCGTCGCCACTATCAAAAGACTTTGGAAGTTTGGACTAGTAACTATCATCAAGTCTATGATAAGACAATTGCTGAAAAGGGAGCACCTTTTGCACGAATGTGGGACCTCTATCTACAAGCGAGTGCCGCTTCATTTGAGTCCGGTAATATTGATGTGATTCAGTTCCTAATGACCAAGGGAGCTGCAGGACAAGGTTTGCCAATGACGCGTGCCTATATGACCGCTCGGCAAAACTAAGCTTTGATTGATACACCTCTACGTTTAACAGAGGTGTATTTTTTTCATTATTAAAGATTTGCAAGGGTGATATAAGTTTGCTATATTGGATAAAATGTATCTATCGGAGGTAAGGCATAATGGGAATTCATCAATATCTTTCAGGATTAAATGAACTAGAAATGATCACGCGCGCCCCAGGGTATTTCAAGTACCAGCCCCATTCGGTAGCCGCACACTCATGGAAGGTCACCCAAGTCGCACAGTTTTTGGGTGACATTGAAGAAGAAGCGGGCAACGTTGTCGATTGGCGAATGCTATATGAGAAGTCTTTGAATCACGATATTACAGAACGTTTTATCGGTGACATTCGGACCCCTGTTAAATATGCTTCAGCTCCACTTCGGAAAATGCTAGCGGAGGTCGAAGAATCTTTGTCAGAGAACTTTATTAAGTCAGAAATTCCTGAGAATCTACAGGCGGTTTACCGACGCCGATTGAGTGAAGGAAAAGATGACACTCTTGAGGGGCGGATCCTGTCAGTCGCTGATAAAGTTGATCTACTATATGAAGCTTTTGGTGAATTACAGAAAGGTAATCCGGAACCAGTCTTTATGGATATTTACCGTGAGAGTTTGGAAACAATCTATGCTTTCAGAGACATGCCATCATCGGCTTATTTCATCCGCAAAGTGTTACCCGAACTATTGGCTGAGGAATTTCCAGGCTCCGAACGCTTACAGCGCATATATATTGGCATTTTCAATAAATAAAAAGGTGGATAGGTTACATGATTAATCGACGAAGCGATTATCAATACGATGTCGTCTCTAAATATGAACCAACCGGTGACCAGCCGGCCGCAATAACCCAATTAGTTGATGGTTTGACAGCAGGTGAAAAAGAACAAATCCTACTTGGCGCAACTGGAACAGGTAAAACCTTTACCATTTCAAATGTAATTGCAAAGGCAAACAAACCCGTACTGGTCCTTTCACATAATAAAACTCTTGCTGGCCAGTTGTATGGTGAGTTTAAGGAATTTTTCCCGAACAATGCGGTCGAGTACTTTGTTTCCTACTATGATTATTATCAACCGGAGGCCTATGTACCTTCTTCAGACACCTTTATCGAGAAGGACTCATCAATCAACGATGAGATTGATAAGCTCCGTAATTCGGCAACCGCCTCACTATTGGCGCGAAATGATGTCATTGTAGTTGCATCAGTTTCATCAATCTTCGGACTTGGTGATCCAAATCAATATAATGATCACGTAATCAACATCCGTATTGGTGATACGTTAGAACGAAACGATCTAATGCGGCGACTAGTTGATATTCAATTTCAACGGAACGATATCGACTTTCAGCGTGGACGTTTCCGAGCGCGCGGCGATATTTTAGAGATTTTCCCAGCATCTTCTGACGCAAAAGCAATCCGCATTGAATTCTTTGGTGATGAGGTCGACCGGATTCGCGAGGTTGATTCGCTCACCGGTGAAATTACAGCAGACTTAGATTTAGCAACAATTTTCCCAGCAACTCACTTTATGACCAATGATAAGATTCGTGAGCGGGCGCTGAAGACAATTCAGGCAGAGCTAGATACGCAACTTAAAGTTTTCGAAGACGAGGGTAAGTTATTAGAAGCGCAACGACTTAAGCAACGAACAGAGTACGACATTGAGATGATTCGAGAAATGGGCTTCACCTCAGGAATTGAGAATTACTCACGTCATATGGATGGTCGTGCACCAGGTGAGCCACCATTTACGCTGCTAGACTTCTTCCCAGATGATTTTCTAATCGTTGTGGATGAATCACACGTTACAATGCCTCAAATTCGTGGAATGTATAATGGCGATAAGGCCCGGAAGGAGACCTTGATTGATTATGGCTTCCGGCTACCATCTGCATTAGATAACCGGCCGTTACGATTGGAAGAATTTGAAGAGCACGTCAATCAGATTATTTACATGTCTGCGACACCTGGCGACTATGAGAATGGTCGTGTCAGTGAAGAAGACATTGCCCAACAAATTATTCGACCAACTGGACTTCTTGATCCTGAAATCGAGGTTCGACCAGTCATGGGGCAAATTGATGATCTGTTAGGTGAAATCAATGAGCGTGTGGCAAAGGACGAGCGTGTCTTTGTCACCACTTTAACCAAAAAGATGGCCGAAGATTTAACTGATTATCTACAAGATGTCGGTGTGAAGGTTAAATATCTACATTCTGACATCAAAACTCTTGAACGAACAGAAATCATTCGTGATTTGCGGCTTGGTAAGTTCGATGTATTAGTAGGAATCAATCTTTTGCGTGAGGGAATCGATGTTCCCGAAGTATCACTTGTCGCCATTCTTGATGCTGACAAGGAAGGCTTTTTGCGAAACACTCGTTCGCTGATTCAAACAATCGGGCGGGCGGCTCGTAATGAGAATGGGCATGTCATTATGTATGCTGATCGGCAAACCGATTCGATGACTCGCGCAATGGAAGAAACTGCTCGACGACGAAGCATTCAAACTGCCTATAACACTGAACATGATATTACTCCGCATACAATCAAAAAGGATATTCGTGACTTGATTGCAGTTAGTCATGCAACTGACGGTGACGACAAGGGTACGGGTAGCTTTACTGAGACTGCCTTTCAGGATATGGCACGTGATGATCAAAACAAGATGATCGCTAACCTTGAGGATCAAATGCGGGCGGCCGCTAAGCGACTCGACTTTGAGGAGGCAGCTAGTCTGCGTGATACTGTCCTAGAGTTAAAGTTACAAATTGGTGAATAATTGACTTGAAAGTGAGCAGCGCATTGTTGGTGCTCACTTTTTGTTTGCCCATTTTTGTGCTAAACTCAGTTATATTGTCAAAATAACGAGGTTCATCTACCATCCCTCGTAAAAAAACTAGGAGCTATATCATGGAGAAGCCAACAAAAATTCAAACTAGTTCACATGCTCGACAACTAGCATTAATTGCGGTTGTTGCTGCAATCTATGTCGTTATCACGACTTTAATCAAGCCACTATCCTACGGTGCGATTCAATTTCGCGTTTCAGAAGCTTTAAACCATCTAGCTGTTTTCAATAAACGCTATATCTGGGCGCTAACACTTGGTGTATTTATCGCCAACATGTCTTCAAGCCTTGGTCCGATTGATATGATCGTTGGAACGTTGGGAACATTAGTAATGACAACCATGACATATTTCGCTACTCGCCGGATCAAGTCGCTTAAATTGAAATTAGTTGTTTCAACTTTGATTGATACAGCCATGATGTGGGTGGTTGCGGCAGAGTTATACTTTGTTTTAAAAGCACCGTTTTGGATTACATTTGGTACGGTTGCGATCGGCGAGTTTGCAGCGCTAGTCTTAGGGGCGGTCCTTTTCTATTTAATCAACAAATACATCGATTTGACGGTATAATATGCTAACACAAAATTATCAAAACCAAACAATCTTGATCACAGGGGCGGCCTCTGGGATCGGCTACGCTCAGATGACAACCTATCTGGCACAAGGTGCAACCGTAATTGCGATTGATCGGCAGCCGATTCAATTCATAAATGAACGTTTATTAACTTATAAATTAGATCTAGCTGATGAACAAGCGCTCACAACTTGGCTGCAAGAGCACCAATCAATTCTCCAGCAGGTGCAGATCTTTTTGAGCACGGCAGGTGTTTTGGACGGTTTTATTCCAGCTGGCGACACTAGCTACCAGGCTATTAAAAATAATCTACAAGTTAATCTTTTTGCGCCAATTCAGATCAGTCAGTTTTTGCTAGACACATTAAAAGAGAACGCAGGGCAAATTATTTTCATGGCCTCCATTGCAGGTAGTATTGCTGGTGGTGGTGGGGCAGCATATACAACTGCTAAGCATGGCTTGGTCGGATGGATGCGTCAATTGGCACTTGATTATGCCAAAACAATTCGGATCAACGCAATTGCACCTGGGGCAATTGCAACTCCGATGAATGCGGCTGATTTTGCGGGCAATGGTGCGATGGCTGCTCAGGTAGCGGATGAGACCCCGGTTGGAAGGTGGGCGCAGGCTCAAGAGGTTGCTGATTTGACACTCTTCCTCACAAGTCCACAAGCAAGTTATATGCAAGGGCAGGTACTCACGATTGATGGTGGTTGGACAATTAAATAAAGGAAGTTAGTATGCATTTAGATCAAACTAACTTCCTTTTTTATTTGACATAATATATAAATTTGTTTACATAAAGTCACTTAGCAATTATAATTCTTTCAGAGGCCAGATGATATACAAAATATTGGGTGGAGGCTCGAAACTTTGAACTGAAATTTGCACAATTGCACTTATTCATTTTATATTTCTCTAATTTCAGTACAAGCCCATCTTGGTCTTAGATTATTCTTAGGAGGCGCGCATGCGTATAAGAAAATTGGCGCTGGCAGCAATGTTAGCCGCTATAATTGCAGTGATTGCACCATTATCAATCCCCTTGGGACCAGTACCGTTTACACTCCAAACTTTGATTATTCCGTTAATTGCTAGTTTAGTGATGCCAAGTGTCAGTCTTTCGGCCGTGACTACTTATTTGGTATTGGGGTTGCTTGGTTTGCCCGTATTTGCAGGGTGGTCGAGTGGACTAGGTGCTTTTGTTGGTCCAACCGGAGGTTATTTACTGGGAATGTTAATTTTCCCCTTAATTATCTCAGCAGGACTCAAACAATCTCGATCAATCACACGAATTCTGATGTTAAATATATCTGCAGCTCTGCTTCAATTGGCGATTGGCACAATTTGGTTGACCTTTGCAATGCAGATTTCTTGGTATCACGGCATTATGATTGGCTTAATTAGTTTTATTCCACTAGCTTTAATCAAGGCTATAATCGTTACCAGTCTGGCAGGTGCAGTTGGACGCCGAATTTCCTTGCCGATTTATTTGAGACGTTAAAAAAGCGTCCAGTTAGTTACCGGACGCTTTTGAAAGGCTACATGATGGTATAATTGGTCAATTCAGTGAAATAGATTAGTTCAGCCGTCACATCTAACATCAAGCTGTCCTTTTTATATAAGAGAAGGCGCCAGTCACTCTGATGGTTATTATTCTTCTCGTCAATAAAGGCATTTAACGTGCCATCATGATTGAGGAGTAAATAACCGGCAAACCGTTGGAAAATCTGACTCAAATCGGTCAGGCGCTCCTCAATGATAGGTTGATTACTTTGATATAAAGCTAATGAGAAGTCACCTAGCTCAGAGCGCGTGTTATTGAAGTACCACTGCATTGCAAGTAAATCATTCATAGTTATGCCAATATTCATTAAATAATCAATTGATAGTCGGAAATGAACTGGTTCGTCCATGTCGGGCAAAGCTGGGACATGGAACTTATCCGCATAAAATTCAGCCAGTGCTTGCCAAGTTGCAACTGACGGTATAAAGTCGCCATTCTCAATTTGTGATAATTCGGCCGTCGTCAAGTTTAGGGCACCTGCAACATCCTGTAATGACAGCATGAAAAAGTTTCGGAGTGTACTTAGATTATTCATATCGGGAATCCTTTTGCTAGTTTTCTTAATTATAGCAAAGCTGATATGAGTATGAGAAAACTTAAAAAAAGCGTATACTAAATAAATTACAAGTAAAAAGAGGGTCGCTAACCATGGATAAAAAAATGCGCATCGCATACATTGGTTTTGGGAAATCGACAAATCGTTACCATTTACCATATGTTAAACTACGTGAAAACATTGAAGTTGTCCGAATTGTAACGCCGACTTTAAATAAACGGCCTGAAGAGCAAGCTGCATGGACTGCTCGCGGAACAATCTTTTCAACAAACATTCAAGACATTATTGATGATGCAACAATTGATGCAGTCGTCGTTGTGACACCTGCTAAGAGTCATTTTTCAGTGGCAAAAGAATTACTGCTAGCTGGAAAGAACGTATTAGTCGATAAGCCAATCGCAACCAGTCCGTCTGAGTTGGCCGAGTTGATTGATATCGCTAAAAGAAATCATGTGTTAGTAATGCCATTTCAAAATCGCCGCTTTGACTCTGATTTCCAAGCCTTAAAGCGGGTTCTATCTGCAGACTATCTGGGCGAATTGATCGACCTGGAAGTTCACATGGATCATTATCGTCCATCTGCGGAGGTTCAAAATGGTGATCAGATTGATGGCACATTTTACGGTCATGGCGTTCATTTAGTCGACCAAATCGTATCACTCTTTGGCCGGCCAGATAAAGTTGGCTATGATTTACGCAAGATTGGCAATTGCGATTCAGAAATTGAAGATCATTTCGAAGTTGATCTTTATTACGGCGATTTCAAGGCGAAGGTTCAGTCATCTGAAATGGCGGCCATTTCGTATCCAAAATGGCTCGTTTACGGAAAGCAAGGCCGATACATTAAATTTGATATTGACCAACAAGAGTATGACTTAAAGGCCAATATCATGCCAGATGATCCATTTTTTGGCAAAGAGGCTAGTCAAAATTACGGACAAGTGCACTATGTTAATCAAAATGGCGACTGGCTTGATCGTTACATTGAAAGTCCTCGGGGTGATTATGGAATGGTCTATGACTCACTCTATGAGACCATCATCAATGGAGCCGAGCCACTGGTGAGTTATGAGCAGATGATGACAGTAATCGAGATTCTATCTTATGCCTTCAAATCAACAGTAAATCCATCGATTTATAAATTATAAAATAACGCAGAACAGCGCGACTATTTACATCAAGGCTCCTTGATTGTAATGGCTTGTTGTTCTGCGTTTTTTCTAGAATTTTTTTCTAAAGTATTCCGTAACAGTTGTGGGTCCACAATTAATTGAATCGATTGCCGTGCACGCGTAATGCCACTATAAATCAGGTTGCGATTTAAATGTGGATAGTCACGATCAAGATAAAAGTAGACATGGTCAATTGTTAGACCTTGAACTTTATTGACGGTTGCTACATACCCCAGCTCCAAATCACGATATAGTTCATGAACATCTGGACTGTACATACCCGGGTTAAAGCCTGAAGATGATCGTTCCATCAAATCAACGATGATCTTTTGATTATCCAAATCGGGCACCCGAATCTGGATTTTATAAGCATAAGTTGTCGGAGTGATGGTGTCAAAAGCCACCCGATTGACCGGTTCGCCGTTTTCATCGTTAGGAAAAAGATCTAAGATCTCAATTCGCGTTGCACCTCGTAAATGCAGTGTTTCCTTACTAGGGTGACCACTGGTCCAATCATGAACTAATTGAGATTCCATAATCATCATGATATCACCCACATGCATAGTGATCATGTGCTCGCCAGATAATGTTAGATACTCAACTTGAGGATCCTGATTTAGATACTGGGATTGAATCTGTTCAGCAAGCTGTCGCCGTTTCTCATTCGTTGGTACCAAAATAATACTATCCAAACCATGATCCTTAGAATTTATCATAAAAGTCTGTGATAAGTAGTGTTCAAGGTTGACCTCCGTATCGAAATCACTAGTTGCCAGTAGGGCTGCCGGTGGGAGTGTCAGATTAGGTAGAAAGTAGTGTTCTTTGTAGTCATTCAGATTGTTATTCAAAATGGCTCGTGAAAAGTGGATGATCTCATCCGAATTAGTCCGTTGCACAAGCTGTAGCTGGTCGGTGTCAAACAGGACTTTGGCTTGCCGTAATAGATCAAAAAGTGGTTGAGGCGGATTTTGGATAGCCGATAATTGATGTGGATCACCGATTAAAATTACTGGCGTTGAAGTTAATAAAGCAAATAGAAAAACATCTAGAAGACCGATTGCATTTGCTGCAAAGGCCTCGTCAATTACAATCAAATCATACTGTGGGGCTGTGCGTTGATCGTTGTTGGTCAATTGACCGTGCTGTGCGATCTCCATTGAATCTGCTGCCATTCGGAACATCCAACTTGTTAAAGTACTGACGCTAATCATATCGCTTCGATCGGCTGCCTGAAGTTTATTGGCTGTCATATCTTGGTCAAAGCGAACTTCACGTGCCTGGTCAATCAGTTGGTTGATATTTGTACTGGCGACATGTGTAGGGGTTAAGACTGCTGTCTGAAGCTGATTAGTGACCAAATGCTTAATTAGCTGCGCAGTTAAATAAGATTTCCCACTTCCGGCCTGACCGGTAATTGTTGCAAACAGCGCCTTACTCTGAGCAAGTTGCGAGAAAATGATTTGTTGTGAGTCACTTAGCGCTAAATCATGCGTTAAATCTCGATAGACTTGCTTTAATTGGTTACTATTTTGCTGGTCGATACTTGGAGTATTTAAAAGTAGCTTCAAACGCTGCAACCATAGATCTTGCATAGGAAGTTCCAGATCAAGTTCAGGGTTCTCATTGACGTCATTCATTGCAAAACGATAGAAATCACTATGTTTATCCGCCTGGTTCAAAAGCGTTTGATAGCTAACAACATCAAACAAGTCACGTTTCATTTTGTGATGAAAGAATGCCAGGTTTTTCGCATTATCCGAAAACAATTCCATATCAATTAATCGTCCTTACTTAGATATTCATAGTAACTATTCTACCATTCTGTCAAAAATGATTATATTAGGGTAGAAAAATAAGAGAACTACACGCCTTTATGAAAGTTAGCTAAGTTAAAATATTAGGATCTTCTAACCCTATTGGGGTGGGGTTTGGCTTATAATTAAAGGCGAGATAAAGTTGAAAGGGAAATTGGTAAAGACAATGATTAAGCGCGTAATTTTTACACTAAACCACTTGTTGCCCACTGATGACATGATTTTGAATAAGTGGTACTAATATCTATAATTTATATTAATTGACGGTCTCTTTTGTAGAAATGCAAAAGAGGCTTTTTTTGCGAGCGTTAGTTTCGTTTCGTCCGCCTATTTGTTTCCAATCGTCCAACTCTAGAAATGTAAGCGCTTTATAATTGGAATGTATTGTTTTTCTTATAAGTATTTTGGGAACTTTGGAGGGGACGTAATGAAACGTGTCGGGCAATATCTATCTTATGCCGCGGGGGCATTTGGGCATGATGCCTTTTATGCAACTTTAAGCACATACTTTATGATCTTTGTGACTAGCCAACTATTTACTAGTTCGGATAGCGCGTTCAATAATCATATGATTCAGCTAGTAACGGTGATGATCTTGGTCATTCGACTAGTCGAAATATTCTTTGATCCGATTATCGGGGGTGTTGTTGATAACACACGGACCAAGTGGGGGAAGTTCAAGCCTTGGTTGGTAATTGCTGGTGCGTTAAGTTCAATATTCTTAGTAATTATTTTCACTGATTTTGGCGGATTAGCGACTGCGAATCCAACACTTTATTTAATCTTATTCGGAATTGTCTTTGTTTTGTTAGACTCAGTCTATTCGTTCAAGGATATTGCCTTTTGGTCCATGTTGCCAGCGTTAAGTTTGGACAATCGCGAACGTGCTAAATTCGGAACAGTCGCTCGGTTTGGATCAACATTAGGAGCGCAAGGTGTACAAATCGTTGTGATACCATTGGTGCTCTTCTTTTCGGGTGTGTTTGGTGCTAGTTCGGGAAATGAGTCGCAAGCTGGGTGGACATGGTTTGCAATTATTATCGCAATTATTGCATACGTGGGAACCCTTTTAACCGTCTTTGGAACAAAGGAAGAAGATAATATTGTGCGACGGAATACAGAAAAGACCTCCGTCTTTAAAGTTTTCAAGGTTGTTGGTCAAAATGATCAATTAATGTGGCAAGCAATTTCATATATTATCTTTGCCCTGGCGTATGTAGTCACAAATTCGATGCTGCTATATTATTTTAAATATGTATTAGGGGCTGAGCATAGCTTTTATCTAGTCGGAATCTTTACTGCAATCGAAGGGATGATTGCAGTTGCGATCTTCCCAGTTTTGAGTCGCTTTATGCAAAGAAAATTAATCTTTCTAAGTGGCGCCATTATTATGTTGTTGGGATACACGCTGTTCTTATTCGTGGGATCAAATATTCCGCTGGTTTTGATTGCAGTAACCCTATTCTTTACACCATATCCGATCATGTTTTTAGTCGTCTTAATGACAATTACTGATAGTGTTGAATACGGTCAATGGAAGAATGGTACCCGTAATGAATCTGTAACCTTGGCAATTCGGCCATTACTGGACAAATTGGCTGGAGCTGTTGCAAACGGCGTTGTTGGTTTTGCGGCCGTTGCAGCTGGAATGACTGGAACAGCCAAAGCGGCCGATATAACAGCCAGTGGTTTGACGCAATTTAAGACCTTCATGTTTTACGGACCGATGATTTTGATCGTGATTTCAACCATCATTTTCTGGCGTAAGGTGACCTTAACTGAAGAAAGTCATACTAAGATTGTTGATGAGCTCAAGGTCCGTTTAACAGCTAAAGAAGCCGCAGAGGGGAAATAAATATGGAAACTTTAGAAAAAGATTTAAAAGCGTCGTTACAAGCATCGTTCATTGAACGCTTCGACAGCCCAGCAGACTACTTATATTTCTCACCAGGACGAATTAATCTAATTGGCGAACACACCGATTACAATGGTGGACACGTTTTTCCAGCTGCAATCAGTATCGGTACTTATGGTGCATTAACTTTACGTGACGATCAAGAGATTCATGTTTTCTCGGCGAATTTTCCGGATGTGGGTGTCGTTAGTTTCAATTTGAATGATCTTGCTCCACGCAAGTATGATAGTTGGGTAAAATATGTCCGTGGTGTATTATATGAATTAAAGCAAGCCGGTTATCGAGTCGAACGGGGCTTCAACCTTGGAATTGTTGGTGACATGCCAAATGCATCCGGATTGTCGTCATCAGCCTCTTTGGAATTGTTGATTGGTGAGATGTTAAACGCTGCTTTTAAGTTACATATTGCGCGTCTTGACATCGTCAAACTTGGTCAGCAGGTTGAAAATGATTATCTAGGTCTACGAACAGGAATTATGGATCAATTTGCAATTGGTTTCGGTGAAAAGGAGAAGGCCATTTTCCTTGATGTTAATACCATGGATTATGAATTGGTTCCCGCCGAATTTGGAGAATATGAGTTAATCATTATGACAACCAATAAAAAGCGTGAATTGGTTGATTCAAAGTATAATGAACGTCGCGACGAAACTGAGCTTGCCTTGAAGGAATTACAGACCGTTCTTCCAAATCTGGCAAGCCTTGGCGAACTTGATTTAGCAACTTTTGAAAAATATCAAGACGCAATTACCGATTCGACGGTACTACGACGTGCTCGACACGCGGTCTCAGAAAATGAACGGACAATTATAGCTACTTCAGCGCTCAAAGCGCACGATTTAGTCAAGTTTGGTGAATTACTACAGCAGTCACATGCATCATTACGTGATGACTATGAGGTCACAGGTGAAGAATTGGACACCTTGTTTGATGCCGCCATGCTACAGCCTGGTGTATTAGGTGCACGTATGACTGGGGCGGGCTTTGGTGGTAGTGCAATTGCACTAGTGCCACGGGCAACTGCTAGCGATTTTATCAAGAATGTCGGCGAACTTTATCAAGCTGAAATTGGTTACCCTGCGTCCTTCTATCTTGCCGAGATTGTAAGGGGAACTGCAGAATTATAGAGAGGGAATATTGTTATGCAAACGGATTTGGATCAGGCTACAAGTCAACTAGTCAGCGATTTTGTTAGCTGGGGTGTTAAACTAACCGCATTTGACGGATTAGAAATTCCGTATCGCGAGAATCTAGTGTTGCATCACCTCGGTGTTGAAAAATTTATCAGTGGACTGCACGGTACACCAAATCAAGCAATTTCAGAGCTAGCTGATCAGCTCCAAAAACTTGGAGCAAGTAATCAACGCTTTGACACGAATGCAAGCTGGTCTAGCGCTGCTTGGCGTGCTGCTCTGTTAGATATCATTACACCTAGCCCGACGACCTTAAATAGTAACTTCAAGCGTGATTATAAGGTGAGTGCAAAACAAGCAACTGATCGTTTTTATGAGCTTAGTCGGCAAATCGAGAATGTTAAGGTTCAAGCAATTGCACATAATATTGCTTATACAGTCAACACTAATTTTGGCGATATTGAAATAACGATTAATTTATCTAAGCCAGAAAAGACCACAGCAGAGATTGAAGCTGCTGGTCGGGCAAAGAAAATTGCGTATCCGCCAACGGTCCTAGATCAGTATAATGAAGGCTTTTATGGCAGACTTGGTGCAGCTGCTCGTAGTACACATCGTTTTATCTATGAAGAAATTGGTGGGCAAACGTGGGGGTGGCATTATTCACCGTATGCTTATTACTCAGAACACGCCATTTTTGTTGAGATGGAACGCCAGCCAATGCATATTACCAAACAAACCTTTACTAATTTGTTAGCCTGGGTCGATCGATATCCGCATTATTTCATAGGATCCAACGCTGATTTACCGATCGTTGGCGGCTCAATTCTATCACAAGAACATTTTCAAGGTGGTCGCCATACCTTCGCAATGATGAAAGCACCGGTTCGACAAAAAATTGATCTACCTCAATTTGAATCTGTGAGTGCTGGTGTGCTTCATTGGCCAATGAGCGTCATTAAACTATCTAGTCATTACCAAGCTGAGTTGATTGATGCAGCTGAGTTAGTTCGACAGACTTGGCAGGGATACTCCGACCCAGACTTAATGATCAATGCATACTCGAATGAAAATGAGCAACAGCATACCGTCACACCAATTGCCTGGCAGGAAGGTGGAAAGTATCAACTTGCGTTAGTTTTGCGTGACAATGGGCGCTCGACCGATTTCCCAGATGGAATCTTTCATCCGCACCAAGCAGTTCAACATATCAAACAAGAAAACATTGGTTTAATCGAAGTTATGGGTCTGGCAATTCTTCCAGGCCGTTTAAAAAATGAATTAGCAGACGTGGCAGATGTACTTCTCGGACGTAGGGAGTTGCGTCAGATTGCAACAAAACATCAACCATGGGTTAAATCATTAATGACGGTTGGGGGATGCACTCCTGAAAATGTAGAAAACCGAATTCAGGAGGCCATTGGACAAGTCTTTATCCAGGTCTTGTCAGACGCCGGTGTTTATAAAAACACCGACCAGGGTCGAGAAGGTTTTGATCGATTTATTGCACAACTGCATTAAAAAGTAAAAAAGGCACGTTACCGGAGGACAGGTAACGTGCCTTTTTATGCCAATTATCGGTTCAGAATAACCATTTATCTATTAAGTCTGTTCAATCCTTAATGTGACTAGTAATATCAATTGTGAAAGAAGGATACTGCTATGAAAATTGAGCTCAATATTGAAAAAGAAATCATTGAACCCTTTATAACAATTAATGCGACTAAGCAGGATCAAACGATTATTGACCTCCAAAGCGCAATTGAGGACATCACTCAAGAAGTTGAGGTAATCAGTCGGACATCAGATAAAGTCGTCCGCATACCGTTAGCGAGCGTGATTCGCTTTTATACAGATAATAAACGTGTTGTTTGTGAGAGCACAATCGGAAGTTACTATATTCAGAAACGCATTTATGAATTAGTTGAGAGTTTATCAAAGAAGCAATTTGTAAAACTTTCCAGTGGTGAGATTGTCCGTACAGCCTGCATTCGCGAATTTGAATTGTCAAAACGTGGATCGTATCTGGTTCTGTTAACTAATGGTAAAACGACCTATGTTTCAAGGCGGTGTTTGTCCGTGCTACGAAAGGAGTTACTAAAATGACTAAGTTTATCAAAACGACCCTTAACAGTGGGGTAATCGGAATTGCGGTTGGCTTTATGGTTGCATTATTCTTTTCCGTAGCTTTTAATGCTAATTATCTTGAACCATCTAGTCCGATGTTCAATAATCAATTCCATTCACCTTTGACTGCAACAGTGGTTGCGGCGATCCTTTGGATGTTGATGGGAATCGTTTTTGGAATTGCCAGCCAAATTTTCACCGTCGAACGCTGGAGTATTACTAGACAAACGCTGACCCATTTTATAGTTGTTTTTGCCCTGTTCACACCATTGGCCATTATTGCTGGATGGTTTCCGCTGGACGTGCTTTGGTTGGTTTACTACACGATCATTTTCGTGACAATTTACCTGGTGATGTGGTTCATTTCGATGCTAGATGCACGTCAACAGATTATGAGCGCAAATCAATCATTGAAGGACAGTCGTAAACACTGAGAACCGGTTCGAAACAAAATTTATATAAGCATTCCTTAACGAGCGCCGTTAATGAATGTTTTTTTGTATCGTTGTTTAAATATTGTGACAAATGATTAAAAAGTTTTTTATCAGTAAATAATGTGTTCTGATCCAAGGAGAAAGGTTGAATATAAATGGATATTCGCGAATATCCTAAATACTGGACAAAATTCAACTACATCTGTTAAACTTTGGTTATTAATCGGGAAGAGATTCCTAGTTAAATAAATGTCATAAGCTTTTAACAGTGAAAATTGTTGGACGAAATTCTTTATGAAAGTTATTTAGCTCTATTAAACAATTTAATAATAGAAACTGGGACTCCCGCTTAAGAGAAATCTTATTTTAGGAGGATTTGTCATGACTGATGAAATGACAAATAAGACTAGCATGGTTTCAGATGCTAGTCACGATGCCAGCCTGGGTGACGTAAATGGGTCAATTGAGACACCAACCAATGCTTCATTCTGGCGCAAATTACTCGCTTTTTCTGGACCGGGAGCCTTGGTGGCTGTTGGATACATGGATCCAGGAAATTGGGTTACTTCCGTAGCTGGTGGGGCGACTTATCAGTATACGTTGTTATCAGTAATCTTGATTTCTTCTTTGATTGCCATGTTATTACAGTACATGGCTGGTAAATTGGGAATGGTTACCCGACAGGACTTGGCGCAGGCGACTCGTGCCAAAACAAGTAAGCCCATGGGGATCGCCTTGTGGCTGATTACCGAATTAGCATTAATGGCCACCGATATTGCTGAGGTTATCGGTGGGGCGATTGCTCTACACCTATTGTTCGGCTGGTCGATGATTGCGTCTGTTTTGACAACAGCGTTCGATGTATTGCTTTTGTTGCTCCTAATGCGTTTTGGTTTTCGTAAAATTGAAGCAATCGTCATTACCTTAATTTTGACAATTCTAGGAATTTTTTCATATCTTGTTATATTATCGTCACCTGATATTGTTGCAATGTTCGGTGGATATTTGCCGCAATTACAAGCGGTTAGTACAACCGGAATTCACGGTGCTGATTCACCATTGCTAATGACCCTTGGAATTATTGGGGCAACCGTTATGCCACATAATCTCTACTTGCATTCATCAATCTCACAAACTCGTAAGATCGATCAAACTGATAAAAAGCAATTAAAAGAAGCAGTCCGCTTCATGACTTGGGACTCAAATATTCAGCTATCATTGGCCTTTGTTATTAACTCAATGCTTTTAATTCTTGGAGCAGCGATGTTCTTCGGACATGCTGATTCTGTTGGAACTTTTGGGGCAATGTACTCCGCTCTGAACGATAGTACGATCGCCGGTGCGATTGCATCGCCAGTCTTATCAACACTCTTCGCGGTCGCCTTGCTAGCATCTGGTCAAAATTCAACCATTACTGGTACTCTGACAGGTGAAATAGTCATGGCTGGTTTCCTACGTTTGAAGATTCCAATGTGGCTACGCCGGATGATCACTCGTGGCTTTGCCCTGATTCCAGTAATTATCTTCACACTTGTTTATGGTGGAAATGAAGTCAAGCTCGACCAACTATTAGTCTACTCACAAGTATTCTTATCAGTTGCCTTGCCATTTGCAATGGCACCATTGATTTTCTTTACTTCTTCAAAAAAGATTATGGGTGAGGACTTCGTCAACCCTAAGTGGATGACGATCTTAGCTTGGTTAATCTTTATCACACTTACAGGTCTAAATATTCAGTTAGTTATTCAAATTATTGGTCAGTTTATTTAGTTAAATAAGGAGGCTTACTTATGCGCGAATTATTAAAGTTCAATGTTGAACCTAAAAACTTTCAGTCCATTTTGGTTGGTGTTGATGAATCAGAACAGGGGCATGTTGCCTTAGCAAATGCAATTCATCAAGCCGAAGAAGATCATGCACATTTAACAATTGCTACTGTTTTGGAATTGGGTGACTTATCAGTAATCGATGCTCTAAATATCCCCGTTATTCGAGAGAAAGAGGAGGCCTTGGAGGCTAATCTGGCTCGCTATAAGGAATATGCACTAAGCAAGGGCTTAGCAGATGTCGACACCAAGCTAGGTACTGGCAATACTGCTGGTGAAGTCTTGCTAACCGATATCGTGCCAACAGTGAATGCCGATCTAATTATTATCGGTGCTCATTCAAAACAGGGGATTTGGGATAATCTAGGTTCTCAAGCGGTTTATATTGCTCGGAATGCTAAGATTTCAGCAATGATTGCCCGCGGTCAGTAAATTATTGGTCAATCTTCTGGTAAGATGAATGGAGTAAGTATTCTTCTAAACTGGGGTGGCAGATTTATGGCTAATAAAAATAATGGGTATTATAACGATGTTGTTGAGCAACTTGCTGGTCGAGGCGTACAATTGACCGCAATTGCCGATTTAGTTATTTTCGGACAAAAAGATCATATGCCCGATCTTACACAGGATCAGGCATTAGATTCTGTCAAAAAGGTGTTGCATAAGACGGAAGCTCAGGATGCAATCATGACTGGTCTAGCTCTTGATGATCTGGCAAATGAGCGTAAATTACCTGAACCAATCCAAAGTAGAATCGTAGAAGACTCAAGCACATATGGTGTTGATGAGCAACTTGTCATGTCAATCTTAGGCGTATATGGCACGATCTCATGGACCAACTTTGGTTATTTAGATAAATTAAAGCCTGGTATTGTTGGACAGCTAAATGACGAGCAAAAGGACGGTGGACGCGTAAACACTTTCATCGACGACATTGTTTCTGCAATTGCGGCGGCTGCCGAAGCACGTATCGCACACGATTAATTCTCAGACAGAAAAAAGGACCATCAGTTATAAGAAACTGGTGGTCCTTTTACTTTTTATTAATCAACCTGCACAATATTGCATGAGGCATCCAGATCATCAAGGAAGTACATTGGCAATTTCATTTTGTAGGCATTAAGGGTTAGCTTAGCCAACGATTCGAGCTGTTCCACAGGTAACGTGAAGTAATTTCGCTTATAGATTAGCACTTGCTTATGTCCAAGTGGTAACTCTTCAGTATAATCAGCACTGATAATATTTTCGGTGGAAGCATTATCCAAGATGTACTGAGCGTTCTTCTTGTTAACTTCTGCAACAATTTCCTTGTAGTTGGTATAAAGCATTTGCATCAAGTTGAGCTGATTCTTAATTACATAATTATGATCAAGATTCCGGACAACTAGCTTTGATACATCCTGGAATAATGTAATATTTTCGGGAGTTCCGGCAAGGATAATCGGTAAGTCCGTGTGTTCTTCTTGAATCAATTCAAAGACACCTTCATCAACAGCTCGGTAGAAGCGCTCGTGTTCAATTGAACGCTTTTCGGTATTGTGACCGTGAACAGCCAGTTGCTTATCACCCATACTGCGACTATTCATCTCACCAACACGATACTGTTCACCCAAAACACTCTTGATTTCTAGGGGTTGCTTAGGTGTCAACTGTTCAATCATGTTCTCTGCAACGTGATATACGTTAACTTCATCATAGGCAAGATTAACAATGATTCGTTCCGGCACAGCCTGCTTTAGTTCTACTAAGGGTAGAATGAACGGGGTTGTCTTCATGGAAACAAAAGCATCTACGCTAATTCGATCGAATTGATATACAAAATGTTGATCGCCCGTTAGGAAGATTGCTACGGTTACCAGACGTAATTCATTTAGCTTATGCTCATTAACAACATCTTTGAACTGCACCAATAATTCGGGATCACTCTCTAACGTACCTTGAATTCTTTCAAGAACAGTTGTGTTCTTTTGATAATTATCTCCCGTTGTATAGTAAATGGTTGTAACGGGCTGTTTGCTAGTTGTCACTTCTGTTAATAACGTAGTTAGTAGATTCTTTTTCATATTTGGCCTCCTTGAGCGTCTTTTACGCCTTTGTCAGTTCTATTGCTTACTTTCTATCCTACTGACCATGTGCGGAGTATTTATGCGCTAAACGTAAATTTTTTTTGGCTGAATTTTAAACTTACAATATTGTAAGGCGGTTAATGTATGATCCCCATTACAATAGAGGAAAGTTAAAACAAGGGGACCAAAGATGAATATAAAAAAAATCTTAATTATTATTGGAACAAGTCTTTTCGGGTTGTTGCTGGTGAAGTTCGGCCTAGATTTTGCGATAAGTAGCTACTGGCAGGCTCATTATAGTGGACCAACGTACTATACGCGGATCACTACAAAGACACTTTATAAAAAAGAACAGGCTGGTCGCGATCGTTTCTATACGTATACTGTCAATGCAGTCAATTCTCAAGGTAAAGTTAAAGCGATCACCTTTAATGAAAACTTGAATCGCCCATTGAAGGAAGGAGCCTATCTCAAAATGACTGTTAACACGAAAAAAGGTGTTACAGATTGGCGTAAAATCAAGAGTAGCGACATCGATAACCACATAAAGCGAATTATCAAGGTAAATAACTAAGAAAAAAGACGTTCATTTAAACGTCTTTTTTTAGCTTAGGAACCCGATCTTTTTCATTTTTATAAAATCTTTATGTAAAATATTTACAAATTTTTTTTGAAGCTTTTGTGTACAAAAACACATTCGGAATGTCTGAGATGTAGATTGGGTAAATATGGGTATATTTCCTTCAAATACATAACATCTATCATAAATATTAAATCGTAAAATACCAGTAAAACGTTTTCTTAAAAGTAAAGAAAACGTTTTACTAGTATTTTCATCAACGGTTTGCGCCGATGTTAAATTGGATGTTTACAAATAGTTGTTGTCATACTATACTATACAAGTTACCTGATAGATCACTATACTTTTTAGTTCACAAGTTTTGGGGAGCTGGGGGCGTAGTAATTAATTTTTATGATAAGGAATATATAATTATGGAAAATGTAATTACGGTTTTGGGATCAACTAACATTGACAAGGTTGTCGCTGTTCCACGTTTTGGAAATAGTGGTGAGACGTTACACACACCTAACCACATTGTTGAAGCAATGGGTGGAAAAGGTTTGAACCAAGGTGTTGCTGTTGCACGTTCTGGCGTGAAGACAAACATGATCACTAAGGTTGGTATGGAATTCGATATCGCCAAGAATATGAACGTTGCTAACTTGGATACTTCACATGTTATGCGTTCTGCTAACGAAGAGACTGGTCAAGCTTACATCACTGTTTCAGCAGAAACGGGCGATAACTTGATCTATATCTACGGTGGTGCCAATGCAGACATGACTGCTGCTGATGTTCGTGAGCACACTGCCGCAATTACTGAATCAGAATTTGTGATTGCTCAACTTGAGACACCAATGGAAACAGTTATTGAAGCTTTCAAGATTGCTCGTGAGAACGGTGTTAAGACGATCTTGAACCCAGCTCCAATGCCTGAGGTTGGTGGTTTGCCTGCAGAATTGTTGGAACTTACTGACATCATTGCTCCTAATGAGCATGAGACATTCCTATTAACAGATATCGAAGTAACTGATGAGCACTCAATGATTGAGAACGCGCAATACTACTTCGAACGCGGAATCGATACTGTTATCATCACAGTTGGTTCAGAAGGTGCCTTCTTCATGCGTAAGAATGGTGAAAAGGGACTTGTTCCAGCATTCAAGACAAATGCAGTTGACACAACTGCCGCTGGTGATACTTTCATCGGTGCAACTTCAACTCGTTTGAACCCAGCTTTGGATAACCTTGCAGAAGCAATGCGTTATGGTGCTGCTGCATCATCACTTACTGTTTCACGTGCAGGTGCACAACCAAGTATTCCACTTGAAGCTGAAGTACTTGCCGTTCTTGACGCTAATAAGTAAGGAGTGATATATCATGCGGAAAACTAATTTGCTTAATACCAAGCTATCTAACGCAATCTCAGAAATCGGTCACACACAATGGTTGACGATTGGAGATTCAGGTCTTCCAGTTAAGGATGACGGTCGCAAGATTGATCTTTCTGTAATTCGCGGGTTGCCTTTGTTCATTGATGTTTTGGCAGCTACTTTGTCAGAAATGAAAGTTCAAAAGGTTTATCTAGCAGAAGAGATTAAGACTGAGAATCCAAGTCAACTAGCTGCAATTGAAGCTCTTTTGGATGATGACGTTGAAATCGTTTGGACTTCACACAACGAATTGAAGGCTATGAGCCGCGATGATAACAATATCGCCACAGTTCGTACTGGTGAAATTACACCATTCTCAAATATTGTCTTGGAATCAAATGTTGATTTCGTTGGGGAAGCAATCAAATAAAGTAGGGTAAATATAAATGAATACTGTGGGATTATTATTTGCAGCACTAGCAATTATTGGATGGAGTGCCTATCCAACACTTGTTTCTGTATTTGGCGGTAAGCCAGTACAAGGAATCTTTGGTGCTACTTGGGGAACATTAATTGTTGCAATTGTTTTGGTACTTATTAACGGTTATTCAATTCCAAGTGGTGCTGACTTCTGGCTATCATTTGCTTCTGGAGCTGCCTGGGCTTTTGGTAACGTTTTGACAATCGCGGCCTTTGGAATGAAGGATGCTGATGGAAACGTACTTGGTTCAGCCAAGGCAATGCCAATTTCAACTGCCTTCCAAATTACTGCTAACGTGCTTTGGGGAGTTATCATGCTTGGTAACTGGAGTTCAACAACTTCAAAGCTTTACGGAGCAATCGCCGTTATCGTAATCTTGGTCGGTGCTTACCTAACGACTTACCAAGAAAAGAAAACATCTGGTAATCGCGAACTATTGATCAAGGCTGTTGTTGTCTTGTTGATCGCTCAAGTTGGTTACTCATTGTACGGAATCTTGCCACAATACACTAGTAGCAAGGTTGACGGACTACACATGTTCTTGCCACAAGCAATCGGAATGGCAGCATTCGGTTTGATTCTTGGAATTTACGAAGTACTTAAGAACCGCAACAATATCTTTGCGCAATCAACGACTTATAAGCAAATCTTCTCAGGTTTCTTCTTCGCCATGGCTGCCTTAGGATACTTGGTTTCAGCTCAGCCAGAAATGCTTGGTCTAGCAACTGGATTCGTGCTTTCACAAGTTTCAATCGTTGGTGCAACTGTATCAGGGATTATCGTAATGCGTACATTTAAGACTAAAAAAGAATGGGTTGTTATCTCCCTTGGCTTGATTGCTATCGTGATTTCTGCCTCAGTTACAGCTTTCTTGAAGTAAATCGTAACTATAAAAAGCCTCGTAAGTAAACTCTTACGAGGCTTTTTTGTTTATGCTGGTTGTGAAGGTTCTGGGCGCATTGCCACAAAGAATGCACCTTGGGGATCGTGAACCATTGCAAAATCGCCATAAGGTGTATCAAAGCTAGTCGAATCAACCGTGCCACCAAGTTCCGTCAACCGTGTTGTAAACTCATTAACGTCCTCGACCACAAAAGTAACTGCCCACTGCGATTGTCCATTCAGATAACTTGGAAATTCAAGTGAGGCATCATAGAAACCACCGACCTGACGCTGATCATCTGGTCCAAACGTATAGTAACGGAAGGTATCTTCATCAGCAACCTTTGTCAGGCGACTCTCAAAGACATCTTCGTAGAACTTTGCCACCATTGGAAAATTTTTGCCAACTTCCAATTCGAACCAGCAAAGATCACCAGCTAAGTTGCGACCAAAGGCGGTAAACATTCCAGTACCTTCAACAAGACCAAATGGTTCATCAGCCAAACCTGAGGCAAAGGTGAATTTCCCACCTGGCATATCAGTGGCCGGTAGGTAGGTTTTACCACCTGCATTGTTGACATCAACGATACTTTGTTCAATATCGGGAGTTTCAAAGTAAGTCAGCCATGCGGTTGGTTGGTAGGGGTTCATCTTGCCCATCATACCACCAATACTTGCACCTTGATTGGTGATGGTGTAATAGGTGAACGTTTCATCATCTGCCATCTTTTCAATTTGCCAGCCAAATAATTGCTCATAAAATTCTTTTGCAGTTGCAATATCATCGACAGCCAAATCAACCCAAGCGGGCAATCCTTTACCATGTTGTGCGGTCATAAAACTTTCCTTTCTAAAACGATAATCTGTAAGCCCTTTCAACGCTATCATTATAGCACCAATTTATACTTAGAATGCATATATTCCTTTAATGCAAATTGCCAGGCCAGTAGTTATAATAGGGGTATACTAGCCCACAAAAAAGCGAGGTAGCTCATGGAAAACGTTAAGATTGTTGCAACTGATTTGGATGGTACCTTTTTTGATAGTCAACGTCAGGTTAATCAAGAAAAATTCGCCTATATTTTGACGCGTTTTGATGAACAGAATCGGCACATGGTGATCGCAACGGGTAACGATAAACCACGCGTCGATAGTTTCTTTGAGCCATTTGTCGGCCGATTTGATTATGTTATTAATAATGGTGCGCAGGTTTTCACTCGTGAACAAACTTTACTGAATATGTTCCACTTCAACCATGCTCAACTGAGATTTTTAACTAAATACCTGGACGCTAAAGATTATCAGTGGCGAATTGGTGTAATTTATAATGGCGTAAACGATTCATACATGCTTAAAGCCCAACAAAACCAGGGCGATCTATACGAGGATAGTCTCTGGTATTTCCCAAATTTAAAACACATTCAAACAATTGATGAGATTCCTGATAACGAGACTATTATCAAGCTAACTTTTGCTCTGCCGCTTGCAGATGTTCAATCCTTAATGCGCGAAATGACTACTAACTACTCTGACAAATTTCACATCACAACATCAGGATATGGTTCAGTTGATATTATGCCGGCCGGAGCAAATAAAGCCAGTGGCCTTGAAGTTCTTCTGAACCATTACCAGGTCACCGCAAGCCAGCTGATGACTTTTGGTGATGGCTTAAATGATTTAGAGATGCTGAATCTTGCAAAATATCCTTATGTAATGCCCAACGGCGATGAATTCTTATTGAATAGCTTCCCGCATGCACACGCTAATAATGATCATGATGGTGTTTTGGACACAATCATTAATACATTACAGCTCTAATATAATGTTGCAATTACAACATTAAAGTGTAATAATGAATTATTCATAAGCTGAAGGGGGGGGCGTTTTGGAAAATACTTTACGTTTGATTGGTACGATTAGTCGCGCCCTAGATTCGATCGCAAATGTCGAATTCAAGGAACTTAATCTTGCACGGGGCCAATATTTATACTTGGTCCGAATTATGGAACATCCTGGCATCATTCAAGAGCGTCTTTCAGAGCTGATTGCTGTGGATCGAACAACCAGTAATCGTGCTGTTAAAAAATTAATTGAGCAAGGGCTCGTTTCAAAGCAGTCCGACCCCATAAACCAAAAAATCAAACATTTATTTGTGACACCTGTTGGTGAACAGCACGCCAACGTTATCCTAAAAGAGAATGCATATTCAACAAGAGTTTCTCTGGCAGGACTTTCAAATGATGAGGTCAAGACATTAAATGCTTTGCTTAAAAAAATGGATCAAAATGTGAATCGAGACTGGCTGGCAGTTAAAAAAGGCATTTCGAGAAACTATTAGGAGTAGATCATGGTGGATCAAATTAAGTCAATTGATGAGTCAATGGTGACAACTTTACAAGCACTCAGCGCAACCACATTTACTGAAACCTTTGGCAAAACTAACAGCGCCACCAATATTGAACAGCATAATACCGAAAAATATAGCGTGGCTCGTTTAAGGGCGGAGCTTGCTAATCCTGATAGTCATTTCGTATTTATCTACCATGATCATCAATTAGCTGGTTATCTCAAAGTGAACCGTGGCGAGGCACAATCTGAGCCAATGGGGGATTCATATATGGAAGTTGAGCGGATCTATATCCTTGTCGCTTTTAAAGGACTCAGGTTAGGACGGCAACTCATGGAATATGCATTCAAACAAGCCCATCGGTGGAATTTAAATAGGCTTTGGCTTGGTGTATGGGAGCACAATGATGATGCCTTAGCTTTTTATAAGAAGCTAGGGTATTATGAACTTTCAGATCATGTCTTTACTTTAGGCGAGTCGCAACAACGCGATTTGATCATGGCAATTGAACTATAAAAAAGGGGAACAAATATGCAAAACTTTACTGTCGATGAGAGTTTTTGGGAGTTATTCCCAGAAGCTGAGATAAATATCTTAGTTCTAAACAATATTCAAAATCGTGCTAATGACGATGAAGGCAAGTATGAGCAACTACTCGCGGATGCTCAAATCAAGGCAAAGGAATATTTGACTGAAGAGGTCTTTAGCCAAAATCCGGTTGTTGCCCAATGGCGTGAGGCATACACCAAGTTCAAAACTAAAAAAGGGGCTCGTTCATCAATCGAAGCATTAATGAAGCGGATTGATCAAGGTAAGCCGCTAGGTAGCATTAATCCTTTGGTTGATATTTATAATAGCATTTCGCTGGAATATGCCTTGCCGGCTGGTGGTGAGAATATTCAAAAAATTGATGGTGACCTTCATTTGGGGATTGCGCAAGGTGGTGAAGGCTTTTTACCACTGGGTGCAGAGGTGGATGAGCCTGCTTTACCAGGAGAAGTAATCTATTATGATCAAACCGGAGCTGTTTGCCGTTGTTTCAATTGGCGTGAGGCCCAGCGAACAATGCTAACTGATGATACAACTGATGCTGTACTAGTCATCGAAGCTCTCAATCCTGAACAGAAGGCTCGTGCACAAAAAGCAATTCTTCGTTTGAAAGAATTAGTTGATCAGGAGTTTGCAATTGATAGCACAGCGCATGTTATCAATGCAAATCAACCAAGCGCCACACTTTAATGGCCTAAAAAAGCTCTCAAGAATTTAAATCTTGAGAGCTTTTTAGTCGTCCATACGATATTTGGTTACCTTAACGGTCCAAATTAACCAAGTTACCGTGATAACGAAAATTACGAAACCAATAATATACGGAATCAAGAAGGCAAGGCCAATTCCCAACGTTCCTACTGCTAGAAAGATCAACCGCACTCGATTTGTGCGATGCATTATCGCTCGTTCCACCGGATCAACCCTTTGAGCAATAACTAAACTCAATAAATATAAAGCCAGGACTGTCAGCATATATACAATACCGTAAACAATACTTGGTGCAACGGCATTCGGAAACTCACCAAACCATTCAGTTGTAATTGGTAACAGCGAGATTGGAAAGAGTGCCAGAATGTTAACCCAAAGCACTGTTCGATCAACCAACTTCAAATCCAATAACATACTGTGATGGCTGACCCAAAATGATGTAACTAGTAGAAAACTAATACTATATGCCAATACCGGATGATAAAAAGCCGGTTCCAATAGCGCTCGCCAATGCCCGCTATGTGGAATTCGAATGTCTAACACCATAATTGTAATGATAATCGCGAAGATCCCATCGCTAAACGCTTCTAAACGACTCTTCGACATAATTTTCAAGTAATCCTTTCTTAATCATCCAAACTGAAACGCAGGGTCATGTTAGCTGACGCCTGTCTAACCAGCTTACCAAGCAAGCTACGCGTGTTTGTCTCATAAATTTCTGCCATTGCGGCATTTGCTTGTAAGAGGTGTTGTTCATACTGATTACCGCGGTATTGGTCTGTGGCCTTTTGAATTGCTAATGTTGCTAAGCGATTTTTCTCGGCAAATGTCTCAATTAAAGGTTGATAACGTTTGAAATCAGCATCCCCAATCACGGCAATCATTCTTACCAGCCAATAGATGCTGTTGGTGTCAAATTCCGGAGAAGTCGTCTGATAAGCCGTCGGAGTATCATTCACGTTTGCGTAAAAGGGGACCAGCTCATTAAATGGATTCGGTCCAAATGCCAACCAGTGGATTCCTGCTAATTCGCTTGGAACGTTAGAACGAATTTGCAAGATATGAGTTTCTTGATTACGATTCAAGCCAATTGATCGAAGTGACCCAGCTTCATCGTGATCTGTGTATGGATCAAAAACTGTATTTTGATAATGTGAGCTCAAAAGCCACTTGACGTCTTGAATAGAAATTTTCTGCTGAGCATAATTGATAAATGGTAAATCTTGATCGGTCGGATCAAGTGGTGGTTCTGCGTTCAAGGATTTCTGAACAAACCAAGCACGTGGGTTGTTATATTGCGTATCCTTAATTGTGGCACTTCCAAAGATATGGCGTAAATTAAATGCAGTTAGATCAGGATTCAAATTGTTCATATTAACAAAATCTTCTAAATCGCTTGAAGACAACGTATCCGGTGCATGCAGGTCAAAAAGATCGATGTTAAAACGATTTGGTGCAATCACATACGCATCATCTGGAATCCGGATTGCTGCCCAATGGTGCCCACCAATTGTTTCTAGATACCAAACCTCATCACGATCAGAAAAGGCAATTCCATTCGACTCATAAGTTCCAAAATTTGTTAATAGCTCACCCAGACGTATGACGCCTTCACGCGCCGACCGGATATAAGGTAGCACTAAAGTTGTGATATCCGCTTCACCAATCCCAGTTAATACAAAAGGATCGGCAGTCAAAACACGATCGTTGGTTGTACTGGTTTCTGTCGCCGTCATTGCAACATTCTCACTATTAATACCAGCAGCGGCCCAAATTCCATCTTGATCATTTGCATCAGGCGTCGATGTGTATCGCAAAGGATGCTCTGGTAAATCAATTTCAAAACCATTAATTGCTGACCGGTAATGACGCGGTTGAGCGGCTGGTAAAATTACCTTGAAAATCTGTGGGTTGGGTTCTTCACCACCATCTTCATTTCGGGCAATCAATGTTGATCCGTCCAACGTAGCATTTTTACCAGCGAGAAAGGTTGTGCAGGTCTTTTTGGCCCGCGAGTACTTCTCAAAATTAAACATTAGCATCACTCCCATCCAAAGTATCTATATTGTATTTTAACGCCAAGGCGACGAAATATCACTTAGTTAATAACATATCGAGGTGTGGGATATCATCCTCCAGATAAACATCTGAAACTGGAATAAAACCAAATCCCTGATAGAAATTCTCAAGGTAATTCTGGGCGGCTATTTTAATCGACCGTTTTGGAGCGCTTCGCTCGATTTCTGCGAGGGTTGCGGATACTAATTCGTGTCCCAAATGATGTTGACGATAGTTTGGGGCAACTAGAACACGGCCAAAGCTAATATTGATCCCATCAATGTGTTCAATAATCCTAGCATAAGCAACAATTTTGTTATCAGCTTTCAAAAAGACATGTCGGGCGTTGTCATCTTGATCATCAATCTCTTGATAAGGGCAGTTTTGCTCAACAACAAAGACACTCACACGTAATTTAAAGATTTCAAGCAGTTCTGCAATACTCAGTTCATCAGTGCCTTTGATGTATGTTGAAAATTCCATAATTAACCTCCAAAAATAAAAGCAGAAGCAAACACATTCCTCACTCAACGAGTGCCCTAGTGGAATATGTTCAGTTCTGCTTGTTCGTATGTCCCGGGGGACGCTACACAGTTATTGTTTAACAACTATTCTAGCATAAAAGAGGCGACTATCGCTAACAATATTCTAGCTTTATCTTTAACTACTTTTATGCTTCAATTAATTAACAAGTTAAATTTCCGGAGGGTTTGATTCAATGTTTAAACCACTTAAACTACTCATAACCAGCTTAGTTGGATTCTTATTGCTTAGTTCAGGTTCCGCGATATCCGCGGCTATTTTTCAGCCAACAATCGAAAGCCAAGCTGGAATTACTATTGACGCTCAAACAGGGCAAGTTATCGCTAGTAAAAACGATCAAGAACGGTTACCAATTGCATCAATCTCAAAATTAATTGTAATCTATTTGGTCGAGCAAGCAATTAAGGACGGTAAGCTGACTGCGGACCAACCCGTCAAAGTATCTGCTCAAATTGCTAGCTTCAGTCAAGATGCTTCGGTAGCAAATGTAACTTTATCAACCGATCGGACATATACCGTCCATGAACTTGAAACAGCGGCCTTATTACCTTCGGCCAATGGAGCTGCAATGGCCTTAGCTGAGCTTGTTGCCGGCAGCCAAAATGCATACTATCAGACGGCTAATCAGCTTCTGGATAGTTGGGGGATTAAAGATAGTCACTGGGTCTCAGCGTCTGGTCTTAAAGGTAGCTACTTAACGGCTTTTGACTCCAACCAAGATGGGGATGCCGAGAATAAATTATCTGCCCGTGAGGTTGCGATTATCAGTCAGAAATTACTGCTCGATTATCCAGATATCCTATCAATTACTCAGCAAAAAACGGCCAGCTTTCCAGGCATCGATGGTAACATGACCACAATCTCGAACACTGATGAGCTTCTTGGGGTATCCAAATATAATCTACAAGGATTGAAAACCGGCCATACTGAAAACAATGGTGTAAATTTTGTCGGTTATGCGCATGTCAACGGACGTGCTGTAATTACGGTGACTCTGAACGCTCCTGAGAAGAAAAACTTCAGTGATACGGAAGCCATGTTAGATAGTACTGCACAACTAACCAAAGTTACTAATCTAAAACCAAAATCAACGATTACTGTTCTAAACGCACAAACAAAAAAAGGGGTGGTTAATATTACCGCCAAAAAAGCCCTGCCAATTTTTTATAGCGTGAGTGGTCACATTCCAAAAATCACAAGTAAAATCCAACAAACTACCAAGAATCAACAAGCACCGATTCAAACAAGTACCTTGTTGGCTAAACAAACAGTTACTTTAGACATTAACGATTTAAACGATTATCTAACTCAAAAGCCTAGTTTAACTTACTATGCTGATAAACCTGTTCAAAAAACTAACTTTCTCGTGACATGGTATCGAACAACTTTTAACTAAATAAAATAAAGAGTCGATCTGGGTAACTGCCTGGATCGACTCTTTTATAATGTTAAATCGGCGCTCATTGCAACTGCTTTTAATAATTCATCACGGCTAAGCTCTGTATTGTTCACCATGATGGTCACCCAATGGCGTTTATTCATATGATACCCAGGCAACACCCCTTTGAGTAATTGTAGCTCCGCATTCAACTCCGGCTGAAGTTTCAGGTTAAGTGACAACTCTTGATCTTTCGTGTAAACCATCGCTAATATTTTATCATTGTGGTGGTGCTTTAACACATACCATTTGATTTGATCTGGTCGATCGGGCTTATTAAACGGTAAGGAGACATATGCGTTTGTCTGGTCCAAAATCATCTCAATTAATTCTTGTTCGGTCATTGCAAACTCCCCAAAGCATTTTTTAATTTCCAGTTAATCATGATTTATTATACTCTAAAGCAATATAAAAGATTGGACTTAAAACCTTCGCTTAATGTAAAGAATATATTCACTTTTAGCAGGTCATTTATTCATCTACAAACAACATAATTAAAATAAATTAACATTGAAGGGAATTGAGAATTATGAATAACGAAGTTGTAATCCCACGAGATGGACGCGTTCGCCAGCTATTGAGCATTGATAATGACCAGACTCGCGTAACTTGGCAATTTAGTGCAAATCTTGGCTGGTATGTCCAAGTTCTTGGCAAGTACTATCAAATTATTTATGATGAATACCTTAATGTTACTGACCTCGACCTAATCTGCTAAAACAGCACCCTTGAAGGAGATTTCCTTTTAGGGTGTTTTTAGCTCGAATAACATAGAGACCACTTACTTATAAATAAAATATCTTTATAATCTTGCAACAATAAAATGCCTTTTTATTCACAGATTATTGTCAACTTTCTTCTAAGATTAAAGTAAGGCACATAGTCATGGGGAAGTTTATGAGGTTTTTATTATGGGGATGATGAGTGGGAAACAATTCACTAATAAGCATTTTAAACAGCAAAGACGTAAGGGGATTTTTAAATTTCTAACCCTCTTGTGGACAACCCTTTTGTTGACTGCAAGTATGGCTAACTTCGGTCAAATCTTTCCAACACCACCAGCACAGGCGGCGGCACTCAATATTGAGATATTAAATAACATTACGACTACCAATAATAGTAATACAACAACGACAAACCGAATGGCGCTCGGCAGCCAACAGAATGTCAATTTTAAAATTACTGGTGATCAATTAGCCAATGTATCAGTGCTAACTGGTTCACGTTATGCTGTTGTAACAGTGCCCAATCAGTTGCTTGGTCAAGTTCAATTAAACGGTAACGCCACAATTAATACGAATCTTTTAATTGACTACAACAAAGTTGGTGGGCTACAAGATTTGCTAACAACCGTCACAAATCTTGTCACAACCGTCACTAACATTTTGAACGGTTCCTTAGGTGCTCTAACCAACGTGACTTTAGACGTGACATCTTTAAACGCGGCAGTTGCCAAATTGCACGGTGATCAAAGTATCACTGGAGTCAATTTCTCAAAAGCAACTCAACTAAGTAGTGATGGTGTCATCAGTGCGCCACTTGATGATGAGCTTGGCAAAGTCCTAAATCAGAACTTAATCACTACACTCCAGACACTTAAAACAGCTGTCAACGGGCTCCATGCCACTGCCAATAATGTCTTAGGGAATGTACTAGCAGCCTTGATCAATACAACCTTGGCACCTTTGAAGACTGCAACAACAACGGCGATCGACGCCATCTTGACACCTTTACTAGCTGGGACGAGTCCCGTTACAAGTGAACTAATTGATGTTTCGGTTTTGGGGCATACTGAGGCTACAATCCCAACAGTGGTGCATGTACCTAGTAATTTGGCACATGATCTTGATGCGCGTTTTGTAGGAACCGTTGTTAGGACAAGTGCCCTAAATCTAAGTATTCTAAATTCGTCAGCAAATGCCAGTTATGTCTATATGGAAGGTCTGGACCTCGATACCACACCACCAGATCCACCAACAGTATCAATCAGCGGTAATAGTGCTGCAGGTTATATTGTGACAGGTAAGGCCGAGGCAAATTCAATTGTTGAGATTAAAAATTCTAGTGGCACCGTGATTGGTCGAACCGTTGCATCAACCACTGGAGACTATACTATCAACTTGCCCGGCTCAACTGGAGCTAGCAAACAATTATCTGCAACCGCAACTGATGGGGCGGGTAACGTTAGTACCGCAACCAGTTTTTCAACCCCAGCCGATCCAACCAATCCTGGAACGTTAGCGATCGACTTTGCCTCAAATATTGACTTTCAGACACAAAAGATCTCCACAAAGGATCAAACATACTTTGCTAAACTATCAGAACGTTCTGCACAAGTAGTTCCAAACTACCTCCAGATTACCGACGGTACTTGGCAAAATGCCGGCTGGTCTGTTAATGTCACTCAATTGGACAACTTTAAGAATAATGGTCATTCATTATCAAATGCAGCAATGACCTTCTCAAACGGTAATGCTACTAAACTCAGTGGTTCAGAAACGCAGTTACCAACTGTCGAGAATAACTTCACTTTGCAACCAGGTGTAAGCACGCCGGTAGCAACCGCCAGCCCAAGCCATGGTAATGGTACTTGGATTATCCAGTTCGGAGTTGATCAAACAAGTGGTGCAAATGCCATTAGTTTTAATGTTGACGGTGCCAGTACCAAAGACGCAGGGAGCTATTCAACAACTTTACAATGGAATCTCTCTCAAACGCCTACAAAAAGTACCATTGTTAATTAATTCCAAAAATCCTACAGATCATTGTAGGATTTTTATTTGGTCTATCTCAAGTTTACTATCATACTTTACAGATACTTTTCAAAGGCACATAAATTGCGAATGCTAGGAATTTGCCCTATAATCATAAAGGTTAATCAATACCGAAACACTTTAAAGATGAAAGAGATTAGTTTTGATATATCGGATAAAAAATGAAAAGAAACTACAACGTACCTTATTAATTATCTTTATCATCGTATTATTAGGCTTTATCTACCGTTATCATTCGGTAATTGGCTCGTTTTTCTCAGATGAGTTAAATCGCCGAGAATTACAACATTTCTTACGACAGCATGACAAGATTGGGGCCGTACTACTGTTGCTCCTAATAATTATCTCCTTGATTGTACCTGGTATTCCAACTGCCCTTTTATTTGTGATTGGTGGGGCAGTTTATGGGTATGCTTTAGGTCTATTTATCAATGTTCTCGGTAGCTTTACTGGTAATTTGACTGCCATTTTATTGTTCCGAAGATTAGATAATCAAAGTCGATATCACAGTTCAAAATATTTACGAAATTTCAAACGCCTATTAAAGAAAATCAAAAATCCCTATCTGGCGTTAATGATTGGCTACATAATCCCAGTTATTCCAACGAGCTTGGTCAATTTCTATTTGAGCCAATTGAAATTAACGATTAGACAACAAGTTAAAATGGTTCTTATCGCTGTGCTACCAGTCACATTTATTTATACTTTCAGTGGTGGAGCAATCACACGAGGTAATTTGATGCTGTTATTATTTGCAATCGTCGTTATCGGTCTAACGATTTTAATTTCGCAACGTTTAATTACACGAAAACACATTTGATCGTACCTGCCTAATTTAAAAATAGTTAACAGTGTTATCTTACAGTCAGTATTATTAGACCAATTTTGAAAATCGCATTGCCATTAAGCCGTTTAACGATAGATCAGCCTTTTTTGGTCAACTAGGTCAATGTTATTTATGATTAAGAACTTATTTTCCAAATACTAATATAATTCCTTAATAACAAATATTTGCTTTATTTTTTGTGTTAAAGCTGATATTATTTAAGCACCTAGAGAGATGATTTAGACAATTGGAATAACAGCTAGAAGGAGACTCATATAACATGGGGGAAAAGTTGATTCAATTGCGCGTGGAAGATGATGTCAAGGCAAAAGCAGACGATATTTTCGCAAATCAAGGTTTAACAACACAAGGCGCTATTAAAGTGTTCTTAACGCAAGTTGCAAATACTGGTGAATCACCATTTGATCATTTATTCGGCAACAAGCAAAATTAAAAAAGAACCCATCCTTCAGTGATGGGTTCTTTTTTAATTGTTAAAATACCTAAACTCGTTGATTTGACATTTTTTGAATGAAAAACATCTATTTTTCAGATGTTTGCGAGTGAATTACCTTTTATATGTTTGCGTCTGTAATATTTATAACATAAGTTATCTCTCGTTTACGATTCAAATCCATTAGTATTATTTCCATAGTTATGATACTCTAATGCTCATAGTATATGTAATCGGGGTAGGAATTAATGAAAAACGTTGTAAGCAGCTTGTTGCTTTTCTCTGCAATGTTGGGTTCAATTGCAGTCACGGCAGCCGGACAAACTAACGTATATGGCGATGAGGTTTCAAGAAACGAAACTTCGAGCGCCGAACAACCAAAAACTCAAATTATCAATTATATGGACACCACTACTGGCACAAAGCTCAGTTCCAGTGTGATGCTCGGGTTCGCGCCTGTTGATCTTAAAGAGAACGCCATTGAGGATATAGCAGGTTATGAAAACAAAGGTTATAGATTAAGTTCGGAAGATTTATCAGCCGATTCGTCTGAATTAATGGTCAATTTTGAACATGGCACTAGCATTGTTAATCCGCTTAATAGTAAAACTCCTGATACACCAATCAACATAAATGATCAAACTGGTGTTAAATGGCCCGCCGAGACGGCCCACAACGCACTGGTAAAAAGTGTTAATGAAATAATCCATTATGTCTATGAAGATGGGTCAAGGGCGAGTGCTGATGTTATCAATAAGGTAGACTTTAATCATGAGTTGATTTATGACAACGTCACTGGGAAACCAATTAGTGATCATGGTTGGACAACTAACGATAAAGCTTACTTTGCTGCACAGGTATCACCAACTATTCAAGGTTATGTACCAAATCAAATGGCCGTTGCTGAGGTCAATAATTTGTCTGCTGACAGTAAGGATTTGGAAGTAACTGTCGTTTATAAGCAAGTAAAAAGTTTAACGCCGTCTGATGTATCCACGAAACCGGCATTCGTAGATAGTCTAACTCCAACTAAATTAGCCACAAGTAACTCAAATTCTGATACTTTGGTGCATACGGCTACCGCCACTTCGCCAGCGATAGAGCAACCTGAGAGCATATCTGAATCAGACAACTCATCAGCACTAACCTTACCTAAGACTGGTGCGAATAGGACTGCAAGACTATCAACAATTGGCATCATTGTAGCCGCATTCGGTTCAGTTGGCCTTTTCATCTTTGGTCGTAATCGATAAACAATTTATAAAATAGATTTTAATTTAAATCGAGGGCTCTGATTAAGAGTCCTTTTTATTTTTGAATCTAAAACACCGCCGAAGAGCCATTTACTACAATTAAATTTAGGTGTTTAGCATATTTCCACAATATTTTATGCTATAAAATGATTGATGGGTGTAAAATGTATAAAATAAAAAAATTAATGACTACATGTCATTTGGGGGGCAAATATGTTTTCTAAACAGGCATCTGCCTGGATATATTTGATAACTGACTGTGGCTATACGTGAATGAGTAAAGAAGCATAGAATAATTGATTCTAACTATTTACTTAAAACGAAATATATCTGGAGAATACTAATGAACAAAGAAGAGAAGTTAAATATCCTTAAGGATTTAATTGAATTAAACACCATCAATGATGACGAAAAGCTTGTGGCTGATTATTTGGCTGATATTTTTATCAAACACGGAATTGATCCGAGCCAGATCAAAAAAGTCGGCCAATCAGATAATCGCGCTAACTTGGTTGTTGATATTAATCCTACGAGTACACCTGTTCTAGCGTTCACAGGTCATGAAGACGTTGTTTCATCGGGTGATTTAACTGCCTGGCAACAGACAGCGGGGCAGGCCTTCAAAGCAATCGAAAAGGACGGGCGATTATTCGGGCGAGGCACTTCTGATATGAAGAGTGGTTTGGCAGCACAAGCAATTGCATTAATTGAACTAAACGATGATCCGAACTTTAACAAACACGTTCGTTTTCTTGCAACAGTTGGAGAAGAAATCGGCATGCTGGGATCAATTCAACTAGCCGACGAAGGCTTTGTTGATGATGTTGAAGCACTAGTTGTCGGCGAACCATCTACCACCAATAATATCGCAATGATTACTCAATTGGCTGCAAGTGGTATTATGCCAATTGCCCAGCCAAATCCAAGGGAATTTGGACGTCATGCAATTTATTCGGCACACAAAGGTTCCTTGAATTATACGGTAATAGCTAAGGGGAAAACCGCCCATAGTTCAATGCCCGAGTTAGGCATTAACGCAATCGATCAATTGCTGACGTATTATAATGCTCAACAAGCATACTTTACCACCTTGAAAGAGTATTCTAACGACATCCTAGGACGAATCGTTCCTGTCAACACAATGATTGCTGGTGGCGAACAGCCTAATACAGTCCCTGGATCAGCTAGCCTAACAGCCAAGATCAGAACAATTCCTGAATATTCAAATGAGCAAATTGCAAGCGATCTGCAAGCAATCATCGATGACCTAAATGCAAAGGGTGCTAATTTGACGTTGCAAATAACTGGTAGTATCATCCCTGTTTATACAAGTGTGGATTCACCGTTGGCAAACCTTGCACGCAAGCTACATCATGAGACTTGGGGAGAAGATAGTCTAGTCGTCGGCGCAACGGGTGGAACAGATGCAGCTAAGTTCGTTGAACGTAATCCTAAGCTTGAAGTCATCATCATGGGGCCTGGTAACGAAACCGCGCATCAAGTTGATGAATTCGTGCTGATTGATGATTATTTACAATATATCGACATTTATCGTAATTTTGCCATCGAATACTTCAATTAATAAAAAGAGGCGAGCTGTTATTAATGACAGCTCGCTTCTTTTGTTAATCTATTTAGTTCAATAGTTGACAAGCTAACTAAATTATTCTATGATATTCATCAATAAAATAAATGTTAATTTGGAGATAGATATGACAGAGCAAACTACCCAATTAACGAATTTAGATCCTCGAATCGTAGAATTCCAAGACCATATTCGTGCAAAGTATCAATCAGAGAATCAAAATGTTAAAAAAGGACAAATCGTCTTTGTGGGATCGTCTTTAATGGAAATATTTCCGATTGAGAAGATGCAACAAGAACAAGCCTTAGGTTTGAAAAAGCTCATTTATAACCGTGGCGTCCGTGCAACAACGACGGCAGATCTACTGGCGCATTTAGATACTTTGATTTTCGAACTGGAGCCTAGTAAGATTTTCTTAAATATCGGTTCAAATGATATTGGCTTCAATGTTCCCGAAAATGTATATCTGGCCAATTATGCAAAGATTCTAAGGGCAATCCAAACGCGGCTACCCCAAACTGAAGTCTTCTTAATGGCTTATTATCCAATCAACACGGTTGATGATTTTGGCGAGGAGCGGAAGGAACATCACAAATTTTATGAACATCGTTCCAATGCTTTGTTAGAGAACGCGAATGCGCAGGTTAAAGTTTTAGCGCAACAATTCAATTATCAGTATATCAATGTCAATGCTGGTCTAACTGACGCTACTGGTAATCTAAAAAAGGCCTATACCTTTGATGGTGCACACATGTTACCAGTTGGCTATCAAGTTGTACTTGAGAATATGCGGAAATATTTGGATTAAAAAAGCATTCCGGCTAAACCGGAATGCTTTTTTAAATTAGCTTAGTGAGCAATCAATGGCTGGATTACACTAACCCATAACCAAGTTAGGGGCATTGATATGATCATAGCGGGGATCATATCACCCGTTGGAAACATCTTAACCTTAATCATTCTAAATCCAGTTGCAAGCATTAGAATTCCACCAACTGCCTTAAAGTCAATGATCATGGCTGGAGTTGTAAGAGGATAAATATACTGTGCAAAGACATATAGAACCATGAAGATAATGAATTGTGGTACAGCGATTAGTGATACTACATAACCAAGATTTGCAGCAAAGATTGCTGCTGTGAAAAAGTCCAAGATTGACTTTGAAATCAAAATCGTTGGATCTCCAGTCATTCCGTTAACCAATGAACCGTAGATTCCCGTACCAGAAGCTGTAAATAACACAATAATTGTTAACAGAGTTGCATTAAAATCAGTTTCTGACATTCCTGCCTGAACATTGATGAAACGTCTGATGAAGTGTTGCATTGCTTGTCCTGCTCGATTGATCCACTCACCTAAGTGAAGAACTAAACCAATTGCTGTACCAATAATAACCGCAAAAATCACAACTGGCATGTCCTTTGTTGGGGCAATTGCGATAATGGCCATCGTCATTGATGCAGCACCAAAGATCATATTCAATTGATCCTTAAAGTCCTCAGACAAATATCGGCCACCTAGTGTACCAAAGATACCACCAAAGACAACCGAAAGTGCATTAATAATTATTCCTGTTGGCATAAATAAAACTCCCGTATCAAATTATTTCTAACCAACATTGTAACCACGCGACAAATTAGCAAACAATTCTAAAAATGGTAGAATATATTCTGGATTGGAATAATTCAAACTGAACGAGGGCAAAATCATGGAATTAAATAAATTAAACACGTTTATTGATCTGTCACATACATTGAGCTATACGGAGACGGCAGAAAATCTGTTTACGACTCAAGGTAATATTTCCAAACAAATTCTTTCCCTTGAAAAAGAATTAGGCGTCACTTTGTTTAAACGTGAGCACCGCAAAATCGATTTAACAACTGATGGCGAGCTAGTTCTAGGGTATGCGCAACAAATTACTAATCTCTCGGCTGAACTAAACAGTGCTTTGGCCCGAACCGAGCGGACCAAGAATCATCAGTTATTAATTAAAACAATTCCTTCAATTATGAACTATCGTGCTTTAAATCTAATTACTCAATTTCAAAGCGAACAGGATGAGGAGATCAATCTTAATCTTACCGAAGATGAAGCGGTAAATTTACTCGATTCTATCAAGGGCGAAACAGATATCATTTTTACGCGGATGTTTAAAGAACTTTCTCCAGAATATGCTGTCATCCCTAGTGAAGAGGATCGTTTTGTTGCGGTGTTACCACGAGGCCATGCGCTAACAAAATTCAAAAAAATCAATTTAGCTGATTTAGCGACTGAAAAATGGCTACTATTGGATGATGATACTCAACTCCTGCAGCCAATTAAAAAGTTGATTAAGCAGGTCGGGATTAATCCCCAAATTAACTATGAGGGTAAACGCCCCAACTTAATCATGGAAATGGTTAGTCGATCAAGTGGTGTCTCATTGATGATGGAGAAGGTTGCACAATCAGAAGCCAATGCCAATGTTGAACTAGTTCCAATTGCGGAAAACATCTCCTCTGTGTTGGGCTTTGTGAGAAACAAGGAACATAATACTGCCGCCTCAGATTTATTCTGGGATTATTTACAACATTCCATTCCGGAATAGATTTATGTAATAGTTGAATTGTTCTGTGCCGTGATTAATTTGATAATAACTCCAAGTACTAATTTGGAGGAAAAAAGATGACTGAACAATTTTACGACTTACGCCGGGCCTTAGATGAGCTTAAAGAGCTTCCCGGCCAATATCATGAGACTGACCTTGAAGTTGATCCAAATGCAGAACTTTCTGGAGTTTACCGTTATATCGGTGCAGGTGGAACTGTCCAACGACCAACTAATGAAGGTCCCGCAATGATGTTTAATAATGTCAAAGGATATCCTGGTAGTCGAGTGTTAATTGGACTATTAGCTAGCCGTAAGCGCGTTGGTGCTCTTTTGCATCAGGATTGGAAGACGCTTGGTCGCTTCTGGTCGCAATCTGTTGAACATCCGATTGCCCCAGTCGTTGTTACACGTGAACAAGCACCTGCGCAAGAGGTTGTTCATCTAGCAACTGATGAAGGTTTCGATATTCGAAAAATTTTGGCAGCACCAACGAACACGGAGCAGGATGCCGGTCCCTATATCACAATGGGGGTTGTCTATGGTTCAAATCCTGAGCAAACAAAACACGATGCAACCATTCACAGAATGGTGCTAGAAGACGAAGATACCATCGGGGTCTTTATCCAACCTGGTGGACGGCATATCGGTGCCTTTTTAGGCGAATTTGAAGAGTTAGATCAACCAATGCCCGTAACAATCAACATTGGTCTTGACCCAGTTATTCCACTTGGCGTAACTTTCGAAGCACCAACAACGCCATTGGGGTACGATGAGCTTGGTGTGGCCGGAGCAATGCGTGGAGAGGCAGTTCAATTAGTTGATGGAATTACGATTCCAGAAAAAGGGATTGCACGTGCGGAATGGATCATCGAAGCTGAGATTCTACCAAAGACTTATATGCAAGAAGATGTTAATACCAATACTGGCCATGCAATGCCAGAGTTCCCTGGTTATAACGGAACTGCAAACCCACATGTTAATGTGATGAAGGTAAAAGCAATCACTCATCGTCAGGACAATCCAATCGTCCAAACAACAATCGGCCCATCGGAAGAACATGTGTCAATGGCCGGCATTTCAACTGAGGCTTCCATTTTGAACATGGTCGATAAAGCAATTCCAGGAAATGTATTGAATGTTTACAATCCACCTGCAGGTGGTGGAAAATACATGACAATTATGCAAATTAAAAAGCATGTACCTTCTGATGAAGGTATCCAAAGACAAGCTGCAATCCTTGCCTTTGGAGCTTTCAAGGAATTGAAGACGGTTATTCTCGTTTCAGAAGATGTCGATATCTTTGATTGGAACGATGTTATGTGGTCAATCAACACCCGTTTCCAAGGTGATCGCGATATTATGGTCTTAGATCAAATGCGCAATCATCCTCTAGATCCATCTGAATCACCAGCATATGATCCAGGTAAGATTGCCTTTCAAGGAATGTCATCAAAAACTGTTCTGGATGGTACGATTCCATTCGCCTTAAAAGAGCACTTCGAAAGAGCCGAGTTCATGCCGGTCTCTGATTGGCAAAAGTATTTACGGTAGAAGGTCACTATGAAAAAAATTGTAATCGGTATTACCGGTGCTTCAGGTACAATTTATGCCTTGGATTTGCTCAAGGAACTGCATAATGCTAAGGATGTTGAAACACACCTTGTCATCAGTCCCTGGGCCAAGGAGAATCTTGCGGTCGAAGAGACCGGTTACTCAATGCAGGACATTGGGCACTTAGCTGACTTCATATATGATGCTCGTGATATGGGGGCTTTGATAGCCTCAGGGTCCTTTAAGCATGATGGAATGGTTGTTATACCAGCAAGCATGAAGTCGCTAGCTGCTATTGCAACAGGACTTGGTGACTCACTAATAGGTCGGGCAGCTGATGTAACCATGAAGGAACGAAGAAAGTTGATTATTGTACCTAGAGAATCACCGTTCAATCAAATTCATCTCGAAAATATGTTGAAATTGTCCAAGATGGGCGTCGAAGTAATTCCACCCATTCCAGCTTTCTATAATCGGCCAAAGACAATTCAAGATATCGTTAGCCATACTACTATGAAGATCTTAGACCACTTAGATATTTCTAATGAATTAAGCCCTCGTTGGGAAGGCCTTCGAGAAACAAAGAATTCATTGCGAGGTAATACTCAATGATCGAATTTACGGTAACAAAAGAAGGCTATTCGATTAAGGCGGTTGTCGAACGTCAAGCACAAGATCTGTTGATTCAATTAATCGGTGGTGATGTTATGCACTACGGTGTTGTGACTACCGTTGATAAATATGGGAAGTTACAAACAATTGCACTTCCATCAAGACCAGAACATTTTCATCAAGAGGGGCTCCTCACAGAATTATTAGGCCACAAAATTGCTAGCCATTTACAAAATAATGCATTTATCGTGAGTGGCGTTCATGTCAATAACATCAGCGATGCTCAAATGCATGTAGCTCCAATGATAGTTTTGGATTTGGCTGCTCAAATTACGGCTTGGTTGAAAGATAATCAAGTCGCAGCGCCGGAAGAAATTTTTGCACCTAGTAAAAATCATTAATAACATTATAAAAGCGCGCGGTCTTTGACCTCGTGCTTTTTACAATTGAAGAGCCGTGACGGATTAACCAGTTTCAGCTAGCCGATTTTAATGAGAATGCAGTTATGTAATACTGTTTCATATTTATTTTACCTAGTGCACTGTATGCATTTATGTTAATGTAAAATATAGTAGAAATTTTATTAGCCAAAACACGTTTATGCCATTAATTTAAGAACCATTAAATGCTAAACTGCTAAACTAATGAAATTAAGAAATTAACATACGCATGAGGGGGCAAAATGCGCAGTAATAAACGAAAAAAGAAGCCGGTGCGACGAATTATCACCTTCGTATTACTATGTATGATCGTGATTGGAGCTGTTTTCTTTTTTAAAGATAAGCAGACGGAGAGCATTGCTAGTAATAAAACCCAGTATTTCGAGAATCAAACATTGAAGCTTGAAACTACGGGGAGCAAGACCTATTTGACATCGACTAAAACAAAGCAAAAGTTATATGGCTTACAAGAGTTAAGTGGCAAACAGTATTACTTTAATAAGAAGACTGGCGTTATGGAATACGGCTTAAAGAAGATTGACGGTTATTACTATTATTTCACCGAAAAGGGCTATGATGATCCTGCCAAAGCTTACCAAGCAGTCAGCAAAGATCTCACTTCAGATTCACAAGTGATCGAAGATGCCATCTCGATTGGGATGAAACTTGTCGATAAGAGTCCATACGTCTACGGTGGTGGACGCACGGATAGTGAAGTCGAGAAACATCAGTTTGATTGTTCTTCTTTCGTCGCCTGGGCCTATCGTAAGGCCGGTCAACCGCTTGTTTATCAATATGCTGCATCAACTACCTTGCTGGCTCAGGTTGGCGATGCCGTTACTTGGGATAATATGCAACGTGGCGATCTCTTAGTCACACCTGATGGTTACAGCGAGGATCGACAACACGTTGCAATCTACTTAGGGGATGGCTTTATTTTACATGATGCAAGCTCAACTAATGGAGTTGCCATAAGCAGATTAAATCAGGTCATTAACAAAAAGACCTCAAAAACATTGACGTGGCAGGGCCTTTTTGAACCAGGCACGGTTCGAAGAGTTGTCTCTTAAAGTAAACACTACCTATTCATTTAAAATGAGTCAAAGACCAAAGGAACTTATCTTTTTGGTCTTTTATTTTTGATAAATTATGCGAAAAACGCCCGTATTCTTGTCTACACTTAGTAACAGCTCTTGATATAAAAATAGCCACAGGAAGGACAACATTCTTTGTGGTTATTTATAAATCCCTGAAAAACAAGCCCTTACTTTAATCAGACATCTATCATTTTCAAACATTCTTCACAAGGCAACACTATGACAAATGCCAAATGATTATAATATAGTGACTATGAGCCAGCTAAGATAATGCCATTGCATTGCAAAAATAAGAAATCCGTATACATGGAAAATCATTGCAATTTGTGAAACCATGTGATATCTTAATCAAGGCATAAAATACAGATTGCTTGCAAAACTGATGTTTAACTGAAGCGTCTAATAATCATTCTGCCTGGGTTGAAAATAAATTGGGTATATTTTCAACTTGTTATGCTTAAAGAGGATGAACGAGAAAAGGGGTATGGGTATATATGTTTGAATATTATGCAGATTTTTGGAAAAATTACGTGAACTTCACGGGGACGGCTTCCCGTAGTCAATATTGGTATGCGTATTTATGGAATGCAATTATCATTGCATTGTTAGTCGCCGCAATGCTTGGTGGTGCGCTTGTTACTGGTTCATTTTCAGAATCATCAGCACCAATTCCTAGCATCATTGCCATTGTGATTCTTGGCTTATTTCTTATCGCACTTATAATTCCCAATCTCTCAATTACAATCCGGCGACTACGTGATGGTGGTTTCCATTGGGCTTTTATTTTCCTTGGTTTAATTCCATATGTCGGTATCTTTGGTAGCTTCGTTATCTTCATATTCACACTTATGCCAACAAAAGTTGTCGTACGTCAAACCGAGGTTATCAAGGTTTATGAAGTCCAACAAGCTAATTCAGATGATGAAAATCTTGACGGCAAATAGGAGTTTTTTATGAGAAAAGAGAAATACATTTGGCTACCAATTACTGCGATGGGCGTCATCTTCGTTGGAATGATTCTGAGTTTTTTTGACTTTACAGAGCTTCAAGGATTCATTTTAGTTGGTTCCGGACTGATCATGGCCGTGATTGGCTTAATCTTAAATTTCAAGGCAAAACATATTTTGTCGCTCGTAACTATCTTTATTTCGATCCTTGCATTGAATGTCTCGCTTATTGGACAGGTGTTTAAATCGTTTGACGATACAATTCAAACTATGAATTCTGACAGTAGCAGTTCGGTCGATTCGAGTGATGATAGCAGTTATCTTGATTCAACAAGTAGTACAGACACATTAACAGTCGCCGATCTCACGCAATATACGCAAGACGATACTGTTTCGGTTGGTAATGAGACCATTAAAGTTAATTCTGTAAAAAATACAGACAAAGATTATATTGCAATTAATGTAACAATCACCAATACGTCGAGTGGGCCAATTTCGTATTCAGATGACAATTTTGAAGTTGCCAATGGAAACTCCGATAGTGTCATGGGTGGCATATATTCTAGTCTAGCTGCCGACAATCTGGGTTCTAATAAATTTTCCTATCTCTCAGATGGAAGTATCAAACCTGGCGAGTCAGTAACTGGTGATTTGCTTTACGATAATTCTTACACATATTCTGAAGGCGACGGCTCGAATTATCTAGTCGTTAACGTCGGTGGCACTCGACTTGCCGCAATTAAATTAAATTAAATTAGAGGAAATATTATAATGAATTTGAAATATTCAAAATTAGTTTTTAGCTTGAACATTATCCAAGCATTCGTATACATCGTCGGATTTGTTGCAAGTGTAATCTACAACACCATTGATCAAATCTCATGGTTAAACATTTACCATCTATCTTCCTTCACCGGAACGATGTATTGGTCAGTTGTTAGTATGCTCAGCATTATTGGGTTTGTTTTCAGTTTATATATTCTGATTACGACAAAACTAGAATTCGACAAGAAATTAGGTTTTATTCTAAGCATTGTTGGATTCCTATCGCCAATCATTTTCAGTTTCTTCCTGATTATCCCAGGAACGATTTTGATTTTGGCAGCCATCTTTACTAAGCAGTCATATTCTAAAAAATAAATTATGTTAATAGAAAAGGCACTTCTTCGATTTGAAGAAGTGCCTTTTCTATTAATAACTTTCTAGATCGGCAACCGGATACTTGCCTTGGTTCTCTTCATTAAAGTTTCGACCCATTTGATATAAGGCAATAATTGCCGGTTTTGCTTGTAATCCAAATTCGGTGATTTGATAACGTGAAACGTTCTCTTCAAGCGAATTGGTAACTTTTTGAATCAAACGATCGTCTTCCATGCCACGAAGTTGCAATGACAAAGTTCGTCGCTCGATCCCTGGAAAAAGGCGTTGCAATTCGCTATAGCGTAAATCTCCATCATAAATTAGATGATATAAAATTACACTTTTCCATCTGCCTGCAATCAATTGCACTGCAGATTCAACCTCACAACCCGCAACACAATCATAAATTTGTTTTTTCATACTCCATTTGCTCCTTAAACCAATCCCATAATTAAATTTTACTATATTTTCCGTTAAAGGGCTTAGGGAAATAAATATCCCTAGATTTCGAATTAAAACAGGGTAAAATCATATTCATAAACAGTTACTAATAATAAGCATATATAATTTTATAGGAGTCTAAGTATGAAAGCAATTGGTTTTTATCAAGGGTTAGCTGTTGAAGACGATAATAGTTTTGTGGATTTTGAGAAGCCGATCCCGGAAGTAGCAGGACATGATGTACTCGTGAAGGTAACAGGGCTATCTATAAATCCCGTTGACATAAAGATTCGTGAAGGTGTTACCGAGCGACTCGATCAGCCTAAAGTCATCGGTTATGACGCCGTTGGTATTGTTGAAGCGATCGGCGATCAAGTCCAAAAATTTAAAACCGGCGATCGAATTTACTATGCCGGTTCAACCAAACGCGATGGAAGTCACCAAGAATACCAATTAGTTGATGAACGCATTGCGGCAATTGCACCAAAAACGCTATCGGATGCTGAGGCGGCGGCTTTGCCCCTAACTGCGCTCGTCTCATATGAACTATTGTTTGAGAAATTTAATGTTATTCCGGCAGCGGGCGTCAATCAAAATAAATCTATTTTAGTCATTAATGGTGCCGGCGGTGTTGGATCAATCTTTAATCAATTGGCGAAATGGGCCGGTTTAACTGTTCTTGCAACGGGTTCTAAGGCTGATTTCGATTGGCTGAAAAAGATTGGAGTTGATTTTCCAATTGACTATCACCAAGATCTCTCAACAAGTTTGGCAACAATTGATCAGCAAAAGGTTGACTATATCGCCGTACTATTTGATATCACTTATTACTTCGACCAATTGATTGACATCATCAAGCCACTGGGACACATTGGTACGATTGTCGGGGTAAATAAACCCATCGATATGGAAAAATTAAAAAACTTGTCTGTGTCGTTTGATTGGGACTATATGTTCACAAAAACAGACCATAATATAGAACTCGCTTCACAGGGCGAAGCATTGAAGGTCGTTGCAAATCTGATTGATAGTGGTAAATTACAATCAACCGTAGCAGAAGTAATTGATGATGGTATTAACGCCCGAAACATAAAACAAGCCACTCAACTTGTTGAGACTGGTAAGGCAAAAGGAAAAGTAGTTGTTACTGGCAAATTCAATGGTCTGCCAGATGCAAAACGAGGTGATGAGAATGACTAAAAGAAAGCATGTTGATGTAATTATGATGGGGAGTTTCTTTACTAAAGACAAAGTCGTATTGGGGAATGTGACCAGGTCAGAAGCCGAGTCATACATCAAAACGCGCACTTCTGGCATATTATTAGGGGATGGGTTTACATTCAAGATTGAGGCCCATAAATAGCGATATTACAGGCGAAGCTTTTTGCTTCGCCTTTTTGATAGCATTGTGCTTCTACAATTAAATACTTGATTTCAAATTTTATCCAAAATAGGACAAGCGTCCTGAAAGCCCCTTTGAAATATTTACATAAATATCTTTTCGTTATAAGTTTAGGTCAGCATCACATCCAGATGCCGAATTTTATCGGAGGGGAGTGCTACATGGATAATCAAAGAACTGCGATCGTATTAACCGATCCACAGGTTGAATTTCTAAAACCAACTGGGCGTGTTTTCGGTCTGACCGAGGACATATTGTCAAAGTATCATACCATTGAAAATATGATTGATCTTGTTAAGGCGGCCAAAAAACAAAGGTATAAAATTTTTGTTTCACCGCATTATTTCTATAATCATGATTCAAATTGGCGCTTTGGTGCAAAGGGTGAAATGCTTATGTTGGACGGTGGAATGTTCCATAGAAACGACCAATATGAGCCGATTGTTCCAGGTTCTGGTTCAGATTTCATCGAGGAGTTTAAAGCCTTGATTGACGATGATGTCATCATCACAAGTCCTCACAAAATCTTCGGGCCAGAATCAAATGATTTGTCATTGCAATTACGAAAAAATGGCATTGACACTGTAATCTTAGGTGGAATGAACGCAAATCTCTGTGTCGAATCCCATTTACGCGCACTGATTGAACAAGGATTCCATACGTATGTCGTTGCTGACTCCACTGGAGCACCAGGACAAGCAGCGTATGACGCCGCACTCACAAACTTTGGCTTTTTATCCGAAGAAGTGTACACAACCAAACAGATTATCGAAGAATTGTAAATAGTTGGAGGAATATAATGACAGTTAAAGTTGGAATTAACGGTTTTGGCCGTATTGGCCGAGTTTTATTCAGAAGGATCATGGAATTACAAGACTCTGCCGAGGAAATAGAGGTCGTTGCTATCAACGATCTAACAAATCCAGCAATGTTGGCTTATTTACTAAAATATGACAGTACGCACGGAACCTTGCCAAACGAGATCAGTTCGGACGACGATGGCATCATTGTTGATGGCAAGCACTACAATGTCTATTCTGAAAAGAACGCAGCTGATTTGAAATGGGCAGATAACGACGATGTTGAAGTTGTCCTCGAATCGACAGGCTTCTACACATCAGAAGCGAAGGCCAAGGCGCATTTGGATGCCGGCGTAAAAAAGGTTCTAATCTCTGCACCAGCAGGCGTCATTCCGACAATTGTTTATGGTGTTAATGAAGATACCCTCAAGCCCGATGATCAAATCGTCTCGGCAGGATCTTGCACCACTAATTCCTTAGCAAAGATGACTGATATCCTTGAAAAGGAATTTGGTATCGAAATTGGTCTGATGACCACGATTCATGCATTCACTGCATCACAGGCAATCCTTGACGGGCCAAAGGGATCTCGTGCACGTGCTAACCGAACAGCATCTAGTAACACTGTTCCATTGTCAACCGGCGCTGCTAAAGCAATCGGGCTTGTGATTCCATCAGTTGAAGGAAAGTTAGATGGACACGCCCAACGGGTAGGTGTTGTTGCTGGATCGGTTACTGAATTAACGACCACGTTGAAGAAAAAGGTAACTGCAGAAGAAATCAACAGTACGATGAAGAAATATTCGGATGACGCGTTTGGCTACAGCGAAGATGAAATTGTTTCATCTGACATCATCGGTGACTCGCATGGTGGCGTCTTTGATCCAAGTCTTACCAAGGTCATCACAGCCGGCGAGCATCAGCTGGTTCAGACCGCCGCCTGGTATGACAACGAGCATGGCTTTGCATCAAATATGATCAGAACCTTGCTATATATGGCTAAATTATAATAAATGAATTATTTCATCAAGGAGGAGAATCAAATGGCAGTAGAAGATATCACGGATACAAACTTCAAAGAGAAGACGGATACTGGTGTAACATTAACAGATCTATGGGCAGTTTGGTGCGGTCCTTGTAAAATGCAATCGCCCGTTGTTGAAGAGGTCTCAAACCGCCTTCCAAATGTTAGCTTCAACAAATTAAATGTTGATGAAAATCCAAAAACTACTTCAGAACTGGGGATCATGGCAATTCCCACTTTGATCGTGAAAAAGGATGGCGAAATTGTTGAGCGAATCACTGGCTATACCCCAGCGGATGCACTAGAAGCCATCATCAAGAAACATACCGATAACTAATCGGTACATTTTAAACAAGGCTAGTTAATATCATTTCGTGGGCCATCAGGAATAGCTTTCATTATGGATGATACCAGCGAAAATAAGAATGCCCAATGGTAAGGCATTCTTATTTTTTGGTCTTGGTTGAAATGATGGTTTGTTTTACCAATTAGGTAAGCGGTTAACCAAATGCCAAATTTAATATCGCAAGAGATTAAATTTGGCAAGACATATTAGATGGTATAACATGAACAAATAGTTAGTCGATTTTAATAACTACTCATCGACGAAAAGGAGGGGGCGTAATGGAAACATATAATGAGGCCAAGACGCTTATTTTACGAACAACAATTAATCTAATCTTCGAAAAAGGGATTTCGGCGCTGTCAATTAGACATATTGCCGATGCCGCAAATATTTCTAAAAGTAACATATATTATTACTTTGATAGTAAGGACGACATTCTAAATACCTTCATTGAAGATAAAACCGCAGAATATAACGAATTAAAAAAGGAACTTGAGAATACAGTCGCTAATCGAGACCGTATCTATAAAATTATTGAATTTCTGCTTGAGGGACAACAACATAATAACTGCGGATGCGAGCTTTATGTTTTGTTGCTGATGCTACAAGACCGAATTGTCACTGGGGAAGCAACCAGAAACAAAATTAACGAATTACTCGATGATATTTCTGAGGATTTATCAACCGCCTTTGAATCAGAATGCGATCAAAGAAACATTGACCGTTACGAAAGCGTGTTTGATATGGTTGTGGGAAAGATTATCATGGCAAACGTGAATGGTTATTACGTTCGCTTGAATAAACTATTCGATGACGTTCTGCAATTAATTTGATTATCAGCCTAGAATCATCAATTATTGTACGCAAATCTAAGGTTCTCTTAAGAGTTACTTAATCAAGTCGTAAGGACCATCCGAATATAATCAAATCAGTAGTTCAATCCAATCATGGACATTTTAGTTCAGGGGGTATTATTTTGGAAAAATATGATAATATTTTTATCGGCTTCGGGCAAGGACCAAAAGTTCTCGCAAATACGTTTACAAGCCATGGAGAAACAGTTCTAAGTATCGAAGCGGAGAGTTCTAGATATGGTGGGACATGCTTTACTGAAGGGTGCATCCCCTCAAAAAAGCTCCTCTTCATGTCAAAGAAAACACCAGGACAATCACCTCGAGAAAACTATCGTAATGCGATCACTGAAAAAGAGTGGACAGTTGAAACACTTAGAAATGTTGGGTATCACATGATTGCCGATGGGGGAGCTAAGGTAATCAACGGCGTTGGCTCGTTTATAGGCAATCATCAAGTTCGCGTCACATCTCCCAATGGTGAGTCCAAAGACTACGAGGGCACCCGAATTATTATTAACACTGGCTCTAAGCCAATCATGCCTAATATCGACGGACTTGCTTCCAATAAACGAGTTTTTGATAGCGCCGGAATTATGAATCTGAAGGAACTACCCGATAAGCTGGTAATCATTGGAGCAGGAGCAATTGGTCTAGAATTTGCAACGATCTATAATAACTTCGGCTCAAAGGTTACTCTAATCGAAAACGCACAAAACTTTATGCCCGCGGCAACCAGAGCAGTCGCAGATCATGTTAGAGCTAATTTGGAAGCCAGTGGCATCAGGATTCTAACCGATGCCAAAGTCACTGATGTTAAGGATACCGATCGTGGAGCAGATATTTCAATTAACATGCAAAGCGGCCAAGTTCTGAATGTGACCTCGGACGCCGTTCTAGTTGCAACAGGTCGAAAACCTGATATTGATCGTCTAAATTTGAACAATACTGACATCAAGCTAACTGACGGACGAATCGATTTTAATGACCATCTCGAAACGTCAGTTCCAAATGTGTTTGTTGAAGGCGATGTAAAGGGCGGACCACAGTTTACCTCTATTTCACTATCTGATAATCGAATTATCACCGATTATATTTACGGCGATGCCAAGATCGGCGTCGAAAGTGAACAAAGCGTCTTCCCCACAACCGTTTTTCTAAATACACCACTCTCCAGAATTGGGATGACCTCAGATGAAGCACTCCATTCTGGAAAACATGTCGGAATTGGCCATTTAGATGCTGGTGATACTTTACGCTCCAGAATTACGGGGGACGAGACTGGCTTCATGGAGGTACTCGTCGACCTTGATTCAAAGCTAGTTATCGGTGCAACCTTGTACATTGATAACGCTGAAGAAGTCATTAACTTAATCGAATTGGTGATGCGCGAGGGATTACCATATACATCGCTAATGAACATGACGTATACACATCCCGTCTCAAGTGAAATGTTATTCTTCTTATTGAATGACCTTAAGGAACTAAAATAAATTCTCGATCAAGGACTCGCGAACATTTTGTTTCGCTAGTTCTTTTTTTATGGATTATGGTCATTAAACTATTTTATAGTTGGTGTCTAGGCACTGCAAACGCAAAAGAAAGGACCATATGCTAAACAGAAATATATCGTGCATTGGTACCATTGCTCTTATTTTAATCTCAGGGTTACTATTGATGACCGACAAACTCTATGCAGACACGAGCAATTCAACAACAGTTATGCAAAACGAAGAATTATATCCTTCGAGTCTAGAATTCAAGGAATATTTAGGCTCGAACATTAATTCCGGAGTGATAACCTTATCGAGTGATGAACCGGTTCAGCTCAATTATGTTATTAAATATTATGGCCGTGGCGACATCACTAAACTTGACTTGGCATGGAATCAACTCCCCGGAATCACGGTATCATCAGTAAATAATCAAGATGGGACTGGTTCGATTACCTTGACGACCGATCAAGCAATTACACCCGGATACATGGGTATATCATTTATGGTCCGTGGAGCGGCAACAACTTATTCCCAGCGGATAACGTTGAATGTTATTTCAGCACCGGTGATTCCGGATTCTAACAATCAGCCGGAAACAGATCAACCAACCCCAAGCGAACCAGCCGAGCCTGTAAAGCCGGTAGATCGTCAGGTTCCATTAAAGCCAAGTCTTGAAAGCAAGCCTCCAGTTACCTCGGCAAGGCACGCCATGACCACACCCGCCAGTAAGTTAACCACCGCTCTGCCTGAAAATATCCTACCGAGACATTCCGACATGCAAGTGAGCAACTTTAAACCAAGTACTAAGTCAAGACACAAGTTACTTCCTAAAACGAGTCACAGGGAGCAGCGGTCTATCTGGACAATTCTTGGCATGGTGCTTAGCTTAGGGTCACTTACTTACATGATAATCAATTTGGTATATCGAAGGCCGTAATGAACATTCCGTATTAGCTGAATATTTTTTTGTGTGTTTGTAAAAGTCTTGTCACAATCGAAAATCTCATGCCAGCACATGCATTCACTACTTTCATCGCGAAAGCATTTATATTAAAATGATTTTTAGGCTTATTTCAATTTTATATAAAAATAAACTCAAATCCAAAGTTAGGAGAAAAAATATTGATAGTTATTGGAGGACTGTTCATTGCCGGCATTGTTGCAGGGATTTTGGGAACTGTGACGGGGATGGCCTCATTAGTTTCATATCCAATTCTTTTAGCAACCGGCTTATCACCAATTGTTGCCAATGTTACGAATACGGCCGCTTTAATCTTTTCTGGCTTAGGTGCCACCGTCTCCTCACGGCAAGAATTAAAATATAATAAGCGTGATCTACTCTGGATATTACCGACTGCCGCAGTTGGTAGCATCATCGGTTGTATCCTTTTGCTAGCATTTCCCAGTGGAATCTTTGAAAAGATCGCGCCATTTATGATTGGAATTGTCGCAATTTTCTTTATTGTACAACCTCATTTAAAGGCACAAGCCGTTGTAGGGAGTCTTGACAACAATCCATCAGTGAAAAAAAGCTTTTGGAGCTTACTAGCAATTTTGGTTATTGGTGCGTATGGTGGATACTTTGGGGCTGCAAGCGGTATTTTCATGTTGTTAGTCTTTTCCGCAACACAAGGAATTCGTTTGACAACCGCCAACGCCCTCAAGAACGTTACGATGGGGTTAACCAATTTGATTGCTACCGGAATATTCATCTTCTTTGGCCATATTGATTGGCGCGCAGCAATCTTTATGGGAGCTGGCTTTATCATCGGAGGGTATGTTGGACCGATTATCGCACGACGCTTACCAGAGAAGATCTTACGATGGATCATTATTATTGGTGCACTTTTGCTGGCAGCTGATATGTTTTATAGCGCCTACCTCAAATAAGCGACAAAAGAACCTAAGAATTGAACTCTCCCATGACTAAAGTCACGGGATTCGGCGATTCTAATTACTAAACAGTAATTCTAATTCACCAAAACGTTTAGACAATGCACTACTTGCGTAGTGGTTTCCAAAAATGGAACTCAATTAACCAAATCGCAGTCATTTTGCATGCTCAGACTGATACGCAAATGGTTAATTCTTATAGTCTTTAAGGACGACAAGGTTCTGTCACGCCCATATTATTACTAATTTACTGATACTAGACTACTTGGCTTTAGGTTCGGGTAGTCTTTTAATTTAATGTGTTTTTCAGGGTTCACACCCCAAGCTAAGATGTTTTTAGCGGCGTTTAGATCACGAATTACAATTGAATTATCGCCAGTAAGTGATTTCCAACCACGAACTATTTCACCATTTGATAATTCAATTTTTTCATCTAATTTGTGTTTTTGTTCAAATTCAGTACCATATTCAACTTGAGATGTTTTGTACGCATCAACTTTAACTAGAGTTTTACCAGTTTTATTTGCTAATGATGTTATGAAAGACTGCAATGCATACGGTTTTACTTTAGCTAATTTACGATTAGCAGCTTTGTTAGTTCTTTTGACAGACCGCATGTCTTTAGAATCAAGATTTTCTAACACAACTACGTTGTTATTATCTAAAAGTTGATGCGCAAGTTGTTTATATTCTTCATCTAGAATATTATTTCGCTTAATGTTTAAGAACCTAATTTGGTTATTCATCGTACTAATACGTTTTGAATTGCCATTCAACCAAGTTGTCTTGTCACGTAATGATTTTAATTGATTAATTGCATCTTCAAGGCAGTCGGTCTGGTTAAAAACAATTACATTA
>NZ_SDGZ01000029.1 GCF_008107635.1 Weissella muntiaci | reverse complement strand
TTAGATGTATCATACTGAGCCTGTTGATCTAGTAGTCGTCTTGGTATCAAGTGATCGACTATGAGTTGCCCCTTATCCCATGCCCTACCGTCTACGCCATCGAGGTAACCGTCTCTCTGCTTCACATACTCGGCAATCTTTGTCCAAGGTTTGCTCTGGTAGAAACCATCATGTAATTCTTGACGCTTAGTATTGTCGTAGTCTTGTGTTGCCTCTCTGAGTTGCTGTTGCCCTCTCAGTGTCTTTGCACTTAGCTCTTGGCTCTTTATTCGTTCTTTATTGAAACGTTGCATACGAGCTTCATAATGCTTCTGACAGTAGTCATACTTTAACGGGATGAGTTCGGTACATCGAACCTCAGCACATCTATGCATTCTCATAACGTTCTCCCTATCTAGCCGTCTCAATATCCGTAATTCATCATCACCAGATACCAAGCCATAATCTTTATCTCTTCTCATAACTACACAACTCCCACCACCTTTCATTGCAAAATAAAAACGCCTGAACTTAATCAGATGTTATTTCCTATATGCTTCTTTAAATTCAGGGCTGTAAAAACGATAATCGCATATAAACCATGATGAATTCATTTTCTTAAAATCAAGACTTGAATAGCCATCATACTTACCTGTTTTCATTTGAGCCCTTACTTTTCTATTTTGGATTTTGTGCCGTGAGTTACGTCTATCTTTATCAACAAAATACGGCTTCTTATAACTTCTAGACATACCACTACCTCAAAATAAAAAGGCAACAATCAAATGATCGCTACCTGTATGTATGCGACCATCAAAAATGATGGTGCCAAAATTCATTACTTAGTCCGCGGTGCTACAACTACCCAATCACTTGCTAACATGTCTGTTTGACTAGCCAACCAAGGAACTCGTGACTTAGGAGCCGAGCCATTATCAGTGATCAAACCAGTTGTATCAATGTAGATAAACTCTTGCGTCATAAACTCGCCTGTCGGTTTGTGCAATCCAATATAGATACCACTACCATTCCAGCCCTTACGAGCCACACACTTTCCTAACCGAAGTAATTCTAGTGCCTTACCAAAATCAACGCCTGATACCTTATCCATATTGATACTCCTATCTGATTGCAAAATAAAAGAGCCGATATTTCTATCAGCTCTCTGTTATCTAATTTTTGAACAATATCATAATATAACGGTTTTGCTCCACCGTGCCTACAATGAAACTACAGCTTACCTACAATTTATAAACTGTGCTATTTGGGTCAAAATCTTCCGGCTTACTCTGATCCTTTAGTCCTTCAATAACGAATACTCGTAAATCTTCTGTGTCAGCAAACGCCCAAGCAAATTGTAGAAATGCCTCTCTAACAAGTTGATAACCACGGCTTTCGGAATAACCCATTCGAGTGAATATTTTATCCCACTTAACCATCTTGAAATACTTCAATTCGACAATATCTCGATGCGGATACTTCATTGTCCTACACGCTTCAATAATTTCATTCAGGATTACGTCAGCGTAGGCATGGTTAGTTAGCTTCTCATCTGTCGTGTTATCAATACTTCGACTTGAAGGCATACCGCTTATAATCGGCGACTTCACATCAACGTATGATTTATGTGCCATTCTTTGAATTGTTGGAAATTCTTTATCAAAAAAATACCTAACTTTTTCAACTGTTCTTGCTTCGTCTATTTCTGGTAACAGTGCCACAACCTACGCCCTCCATGATAAAATAAAGTTACTGGTTTTATTTCGTATGGCGCTGACTTCGGTTGGCGCTTTTTTACATTTCATTCAAAAATAAGAAGAAAAAAATTGTACCAACAACGGCTACGAAAGTCACTAAAGCTAAAATTGCGCTAAACTCTCTTATTAAAGCAATGATATATGCAAAGCCAATAACCACTCCTGTCGTCAAAAACAATCCGATCGTTAGCAAAAACGCCTCTAAATACCTATTCATTGTCCCCTCCATCCAATGCTTGAATACGTCCCAAAAGATTATCTAATTCATCTGGGGTTAAGCGACCCACTACATCGTCAGTGATATCAGTCGAATAATCTATGTCCCAAGAACCATCTTTGTTATATCTAATTACCGCTAATTCTAGCCCGAATGATCCGGGCCCATAAATCACTGATGCTCCAAACGAATTTTCGAACTTATACCTAGTTCGTTGCAATCCCCCTTCGTCAGCTCGTACATCGATAAATGAGTCATACTTTTTCGAGTCTACAATTCTTTTAGTCATTATCATCATTCCCGCCTTTTTTATTTTGTAATTGCTGAAATAACTTTCTGTATTCTTTTGTAAGTTCTTGATATTGGGAAGTTTTTGACTCCTCGATCTCGATCAATTCAGATTGAAGCTCAATAATATGAGTGTTAAGTCCGTCCATTAAAGCAAGCATCACCGAATATACAAAGACAGCAATAACTGCAAATATCCGCATCCATTTTGCTCCAGAGTTACCAATGAATGCCACGCATAACCACATGAATAGCGTATTTATTAGAATGTCATATCTGTTTAGCCAACTAAGTGCCTTTTTAACTTTGTTTACTACCATTACCACATCCCACTCCTTAATCTATAAACGCAAATATTAATGTGACTCCAAGACCTGAAATAGCTAAATTTAGGCCTATATTAGATAGAGTCTCCGTTGTATTCGATTTCCACTTACCTTGCCTCACTACTGCTAGTGTGCTAATAGCACCCCCAACAATTGCAAAAATATTTCCAACCAACATACCCATTAATCAACTACCTCGTTAGTCCTTTCGGTTATCAATCCCCAACTCCCAAACACAAATAGTGCTCCGCCAACGATCAGCATTGCTCTAATCACCCAAGGAGCAATAATCCATAAAATCATCTAAATACAAGCTTTGTGGTCTTTTCACTTTCGGCCATTTGTAGTTTTAATAAATAATCAAGAACAATTTATCATTTAAATCTAACCATTTATTAAATTTGTGCATCTTCCGCTCTTAGTAATTCATCTAGCGACTTGCGCCTAGCCTCCCTCGGGACAAACTTTCGAATATCAATGTCACTGTAGCCAATTTGTAGTTTGTTCTTTGTAACCAATAACGGACGTTTTAACATTGTCGGGTCATCCCAGACTGCCTTAGCCAAGTCTTGAACGCTTATTTCATCGGTATAGCGCGTTAATCGCTTAAATGCGTCTGATCTAGTCGAAATTATATCTTTAATCCCACTCTCAGTAAGACCAATTATGTGCATCAGTTCTGTCTCTGTAATCTGATGAACATTTAGGCTTACCTCAAAAAACGGCACGCTATTAGCCTTTAACCAAGCCACTGCTTTCCGACAAGAACTACAACTGGTTGTCGTATAAATCACAACCGTACCATCATCTACCTTTGCCATTTGCCCCAGTCCTTCCGTCGCTTGTCCATCTGATAAACATTCTTCCAATCATCAAATTTTGACTGATCCATTTTTTACGCCTCCTTTCATCAAAACGCTTGAATACGTTTATCCTTCAAATTCTGAAAACTAAACGCTCTATCCCTGCTGACTCCTCTTAACAATCGGCTAACAGTCCTTGCCTCGTATGTGCGCCTCAATTCATCACTACTGTAGTTAGTCGTGATGATCGTTCTAGTTCTGGAGTCCATTAAGTCAGTCAACAACTCTTGCGAGAAATCCGTAACATTCTCACTGCCAACATCGTCCAAAACCAGCAAATCAACACTAGCCAATAATCGCAACATATTT
>NZ_SDGZ01000028.1 GCF_008107635.1 Weissella muntiaci | reverse complement strand
GAATCGGTATCAGACAGTGAATTGACGAGTGATTCTGAGTCTGCAGATGAACATAATAATGGCTACAGGAACAAAGAATTGCCAGAAACTGGTGTTGCTCTCGACGACGCCTATCAAATTCTGGGAACACTTATTATTACCTTAGCTGCACTAGGTATTAGAAAGAAAAAATAGTAGAGTACTAATGAACACCTACTAGACAAACACAAACCCCAAAGTTAAAGTGAAAATCCACTTTTAACTTTGGGGTTTATTTTGTTATATTTATCCTTTGGTAAATGAGCGTTCATTTACAAAAGCTTTTGCTTTTTTTGCTCCTGGCGGATCTTTTGAAGTTGAAAATGTTTACTCCAAGTTGGAGAGACGTTATTGTTTTTAGAAAAAGAATACGGTTAACAATCGGAATCAATGTGAGAAGATTTGATCACAATCTAAGTATTCGTAGTTTGAAAAGCAATAGACGTTCTAATTAACATAACAAGAGATGTTGATCAGCTGAGCGATCCATTTCGGAATCAAGACGAGTGTAAAAAAATCTGTCTATAGATAATGGAAAATAAAACAAGCCTTAATATTGTCTTTTAGGTTAATGGTGTGGTTGGATTATAAAAATATTTAAAAATAAACCGATGTCTGATTAAAGACGAAACTGATTTCGAAACAATAGTATATATGTAGCCAATTACGATGATGAAATTGGAGAATCAACTTTGTATGAATAGATCGGAGATATTGATAGTAACCAGTAAGCTGGTAATATATGGACCGATATTATTCTCAATATTTACGAATAATAGTGAATTGTATAACAAAATAAAATCTACATATGCTATATTAGATGATGGTCATAAAGACAAATTGAAAATAGAGTGAATTGGGGAGTGTTTTTAAGTTATGCGTTTCAAACTATATAAATCCGGGAAATTTTGGATAGCCGCTACTGCTGCGTCTGTCGCAATTATTACCAGTGGTGTTCAAGTGTTAGCGGATGATACAAGCTCCAGCATGAGTTCAACAGAGCAAAGTTCTTCGTCAAATGCTGGTAGCTCGGCGGCTGGTCAAAGTGTTACTTTAGCAAGTACTGCGAATACAGACGTAAATGAACAGAAAAATGGTTGGGTGACAGAGAGTGGAGCAAAATATTATTATAAAGATAATGTCAAGGCCACAGGACAACAAGATATAGATGGGAAGTTCTATCTTTTCAACAAAGATACTGGAGCGATGGAAACCGGATTCCAGAGTATGCAATCATATGGTCAAGATAAAGTTTGCTATTTCGATCCAACAACGGGAGCAATGGCTCATGGAGACACAGTTGTTGATGGCGTAACGTATCAAATTGATCAGTATAGTGGTGCATTACAAAGCGGTTGGGCAAGTTCGAATGCTGGTAAGGTCTACGTTAATTCGGACGGATCATTAGTCAAGGGGCAAAAGTATATCGATGGTGGCTGGCGACTGTTTGATAATAACGGTGTAATGCAAACTGGATTCCAAGATTTGTCGGCTTATGGCCCAAATAAAACCATGTATTTTGATCAAGATGGGAAAGCTGTATATGGTCAACAGTACATCAACGGCCAATATTATGTGTTTAGTCATAATGAAGGTGCACTATTAACTGGTTTCCAAGACCTGAAAAGCTATGGTCAGGATAAGGTTGTCTATCTCGATCCAAACAACGGCGGCGCAATGGTTCATGATAGCATCATAGTCGACGGTATTAGTTATCATTTTGACACCAATGGCGGTTGGCATAATGGTGGATTGATTTCTGGTTGGCAAACTAAAGATGGCGAAAAATACTATATTCAAAATAACGGTGCAGTATCAAAAGGTCAGCAATACATCAATGGCAAGTGGTATTTCTTTGATGATAACGGAGTAATGCAAACTGGCTTCGTCAATTTATCATCCATTGGCGTTAATAAGACGATGTATTATGATAAAGATGGAGCGGCATTATACGGACAACAATATATTAATGGTCAATATTATGTATTCAGCCGTAATGAAGGTGCCTTGTTAACTGGTTTCCAAGACTTGAAGAGCTATGGACAGGATAAAGTTGTCTATCTCGACCCAAATAATGGCGGTGCAATGGTTCATGATAGTGTCACAGTTGACGGTGTTACTTATCATTTCGACACCAATGGTGGTTGGCACAATGGTGGCCTGGTTTCTGGTTGGCAAACTGAAAATGGCAAAAAGTATTATGTCCAGAGCAATGGCGTAGCATCAAAAGGTCAACAACACATTGATGGGAAATGGTATTTCTTCGATGATAGCGGAGTAATGCAAACTGGTTTCGTCAATTTGGAGTCCATTGGTGTCAACAAGACGATGTATTACGATAAAAATGGAGTGGCATTATATGGACAACAATACATTAATGGTCAATATTACGTATTTAGTCACAATGAAGGAGCTTTATTAACCGGATTCCAAAGTTTGAAGGATTACGGTCAAGATAAGTTAGTCTATCTCGATCCAAATAATGGCGGTGCAATGGTTCATGATAGTGTCGTTGTAGGCGGTGTTACTTATAATTTCTATAATGGTGACGGATGGACTAATGGAAAGTTGCTTACTGGGTGGTCGACGTCAACCAATGGTAAAGTTTATGTTAACGCGGATGGGTCTTTAAAGTCAGGCGAATTAAAAGATGATGGGTATTGGTATTATTTTGATTCGACAACACATACTATGCAGACAGGTTTTATTAGTCTATCTGACGGTCGGAAAGTTTACTATAGCGATCAAGGGCGAATGCTTTATGGCCAGCAGGAAATTGATGGTGCACATTACTCATTTGATGACCAAAACGGAGATATGCAGACAGGCTTTCTGCGAATCAGTGTCAATGGTCAAAAACAGACGGTTTATTATGATCCAACCACGGGGCAACAAGTATTTGGTGATCAAGTAATTAACGGATTTAACTATCACTTTAACGAGACTACAGGTGCGCTTGAGAGTACAGACGCCCGTGGTTGGCAGACAATTGATGGCCAACACTATTATTATGATGACCAAGGCATGCCAACGATTGGCGAGACGCATATCGGTAATTACTTCTACTACTTTGACAATAATGGTGTTATGCAAACCGATGCTTTTGTGAATCTTGGTAGCAAGATTGGTTATTACAATAGCTATGGTGAAATGGTTTATGGCCAACAATACATTAGCGGAAAGTATTATTTGTTTGAACGGTATTCGGGGGCAATGCAGACTGGCTTCCAAGATTTGCATAGTTATGGTGAAAGTAAAACTGTGTATTATGAAAATGATGGCTCAATGGTTCACGGAGACAAAACTATTAATGGTGTTACCTATCGTTTTGATAACAATACTGGAGCCTTATACTTTACACCTACCTACTATTCACAGAAAGATGGACGTTGGGGAAATATTTATTTTGGTGGATATTCAATGGCCTCTTCTGCCTGTGTAATGGCAAGCATTGCGATGGTTTCAACTGGCTATGGTAATACGGTGACACCTTTGGATACGGCATGGTATGGACATACGTATTCTGGTTTTGACAAGTATGGTAGCGGTGCAGATCAAGCCACGTTGAAGGATGTGGCAAATCACTATGGTATGAGTGTTAATGGATTACACAGTGCAAGCGACATTCAAAACTCATTAGAAAATGGGCGTCCAGTGTTGATTGCTGTTCAAGCTCCATTTATCCCATGGTCATGGGGAAGTGGGGTTACACATGAAATTGTTCTGTCACAATATTCAAACGGGAATGTCTATGTAAGTGATCCATTGGGTACAACTAGTGGTTGGCATAACATTAACGATGTGTGGAATAATCGTTCAATGGAAGGTGGCGATTCTGATGTATTTGGGACGCCAGCAGTTCAATTGGTTAAGTAGGATCTTAATTATTGCTTTGATTTGAAGTTAAGGTTCAGTCTAATCACTGTGAGTGATTAGATAATAAAATAGCAAGGATTCCATCTTCAGTTGGAATCCTTGCTATTTTTTCTTGAATATAAATTATCGTTTTTTAACATTAGCGAATCAAAGGCTGTTAGGTTTTGCCATAGGGTAATCAGGAAGAATATTTATGTAGGATTCTTCCGAGGATTTAACTATGCTTGTCACAAATAATTCGATTTTCTTGATAAATAGATAAGGAGGCATGGGGAAGATGTTTTGACAGGTGTTAGGGATAGAATTATATATTTAGTCGGAACGGTCAAAAGTGTTCATCATAACACATATTTATTGATTTCCTTTATATTAGCATGTATAATCATAAATATTCGTTAATTAATTCCGAGGTTTAAAAAGATGAGAATGAAATTTATTATGGGGATAAATTTTATACTTTTGAGACAGCCTTTTGCTAAACAAATAGATGAATAATCAATCTTTTCCCTAGTGAAATAAATACCAAAGATGAATTTATATTGAATTAAAATTTTTGATTACGGATAAATTGAAGTAAGCAGGTAATTGATATTACTTGTTTAATCTCTGAGAGAATTTTAATATTCAGATCAAGTATCAAGATACGAGGTAGTATCCTATCAGGTTGGACATAAAAAAAGCGGCTAGCTGTTACTAGTCGCTTCCAGTTCTTTGATAACCTTATAGTCTTCAATCAGAAGAAACGTCAGCTAATCAAATAACCTCAACAATTAGATGATAGCATGACATAGAAAAAATGCCTAAGATTTTGACTTAATTAATTTCAAGTGCACGAGTTGTGGTGAAAGGCACTTAGTGATTAATGAGTAGAGATTCTTTGTCTTTAGGTTGCTCTGGTTTCTGATCAATGGACGGGTGTTTGGAATCTTGTTTTAGATTACAAGAATAGATGTCTTTGTAAAATGAAGTATGGTTTGATACTAGATTACAATTACATACTCAATTTGACTGAGCAAAAAAGAACTGTCGAACCAGTAAGAACTGGGTGCATTGGTGATGCAGGTTGTTAACAATAGTCAAAAACGACTTTGGAATATTTATGAATTAGTTTACATTTCCAATTTGATGATAGTTGTTATTAGCAGAAGCCACTATGAAATATATTCTAAGGGTTTTATAAATATAATTTATGGCGGTTATTAAGCATACGGACTTAATAATTGTCTTTTAGTTTGGTCATTTTTTTGAAAAATGATCTATTTGGGAATAGGGGATAGAGATTTTTATGGAAGATTTACAACGTTTTAAGATGTATAAAAATGGTAAAAAATGGGCAATTAGTGCAACCGTGGTAGCTGGGGTAGTCGCAATTCAGGCCGGTACAAATGCTAGTGCCAATGAACTACAGAGCACTACTTCTGCGCAAGAGGTAAGTAGTCAAGTTTCGACAACGGTTACTGCAACAACGCCTGATGAAGGAAAGCAAATCATTGATGATCGTCAATCGCAAGTCGACACGAGTGTTTCGAATGCGGAAGATAATGGAGTTATTGTTAACCAAAATGAAGAAACAGAATTGCATTTGAATGATGATAATTACAAGGAAATAACTGATCAGGTGCAAGATGATCTAGCAAAACAACAAGCAGCTATAGATGCCGCTAACTCCTTGAATCAAGCCAATCAGGACGCTTACGATCAGGCAACTGCCGATCGTGATGCCGCGTTATCACAAGGCGAACAAGATTTGAATGATGCTAAGGACGATCAGCAAACACAGGTTGATGATAGTAAGGAGGCTGGTGTAGATACAACCAATGTTGATGAAATAGTTGCGCCGGACTATCAAGATTTGACAGGTCTAACTGGGCAAGCGTTATTGGATGCAATGCAACACAATATTGCATTGTACGAAGATGCAGTGAATCAGGCGATTGCAAATACAAATACTGACACAGAAAAATTAAAAGATTTAACGGATGCGTATCAAAGCAAGATGATTCAGTATCAAGCTGAAAAGACGCGTATTGAAAAGGAAAATGCTGATAAACAAGCCGCTTATGATAAAGCACTTAACGAGTACTTAAATGGTTTAAACGTTAATGCGAACATGGCCGCACGGACTGACACAGACATGGGGAGTGGTCAGTATGAAACGATGATGACAGCTGAGGTGAACGCCCAAACGGGGGAGTTTACGCTAAAGCATGATATGAATGATGGTGTTTCCGTTATTGGTAATGGTGAATTAACGGGACGAGTGATTTTCAATATTGTATCTAATGGTGATGGAACTGAAACAATCACGGTTACGGGGATTGAACTTTACAAATATAGTTATGTGAATTTGAATCATAATACGGCTAGGAATAAGAACATCAATTTCCATGTTTATGACAGCAATGGTAATGAATTATTCACAGTAGCACATGATGGTGAGACATCTTTCGAAAGATATATTAGTCAAACGTTTGCTTTGAACAACGTAATTACATTGGTGCCAGGACAACAATCAGACGATTTGGCGTTTTTGAGGATTGATGATAATTGGGTCTACAATACGCATGGAAATGTATTCATCAATTTTCAAAATACCAATGAGCAAGTGGCACTACCTGATTATGAACAATTACCAACGGAACCAGAAAAAGTTCAAGGACAAGTTACCAGCTATAGTGTGACCGAATTGCCAGAAGCAGAGACACCAACACCACAAGTAGTCACTGTTACCCCTTATAAAGTAACGGTTGATCCCAAGGTAGAAACGCCATCAGAATCAGTAGTGCAGAAGTTGACGGTCGTTGAGCAAGGAGTTTTGCCTGAGACGGGGATGCAGGCGGGTTCTATGTTCTCTGTTGCTGGATTTGCTTTACTCTCGACTATGGGGGCTTTAGGGGCAACTAAAGGACGTAAAAGAGATTGAGATCTTGGAATGGAGATTCTGCTTAGTGATATGCAGAATCATTAATGAGTTGTGATAGTTCAATTGTCGCTAAAGGTGATATAAGTGCCAATGTATTTAATTCCATTGATCTAGGTGGAGCTATGATCAATGTGCCCATTGTTTGAAACAACTATTTGTTTGAAGGGACTGGGAATACAAATGACTATTATTATTGCTGATAATGATAGTTTGCGATTAATTTAGTCGTAGATTGGCTTTCGGTGAGATTGTGAGGGGAAGTTTCCCAGATAAATAGCTATACTACGTATGTCAAATGGGATGTAGTAGGCAGTTTGGGAGAAGTATTATGAAGAAGGCTTCGGTTTGGAGCTGGGTTATTGCTGCGTTGATTGTGATTATCGGTTTTATTTTTTTGGAAATATATATGAATAATCAAGAGCAACAGAAAATGATGATCCAAATTGCTAAAAGTGACAAGGCCAAGGTGATTTATGAAACCAAGCTGAAAGTAATGGATGAAAACGCTTTTAAAGAAAATGGTATTATTAAAACTTACACAATTGATATAGATGAGGTCGGTCATAATCCGATGGGAGGGATTGACGTCACAATTTGGGTGAATAATGATTCAAAACTATATGTATTTTATACCTTAAATAAAGATTCAGACGGTAAACTTGTCGATGATGGCGGTGGCTTTTCTGGTAGGCTTGATGTGCTTTTGAAAAGAAAAATAAATTAGTGCTTTCGCACGAATAGACAGAAAGCGTGTCTATATTGATGAAGTTGACGTAGGTCTTGTTAAAGCTGGGTAATCGACATGTTCTCGAAGTCAATGAAAAGACAGTGCTCTTCTAGATCATTGCTTTTTTGGTTTGCAACTGAAAAATGATTTGGAACCTGCAGGTAAGGAAAATGATATCATTCAGCAATAATATGGAGAATTTTGGAGATATTTTATGAAAAGAGTTCCAGTTTGGGTCTGGATTATTACAGCATTGATTGTGGTCGGAGGTTTTTTCGGGGAGAGATATATGAGCAATAAAGAACAACAAGCGATAATGATTAAGGTGGCGGAAAGTTCCGAAGCAAAGTCTATTTATGAACAAGAGTTAAAAGAATTGGATAGTACCGCATTTACCGAGAACGGGATTATCAAAGAGTATTCTATAGAAAAATCTAGTATAAATCATAACCAAATGGGGGGGATCAATGTAAAAGTAACAATAAATAATGACTCCAAATTATATGCCCTGTTCATTTTAGATAAGGATAAAAATGGCAAGCTTGTGGACGACGGTGCAGGGTACTCTAGCAAACTTGACACTTTGTTGAAGACAGGTGCGCAAAAATGACTCAGCCTACAGATCTAGAAAATCAGAAGATCGCTCAGCAGGGATATGCAAGTTACGATGTTGGAGATTCGGTTGCTATTCGAGTTAATGGGAAAAGAGAGCAAGTTGGGTATGTTATAGAAAAGATTGATGATGCTTCAGGACAGCAAGCGTATATTATTGCAGATCAGAAATTGCCGGCAAATCCTTCAAAGGATCAACTTGATTCTGTAAAAAACGTTTCAGTTATATATCGTGGTTCGAGTACGGATGCAAGCTTGGATGCAGTTAATGATTGGCTTGTAAATGATATCCCGATGGCTGAACAAATTGGTGGAAACGCTATAAATAAATTACTTCCACCAAATAAAAAATTAACAATTCCAAACGTAGGGACACCTCAATTAGTTACCTCAGCCAATACGCTACACAAAGCCATGGATAAATACCCGAATGCCTTATTTGCTGTATATGGTCATTCTCTTGGGAGTATGGACGGACAGTATGCAATTGCTGATTTATCTGCAAAGGAACAGAAACGTTTAATATCAGCTTATTTATACGAAGGTCCTAACATATATTCAGTTCTAACTGACGGGCAAAAGAAAAATGTAGCTGCATTAAATAAATTGAATAAGGCATTTAATTACATCGACACCAATGACATAGTCACAATGAAGTCTTATCGTAATAATGGATCGAATGCGGTTGGAAATACTGTTTTCATCAATTCAAAGTGGACCGCCAATGTTGGTAAGCAGCATATGTGGGGTGGCTATCAATATAATGAAAATGGCAGTATTATTGTCAAATCGGATTATGTTGCAAAATTAGCTGAAGAGACTACAAAGAATGATATGAACATAATTGCTGATCTAAAAAAGCGAATGACTGCCAATGGTGGTGGCTTGAGCAGTGGTGAAAAGATTTTATTAGATCAATTAGAGGCACGTAGCATTGCTAAAGGGATGCTACTAATTGTTGAGAGCAAATTTGGTGATTTGACGCTTGAATATAAGAATGCTATCACGAAGACCAATCAGCTTTGGCAAGATACCAAGGCGCAAGCTTCAATCATTGGTCAACATTTATCAGCTGGTGAAGAAACGACGGCGTTGGCCAATGGTGGAGCAACTGAAAATAACATAAAAACTCAACCAATTAAGGATTATCAAGATTCTATTATGCAAGTTAAGTCGCTCGTTGAAGAGTATACAGCTATCGTGAAAAACATTAATACGACCATTGATGCACAAGTACAGACTGATACTGACTTAGCAAATGAAATTGCGGGGTTGTTAGCATGATGGGTGAAGAAAAGCAGGCAATGCTTGTCTTGGAGGAGCAATACGCAAATAACCAAAAGTTTATTTCAAGAAGTTTTGAGGAAATTGATGCAATCAGCGCTGGTTTTAAACACTATGTGGATGAATCTTATGAACAGATTCGGCATAGTGCCTTAATTCGTAATAATGATAATGTTGATTTAGGGGCGCTTAATCGAGCATTTTCTTTGTTGCAGGATGAATCTAGTAAGGAAATCAACCGTCACGTGAAAACGTTGCAAGCAATGCAAGAAGAGAATAAGTCAATTTACAAAAATAGCTTGAAGGCTTTTGAAGAGGAATAAAAATAATGGGAAAGTCATTATCAGAAGTAACGGGGGAATCTGCGCAAAGCTCTAAAGCTCTCGATGAGAATTTGAAAAAAATGACCATGTCACATGAGAAAAATTTGATTGCTATGATTACAGCTGGGGCCGCAAAAACTTCGATGAAGGATTTACAAAGTAAAACGAATTCGAAAAAGGGACAAGTAATTTCCGAAGTGAAAAGTAGTTTGAAGTCCTTTGAGGAAGAATTTAAAAACTCTGCAAAGGGTGCTTGGGCAACCGCCGCAGTTGACAATATGAACGACAAAGAAAAATTATTTACAAAGATTTAGCGTTTTATAATATATATTTTTGGCTCGTCTGTTTGTATACATCAATAGTAGAGCATAGATCGAATAACGGAATAGTCAAGTTGGACTCTAACCAATGAATGATTTAAAGTGGGAAAGATAGTAAGGAAGCTATAACCGTAGGCTTTTAACAGTTAGTTTATTAATCATGTTCCAATATTTAGGTGTGATATAAAGAGACAACACATAGTTCGTACTATATGATAGCCAAGGATGAGTTTGTAAATAAACAGCTGTGAGAAATGATTTATCATTCCTACGGCTGTTTATTTTATATGAGCATCGGATGTTCTTGTAAGCTAGAAAAGTTTTCTGAATCAACGTTGTGAATTGAAAAATGACACAAATTCTAAAAATTAACTTATAAAAAGTATTGACCTCAAGTCGACACGAGGTTCTAAGATGAAGTTATCTTATTAAAGATAAGCAAAAATCTTGGAGGAAGCAAATATGTTACATGAAATTAATTGGCCAACAAAATATCTCCCAGGTACTACTGATAATTTTGTCTCAAATGAGGTTATCACAAGTGGAACAACTATCGAGGAAGTTTGGACAAACTTGGTGGATACAAGTCAATGGGAAAGTTATTATGACAACGCCGCAAATATTGTCATAAACTTTAGTGATCAGAAATTGCTCAGTCATGGCATCAAGTTCCACTTTGATACATTTGGCTTCCCAATTGACGCTCAGATTATGGAACTTGCCGAGCCGCTTAATGGCGTTGCTCGTATTGCATGGCATGGATGGCAGAATGGGGATGCTGAGACCGCACTCGACGTTTATCATGCTTTTTTGCTTGAACAGTTACCTGGTGATAGAATTCGCCTGTTAACGCAGGAATCACAAATCGGTAAGCCGGCTACTGAAATGGCTGAGGAAAAACCAAATCCAATGCTTAATGGGCATCAGGCTTGGTTGGATGGGCTTGTAAAGAAGGCGAAGTCTACTGTAAAGTAAATTAATGAAAGATAATACCATTTGGAAGTTTTAAAAATGCGGAGTGTGTAAATATGGACAGAACTTATTATTCGATCGGCCAAGTTGCTCGAAAATTGGGTGTAAGTGTTGAAACTTTACGCTATTACGATAAAGAGGGGCTTTTACCGTTTGTTGGTCGTGATGACGCTGGCAGAAGAAAGTTTTCATCCAATGATATGCACTTATTACGAATGATCATGTATCTAAAACTGTCAGGATTATCGGTAGCTAAGATTTCTGAGTTCGTAAACCTTCGACAAGATGACGGAGATAATTCACTTCAAGAACGCTTTGATATTCTACTTGCACAGGAGAACAACTTAAAGGAAAAGTTAGAAGAGATTAAAGTCACGCTAGCTTATATGAAATTCAAAAAGTGGTATTTTATGACCTCAATTGAGGCTGGCACAGAATCTATTCATCTGGTTGAGAAAAGTGATCAAATTAAAGATGATAAAATATTAGAGGAAGAGTATATCCACTTTCTGACTGAAAGAGGTGACGTTCAGGAGTTAGCCGAATTCTTGCCTTTGGCGGAGGTAACAGTTGTTGATGAAGAGTAGTTTCCTGGAACATTCGTTTTGAAAAAGGGTGAGGAGTAACCATTCATGGATTTTTACGCATTTCCACCTGCCATTAAAAAAGAGGTACATACTAATGAAATTATTATTTGATCAGACGTTCCCAGCTACTAAGGATGATGGTGCAAGTCGGCATATTTGGTATGAAGGAGTGTCTCTATCGTCAATTGGGGAATATGGGCCCATTGTTGGTTTAGATGCGAACTTGAAAAAAGAGATAGTTGATTTAATTTACAAAGATGCCATGAATTCTGGAGAGGTTCTATGGTATTTTTATGATGAAGAGGTTAGTGAAGATACCTTGGATGAACAGATACGTGCGTCGTTAATGATAAAGAAACAGGTAAATGGAAAGTTTATCGTGCACTTTAATTTCAGCGATTACAATTTTGCAACAAACTTAGATAAAATACGTGAATTGAGAATTGATCTTGAGCAACTGTTAAATCACGTATCTTTTAATTAAATTGAAATAAGCTAAGATATTTTTGAAGTTTAGAAACGGATTTCCTGGTTTTGGAGGCTCGTTTTTTTGTTTATGCAGAATTTGTTGCCGGAATAGTCGGCAAGAAAATACTTCCGATTAATAGGGGCATTATAGGAGCTTTTGTAAGTGAGAATTCATTGGTTCGATTGAAAATTAATTTGAAGAGCCGAAAACCAATTAATGATAAGAGTGATGTGAGATTTTCAGAAGGAGGTCTATCGCAAACATGATGATGGTCAATATAATGTCCGATTTTAGAGTTGAATAGGTTGTATTAATCGAGAACGGGTATGAGGTCTCTTAAATCTTAAATATAAATAGCTTTCACTGCGAAAATATAACTTTATTTATATCCGATGATATTGTATGATTTTAAAGGTTGTGTTAATTGAATCACAAAATTGGAATTAAGAGAGTGTATTGATAAATGGGAAGATTGCATCAAATTTGGATGCTGCTAATTAATCGATAAGTAGTTTACAACGGACCACCGAAGAAACGTTTGGCAGCTTTAGTTTATCGAATAGTAATTTAATAGATATGGGAAACGCTACCAAAGTTAGTAATCAGCTTAATGAATGGTATTAATAAATTAACTAGTAGTGTTAAAAAAGGCAGATAAGTTTCCACAAATTGCTAAAATTATTGAAACTCGTGATAACAAAGAAACCTCAAATCTTTGAAAGTAAATATCATGTTAGATAATCTTTGAAAGTAAATATCATGTTAGATAATAAAGATATTAATAGTGAGAGAAGAGAATAAATCTAAGATTAGGTATCGGGAACGTGACCTAGAAGATTTTCTGAAGCAACAAAGATCTTTTGAGCAGTCGGATATTGCTCTCAATGATACTTTAAACACGGCATATAGTCGGTTACGTGAGTTGAACGAAAGCAATCGTCGTTGGGTTAAATACAATTGATAAGCAGATTACGCTTGATTTTCAGGGCCGCAGAGGCAGTGAAAATGATTTGTGTTCAGAATAGCGGGTTAAGCAATATTTTAATCAAAAAAAACAAGCACTGAATAAGATTGATGAATTAGAGAAAGCACGGAGAGAGCACCCATGGGATTAAGATATTCAAGTTCCGATTCATCTGGAATGAAAAGCAATTTAAAAAAGTCTTGAAACAGGCCAATCGGTCGATTACGGGTTTGAATTCAGGTAGTGAGCAATTGATGGACGTACATTAGGGATTTACAACTGGATTAATATTTTCTACTAAAGCGGATGTCGGGTTTGATAGTTGGTATGACGGAACAGTACGAAAGTTGGTAAATTAGATGGAGAAATCCTGGAAGTCACGACTTAATGCAGGGCTTAATGCAGGACTAAAAACTATAGAAAGTGAGCATGGAAAGGCAGCTAGTTTCTTTTTAGCAATGGCGATAGTATTCTTTTTTCTATTTGGTTTTTTAGGTAGTACAGTCATTTATAGTATGGCAACATGGAACGAGATTCCTGTAGTGGTTCAGTCTTCCGAAAGAATTAATACAGTTAAATCGGGGATCCATTTTAATACGGACATATTTATTGAGATCGATGGTAAAAAAGGTAACCAGGTAATAACCACAAATAGTAACTTTGCCAAAGGCAGTACAATAATGGTTTACTATGATGGTAAAAACTTTGATTCGATTTTCTATGATGACAATATTTGGAATAACATTTTTATGGTTACGGGTATTTTTGTCTTCGATTTTTGTATCGTGTATGTGTATTATAAATACAGAAAATTTAAAAAAAGGGAGAATGGAAATGAATGAAGGAAAACACTGAATTTGTTCAAGAAATTAACACTGAGAAACCGACGAAATTAAGTAGTTAACTGGGCCTTTTGGTGTTTGATTTTAAGCAGTAGAACTGTTTTTCCATATTATGTTGCGAAAGAGTCTATCAATTATTCTCTGCTACTATCAATTATAATTTTAGGCGGTATACAAGTGAAAGATGTTCAATATATCTTGGCTTGCTGATTTTAAGGGCACAGTGAAACATCCTGTGATAGTGTGGAATTACTGATGAAGAAAATAATTATATTAACAATGATTGGATTTTTAATTCAAGAAATAGCTTTGATTATCATTTCCTTGATCATGCAGAACAACGATTTAATAACAGTGTCTTTCTTTTTGGTTCCAGCATTTTTACTTCTTGTTCAATCAATGCTTTATGCATTTTTTTAAATTTTTCAAAATATGATTTTGACTTAAAAATATTAGCTGTGCTAAATAAGTCCGCTCTGTCTGCTCCAAGTTGGACTAAGAGTCCAGAAGGGAATAGACTAACCACAACATTTTATAAAATTGGATATTACTTTACATTAGCCTTCGGATCTGTGGTCTTAATTGGACTAACGAAAGGTTCGTATTATGATCAAAAACTATTGCCTAATACGATGTTAGTTACTAGTGTTGCTTGGATAAGCATAATTGCAACGGGCGTTCTCATGATAATTACGAGTTATCTAGTATTTGTTCGCGGAAGAATACTTAGTGAACAGGCGCATATAACCATGAAGGAGAAGGGTTATGAATAACTTACCAAATGGTGCAACTATTGAGCTCGAGACAATAGTAATATTCTTTTAGGTGTTACGATTTACCATGTACATTATTTCTAATAGTTGATCTAGTTTTACCAGCTACTGTTAAGTTAATAAATTCGAACATATGCAGGCGAATGTATAAAATAGAAGATTAAAGTTTAAGAATAACAAAATAACCCCGATTAAGTCAGTGAGTTACTGATTAATCGGGGTTTATTTTATGCTTCTTTGATAAATCCATTAAAAATGATATTATATTGGGCTCCTGCTAGGCCATATAGTTCGATCTTTTCTTCAATAGATAATCTCTGAGGCTTGCACTTAAGCAGATGTAAATTTAATTGCTCAAGATATAAATAGGATAATCCTGATACATAAATACTTTTAATTTGATTATGATACTGTCGCACATATCGCCTAACTTCACGCATATATGAATCTTCAAAACGTTCAGAGATGGTTTTTGGTGCGTAAATCTTGTCAAAATTAATTAACGTATCGGTGATTAAATACCTAACTAAATCTAATTTATTTCTGAAGTGCCGATAGAATGTTGATCGAGCGACACCAGCTTTATCGACTAGTTCCTGGATTGTAATTTTTGAAAAATCTTTATATTCCATCAAAATTAGCAATGCGTCTTTTAATGAATCAAAGATTAATTGTTTTTCTTCTTCTCTTGTTAGCATAGATAGACATTATCCCTTTTTTGTCCCGTGTACTGTTCATTTAGGCTGATAAACTCTGTATTAATAAAGATAGGAGCATATATATATGTCAGTCGTAAACATAAAAACTTTGAAAATTAACAACTTAGATTTTACTGTAAGAGAAGCGGGAAAGCAAAATGATGGTGATTTAGTTATATTTCTTCATGGGTTCCCAGAAAGTTCATTAATGTGGGAACATACATTGTCGGAATTGGCTGATAAAGGCTATTACGCTGTAGCATTTGATCAACGAGGGTATTCGTTGGGGGCAATCCCTAATGGCATAAGTGAATATTCAATGGAGAAACTAGCAAGTGACGTAACTGAATTGGCGAAAGTCCTCGGATATCAGAGTTTTCATTTGGTGGGACACGATATCGGAGCTGTGGTCGGTTGGACAGTTGTCGCAAAACATCCTAAGCAGGTGAAATCTTGGACGGCGCTGTCTGTTCCAAATTGGCCAGCGTATCTATGGTCGCTAGAAAACGATCCAGCACAAAAAGGAAAGGGTGCATATGTACATCGTTTTCAAGAGCCAGATAAGCCCGAGCAGGTTGTCGCCGCAAATGATTTTGAAGTATTGAGAACTCTTTGGAATGGCTTTAATGATGACATAGTTAAGAAATATATTAAGATGTTTTCTCAACCCGGTGTTCTAACTGGCGTGATTAATTGGTATAGAGCTTTATTCCAGACTAAAAATAACATTGAGTATGATGGTATAGAAACTAACACGGAACTGATTTGGGGAAATCAAGATTTGGCAATCAGTAGAGCCTCTGTAGAAAGGAATGAGCAATATATGTCAGGGCAATATAGGTTTGTTGAAATAGATGCTGGTCACTGGCTAACAGAGTTTAATACTGAAGAGATAGAAAGATTAATTATCGATCATATTGGATAACTATTGCTGAAAGTAATAAGCTAAAGCGAATATAGCAGGATAAATTGGACCTCATATGTTGGATCAGATCTGACATATGAGGCTTAATTATGTTCTCAAAAGAAATTCAAATAAACTTGCAGTTGAAGAATTTACCCCAGAATTCCTTGAAGTGTTATTTGAAGAAAATACTGAATCAAGGCGAATCTGTAATCTTATCCGGTTGGAATCTTATGACGTATTAGTGGCAGAATAAATTATCAAATACGTACCTTTATGATCTAGATAACTTTTAAAACATTTACTTTTTCAAAGTAGAATCCTATAATTAAGGCGTTTACATAAGCGCAACGGGACAGGTGCTCAAACATGTAAACAATTCTTTTAATGCTTTAGGAGAGGGTATTATGGCAAATATTAAAGTAGAAACAGATATTGAGTACAACAACAAGTTTGGTCTTAAAATGGATGTGTATCAAGATCCAAGCCAAATCTCTGACCAACGTCGAGCAATTATTGATATCCATGGTGGTGGCTGGTGGTTAGGGTACAAGGAAGAAGAGACCGAGTGGGCGACAGAGTTTGCTGAGGCGGGTTATATCGTTTTTGTACCTAATTACCGGTTGGCCCCGGATTATGTATACCCTGCGGCAATTGAAGATTTAGTTAACCTATATGGCTGGATTAAAGACTCAGACTATAGGTTTGACCGCAACAAGATCGGAGCGGTCGGAATGTCCTCAGGTGGAAATTTGGCAATCGAGTTAAGTTTACGCACCGGTATTCCAATTGCTTCTTGGTCCGGTATCGTTGACCTAGATAGTTGGATTGAAAACCATCCCAAAGTTAAAGCGTCGAATGCAACAGCCCCAATACCGGGTACACCGGTTGGTGAAATAAATCAGGTCGGAAGTAATGACGAATACTATAAGTGGTTTGTTCTAAATTATGTAAACGGTGACATGAATTTACTTAAGGAAGCGTCGCTTTTAAATCGGATTGATTCAAAGGCTGGGCCAATGTTCATTGCAAATTCATTAGATGAACTGGTACCAATGGATGGCGTTCTAAAGTTACAACAAAGGCTTACGGACTTAGCAATTGAAAGTGTATTCCAAACTGTGAGTGGTCATGGGCATGGAGAAATATACATGGCACATACTCAGCAGGCTACGCTAGCATTTTTTGATGATCATTTTGCCTAAGTTAAACAGTTTGTTTTGGAGGATTCAATAATGCCGACTTTGGGGAAGTATAGCGATGTTGCACGAAGCTACAACGGAGTAAACACGATTAGTTATCAGATTCCTGAATCAATTTCTGAAGATGGTACTCATCTACTAATTGATGGCAATGGGTTGAAGCTTTTCGTTGATACAAAGGATGAGGAAATTACTCGAATTAAGTTTAATGTCACGGATATGTATAACCCGACCTATCCTGGAACCTTTCAAGGCTTTGAATTTGGAATGCACTGGAAGGGCAATCCGTCATATATATCCAGTTTCATAAATGCTAGGAATAATCCTGGCAAATTATATGTTTCAAAGGGTCTTGTAGAATACTCTGCAAAAGTAGATCGAAATACGCATGAGCTCGTTGTAACCTTGTCGCCGGGGAGCTAGAGTGAATCAAAATTATTTGCGAATTTTTTTCGTAGCTACAGCAGATTTTATGGGTGCTGATTCTTATATTTGCACTTATTTATGGTTAGCGTTAGAATTTAGGTAATTTCTAATAAAAAGGGGTGCATTATGACAGTAAAAGTGGGAATTAATGGTTTCGGACGAATTGGACGATTAGCTTTTCGTCGGATTCTTGAGTTACAAGAATCTGGATCACAAATATCTAATGATATCGAAGTTGTGGCAATTAATGACTTAACAAATCCATCGATGTTAGCATACTTGTTAAAGTACGACACTACACATGGTACATTAAAAAACGACGTGTCTGCTGATGAGACTGGATTAATTGTGGATGGTAAACACTATACTGTATATGCAGAGCGAAATGCTGGTGATTTAGAGTGGGTAAAGAATGATGGCGTAGAGGTAGTGCTTGAAGCTACAGGATTCTACACCTCAAAGGAGAAGTCACAAGTTCATATCGACGCAGGCGTTAAAAAGGTTCTGATTTCTGCACCGGCAGGTAACATTCCTACTGTTGTTTATGGTGTAAATCAGAATAGCCTAGATGGTAGTGAACAAATCATTTCAGCAGGTTCGTGCACGACCCAGTCGCTGGCCCCAATGGTTGACGCATTAGACAAGGAGTTTGGGGTTGAACTTGGACTGATGACTACTATCCACGCATTTACGTCAACTCAAATGATTCTTGACGGGCCAAAAGGCAATAAGATGCGATCAAATCGTACCGCATCGGCAAATACTATTCCACATTCTACTGGAGCCGCCAAAGCCATTGGCTTAGTAGTTCCATCTGTAGAGGGTAAGCTAGATGGTCATGCACAACGTGTTGCAGTGATTGATGGGTCAATTACTGAATTGACAACTGTCTTATCTAAGAACGTTACAGCTGCTGAAATTAATGAGGCTATGAAGAAGTATACCGATGAATCATTTGGGTACAATGGTGACGAAATTGTGTCTTCCGATATTATTGGTGATACTCACGGAGGAGTCTTTGATCCAACTTTGACTAAGGTAATTACGGCTGGAGATAAGCAATTAGTTCAAACTGCCTCTTGGTATGATAACGAATATGGCTTTACATCGAATATGATTCGTACCTTGATGTATATCGCAAAAATGAACTAGAAGTTGAATAATTATTATTTGCTAACGAAGTCTGGAGTACACCTACTCTAGACTTTTTTCTATACTATATGATTCCATTATTTCAATCAAAACCTTGCTGGAAGGAGGGTCAAATATAGCCGGTTGAGAAGTTAAGATGTGTACCAGAAGATGGTCATTAAGCTAATTCAATGTAATAGTAGACATTCTTTTTCAGTTATGCTATTCTTTTCGCATAGGGATGGTGTTTCCTATTAAAACTGCAAATTGCTGACGACACCTACTTAAAGACCACATTAATTGTGGCGTCTTTAAGTAGGTGTCTTTTTTGTATAATAAGGAGAAAATCATGATTGTACTTATTGAAAACATCCACGCTCGTGAAATCTTTGACTCACGCGGTAACCCCACAGTTGAGGTAGACGTGATCCTGACAGACGGTGTATTAGGAAGAGCAGCAGTTCCTTCTGGTGCATCAACTGGTGATCGAGAAGCCGTTGAGCTACGGGATGGAACAGAACGGTTACAAGGCAAAGGGGTTCTGAAAGCCGTAGATAATGTCAACACTGCAATTAATGAAGCATTACACCACTTATCGCCATTTAATCAGGCAATGATTGATGGGAAAATGATTGAACTAGATGGTACAAATAACAAACAACGTTTAGGTGCAAATGCGATTTTAGGTGTATCAATGGCCGTGGCACGTGCAGCAGCCAATAGCAAACATGTTCCACTTTACCGTTACCTTGGTGGAATTGACTTACAATTACCGCAACCTTTCTTCAACGTAATCAATGGTGGTGTTCATGCTGATTCTGGAATTGATGTTCAGGAATTTCTGATTACGCCGGTCAAGCGGACTAGTTTCCGTGATGGCGTTGAAAAAATTGCAAATGTTTATCACACTCTAAAAAAGAATCTCGCCAAGCAAGGATTTGAAACAGCAGTTGGTGATGAGGGTGGCTTTGCACCAAAGTTAGCTAATACCGAGGCCGCAATTGAGATGCTTTATCAGTCAATTCGTGATGCTGGATATCAACCAGGTGCGGAGATTGCAATCGCAATTGACCCAGCATCAAGTGAATTCTATGATGACGATAGTGCCTTATACCATTTTGAAGATAAAGATTTAACATCAGCAGAACTATTGGAATATTATACAAAACTTGTCGCAAAATATCCTGCGATTGTTTCGATTGAAGATGGTTTTTCAGAGCATGACTGGGCTGGTTTCAAAAAGCAAACAGATACGATGGGTCAAAACATTCAGTTGGTCGGCGATGATATTTTCGTTACTAATCCCGCAATCTTTACAGAAGGTATTAAGGCTGGGGTCGCTAATGCCATCTTGATCAAATTAAATCAGATTGGAACAGTTACCGAGACCATCGAAACGATTAAACTTGCCCGGGCAAACGGATATAAGACCATGCTTTCGCATCGCTCAGGAGAAACGGTCGATTCTTTCATCGCAGACTTCGCAGTCGCAATGAACGTTGGACAAATTAAGTCAGGTTCGATTGCCCGTGGTGAACGCGTTGAAAAATATAACCAGTTTATGCGGATCGAGGAAGAGCTCGGAGACTGATACACTTGTTAAAGGAGCGTAAGAATCATGGCAAAATTAGTTTTAGTTAGGCATGGCGAAAGTACTTGGAATGCTCTTAACCTCTTTAATGGTTGGGTCGACACTCCGCTGTCGGATAGAGGACGTTTGGAAATACAAGATACCGCTTTGTCGCTCAAAGATGCTCAAATTCACTTTGACTACGCCTATACCTCAATGCTCACTCGTGCGATTGAATCAACAAATCTACTTTTACAAGGGATTAATGCGGAATATATTCCGGTGACAAAATCATGGCGTTTAAATGAACGTCATTATGGTTCATTACAAGGGATGAATAAATTGGAAGCTGTTAATCAGTGGGGTGAGAAACAGGTGAAAGCTTGGCGACGTTCATATGACGTTCAACCGCCATTAGACTCGGAATACCAGCAAGTAATCGAAGTAGAAGGTCAGGAATATCCGCTATTTGATCAACGCTATGCAGATGTCAAGTTTGGAGATTTGCCACTTGGTGAGTCGCTAATGATGACCGTTGATCGAGTGTTGCCATTATGGTTCAATGAGATTTCAGACAGGTTGAGCAAGAATCAAAATATTCTGATCGTTGCTCATGGAAATTCAATTCGGGCATTTAGAAAATATTTAGAAAAATTGGACGACTCATCAATTAGTGAACTAGAAATTAAAAATGGCGAGGCGGTTGTGTACGATTTTGATAATATGTTATCAATCGTTGATAAAAGGATCATACGCAATTAGCTGGGCGTATAGAGATATGATGTCTTTGAAGGGACGAGAGTAATAAAGTTACATTTAGATGTGTCGAAGAAGTTGGCGGATTTTCGGCCAATTGATGGCGGTCTTGAAGCTACACATGAGTTCTATAATCTTTTAGCGGGTATGAGTAACATACCAGTCGACCACCATTAACCTCGAAAGAAATATGTGATCGACAAGGCTGTTGATTACTCTGCCGATATTCCAAGTTCTCAAATACCTTCAGCCGGAGCGTTTGGAAATTGGGATAAAAAGCTAAGGACATGTATTTGATGATTCTTAAACGTACGTTGCTGATGTTTGCTCTAATGATACTATATGGTGAAATTGAGGTAATAGTTGAAAATTCTGGAAATGCTTTTAAGGCAAAAGGTAAAGCAATTAATGACTTAGAGTGGTCAAAGTACGCTAACGTTGAAAACAAAGATGTAACTCTTCCAGAGTGCGCCAACAATTGAAAAAACAAAACAGACCTATATCAATCGAGATGCTAAACGTGGTGAATGATTTCCTAAGCCTGAAGGACTTACCTTAATTGATTTGCTGAATAGCATTTTGAAATCATTACCACAGAAGCATGGCACGTTCGGAAATATTACATCTGAAAAGCTCCGTGAAACGAACTCACCAGTTAAAAAGTTTACAAATTTGATCACAGCGCCTTATGGCAAATATAGCGCCGAAATATGTATCAGGAAAAGTAAAAATAGTAAGTTCTCATTTATTTCGTTGGAAAATAAGGTTGGAGCGGAAATCGTTAAAACCTGGGGTAAGCAATACTCTAAGGAATTGAATGAGAAGCAATTGAAGGTGTTGGTTACATCAGGCGAAATTAAAAAGCTAAAATTCAAGAAAAAAGATGGTGAAGAATACACTGCAACATTAGAATTGAACGTACATTTGAATAAGTTATTTCTGCCAGGTTGTATCCTGGCTTTTTTATTGATAATATTTGCGAGCGATATAACCAAAATGAAACTTTATTTATATTTCATGATATTGTATACTTTTAAAGGTTGTGTTAATTGAATCACAAATCTGATGTTAAGAGAGTGTACAAATAAATGGGGAAAATTGCTTCAAACTTGAATGCCGCTAATTCTTCAATCACTAGTCTACAAAGAGTTTCAGAAGAGAAGTTTGGTAACTTCAGCCTTTCTAGTAGCAATTTGAAGGGTATGGAGACTGGTGTGAAAGTTAGTAATAAACTACTGGATAATATAAATAAATTAACAAGTAGTGTAAAAAAACAGGCTGACAAGTTTCCACAAATAGCCAAAATCATAGAAGCCCGAGATAATGATCAAGCTTCTAAATTCGGTGAGTAGACTATATGCCAGATAAAAATGATATTAGCAGTGAACAAAGAGCTGAGTATAAATCTAAAATAATGCGTAAAGAACGCGATTTGGAAGATTTTCAAAAGCTTCGTAAATCACTTGGACAATCTGATGTAAGCTACATTGATACTCTAAATGCAGGTTATGGTAATTTACGAGAATTGCAAGAAAGAGATCGACGCTGGGACAGAACGCTTGATAAGGAAATTTCGCTGGATTCAAGAAAAGTCGCAGAAGTGGAAAAGATAATTCATGAGCAAAATGCAAGAGTTGAGGAGTACTTTGCACAAGTAAAGAAGCAAACATTGAACGAGATTGATGAGCTGGAAAAAGAACGAGGGGATCTACCATGGGATTAAGATATTTAAGTTCAGATTCTTCTGGAATGAAAAGTAACTTGAAGAAAACTTTACAGCAAAGTAACCAAGCTATTGCAGATTTGAAATCAGGTAGTGAACATTTGGTTAGTGCCATTGATGGACGAACTTTATCAGGGGCTGCCTATACAGCGGGTAAAGGATTATTCACAGATTTGATTATTCCAGCAATTGGCAACGTTTCTAAAGCGTTAGAGAACGTACAAACTGACTTAACAAAATACGAGTCACAGGAAGCTATTGTTAGCGGTGAGAGTCTATTGGACGAAGATCGACTTAATGCGGAACGTAAAATAAAAAGCATGATGCGAGATTCTGCTAAACAGCGATCAGAAAATTACAAACAAACAGCAAAGGCAGTTGAAAAAATTCCAATTTTGGAACTTGGAGCTGGCATGTTTAATGATATGTCGAAGCAAATGGATTCTGTGGCAAAAAGTTATCAAGATGAAATCACAAAAATTGATAAGAAATTGACGAAGTTACATAAATTTTCTACTGGTATTCAAGGACTTTTTCAAAATAGTTTGCAAGAGCTTGAATCAGCGATGAAATCTGTTACCTCACTCAATAGTGCAATCGTGAGTAGCAGTACTGGGAAGTACGTTCTCAAAAAGAATGCATCACGAAAAAACAATAAGTTGTATGATTCTTTAAAGAAGGGTGCACTTACTGATGGAACTTTGAAGTTCTTAGAGAAACTAGCAGAAAAAGGGTCAAAGGTTTTAGAGGATTCAAGTGAGTATCTGGCCGCCGTGGCACTTGCTTCAAATGGAAGGTTAGTTCAAGTATCGAAATATGCAGAGCAGGTTGGTAAAGTTGGTGCAAAAGCAGGAAAGGCATCAAAATACGTCCCAATTATTGGTTCTGGGTTGACATTTTATGATGATTTAACAACAAGTCATGATTTTGGACAAGCTGTTGTACATACGGGTGTTAGTCAGATTACCGGAACTGTTATTGACGGTCTAGGTATAATTGGAGGGCCATTTACGGGATTTGCATCGACAGGAGTAGCTTTTCTTGGGAATGTTGGCGCGCAAGTTGCGATTGACAAGTTTTTTGAAGACGTACCGATGAAAAAGTGGAAAAAGTTTGAGAACGACGGCTTTAAGAAACGAGCCGAGCTAAATGATGAGTATATCACTAACAACACACAACTTTCAGAGGATCAAAAAGCACTCTTAAACAAGTATTCTGGCGATCCAATGGACGTTTATCGGAATCTATCAGGACAAAGTAATGTATCAACATTTAAATAGAACCTTACCAAATTTGTGGTATTTCGCATTTGTACAAGGAGAGCTTAATGAAACAGCCCGTTGAGGTTTTTAGAGTCAAAGATGCTAAAGAGTCATATTTTATAGCGCATACTGAAGAGGATAAATATATTTTATTCAAGTTACGCTCGCCTTGGTATGGTTTTTTAAATCTAATACCTGGTGTCAGCGTGGCACGTAAAGGACAAATTATAGATGCTGAAATTGCTAAGCAGTGGATTTACATTCCAAATTCTGACGAGCGTGAGAACGGTAGTGGAACTAGGGTTGGATTAGCAATGATTGCGGGTATACTATTGAACGCCGGTTTTTTGGAATATAGCGGTCTAGGCCATGTATATTTGTTGATCACTGCAATAATACTAGGTTTTTTAGCAGCTAATTTATACGCTTCTTTTACAGATGCCCAGATAAAAAAACAAAATAAGTTAATACAAGATTTTAAACCGAATATAGAGGCAAGCATTTATAACCCATCTATTGGAGTGAGGTTACTAATGCTCTGTATGTTAGTTGTTGCTCTCTTGCCATTGGGATCTTTCCAAATATTTGCAATGTTCATGTTTTCAATGGTGGTTAATATTACCTCGTACAATAATTTTGTCGATGCGGAAAACCTTGAAGATACAAATAATAGAATAAAAATATTGAATTTATAAAAATAGATGGGGTTTTAGAATGTCACGTAGATTTTTACCATTAGGCAGTGTCGTCACCTTAAAAGGTGGGGGATTAAAATTAGTCATTATAGGTCGTGGTCTTATGTTTAACGACTCAGAAGAAACAAAAACGATTACCTTTGACTATGCAGCAAGTTTATATCCAATAGGTTTGGATGTTGATAAAACTTATTATTTTAATACTGAAGATATTGATCAAACAGTGTTTGAAGGATATTCCGATGATGTGGAAGATCATTATCAAGATGAGTTGAGCCAAATTTTGGAAGAACTTACACCGTATGATACAGAAACAGAAACGATTAATATTGATACATCCGAAGCTGAAAATGAGACCCTTCCTGGGAAATCCGAAGCAGTTAATACTAGCAGAGGCCCTTATGGATTTTAAAAGTAAATAAGAATTAAATAAGTTCAAATTATTTAGAAAAGTAGACAGAGTTTTAGATAGCTCTGTTTTTTTTTGTAATGGTGGATTGTCCATAAAGCAACAATTTTGAAATATGTCCAAGTAATCAATAAATTACCATGTTTTTGTGATCCGACTCATTTTAGTTATATTCAACAAAAATAACTAAGGAGCATATAGGCATGGCTGAAGATCAAACAAATTCGAACACCTATCATAAAGGGAAACCCGTTGATAGAAATACTAAGAACTTTGTGGGAATTGTCGAATATTTGGAACACATGGGTCACACTTTAAAGCCATTGGGTCATCAGGGCCAATTTACTGTTGATGATCACCATTCATTAGTAATTACACCTTCAAAAGATTTGTGGCACTCATTTAAATACAGTGAGGGTGGCGGAGTAAAGAAGCTAATGGCGTTTCTAGATAACATCACTGACAACAATGAGCAGAACAAATTACTGAATGAGATTAGGAGTGAACGCGGTGACGGCTGGAAACCCAAGGAGTACGATTTAACAGCTTTTGAGTCTGCTACATTTAATCTAGCTGATCACAAGTTTAACAATGAAGCTCCAGTCGATTCGTTTAACTATGTAACTGTAAAACCATTACTCTCGATAATATATATTATGTAAACTAGAAGATAAAGGGTATTGTCAAGTATTAGTTACAACAAATATTAAAAGATTTTCGAATACCCTGCGCAAACGCCTATCTAAAGGTATTTGCGTTTTTTAAATCCATAAGACAATTGGCTTTTCGTAAAAAAATATGGACTCGCAACATTAGACTCAAATGTTTGAGTAATGTATTCACCTGAATTACTTGTAAGAACCATTATACCTGACCGTCCATGCACTTTCAATCCTGCACAAATAAACCTCGATCGAATACCTAGGTCTTTTAACATATATTAACAATGTGTTCAGTCTTTCTTGCTTTGTTTAGAGCATCAAACACCTATAACTATCCACGAATATATTATTTTTGGCCTTAGAATGCGTCTGACAGCATCATCTTTTACCACTAGTTTAATTGTAGATTGATCTTACGAATGTGTTTCCTGAATTCGCGTATTGGACTACGTCCATGAGAAAATACATGTGTCAACGGCTTCTCATTGATTTCCGAAGTGACTTCATCAATGCGTTCTTGCGTGACGTTTCCAAATGACGTGCCTTTAGGAAAATACCATGGAGCTCGAAGATTTCTGTTAGTTCGTTCGTTTGTGCCACGTTCATACGGTGCATAAGAATTTGCTATGTATAGTGATCCAAAATTATTGAGCACAAATCCTGTAACGATTGAATTGGTAAATTCATGGCCATTATCGCAAGTAATAGATTTAATGTATTTTCCAAAACGTTCATTAACAGATTCAAGGGCAGAGAGGACATCGAGTGCACTTTTAGATTTGGCCTTTACGGCAACCTGAAAACGCGTTTTTCGTTCGACAAGGGTGATGAGGAGGGCTTTACTACCTACCTTCTTCCCCTCTACTCCATCCATCTCCCAATGACCAAACTCTGAGCGATCATTGATTGAATCGGGGCGATCATTGATGCTATATAGTTCTGCCAATTTCCTCTTTTGGCTTTTAGCACGTTGATCTTTGATGAAATTCTTATTAATGCTGCGTTTAAACCGTTTTCCTTGCATTGGCAAATCATAATAGCTGACATTAGGTATTTTTTTGCGATTAATCCATGTGTAAATGAGTGCTGAATTCTTGAAGAGCTTTGGATGTCGTTCAACAACTTGGACAGGTGTATAGTGCCGTTCGTGTATTTCTTTCTGAAGCACCTTTACTTTATAGTTGTTTAAGGAGCTTCTGCGGCCGGAATTCCTAATATGTTTATCTACAATATATTGTGCCTCTCGTGCGGTGTACATAAACTTTAGAAACTTAGTCGGCGTACTTTCATCGGGATCGCCGGTTGTAGCTCTACGAATTTCTCTTGTGATCTAGACCATTCCTTTTTTGAATGACTGCTAGATTTTTAAATTGATCATTAATTCGTTGTTACTAATATAAAATATTCCGTACAATTCATTTTAAGAATTTGCCACTGCGTAACATATAAATGCGATCACTGATAGTATTATTAGAAAGTTGATACCCATTGAGAGATTTACGTTGATATAACCGAGCACATCTAATATTATTTTGACTACTAAACCAATGAATATAATAAATAGCACTACCAACATAGTAATTTCACACCTTATCTAAATATTTATAGGCCTCATAGATTATTGAACTGCTTTAGCTAACAATTCTCGTATTTTAGATTCAACTTTCTTTGACCAATTTAAAATACCAAAAGCAGTCGGCCACATGTCACCATCGTCTAATTGTGCCAGATCATTGAACCCTAATGTTGAATAGCGCGTTTTAAATTTATCCTTCGATTGAAAGAATAGTACTACCTTCCCATCTTTATTTGCATAGGCTGGCATACCGTAGTACGTCTTTGCACTAAGTTGTGGTGTTAGTTCAGTCACAAGATTATGAATATTAAGGGCAATTTCAGCACTTTCATTAGACATTTGAGATATTGCCTCAAGGACATCAGCTTCAGGTTGTTTTTTGCTTCGCTTGCCTTCTTGTTCGCGTCTAAGTTCAGCGGCACGTTCACTCATTGCTAACTTTTCTTCATCAGAGAAACCACTTTTTTCAGCCATAATACATCTCCTTTACGAACGATATTTAAATATTTTTAAACCGATCACTAATTGTGTCCATCTTTGTGGAAGCTGCATCAGCCCAAACACCTTTAGCAGAATTTTTAAAATCCTCACGGTGCTTTTTCAAGTCAGTCGTGAGTTTATCGAGCGTGGTTGTTTTAGTGCTCTGCATTTTAGTTTTTGCATTTTCTGCAGCACGCTTTCCAGTTGGTGCAGTGAATGCAGCAATTAGACTCTTTTCATGAGAGATCTGCATCTTTTTAAGATTCTCATCTAGGGCCTTTCCACTTTGCGCAGACGTACCCATTACTTCAGACAAAGATTTTCCCATGATTATGTCCCTTCTAATCTGCTAATTTCTTTTGAATATAATGTCTTATTTTCGTCTTGAATAGATTGTAAGTTACTTAAATTGCGATTGATCTCAACTTTGCCTGCATCTTGTAAGTTCGAAAAAGTATGATTTAACAAAGATAAATCTGCCAGATCACTATATTCTCTATTTAATGGACTAGTTCTAATTAAATTATACTATTCTTCAATCATTCGATTAAAATTCTGCCCTATGCCATTGACCTCTTCTAGGGCACGAGAAATATTCTTCTTGTTGGATTGAAACTGCTCTTCCAAGATTCCCATTGCATTCTTATCAACTTCAACCATCATAGTAGCCCTTCAATCTCATGTGCGAGTTCTGCATCTGTGCTTACTTGAGATTCAATTGCAGCCGTGATCTGTCCGACTAAAGTTCCGTAATCATCGGAAATACCTTTTATTTCTGTAATTGAATCTTGATAATCGTTAACTTGCTGAGTCTTGATATTATGTTCCGTGGCACCACCACGTGACAATGCTGATAATTGTTCACTGGATGAAATATGCTGTCCAATTATTGCTGCCTGTTGTTTGGTATCACGCCATAAATTCTCAGCCGCGGTAATTGCATTCGAATATTTCTTCTTCAAGTTGCCTAACTCGGTATCAACAATTAGTTGCATACCTTTTACCACGCTGCGAGCTTCCATTGCATCGAGAAACAATTTCTCACTTGAGCTCAGCCCGCCACTACTTTTGGTCATTTTCTTCCGTAAATCTTCAATTCTGGATATCTCAGCTTGAGTAACTTGCTTAGCATAGTCTGAAACATACTTTGTTTTAACAATGATATTTCCAGACTTGTCATATTGATATCCGCCCCACATATGTTGATCTACGGGATTCTTGATCCGTTTAGAATCAAGAAAGACTTTATTACCAACAGATCCTGAGATTCCTCTACCGTAAGATCCCATAGTGACCACGTCTTTTGTATCAATGAAGTTAAAAGCCTTATTAAGTTTATTAAGAGCTTTTGCATTGTCCTGTTGCTTTTTAGTCAAGATTGGGAAGATATTCGGACCTTCATACAAATACGCGACAATCAATCGTTTTTGCTCTTCAGCAGAAAGATCAGCAATTGCATATTGACCGCTCATACTACCTAATGATTGACCGTAAACAAAAACGGAAGCATTCGGATACTTATCCATAGTGCTATGTAACGTCCTTGCAGCTGCAAGTAATTGTGGTGTTGGCTTATTAGAAACTTTGCCACCATTTCCGAACATATTTGCAGCAATCTGACCAGCCATAGGTGCATCATTACCTAGCCAATCATTAGCAGCATCTAAGGAAACATTGAAACTAGAACCACGATATAGTATCGTTGTCTGTTTAATTGCATTAAGCTGTTCGTTTGTGGGGTTTGAAGGAAGTTGGCTATCAGCAACAACATACGCCTGCTGACCAGTTGCATCATCAATTTTGTCAACAACAAAGCCAATGGTTGTAGGTTTGCCATCAACATTTATTTTAACGGCCCCGTTTTTCTTAATATTTTGGTATTCAACTCTAGCGAGTTCAACATTCTCTTTATCGGTTAGCATACTTATTATCTCTTTACATTCTTAGTTAAATCGTAAAGCTCGGCTGAAGTACCACCGTTTGAATATTCAAGCTTACCATTATCTTTGTCTAATCCAACTATTTCGGTTAGAGTTGCATCATCATTTATAACCAAGACAACAGTAATGCCGCCCATTGGATTATGTTCGATTTTATCAGTATCGATCTTATACGAGCGAATGACCCCTTTTTCAGTTAAAGCATTTGGGTCAATATCTTTTAAATCATCTTCATAAATACGTTTCGCTTCATCACTATGAGCTACTTTGATCATTTCCTTTTGAAACGCCTGATTGTCCATGTAAGTCTTCCCTCCAATTACACCACCAATTACTACTAGAATTAGAATTGCCCAGCCCCATACTGGAATCTTTTTCATAAGCTCTCTCCTAATTTGCACTCTTTCATTCTTTCCTTAGAAAATAATACCATAAATATTGTGAAAATAATCATTTAACAGCAACTCACTGTTAAATTGTTTAGTTAAAAAGCTTCTTTATACATATTAATGAGATACAGACAAAATATGAAATTTAGTGTATTTGTTAAAATAAAAGAGGGAGATATAAAGTGCTATTCTGTAGCGTCTTTATATTTCCGTCTCAAATGTCAGAATAACTGCTCCATAATAGGCCGGTTAAGTTGACTCCTCTATCCGATATATAAACATTTTCTTCATCAGATGATGCAAGCTTAAGCACAAGAACTCCTAATTCCGATAAAACAATCAAGACAACAAAAAACCGTTTGAAATTTATTTCAAACGGGAAAACATATAAACTATTTTAGTTTAACTTTTTGGGTACACCTCATAAACAATATCTTACTTGCGATTTTTTGATTAAATTTCAGTATGAAATATAACCGAGGTACACCACGATTCAGCCCCTCTAAACTGAAATTTAATCAATAATATTTAAAAATAATTTGATTTTTTAACTCCAGTATTTCTGATTATCTAACTCATTAGAGATTTTCTCTAATTCTACTTGAACATTTTCTATTTCTTCCATTACCTCAGCTAATGTCAATCCTGCGGAACTGTAGCCTTTATACTTTACCGATATATACTCGCTGTTTTCGAGTCGTTGTAGGTAATCATTTAATTCACTTGAACGAGCAAGTAACTGTTCCGAATTCTCATCATGGTCTGTAGACATATCAATGCTCCCATCCGCTTTAAGCCAATGCACTAGGTGCCTGTAGCTGTGGACCTTCCCCTCTTCGAGCTAAAACCCAATCATCGTTATTCCACATTTCAGTAGAGCGACGTCCGTGCATATAATCCCACTCGGATTCAATTTCAATTTCAATGATGGCCGAATTTGGACCTAGTGTAACCCAGTTATATGTTCCATTGTTGTGAGCAAATTTAATCCACATAACTGGAATTTCAACTTGTTTTCCTTCAACGTTTGTATAACTCCGATACTGATAATCTGTGCGCATATATGATAAATACTTAGAATAATCAGGCAGAATTTGATTCAAGATATTTACCGCAGTTTCAATTGCACTTTGATCATCAGGTAGATTCCCACCTTCTTTGAACGAATAGTTATTATAACTAATAAGATTTTCACCACTATCCATAACGATAGTAATATGTTCATTGTTTGGTGAAATTTTGTTATTTGGTTGATAACGTATAATGTCTACGTTAACTCGGTTACGTGTCTCAGTACTAGAGGCAACTTCAAAAAATTCTTTTGGCATTGGTAGTGTATTAATAATTCTGTCCAAACTCATAATAATCTCCTTCAAGATATCTTTCTGTCTCTTCTTACAAAGATTAAAACAATAAAAAAGATCAACAATGTTACAAAATAAGCAGTAGTTTGTCCTAATATAATGAAGTTGTTGGGGATATCTGTTAAGTTCTGTGTGGATTTATGTTCCAAGATAGAAATAGTTTTATAGAAAATTTCTGGTCCCAAAAAACTGCCTAACATCATTCCTAATTCACGCATCATAGAATTCGTTGCACCCGTCACCCCTCTCACTTCGTTTTTTGCTCGAGCCATGATCATCGTATTATTGGGATTAGTGAACATCGCTGTTCCAATTGCCATTACAGCTGACCAAATAACAAAAAATAATGAAGCTTTTTCAGCTTTATTTGTTACGATAAGGCCAACTGTTGTGGCACTAATGGTTGCCAAACCTATTTGCATTAAGAGTGTTTTGTCATATTTATCTGTCAAAAAGCCTATATATGGACTAACTAATAGCGTGACTATGGGCATGACCATTAGAAATAGACCAGTAGTTGAAACATTGATTCTTAAAACTATTTGTAAATACAACGGTGCTAAGAGGGGATAAAAATACGAGCCTATATAAAAGGCAAAGCTAGCAATTAAATTGTTTCCTACCCCTTTAGTTGTAAAAAGATCAAAATTCCAAAGAGGCACTTTAGAAACTTTTTCAGATTTATAGAAATATTGAATTAAAATTATCATTACTACAAAAGTTGTTAAGCTAAGTAACCTATTACTTGAGAGCAAGGAGTCAAATAAATAGAATGTGGTTCCAATTAAAATTAATGTACTTAGTCCTCGAAAATCAAGTTTAGCATTGGTTCGTTTATAGTCATTTTTAAAGGCAAAAAATGAAAGTACTAACGCTATTACACCAATTGGTATATTCATCCAAAAGATATAGCCCCATGGTAAGTATTTCAACACTAATCCACCTAATCCTGGACCAGCTAATGCACCTAATGATATAAATAATGATTCAACTGCCAGTGCACGACCAAGCTTTTCCACTGGAAATGTGTCAGTAACAATTGCGTAGCTGGTAGCCATTGTCATACTGGCGCCTAAAGCTTGAACGATTCTTCCGATGATTATAGTCTCAAAATTTACTGTATAACCGGATATTAAGGAGCCCACGGTAAAAATAAAAGCTCCAATTTGAAATATTCTCACCTTGCCTTTCTGATCCGCTAATTGTCCAAAGAACAACAAAAAAGTAGAAATAACTAATAAGTATATCAATACTAACCGAGTGACTGAAAACGTTGGAACACCCATATCTCTCGAGATTTCTGGAATTGCAATATTTACGATTGTGCCATCAACAATTACCATGAAAAAAAAGATTCCCAGCGTCAAAACAACAACCCATTTTCTCATAACTCAACCTCCAAAATTATTATACTTCAATTTGAATGCGTGCGCATGTATATATTTAACTGATTTTACATTTTTCTCAGATAAATCTAAAATAGTCTAAGTACGAAGGAGAACATTATGCCAGACCTTGATCTAATTGCGAATATTCATATGCTTAATGATGCGCTCAACCAAAAGCTTAATTCGAATTTTCGTAATCCAAATATTAACGCTACTAACTATTTTTACCTGCTAAAGGTTCAGGACAATCCGGGGATTAGTCAAAAGGATTTCAAAAGAATTATATTCGTTCATCAAACAACAATTACTCGAGCAATTAATCATTTTGAAAAATTAGGCTACGTTATCACTCATCAAGATCCAGGTGATAAACGAACTTTTCATTTATCGTTAACTGATAATGGAGAAAAAGTAGCTAATCAGATTAGAGAAGATTTGCTTCATACCCAAAATATTTTAAATTCATCAACGATTAAAATTGAAATGGTGATGGATGTACTGGAAAAGTTACGCGAAGATAAAAATTAAATTTACACGAATGCGCACAAAACCTCATAAACCCTTTTCTTAAAGATCTAAAAAATACCCAGAATCAAAATTTATTGATTCTGGGTATTTTAATTATTCAAAGAAATCAAAGACCAACACACCAAAAAAGGACTGGCAAAACTATATAGTATCAACGAGCGTCCTGACGCGGTTAATAATTATGCAGTTCTTTACGAGCTAAAACATGGTAATATACAGTTTATGTAATCAGGTATGTGAATCGCTAAAATATATGAATAACGCAGAGAGGAACTTAAGATCATGAACTTTTCAAAGGATGTTTGTACATACTTTGCAACAAATCGTCTAGCAAGATACACTGAAAAAATTGCTAACAGAATCTATTTACCAACAGGTATGGCGCCTGTATATTCCTATATACTTATGACTATTAATGAAAACGACGATGAGTCCGTTACGCTCACTGATCTTTCTGAGTTATTAAGTTATTCAGTATCCACTATGTCGAGATTTGTTAGTACACTTGAGGCAAAGGGCCTAGTCGAGAAGAGACATTCTGGAAGAAAGGTGTCCATAGCTCTAACTTCAAGCTCCGATGATATGCTTAAAATGGCATACGAGTGTTATGACACTCTGTTTCAAAAAGTCGATGAAATGATTGGTGGCGCTGAAGAAAGAAAAGAATTGATTGAGCTAACAACAAGAATCGCCGATTTAATTGAGTTAAGTGACCCCACTGTAATGCAATGAAACACATGTTGTTTTTAAGTGCTGAAATGATTCCCAAAAAATTTTGTTCAGTACATATAAAAAGCGAGTAAAACATTTAGTTTACTCGCCTTTTATTTTGTAATAATTCTGATTGAAATGTTTAGTAATTGAAAAAGCTCTGAATAATCTGGACTACCTTATCGGCCACATCAACATGAATTATATGTCCAGCATTTCTCAGGAGAATGTAGTCAGTCTCAGGATAGTTACTTGCCGCGCTTAAAATATCTTTGTATCCAACGATATGATCCGCCATCGAAAGTACAATAATGCCTTTATTATCTACCAATGTATGATGAACTCTATGTTCATCTTTGAATACATAACCGGTTTTGGAATAGACGTCAAGATATTCATTATTGGCATCGTTAAAACCGACTTGCACATTCTCCGCAAATTTTGAATACCCATTTAAACTTGGAATTCCTGTAAGTTGTAAGTAATGATCTCCATATTCCTGCGTATGAATTGGATCAGTTATTTCCAAGTCGAAGTTTACCTGTTCTGGTAATGACCTTTGTGAGAAGTCTCCATAGTATGCAGGTGCTAATAACATAAATTGACCGATTCGTTCTGACGCCTTACTGAGCATTCCTTGTACAAGGTAACCACCATACGAAAACCCTAGCAGATCTACAGTTGAATCGCCATCAGCAATATAATCAAGTAATCTTAATAGAATATCAACTACTTTGTCAGCATTTAGGCTAAGCTCAACATCGGTACTCTTCCCCATTCCGGGCAGATCAACGTAAATTATTTGTACATTATCTTGATCGCCCAAAGCCATTTGAACGGCCCATTCCATACTTCTGTGATCCATACCATAACCATGGATGACCATTAACTTATGTCGTCCGTCACCATGCTTCTCGAAAAATAGCTGGGATTTTGTCTCTTCATCAACAAATTTCATTACTAGAGCTCCTAAATTTATACTTGTATATACAAGTATAATGATACCTTTTCTTTAGTTCATAGGCAAATTATCCGAAGTTTGACTCACGTCGATTGAATATAGTTGAAAACCGTCCTCAACAATGTCTTGTCGAGAAATATTGTTAATCCTTTTATTCATGGCAATATAAAAGATTATTCGTAGCTTAATGATTATCAAATACGGATTTTTAGTCACCATCATTTACCTCAACACTTTTTAAGATGCAGCATGACAAGGCTACCATTAGTGTTAGCTTGTTGACCAATTTTATGACTAGCAACGGTTTTTATTGGATTAAGACCCAACAAAATGTGTAAAGGGCTTTTGAATCAATCAGCATTATTTTACGAACTTCTCTCAGCTACATCAGAATCACACATGATCTTTCACGCTTTTATTAGTTTCAAGCTGGTGAATTAAGTTTTAAAACAAGCCAGAACGGAATTTTAAACAGTATAGTTACAAATCAATAAGTGTTGTTTCTCATTTTCATGATTGGCTTTAGTCTAACTTCACATTTTTCATAATAATTTGAAGTCATTAATAATAGAAAGAATCTCATGTTTATAAAAAGAACGCAGAGATACTTTATCTCTACGTCCTTCTTGTTTCATATACTTATTAAATCGGTACTGGGCAACAGAAACGGACTAAACCTGTCCATATTCTTATTATAGGAGTTCATCTCAATATTTATAAACCTGATCACGAACAATTACCGGTTTTTAAAACGAGGCAGTGCTGTGACCTTATTAGTGATATCGATAAACTTCGCAGTTCCTCCTGCATCATCAACCGCCTTACGCAGCCGTGTCCGTGCTGCTTCGACCATTGGCAAGTCAATCAAAGGTTCCGTTGCTGTAAGCAGCTCATCCATGTCATCAACTGATTTCTCCAATGGTCGTGGATTGGTTTCATCAAGAGCCCGAACAATCACTGGTTTCAATGGACCCATTTGAATTAACTCCAGTACCAGGCCATAATCAATTTCATATTGATCAGCTAAGTCCAATGTCTCACGCAAGCCAGCTTCCGCCGCCATAATTGATACATTTGTGATTAATTTGAGCTTAGCGCCGTCGCCTAGTTTGCCAACATACTTGGTTGTCCCAAATAAATTCAAGACTGGCGTAAATCGCTCAACCACATCACGATCGCCTCCTGCTAACAATGTTAGCTTCGCCTCACGTGCGTATTTGACACCTCCTATTACGGGTACGTCAAGGAGATTAACCTCAGCTGGCAGAGCATCCCGAATGGCAAATATCTTTTCAGGATTTAACGTTGACGTCACAACCAACGTACTGCCTGACTTTAGATGCTCGATTATACCCTGATTGCCCTCGACACCAAGATGTAAATCATCGACATCAACTGCCATGACGGAAGTAATCACCAGCTCCGCGTTTTCAACAGCCTCTGCCAACGATTTTGCAATCTTGATCTCTGGATCAATTATTTTCGCCAAATTTTCTGAATTACGATCCCAAATGATTACATCGTGCTGCCCCTTAACCAAATGAGGCACCATTTCAAGACCCATGTCGCCAATTCCAATAAATGCGATCTTCATTTTTATACCCCTCTCCTACAATAATTACTCTAGTTCCAAGAACAACCCGCCCTCATACATTGAATGAACGAACTCGTCGACTGTCTCTGTATGCGACCAGTCTCGTTGTAGCTCCAATGCCAGTTGAGCGAACGTGGTTAACTGAGCACCGGCCTGTTCAACTCGACGTAGAGCTGTTTCATGAGCCAATTTCGAAGTCCCTCCGACAATGTCAACAACCGGATATACCTCAAACCCCTCAGCCAAGGCATCCAGTGTTGGGAAGGTTAGGCATGCCTCAGTCCACAAAGCACCAATTATTAATTTCTTACGCCCAGTTTCTTTGACTGCTTGCTTAAATTCCGTATCTTCCCAGGCATTGATACTCGTTCGGTCAAATGAAGGAACATCCTTCAGCAATTTCTTTATTCCCGGCACAAGATCTTTATTTCGACCATTTTCAACATTAACCGTTGAAGTAATAATCGGTATTCCAAAGCTCTTGATCAAATTAATAGTAGCTTCCGTTCGCTGAATTAATTCCGCTCGGTTCATCGAGTTCACTCCACTAACCTGCAATGGTTGGTAGTCAATTAATAAGAAAACGCTATTATCTGCAGTTAACAAACGATCCGTCTCCGGATTACGACGTACTTCTGAAGTCATAATGATTTCCCCTCTCGAATTTGCAATAACCATTTCTACAACATCATGTTATCGCTTACTTTTAATAAGGTCAATACTTAATTTAAACTAAACCAAGACAAAAGTAGTTGGTTCGCCAAGCAATTTAATTGTTTATGCCAATAAACCTCGATCGTTGTATAATGTGTATCAAAATCAGGAGGTAAATCATATGGCGAACAAAACTTGGTTCATAACTGGTGCATCGCGTGGTCTGGGAAAGGAACTTGTTCAACAGTTGCTCTCACAAAATAATGTAAATATTGTTGCAACTGCTCGGGAAATGGCAGATCTATCCTATCTTAGTCAGGAGGAATCTGCACGAATTCTAACACTTAGTTTGGATGTTACGAATACTCGTGAAATCAAAACGGCCGTCGATGCAGCCGTGAAAACATTTGGCAGTGTTGATGTACTGGTAAATAATGCATCACTCGCCTATTTTGGTAGCTTTGAAGAAAGTGATCTTAATGAGGCAAGAGCCATTTTTGAAGTCAATCTTTGGGCCGGTATTAACCTCACACAGGCAGTTCTACCAATTATGCGGAAGAATCATACTGGACTAATCATCAATCAATCTTCGATTGGTGGTTTAATATCGGCGCCCACGCTTTCGGTCTACAATGCTTCTAAATTCGCAGTGGAAGGCTACAGTAGTGCCTTGGCCCAAGAAGTTAGCCCATTCGGGATCAAGGTGCTCATTGTAGAGGCGGCTGGCTTACGCGCAAATGAACAAACTCCATCTGCGAAAGTTGTTACAACGACAATCTCTGATTACAAAGAACTTGCAAAGAAGGCCAGGTTAAACGCTCAAAGCAGTAATCACAGTACTGGTAACCCGACGAAAGCAATTGCATTCTTAATTGATCAGGTCCAAAATCATTATGCGACGCTGCCCTTGCATCTACCACTTGGCATCAATGTTGCCGCTACAGTTGTTCAACATTATCAAGACCAAATTAATATCTTTCAACGTTTTCAAGAAATTGATGCATCATTCAAAAAATAAAATTAATTAAAAAAACGACTAAGATCAAGAATCTATCTTAGTCGTTTTTTTTTAATCCTTAGGACGAACGAAGTTTAAAATAATCCCAAACGCCGCCATAATCATACCGATAATGAAAACGTTCGCACTTGCCGACAAATAAAGCCTTCCCAAACTTGATGAAATCACTTTTACACCTGGTAATTGTGTATACAGCATTGATGTTGCAAAACTAGTTCCGAGGGCAATCCCCAAGTTTCTGAACAGTGAGTTCATTGATCCGCCAACACCTGCTAATTGATTGCCCACAAAGGACATCGTCAAAGCATTGTTGGGCGTCATAGCTAGTCCCATACCAATTCCATTTGCGACAATTGGCAAGCCCAATAGCAGAACGTTCGGTGTGCCGTCGTACAAAATATAGCCAATTTGAGCAAGCGTTAAAATAGTCAAGCCTATCGCTGTTAAACGTAATCGCCGTTGCTTATTATTGGCAAAACGTCCAATAAATGGTGACATGCTCATCACCACCAATGACTGTGTTGCAACCAACAAACCACTCTTACCGGCCGAGAAACCTAAGAAGTCTTGGAAATAAAATGGAAGTAGAATATTTGATATCGAATTTACAAACATCATTATAAAAAGTACAAATACGGACGCCATAAAAGTTCTGTTCTTCAAGATTATGGGAGCAATCCATGGAGACTTGGCCCGTGAATCTTGGACAAACGAACTAAGTGTAATGATGCCACCAAGAACCAACCAGAAGAAGTAATTTTCAATTTGTGACAATCCGGGTAGGCTCATAAATTGACTCATAAAGATTGTAATGATACCAACCGTGAAAAGCGCTTGTCCCAACCAATTACTAGCTTTGATCTCTTTTATTACAATTTGCCGATTTAATTTTAGTGTCGGCAAATTGTGGTCACCTAGCCACATCGTTACTAAGGAAAATGGTACAAAAATTAAAAAGGTCCAGCGCCATGAAAGCACAGATGTAATAATTCCACCAAGTGCGGGTCCCATTATTGCACCAACCGAGATAAACATCGAATTATATGCTAACACTGCTGCACGTTCTTGATCATCAAAGAACTCGTTGATAATTCCCATGGTGTTGGCCATAATCATAGCAATCCCAATCGCCTGGATCACTCGACCACCCAAAAGTAGCGCGAAACTTGGCGCCAGGCCTGTGAATAATGTTCCAGCTGTGAAGATCCATCCACCGTATTTAAAAACCAGACTCTTGGAAAAGATGTCCCCACTATGCCCAAACAAAACTAGAAATATGATTGCCGTAATCAAACCAACTTGCAAAGCCAGCGTTGCTACGGCCGAGCCGACGTGGAACGTCGTCCCGATTCTTGGCAAAGCCAGAGTAACACTAGTTCCAGCGATTGCTGTAATAAATGAAAAAGATCCCAAAGTAATAACAATGTTTCGCTTACGTGCTGTCATCATCTCAAACTCCCCTCTAATTTGAATTATCATGTTTAGTATAATCAATTCCAATGAGTAATGCTAACTTTTAATTAGTGAATTTTTAAAATGATGTTAAGTCCTTTGAACGGGCCTACTGTCTTTTTACTTAGGCTAATTTAACTATTATTTTAAGGGTTTTCATATCGTACCTTATCTTGGAAAGAAAATCTTCTTCGCTACCTTACGCCGTCTAACAAGTAATTCGCATTCTTTGCTTTTAGTACAGAAACAGTGCAGTTTTGTGAATTATGGTCTCCATCATTTTTAATTACTTGTTAAATCAAAATTCCATTTTTGAATTTGTTATTGTCTCTACCCAACATACTTTTAAAACCTTTCAATCTTTTTGATTTTGCTGATGATTTTCGCCTTATTTCGTTTAAATTAATTAGGATGTTGATAGTTTAGTTAGCAGAAGTCTTTTTAATTTGTATTGATGAGGATATGAGTGAGAAATTAGTTGTTGGGATAAAAAAACAGAGATATAACAGGCCATTGTATAGCCCTGTTATATCTCTGTTTCAACTATCAGAATAAAATGCACTTCGTTACAAACTATGTGAATGATTATCAAGAATAGAACTAACCTTTATGGATTCAGTTTACTGCCAACAAAAGAGCAATAAGCTTGTAAGAACAGTTCAGATTCATGGTCATCAATAAAAAGAAATTTCCTCATGTTGCGTCCAGCTATCTAAACGGACGCTTTGCAATTCGATCTTATATATAAGCTCGCTCTCGCGGTCCTTCTCTGAAAGGCTATCCATAAAACCGGGGACCTGCTCCTCATAATATTCCTTTAAATCATTAAGGTTATATTCAGTTTTGCATATTTTTAAACGGTTACTAGATATCGCCATCCCCTCGGCTGTGGGCATTGTGTAAATTGCAGCTTTATGCAAGTCTAATTCGCTCACCTTCGGAGTATTAGGAGCCGTCCCGAAATACCAAACATTAGCTTTATCTAAAACTATAAATCGCATTTTCCTGATGGAAGGTTGACCGTCTTCATTTGCAGTACTTAGGATCATTTCGTTCGTTTTAGAAACAAACTTTTGAAAACTCTCCATTTTAATTTTTATTTCACGGTCGGATTCCGGTAAGGTATGCTCATTAATGTATGCAAGAGCTTCGTCTATGGAATTCAAATTCTCGTTTACCTGCAAATAATGTAAAATCTGAGGGATTTGCGCAGATATTTCTTTTCCAGAATAATAAAATTGTAACCATCTCTTTGAAGCTAATAGCGTTCCAGCATTTTTAATACGTAATCGATTATCATACCCTTTCACAATCGCTTTTAATGGATAAAATTTTATCAGTTTTTGCCAAAAGGCCAAAGAAATTACGAATAAGACTATCGCGATTAAGAAATTAACTTCCATTATTCGGAAAAGACTAATTTTTTCGTACTCAATTAAATGCTCAAAAGCAATGAATAATATTATAGTCGTTGACAACGTCAGGTAGAATAATAAGCGCCGCTTGAAAACTTTTCGCTTATGTATCATGTTTTCAATAACGTTTTGTCTTCTTTTCATATTCTCTTCGCGAGTTATCATGTCCTGCACAATAAAGTTATCTTTTTCAGATAGCATCGTCATCCTCCAAAAAATAATTAAATCTTTGACGCAACTCAAATGTGCTTATATCAGCGTAATCGGCTATCTCAATGTATTGTTGGTCTTTTCGCAATGTTTCGAAACCATACTTTGAAGTATATAGTTTTTCCGCCAAATATAAGTGCCGCTCCAACAAACCATAATTAATTTCTGCGCGACCACCGCTTCCCTTGATATGGTAGAGATTTACTGCTAAGAGTATAAAAAGATAAATGATAAATAAACTAAAGTAGAGTATGGCTTGCTTGAGGTCATACTTTAGCAAAAGTCTAGTGTGATGACCTCCAGTGCTCGGAAGCACAGATGTATATTTAATAATAACTACTACAAAAATTGGCAGCAAGACCATTAGCCAACCGACCAAAATCAACAAGAATTGTTTGATCTTCCTTTTAGGGTCGGAACCATTATTTGCGAAAAACCAATCGATTGTTATATCCGATTCACTAAAAGAGTGTGTTATATAATCTGGCTTACTCATTTCTCCCCCCCTCTATTGTTCTAAGCCCCTGTCTTTCGATCTCTTTGGTGAGGTCCAGACGCCGCCGTTTTCACCTTCAATTATTTTCTTAATTGTCGGAATGGTTTCAGTTAGGACTGTATACGCATTAACCATCCAATATATTAATATGTACCAAGGCGCAAATATAATATATTTTAATGATTTACCACCGTCATTAAAGTACGATGCCATCATTAATTGAACTAATCCAACAATGATCTCAATTATTACTATCATGCTCGCAAAATATAAGTTAGAAGTAAATATGGACCAATCATTGTTGAGTAAGCAGGTAATTTGAATAATTACATATACAAGTAAGCTTATCCAGAAAAAGAATGACCAAACAATACTGAGAGCGTAATCAATAATAATAGGAATTAACGCAAAATTTCTCCTTGGTGATCGGAAAACAGAAAACGACTTTGTTAATAAAACATATAGCCCCCCAGATGTCCAACGTTTTCTTTGCTTAATCAGGTCCCTAAGTGTTTCTGGTACGTCCATGTAGAAGCGAATATGTGGGGCGAAAAAAGCTTTCCATCCTGCAATCTGCATATCCCATGAAATTGCAATATCCTCCGTTGGTTGCTCTGCTTGCCATCCACCAACGTCCAATACGGCCTGCTTACGATACATTGTATTTGCTCCAGAAAATGCAAATAATCCGCCAAAAGAAAGTTGTGCCCTCTTTATTAGTCCGATGATTGAATTCAACTCATTTTGTTGGGCCTCAGAAACGATGGTTGTCTTATTAATGGGTAACATATTTCCTGTAACCGCACCTAATTTTTTGCCACCTTTACGTTCAAAATAGTACATATATTTCCAGAGAGCATCAATTTCTGGCTTTGAATCGGCGTCATTTGAAAGAACAAACTCTCCTTTGGCAAACCCAAGAGCTATATTCAGTCCCGCCGCTTTACCACGATTATTAACGATCTTAATCACTCGTAATCGATTTGCATATAATTTTTGCAAGCGTAATAAGATATCCTTAGTACGATCTGTCGATCCGTCATCAACAACAATTACTTCATACTTGTCCGTTGGATAATTCATTCTTCTTTCTAAATGATTTATCGTTGACTCTATTGTAAGTTCCTCGTTATGTGCCGCAACAAGTATTGAAATAAACGGTGGCTCCTCTTTCAAATATTGGGGTTTATCTATTTTTTCCATAAATAGCCAATAGAAAAAACTCAAGAATATAAATAACAGGCCTCCAATTATGGGATAAAATACAACTATAAAGATAAACATATTCTTTAACAAATCAATAATTATCATGACACCCTCATTTTATACTTTGTTCACTCTCATACATTTTGAAAAACTCAAAAATTTATGGTCAAATTCAATTTAAATTTATTTGATTCCGATAGAGTGGTTCCCCAATACTTTGTCAACGTTTAAAATTTCATTTTTAAATACGTCAGGGCAAATGTCAATACTTATTTAAAAATTTATTTAAGTAATATTGCAACTGTTACAAATCCCTATAAATCAATGTTTAAGGCTTTTAAAAGCTAAAACAATATTAAGGAATGCATATAGCCTTTATATTGATTTATTTGATGAGGATCTTTCAATTCTAATATGTTCAATTAAGTGAACAAGATTTGTTTTAATACAACTAAGTCGTCTGTTCTGCATAAGCAAACTAAAAACCATTTGTTTGATCTGTAAAAGACAACAAAGAATAAACGTTTTCCCTTGTTCAGCATAAAAATACTTAACATTCGATCGTTTTAGCTCTACCGTTTGTTTTAAATGAATGTACGTTGCCATTTAACTCACTGGTTAAGGGTGTATGTAGATGAACCTGCTAATTTTCTATCCCTTTTGCCTATTATCATCAAAATAGTCTTAGATGAATCGTTTAATGTCTCTTTCCCTCTGGATCTGGGAGTCAAGGAAATAATTGTGGCAGTAGCTTAGAAGATATTAATTAACAAGTGCAACGTGATGTTCAGGATGCAAAAATTCTGATAGTGAGCTCCTATCTAACAAAAAAAGCAGGGAAAATCGTTCTATTAAAAGGCCGATTTTCTCTGCTTTTGATTCTGCTGTTAAATTAGTGGCAGAAAACACTTAGTGGTCAACTTCACGCAGAGGTAGTTTCAAAACACATAAAGTTGTATTCGGCTTCTGAGAAAAAGATCAACAATATATTTACATTACTTAACGGTAAGAATAGTCTACCAAGGTTGTGCTGTTGGACCAACGGTAAATTCGCTGACATTTGTATCCTCTGGCTGGTCAATCGCAAAAGCGATGACATTTGCGATTCTATCCGCTGAGATGCCATATTGATCGTACACTGCATTCATGCCTTCGGCAGCTTCCTTGGACGTAATCGTATCTAATAACTCAGTATTGACTGCAGCTGGGTAGATAGTTGCAGTACGAATGTTATTTCCTTCGAGTGCTGATTCCATACGTAGAGTTTCCATTAAATCACGAACCGCCCACTTGGTCGCACCGTAAACGGCGCCACCAGGATAGGCTTTCAACCCAGCAACAGATGATGTGGCGATAACTTGGCCGCTTTTCTGTCCAATGAAGGATGGTAAGGCTGCTGCTATTCCGTTCAACACGCCCTTTAAATTCACATCGACCATTTGATTCCATTCGTCAACCTTTAATTCTGATAGATTCGAACTTGGCATCAAACCGGCATTAAGGAAAATGACATCAAACTTGCCAAACTCGCTTTTAGCCAAATTAACTAAATTCTCATTGTCCTCTGGTTTTGTAACATCAGTAATTGCATAAATTGCTTGACCACCAGCGTTGCGAATCTCATCTGTCAATCTAACCAGTTTATCTTCCCGACGAGCACCTAGAACAAGCTTTGCTCCCTTACTAGCTAATAATTTTGCAGTTGCCTCACCGATACCTGATGATGCCCCGGTAATTACTACTACCTTATCTTGAATTGTCATAATTTTATCCCGTTCTTTTTTATAGATTATTGTAAATACTGTCAGTAACAGCTTCTAACCATTCAGGCGTTCCGGTTGTAATTGCAATATGCTCAAACCAACTATCATTCTTGGCTCCGTGCCAATGCTTTATACCATTATTTGTTAGAATTTTATCGCCCTTTTTTAAAGAGATCGCCGATTTTCCCTCTTCTTGATACCAGCCTTCCCCGCCCGTTACTAGTAATATTTGGTACCCACTATGATGAATATGCCAATTATTTCGTGAGCCTGGTTCAAAAGTTACTACACCAACAGACAAAGAATCATCAGGCGATGAAATCAGTCCGTTTAAAAGCGTATTTCCGGTGAAGAATTGTCCATATGGATTAGGTACACCTGGGCCAAAAGTAGTCCCGTTTTGGATCTCATCGTACTTAGTCATTATTTCCCTCTTTTTCATCAAAGATCTTCTTTGCAACATTAAAGGCAGACCACGCTTTGGGCCAACCGACATAAAATGCTAAATGAGTTATAACTTCTGAGATATCTTGAGCCGTCAGCCCGTTATCCTTTCCTTTTTGAATATGAAAAGAAAGTTGCTCGAAAGCACCCTCTGCAATAAGTGCAGATATTGTGATAAGACTCCTATCTCTAGCAGAAAATTCTGCTTCCCTAGCCCAAATTTCTCCAAAAAGTACGGTATCATTCAACTCCGCAAATTTTGGAGCAAACGATCCAAGCTGATCGTGTCCGGCTGTTACTTTATTGTTCATAATGTCTCCTATCTTTGAATATCCACTCTGACGGTCGCATTACGGGGTGATTCAGAAATCATTGGTGGCATATACACACTGTCTTGATACTTATTTTTATAGGCATTATCAATCTTTTTAATCAGATTGGCATTCTCTATAACGGGTATATGCTTAAAGATTGCATCATATTTATGACCATCGATTTGGATCTGACCTTTACCTTGATTTATCGCAGATTTAAACCACCTTGAGTTTTGGCCGTTCCAAGCTCTAATATAAATTTCTTTTTCGACGACTACTGACCAGATCCAAGTGGGTGTACCCAATGTTGTTCCATCTCGATAATAGGGTGAAACATAAAAGTCATCGGCTGTTGAGAATCTTTCGATTTCTTCGTTGTGTATCATTCGATCGTCCCCCTTCCTTTAATTGTCTATAATTTAATACAGTCCACTCCTTATTACAATTCATTTGTTGTTATAGTAGACTATTACCTGAGGTAATGATTCATGGAAATTAGAATGTTGAAATATTTTTTTGAAGTAGCTACTACAGGCACTCTTACTGCGGCGGCAAGAAAATTGAATTTAACCCAGCCAGCTCTTTCAAGACAAATACGAGCTTTAGAAGATGAACTGGGAGTGCAATTGCTTGATCGATCAAAAAAACCGTTGCAACTTACTGGCGAAGGAATATATCTTGCTAAACAGGCTGAAAGTATTTTGAACCTGACGGAGAAGACTAGTAAAAATTTGAAGCAAAGGAATATTATTGCTGGGCAGATTACGATTGGAGCTGCTGAAACGTCGCTCTTTACAACAGTTTTAAAGGGTATTAGCAAGTTACAGGATCAATATCCAGATGTGACGATTCAGCTCATCTCGGGCAGTTTAAATGATATGTTAGAAAGTCTCGATCAAGGATTAATTGATTTCCTGTTTGCTCTAGATTTCAATTTAAAAGGACAGTATGATTTCATTGATTTGAAGAGTACTGATACAAGAGGAATATATCTTAATAAAGAGCATGATCTTGCAACTAAAGATGAAATTATTGGTGAAGAAATTGCCAATTATCCGATTGTTACATCACGAAGCCCAATATGGCTGGATTACCTTAGTCTCATCACAAATAAGCCAACAGAGGATCTCAACATACGGATGAATTTTAATTTAATCGGGAATGCAAGTTTATATCCCGCCTTTAACAAAGAAATATTATTGCTTGGGATTGAAGGTTTACCTGTTGGAAATACAGTTAAATTTATCCCTGTAAATCCTCAAATACCTTCTCATGCAGCTTTATTGTGGAAACACACTCAATTTTTATCATCACTTCATGAGGAGTTTTTATATTTCGTTAATCAGGAAATTGAAATGATTTAATTGATAATTAAGAAAACACAAAAAGGCAGAGAAAATATCCTCTCTGCCTTCTTGTGCTTTGATGTTTTTATTCAAAATTTATCAATACTTTACCGTGTGCCTTGCCACTATTCATATAGGTAATGGCCTTGTTTATTTCATCTATTGTGAAGGTCTTTTGATCATAAATGGGAACTATGTTATTAGTTTCAATGATCTTTGTGATATCTTCTAATTGATTTCCATCACTTCGGACAAAGATAAAACGATATTGAATATTTTTCGCCTTTGCCTGCTTATCAAATTTCATACCAGCAATGGAGAATAGAAATGTTTTCCAGAATGAGAAATGATGTGTCACAGCAAAAAGTTTGTTTGGCCCATCAATAAGCGACACAATTTTACCACCTGGCTTAATAATACTTAATTCATTACTATATTCTCTTGGTCCTAAGGTATCAATTACAAAATCAACATCGGTTAGAGTCTCCCAATAATTTTCTGTTTTATAATCTAAGTATTTATCAATGCCTAACTCGAGAAGGCGTTCTCGATCCCTTGAATTACCGCTCCCATATACAGTTAAACCAAGTGATTTTGCAATTGGTAGAGCCATTTGGCCAAATGATCCAGAAATTCCTGGAATAAAGATGCTTTGCCCCGCCTGGACACTTAGTTCCTCATACAGTATTTGATAAGCTGTTAAAGCACCTAATGGGGCTGATGCACCACTTTTAAAATCTAGGTTTTTTGGTAGCATACCAATTGCTGCACTCTTAACAGCAATATACTCAGCAAAACCGCCCATTGTTGTAGCAGGTAGACGAGAATAAATGAAATCGCCGACATTGAAATCTAGGACATTTTTTCCAACTTTAACTATTTCACCTGCTATTTCATTACCAAGAGTGACCGGCAAGGCATAGTGATTCATAAGTTTCAAACTACCGCTAGCAATAAGGTTTTCCAATGGGTTTACGGCCGCCGACTTAACTTTAATGAGGACCTCATCTTGAGAAATGTTGGGTATTTCTACATTATTAACAAAAAGTGTTGCTGATTTATTATATGCATGTAATTGCGCAGCTTTCATATATTCCTCCTGAGTAACAAAAAGATGTTTTTGTAACTAGTGTTAACATACTCTATTTAAGTAACAAAATCAAATTTTTGTAAATAACTATGTTAATATAATAGTGAACCCCGGAGGTATTACTTATGGAAAAGATATCTAGAAAAATTATCTTGAAAACCGCACAAGAAATTATTATCGAGACAAAAAACTCTGAAGTTTCTTTGTCTCAAATCGCTAATGGGCTTGGAGTTACACATGCTGCAATATATAAATATTTTGAGAGTAAGCAAGTACTCTGGGAGGAAGTAAGTAGCGCTTGGTTTAAAGAAGAAATTATCGATAAAATAAAATTTGACAATAAAACTAATTCGCGTGTTGATACATTACATAGCTGGTTATATCAATTTGCTAATTTGAAAAAAAATACCTATATTAATGATCGAACCATGTTTACACTGAATACTAAATATGTTGATAATCATCCAAAGGTTTTAAGAAAAGTACTTCAACCAGCCTACCAAGAGATTGATCGAATTATGGATTTCAATGATCCTTCGTTAAAAAGAGCAGAAGCAATTCTATCAGCGTTTGCAATATTTAGTCTGCCAACATTTAAAGAAACGTGGCTCGATAGTGATTATCAGGATAGATTTGATACTTTGTGGAACATAATAAAGAGTGGATTGTAAAAATAAAGTGATTTTGGGATGGCTGACCTTGTATTGTGCAATATTGAATTGTCACGCTACTTATTTGTTTTTTACTGCGTGGACAGGACATGCCAATGAAATTGCATAACTGTTGGAGTACACATTATGTAAATAGTAAAATGAGTCGGTGTCGGTAGTGAATCAGTCCTTACCTTACTTCCCCTATTTTAGATTTCGGCAGTCGAACTTGTTCTTATTCTGCACTCTTTGTTATTCTACATAAGATAGTGAATGGTCATTTAGTATCCTCAAACTTGAATTGGATTTCTCGTACAATTTTGTGGAACGTAAAATTCTGTCACGATCAAGGCCATGGACTCTGGCTACTGACTTGGGCGATTTGTTATAGGTATTCATTAACATTAAAGTATAAATGTTAATGAATACCTTGGATATTAAAAATATTATCACAAAGACTCCAAACAAAAGGTATAGTAAAAACACGTCTCTAGATATTTGTAGAGACGTGTTTTTATTAATAATAATCTGTCCAATGGTCTGTTAGCAGCGCTTTTTGCCTTTACGATACTCACAATCTTATATTAATTGTTATCTAAATAATTAATTATCCTGATTCTTTGCCATCGATTCTAATCTTTGTTGCTGGTGCACATTGTGCCTCTGCTCTTGAACTAATGGATGATCGTTAAAAACAATTTAAGCATGCTTTCGAATTGAATCAAATCTTTCAGGCTAAAGCCCAATGATTAGTTTAATGTTGCAATCGCTCCATCCAGCCAAACACCTCGATTACCTACCGTTATATATACACCTTTGCTTGCTATATCAATCTTTTCAACTTTATAACTGCCTGGCAAAATAAAGTAATCCCCTTTTAGCAAAACTTGGTCACCAGCAGTTTGTCCATCCTGATTGGTTTCAGTCAAAGGTGTTGGGTCAAGATAATTCCAGCTCTCGACATCGCCTCCAGAGATTTGTGAACTTCCAACTAGGTTACCGCTCACGTTGGTTACTTTGTATACGCCCTTAAACGAAACAACATCGCCAACTTGAATGTCCTTTTGCGGTTGTTGGATATCATCAGGGATCATGGCACCAGTGTTACTATCAAAATTATATGTTTTGCCATCAATAACTTGTTTTCCATAGAGCATATGTCCAGTCTCGGGATCATAATAGACAGTCTTGTTCGCACCATAAGAAGTTAAATCCTGTAATCCTGTTTTCATCTCACCAGTTTGAGCATCAAACAAATAGTAATACTGCCCAATCTTAACTTCTCCATGCGCTACTTGTCCTTGTTCATCAGCATAAATCTTCTGACCATTAGCTAACGTGATAAGACCAGTCATTAAATTATGTGTGCTTGGATCAAAATAATATGTCTTGCCGTCGATTGATTGTTCACCAGAAGCTAATTGACCATCGGCACCAAGATATTGTTTGTTTTCACCAACGGTCCGCCATACGTTAGCAATTAACTTTCCAGTTCCTGCTTCGAATGAATAAGTTTTACCATCGATGAGCTGATCACCATAGAGCATATGTCCAGTCTCGGGATCATAATAGACAGTCTTGTTCGCACCATAAGAAGTTAAATCCTGTAATCCTGTTTTCATCTCACCAGTTTGAGCATCAAACAAATAGTAATACTGCCCAATCTTAACTTCTCCATGCGCTACTTGTCCTTGTTCATCAGCATAAATCTTCTGACCATTGGCTAGTGTGATAAGACCAGTCATTAAATTATGTGTGCTTGGATCAAAATAATATGTCTTGCCGTCGATTGATTGTTCACCAGAAGCCAATTGACCATCAGCACCAAGATATTGCTTGTTTTTGCCAACGGTCCGCCATACGTTAGCAATTAACTTTCCAGTTCCTGCTTCGAATGAATAAGTTTTACCATCGATGATCTGATCACCATAGAGCATATGTCCAGTCTCGGGATCATAATAGACAGTCTTGTTCGCACCATAAGAAGTTAAGTCCTGTAGTCCTGTTTTCATCTCACCAGTTTGAGCATCAAACAAATAGAAATACTGTCCAATTTTAACTTCTCCATGAGATACTTGTCCTTGGTCGTCAAGGTACACTTTTCGTCCATCTGGCAACGTTGTAAGACCCAGAATCAAGTCATGTGTATTGACATCGAAATAATAAGTCTTCCCGTTGATTATTTGTTCGCCAGAGGCATATTGTCCATCTGTTTGCAAATATCTTTGATGTCCGTCAACGGTTCGCCAATTTCCGTCAATTAATTTACCAGACCCGCCTTCAAATGTATGCATGACTCCATCGATCATAATATCACCATAAAGCATATGTCCAGTCTTGGGATCATAATAGACCGTTTTATTTGCGCCGTAGGTTGTTAAATCCTGTAGACCAGTCTGCATGCCGCCATTATATTTTTCGAACAAATAGAAGTTGCCATCAATAAGCGCCTCACCATGAACCATATGACCTTGATCGTCATAATATACTTTCCGCCCATCAGGTAAGGTTAAAAACCCTTTTACAATTGAATGTGAATTTGGATCAAAATAATAATATTGTCCGTCAATCTTCTGCTCGCCTGTTGCATACTGACCGTCAGAGTTAATATATACTTGTTGCCCATTAATAGTCGTCCATCCACTCGCTTCGAACGGTGGCCGAACCCAACCAACTAATTGACTCCATGGTTCTTGATAGTTGATCCGGTGTTGGCTTACATAACTCCTGCCATTATAATTTTGGTCTGCAACTATCATTCCCGTTGAGTCTGAGGAAATTACAACTCCAGTGTGACCATTTGGATTACCCGGTGTTGATAAGATAAAGATATCACCAGGTTGTGGGGTACCATTACCGGCACGGATGACTCTAAAGCCGTTTCTGTTCCCAGTAGTTAGTAGGTCAATGGCGCCTTCACCTGGAAAAGAGGTTCCAAATAAATCATGCGCATATTGATTTACATAATCAAAACACTGATAACCCAAAGCTCCATCAAAGTCATATGACTTTCCAATGGTCTGACTGACCCAAGTCGTGGATTGAGGCACGCTTGTTGCACTGGCAGTAGTACCACCAACAAGCAACATTCCGGAAATAAGTAACGAAGCGATAATTTTTTTATTCACTTTTATTCACACCTTTATCATAAAATTTATTACGTGAAAATAGTATCATAATTTATGAGTTTAAAATCTCTTGAAAATTATTTTATTCACAAGTCTTGTGAATAATGTCCTGTTTTTAGGACATATTAATTTTACTAACAGGATTGCACGTAATGAGTTAAATCCTATAGATATATCTTGTGAATTCCCATTATATATTTGAATTGGAAATTTAAGAAAGCGTTAAGGTAACGATTGGCGCATTCATTACTAGACAGTTTAATGGCTTATGTCCTATTAAAAGTGTACACACTTGTGAAATGTGTACCGGATGTTTCAGAATAAATAAAAGAATTCTTGTAGAATTTTCTTGTGTGAATCTCTTTTTGCGAGGGTTATACACAATATATTTCGGCACGTATTATTGAATTTTCATGACAACTGTTTTTTGAAATCCTAGTTGAAATTCAGATAAGCACCAACCAATTGTCCCTGTTCCTCTGCAGACAGATTGTAATGAGTGGTGAACCTTTGTACAAAGATATTGCTGCATTTTTCCTAATGGGTTAATGGCCATTAGCAAAGTGGTGTGAATGGAGATATTTGTCACATCATAAAAAAGGAACGCAACTGCAATTCAGCAGGTGCGTTCCCTTTTATTTATAAAATAGCTGACCAATATATTATTATGCTAACGGACTTATAAAAATTCGATTACTTATGATTCCCCTTCATTACCCATGAAGTCGAAACGTCCATAGCTGCTCGAGTTGCCTTTGTTTGATCCAATGAGTTAACCATGACAAAATCATGAATCATACCTTGGAATTGGAGTTGAGTAACTTCGACATCAGCCTCACGCAATTTGTTAGCGTATGCTTCGCCTTCGTCACGTAGGACATCAGCTTCACCGTTTAAGATCATTGCGGCTGGCAAGCCCTTCAGCTCATCAATTGAAGCTCGTAGTGGTGATGCTGTGATTTCTGCACGTTCCTTAGGGTCAGTTGTATATTGATCCCAGAACCACTGCATTCCCTCTTTAGTCAAGAAATAATTCTCTGCAAATTGGTTATATGATTCAGTATCGAATTCAGCATTCGTTACTGGGTAATATAATAGTTGTTGCAAAATTGGGAGACCTTGACGTTGCTTGGTCATAATTGTCATAACAGTTGCCATGTTACCACCAACTGAGTCCCCAGCGACGGTTAGACGTTCAATATCAAGATTCTTTGCTGCAGCAACGTCTGCTAATTGTTGTAAGACCGCATAATTTTGTTCGATAGCGGTTGGATATTTTGCTTCTGGAGAAAGTGTGTATTCTGGGAAGACTACGACTGAGTTTGTGCGGACTGCCAATTCACGAACTAGCTTGTCGTGCGTTTTCGCACTACCAAATACCCAACCAGCCCCATGAATGTAAAAGATCACCGGAAGTTTACTATAATTTCCGGCTGGACGAATGAAACGAACTGGAACATTTCCCCACTCCCCAGCAGAAAATGTCGTATCTTCAATGTCCACATTATATTTATTAACTGGTGAAGATTGTACTTCTTCCAATAATGCGCGACCATCCTTTGGAGCCAACTCATAGATGCGTGGGTGTGGTTTGTTGGCGTTACTGAAATCCTGAGCTGCGTCCTCTAATACTACTTGCTTATCCATTATAATTCTCCCTTATATGTGACAAAAATCTTGTAAGCCTTACATCAACTTAACACCGTTAACGATTAGTTGATAAGTAAAGTATATCGCACACGATTGAATTGTCAACGTTATAATGTGCCTTTTTTGTGAAATTTTTGTGAAGAACATCTATACTAATCAAGCGAACCTATTTTTGAAATTCTTGAACTCTTTTCCAAACTATGTGAATAGGTAAGTTATAAGGGGAAACTTATACTAAATAAAGAATTGAGAGAAGGCATTCCACAATTGTTGGTTACCTCATATGGAAATAATCGGACGATAAAATAAAAAGCCGCCTATGGTCTAGGTGGCTTCTCTATGTTGTTGTGATAGGTAAAGATGGCCACAACTAGTGGTTGTTCTTTATATTATCAATATCTTGAAATTCCAAATACTGCAGGCGCTTCTTCAAAGAGAATATGCTCAAGGTAGTTAGGATACTTAAAAGCAGTAGACACGCGTGAAACACATTATGGGACTTGCGCTTATGCCCGGAGGAGCTTTTTCTATCCTTTTTAGTCATGATATAGCCTCCTTCTAAACTAGATTTAGGGTGTTTCTATGTGTATATTCATTTATACGCCTTCAAACTAAGGGACATCTTAAAATAATAAATTAGTTGCTGTATTCGACGGTTAGTTGTTTAAAGAAATTCTGAATCTCGGGATTCGAACTTTCGCTATTAATTGCAACATGGATGTCCTGGCTTTCATTCGCATCGACTAAATCGACAATTTTGATATTAAACTTACTAGCCAGCTCGCCTTGGTTCATTGCCGAATACAAAAATGCTAAGCCGTTACCAAGTGCTGTCATTGATAGCCCCTCACTCAAGCTCTTAACATAGTAATTGGCGTTCAGATTAAAACCGTTTTCGATACCCTTATTTAAAACATAGTCAACAATAATTGGCGACCGATTTCGATCAAGTAAGATAAAGGTTTCGTTGGCAAGTTCTGAAAAAGATAAATGTTGGTGCTGGCTGAGCGGATGATTTTTCGGCAAGGCAATTTGCAAATGATTTTCAATGAATTTTTTATTTTCAAAGTTTGGATATTGCCTAATATATGGATAAAGTGAGAATATCACATCATACTCCCCATTCTCTAGTCCCTTGCTCAGATTTGCGGGGGTATCAGGAGTGAGGACGATTTGGATATTTTCATTATTTGCTTTGTATTTGCCCAAAAAGTCATACATGTTTTGCATATTAAAGTTCTCAAGATAACCAATTCGTAGATATTCAACTTTATTCAGGACGGCTTCTTTCGAATCAAAAACATGCTCCAATGTATCAACGGCTTGTAGAACATTAATGGCCTCTTTCAGGAAAATTTGACCATCGTTTGATAATTTTAATGAATGGCTTTGTCGGATAAAAAGCTGCCTTCCAACTTCCTGCTCTAGTTCTTTCATATGGCGACTTAATGTTGGCTGGGAAATAAATAGTTGTTCGGCCACTTTTGTTAGATTACCAACGGTTGCAATTTGGACAAAATAGTTCAGTGTACTTAGATTCATAGCCCCTCCACAAAAAAGCTTTATAGTATTTAAACTATAAAGCTTTTTCTTGGCAAATGATAGTCAGACTACTTCCCCAATAGTGGAAGTTGAATGTATGAAGCGTATTCCCCACCGGTGTGTAAAATATGCGTTCCTTGATTGTCAGGTGTTGCCCCAGGCGTTCCAGGCATGACTGAACCTAGCTCGTTTTTTGAGCTAATCATAATACGGAGCGTTTCACCTGCTTTGTAGGTCAATCCGATTGGACTAAGGACAATCTCGAGCTCCGCAAGCTCCTTTTCCGCAAGCTTTTCAACTCGATCGAATGTATACGCTGGAATCTCATCGGTCGAAAGTTGATCATCTAGATGGCGCATTGAAGCACGCAGACGTCCCCAAGCTCCTTTATATCTTAAGGCTGAAGCCCCTTCTTGCGTGAAGTCTTGCAATGCCGCACCATGGTTTGGTACGACAAACTCGCTCAAAACGTTGCCGAATGAGTCCAGTTTTTGCAACCAAACGAAAACATCCATATCGTCATAGCCCTCTACTTCCATAAAGAGCTTGGCTTTGGGATAGCCGACAAGTTGAGTGTCTTCTGTAAATGTCATCTGGAAAGACGTCCGACCAGGAACGACATTTGTCGCATATTTAACTGGAATATCACGTTCTTCAGGCTGATCTTGCAGAGTTCTGAAAATCGGGTTTAGATAGAATTTCTTATTCTCCACATTTTTAGGTGGAAAACTTTCTGATGGGATATCGGTCTGATTGGTCCCCTGGAATCCGATTAGCGAATAACGGACTGTTGGAGTCTGCTCCCAGTCGTTGTCCTTTTCTAATAAATAGTGATCAAAGAATCTCCGAAGCTCTTCAACATTAGCTTCGTCATAATAATATGGCCATTCTTGACGATCATGAATTCTAAGCCACTTTTCTTTCGAACCCAATGAGCGCCATGAACGGAACGTTCCCATTGTGTGTAGTGTATTTGAATAGCTTGCAATCACAAAGGCTGGCACGGTGATTTTACTTGGGTCTGCAACCTTATCTTGCCAAATAGCAGCGTTTGCAAGTGGATTAGTATCCATTTCCTTAGTTAAGTCTTCACGTTGAGCGCCTGTTGCACTCACATGGTTGACTGCCAACCGTTCAATGAAGTTCTTATCCGGAATTCCACCAATAAAGGCTAAATCACGGTAACCGTCTGCCAGCCCTTCAGTTGGATTGATAGCTGTTAAGTGTGGTGGCATTTCGGCCGCAATGTACCATTGTGAAAATGCCAGATACGACGTTCCCGTCAGAGCAGTTTTTCCATTAGACCAGTCTTGAGTAGCAATCCATTCAATCAAGTCATAACCATCTTGCGCCTCTTGGGTTCCGAGCATGGTGGTGTTTCCTTCACTATGGGCAATCCCACGCATGTCTGGATTAACGACCGCATAACCATGTTGAGTCCAGTAGGCTGGATCTGGTGCCTCAAATTTCGTTAAGCCAGAATTCCAATGATTCCCCATGCCCAACATATTAAATAGATTTTTGTAGCGGGGTGCAGTTCCAGCACTTTTACCATAAGGGCTCCATGCAATTAATGCTGGGGCCGTTACTGTGGAAACTGGTAGATATACATCAGTATAAATAGTTATTCCGTCACGTAGAACAACGGGAATATCTTTTAACATTCTGATATCGGCTGAAAGTGGTTTGAAACCTTCAGCAATCTGAGTACCCTTTTTCAGGATTACTTCTTTTGTTTCGAATGGACTTAGTACGCCATGTTCGACCCCATTATCAATGTAGTCAAAGGAAGGGCTGAATTCCATGTCACTAGTAATATCGGCTGTCATAATTTTACCCCCAAAGAATTTTGTATATTGTGCTTTCTTTACAGGTCTAATTGTATGCGCCGAATGTCCATGTGTATAATAGTAAGCTTGGATATCAGCAATTTGAATATATTGATATTCAAATATCAAATATCACGCGAATTTCACTTAAAGGTTCAATGTATTCTCAAAACAAGTCCAGTTACCTCTTTTTAATATAGGATACCTTGCATGTTACATCTCTGGACACAAAAGAACCTAAGATTTTATTACGTGTCGATGCAAATCTTCGTTCACAATTAGGCTGAAAACTCGGTACTTTAGTGCCGAGATGAAAGCCACCCAAAGACCGTAGGTCAATTTCTAGTAGTTAACGTTTCTTCTTATCGTATCTAGCTAAACTAGCTTCAGAACGCTGGCTTTCAATATAATTTTCTACAACTGATTTTGACATTTCTCCTAGTGTTCCAATGTAATAACTTGGTGACCACAGATGCCCACCCCATAACAGCTTCTTTGTTTCTGGATGAGCTGTGAACCAAAGTTTTGCACTGGAACCTTTTAGTGTTTGTACTATTTCGAAAGATGCATACTTTGGCTTAAAAGAAACAAGTAAATGAACGTGATCTGGCATAACTTCCATTTTTTGAATTTCAATATCGTGTTCATTTGCTAAATACGATAATGCATCTTTCATATCTTGAACTAACTTTGGATTAACAAAAATTGGTCTACGATATTTTGTAACCCAAACAAGATGGAAGTTAAAATTGTATACATAGTCACGTTCATGAACAATCATAGTAAATCCACCTCATGATATAATTAGCTAATTATATACCAGAAGGAGCTTACTAAATGAAATTGTCTAAAACAACTACATCAGTATACGTAAGGCGATTTCGTTTAGTTGAAACTCCAGAATTAACTGATTATCATCAACAAAGTATTAATGTTCAAAATGAATTATGGAATTTTGCTAACAAGTATCTTGAGGCAACCTACGGTTACAAACATTTAAATCGTAAATTTGTAGCAACCGTTATCCAGAAACGTTATATTTTGAATGCTATTAAAGTTAAGTTTGCTCAACATAAAGGATTGTTAAAATGGAGTCCTAAACTTGGCTTACATTCGCAAGCTGCCGATGAACTATTAAAAACAATGCTTACTAATTTTGGACAATATCGACGAGTTTTGTATAAAGCTTCTTTAATGACAATTGACGAAAAATTAGCATATAAAAACAATGAACATAGTAATAATCGCCAAAATCGTTCTTGGTATCGTAAAGGTTCATTGAATTTCTTACGTAACAGAGCATCATTCAAGACAGTTTCATTACCAAGTAACGGTCAAATTGAAATAAAATCAGCACACCATATCAAAATTCAAGGATTTGGTATTGTTCAAGTTGTTGAAAACATTAAGAACCTCAAAGGCTCTAAGATTGTCATTTCAAAAGTGAAACGTAAAAATAATGAACAATTTGAATTACAGTTAGTGTTCACTCAAGAG
>NZ_SDGZ01000027.1 GCF_008107635.1 Weissella muntiaci | reverse complement strand
TTCATTATTTTTACGTTTCACTTTTGAAATGACAATCTTAGAGCCTTTGAGGTTCTTAATGTTTTCAACAACTTGAACAATACCAAATCCTTGAATTTTGATATGGTGTGCTGATTTTATTTCAATTTGACCGTTACTTGGTAATGAAACTGTCTTGAATGATGCTCTGTTACGTAAGAAATTCAATGAACCTTTACGATACCAAGAACGATTTTGGCGATTATTACTATGTTCATTGTTTTTATATGCTAATTTTTCGTCAATTGTCATTAAAGAAGCTTTATACAAAACTCGCCGATATTGTCCAAAATTAGTAAGCATTGTTTTTAATAGTTCATCGGCAGCTTGCGAATGTAAGCCAAGTTTAGGACTCCATTTTAGCAATCCTTTATGTTGAGCAAACTTAACTTTAATAGCATTCAAAATATAACGTTTCTGGATAACGGTTGCTACAAATTTACGATTTAAATGTTTGTAACCGTAGGTTGCCTCAAGATACTTGTTAGCAAAATCCCATAATTCATTTTGAACATTAATACTTTGTTGATGATAGTCAGTTAATTCTGGAGTTTCAACTAAACGAAATCGCCTTACGTATACTGATGTAGTTGTTTTAGACAATTTCATTTAGTAAGCTCCTTCTGATATATAATTAGCTAATTATATCATGAGGTGGATTTACTATGATTGTTCATGAACGTGGCTATGTATACAATTTTAACTTCCATATTGTTTGGGTTACAAAATATCGTAGACCAATTTTTGTTAATCCAAAGTTAGTTCGAGATATGAAAGATGCATTATCGTATTTAGCAAATGAACACGATATTGAAATTCAAAAAATGGAAGTTATGCCAGATCACGTTCATTTACTTGTTTCTTTTAAGCCAAAGTATGCATCTTCCGAAATAGTACAAACACTAAAAGGTTCCAGTGCAAAACTTTGGTTCACAGCTCATCTAGAAACAAAGAAACTGTTATGGGGTGGGCATCTGTGGTCACTAAGTTATTACATTGGAACACTAAGAGAAATGTCAAAATCAGTTGTAGAAAATTATATTGAAAGCCAGCGTTCTGAAGCTAGTTTGGCTAGATACGATAAGAAGAAACGTTAACTACTAGAAATTGACCTACGATCTTTGGGTGGCTTTCATCTCGGCACTAAAGTACCGAGTTTTCAGCCTAATTGTGAACGAAGATTTGCATCGACACGTAATAAAAAAGTTGGAACAGCCACAGCCATCCCAACTCAATTATATTATTTCGCATATTCAACTGAACGCGACTCTCTAATTACCGTCACCTTAATATGGCCCGGATAATCAAGATCATGTTCAATTTGGTTCTTAATATCGCGTGCCACAACGGTCGCTTCCAAATCAGAAACCGCCGCTGGCTCAACAATAACCCGCACTTCACGACCCGCTTGAATTGCAAAGGACTTTTCAACTCCGTTGAATTCATTTGCAATCGCTTCTAATTGCTGGAGGCGCTGTACATAGTTCTCTAGCGACTCTGATCGAGCCCCTGGACGAGCTGCTGAAATCGAATCAGCTGCAGCAACAAGTACCGCAATTACTGATTCAGGTTCAACATCCCCGTGATGCGATGCAATTGTGTTGATGATAACAGGTCGCTCACCATACTTGGTTGCTAACTCAACTCCAAGTTCGATATGCGAACCATCAACTTCATGGTCAATCGCTTTTCCAATATCGTGTAATAATCCTGCGCGCTTGGCAAGCGTAACATCTTCGCCCAACTCGGCAGCCAACATGCCGGTTAGTTTAGCGACTTCAATTGAGTGGACCAAAACATTTTGGCCATAACTCGTTCGATAATTCATTCGTCCAATAGTCTTAATTAGATCAGGATGCAAATTGTGAATTCCCAGATCAAATACAGTTTGCTCACCAACTTCACGAATATGCTCATCCATTTCTTTACGAGCCTTATCCACCATCTCTTCAATTCGAGCGGGATGAATTCGTCCATCAGCAATTAACTTCTCTAGGGCATTCTTAGCAATTTCACGCCGGACAGGATCAAAGCCACTCAAAACAACCGCTTCTGGAGTATCATCAATAATCAAATCAATTCCAGTGACCGTTTCGATTGCTCGAATATTACGACCTTCACGACCGATAATACGGCCCTTCATGTCATCATTAGGCAAAGTAACGACCGATACAGTAGTTTCAGCAACCATATCTGCCGCAGAACGTTGGATTGCTTGAACAACAAGATTCTTCGCACGCTTTTCAGCTTCTGCACTTGCCTGTTCTTCACTCTCCTTGATAATCATAGCTCGCTCCTTGAGCAATGATTCCTTTGTCTCCGTCAAAATTAGCTCCTGAGCTTCGTCTTGGGTCATCCCCGCAACCTCAGTTAAAGTAGCTTCACGATCAGCAACTAATTTTTCAGCATTTTTTTGCAAATCAGCAACACTTTGGCGTTGCTGATCAAGTTTACTTTCCTTATCCGAAATAACTTCTTCACGCTTTTGCAATGAAGCATCCTTCCGGTCTAGGACAGATTCACGACTTACCAAGCGATCTTCTGAGGCTTTCACCTCGCCGCGGCGTTCTTGCAACTCCCGCTCGATACGATCTTGATAACGTTGGCTTTCGTCACGTGCTTCCACTAAAGCAGTTTTCTTGTTCTGCTCAGCTTCTAATGCAGCTTGACTCGTGATATCCGAAGCAGTTTGGTGGGCCTGCTGTAAAGCATGGTTCGTTCGAACTTTCGTTACTAACGATCCCATAACCACACCGATTACGATTGCGACAAGCAACAGCAGAATTACAAATGAAATGTCCATCATTTTGCTCCTGTCATTCTCATGTCATCATGAAATATATTTTATAAATTTTGCGCTTATTAACACAGATTTTATTTTAGGCTTAAAATAGCTTTATGTCAACTTATACACAGGCTCGATTATTGATAAAAATGCCGTCAGAACGGCTTTTTACCGTCCTAACGACATTTTTCACATTCTATACAAAACCTACTTGTTTGTCTGTTTCTTTGCAATAAACTTCAACAGTAAAGTTACAATTAGTCGAATGCCCACAGCAATAATTGGTGCAATAAACAGCCAGCTCACTAAGAACATCCCTAATCCTGAAGCTAGAACCAATAGCAGTAACTTTAAAATTGCCACGGTAGTCATTGTTCGTGAATCAGCATATGCCAACTGACCACTCGCTTCCCACAACGCCACCAAGTCCTCAATCGCCCAAATTTTAATATCTGCTTGTTTTGGTCGGTCACCAACAGCAATTACTAAATCTGCGTTTAGAGTAGCACTTGGTTCCTGATTAGTTATCAAGATTGTATTTGGCTCATCTAATATGGCTTGTTGCTTAGCAATTTTGTCAGCTGGTTTTAGATTAGCTTCGGCTTCAACTACTGAATTCATAATCTGCGTGACTTCTTCAACTGAACCCCTGGTGTCGGCCGAGATTACATGCAATTTAATTGAACGTTCTAGGAAGAACCGGTCAAGACTCATTATTGAATACGTAGCTGGTGCATGAAAGGCAACCACCCCGATCACACGCTCACCCTCAACGACATAACTCACTGAGTTTCCAAGCGCATTAATTTGACCAAAATGCCGTTCATTAATTCCATAATGTTCTTGCGCATATGTCGCCGAAACGAATGCATAACGTCCATTATTGATAACACCCTCAATTCCAATTTCTGGAAGATAGCGTGGTTCAGAAACCTTACTGGGAAAGACACCCTTTGCATCGGCATACGCCTTAATTGCGACCGCCAATGGCGACTGATAGTCATTTGTTCTAATATCAGTGGCTAGACCCGTTGCAATTCCCAAAATATCAAAATCAGAATAACGATCATCATAACTTTGAATTGTTCGAATCATAACCCCTGGTGTCGTCAGAAGCCCTGATTTCTCAATGACAATATTTTTCACATCACGCAACATCGGTAGTACATCACGTTCTTCGCTGAGCACAACGCCCTTACGCGTCAACCGATTGAGAATCATCTGTCGCTTAGCGCCCGAATAGTACGCTGCCCAAGCTGGATCAATAATTAACCCAACTGATACTGCAATCGTAATTCCAGTCATCCAATTGGCCGTTAGCCCAAAAAATAGCAGGGCATAGATGAAAAACAAGCTAATAATAATATTCCACCGGAACAGCGAACGCTTTTGCGCAGTACCAACATTAATTACGTGATCTTGTTGCTTCATCACAATTAAGCTAATTATCAAACCAGCTACTCCAACTAAGTAAAATGGTACCGTCATCGTCAACAGAATTGCTTGATTGCTAGTCTTCACCAATAACAGATAGCCAACTGCCACCAACCACAATGTTTGGACACTTAATGCTAATAGTAAACTTGAGCTTCCAAAACGCTTTCGTTGACCTTCGGCCGCACGAAATAATTGATAATCAAACCATAGTGTCAATAATGCGACAATCGCAAATATACTAATTTTTGTGTATTGCCAATCAAAATTTATCAACGCCATTGAATTTAGAAATATGGGTAAACTTAGACCTGCCCCAACTGCAAAGATGATTGCTATGAGCAGCGTCCAGATATATTTAATACGACCTACTTGCTTCATATATTACTCCTCTGGGTTCAACCAGCTTTAATCAATATAACAAGCATACCAAAAAAAAAAGCGATACCCAAGCAGATCACAAAACTCCTTACGAAAGCTTATATATCACCAGAATCCGCCATCAACTTACGACATTCCCTATCAATCACAGTCCGTATTCCTGCAAGGCCATCATTTTCTCATTATTAACAAAAGCCATTTCTGACTGAATTTGTTTCCCAGCATCTACACTACTATATTTATCGATTTTATTTTGAATCTCAATTAAACTTGTTTCGATCAAGGCTTGCTGTTGAATAACCGTTTTTTGATGTTCAATCAGCATCACTCTTCGTTGCTCAACTGTTGCCGCCCCCTCTTTAACTAAGCCAATATACGTCTTTATCTCCTTCAAAGGCATATTAGTGTTTTTTAAACATAAAACCGTCGTAAAGATATTGATATCTGCATCTGTAAAAACACGATAACCATGCGCATCGCGAATGACAAATGGTAACAACCCTTCCTTATCATAGTAACGCACCGTGTAAGGTGAAACGCCCAACTTCTCAGCAAATTGCTTTGTTTTATAATACATAATATTTCCTCTTGCATTAGAGCATACTCTAGGCTTTATCATTTAGTCAATAAATAAATTGATTGAGGTATTTCATATGAGTAAAACTGTTTTGGTCACTGGTGGAAACGGATTTTTAGGTAGTCATATCGTTCTCCAGCTTCTCCAAGCCGGCTACACAGTTCGAACTTCAGTTCGTAGTGCAGCAGGTCGTGCCGATTTAATTAAAACCTTGAGTGAACATGGTATCGATAATCTCGATCACTTAACGTTTTTCATCGCCGACATTCTCGCCGATGAACAATGGGCTAAGGCCTTCGATGGCGTCAATTATTTTCTAAGCGTCGCTTCGCCAGTCTTCTTTCAAAAAGAGCCTGCTAATGAAATGACTGAAATTTCAAAAGCCGGCACTTTACGTTTATTGAGATTCGCCAAGGCTGCCCATGTAGAAAAAATCGTTATGACTTCAAATTATGGTGCCATCGGTTTTAGTTCCTTCGATAAAACTAAGCTTATTACTGAGGCTGATTGGACCGACGCCAACCAAAAAGGACTTTCTCCCTATGAAAAGTCAAAACTATTGGCTGAACGCGCCGCATGGGATTACGCCAAAAAGCATCAATTGAATTTTACGACGATTAATCCCGTCGCAATGTTCGGTCCATCTCTCAATCACCATTTTTCCGGCAGTTTCAACATTATAAAGAATCTTCAAAATAGCACAATGAAAAGAATTCCTGATATTGCCTTAAACGTTGTCGATGTCCGCGATGTCGCAAAGCTACATCTCCTAGCAATGGAAAATCCAGCTGCTACCAACCAACGTTTCATTGCGTCAGCCACTGGCGAAATAACCTTCATGGAAATTGCCCAAATAATTAAGCAACAATCTAACACTAAAATGAAACTAAAAAAGCTACCGACATTCGCCCTCAAAATTGCGGCGCCTTTCAATAATTCAGCGCAAGAAGCGCTACTCTTAATTAAGCTGAATCGACAAGTTTCAAATGAGAAGGCCAAACGACTATTAGGTTGGCACGAAACCCGCAATAATACTGAAATTATCTTAGCTAGTTTAGCCAGCCTCAGCCAAGTTTAATTTTAAAAGACAAAACAAAAAGCTATACCAAATGGTATAGCTTTTTTCGATTGCGGGTGTAGGATTTGAACCTACGACCTTCGGGTTATGGGCCCGACGAGCTACCAGACTGCTCCAACCCGCGATAATAAAAAGGAGATAGAGGGATTCGAACCCACGCGCCGGTTTCCCGACCTGACGGTTTTCAAGACCGTTCCCTTCAGCCAGACTTGGGTATATCTCCATGTGTTTTATCAACTAACAAAATATATTCTACATTGTTTCTCATAGGTTGTCAACAAACAAAAAGAGATTAGATTGGTTTTGCCAATCTAATCTCTAACATGTAACCCGTAGGTCTCTGTCTTATGCGGACGATGGGGGTCGAACCCACACGGTATTTCTACCACAGGATCCTTAGTCCTGCGCGTCTGCCAATTCCGCCACATCCGCTTTAACAGTACGACTTACATTTTATCAAATAAAAATCCATTTGACAATTAATGATTTTATAAAAGAAAAAGTCAACTTACGACTAGCCTATCCAATCGGTAAGTTAACTTATTGCAAATCAATCTTGTGGTGCTAGCATACTAAGACCGATCCGCCCTCTTTGTGAATCAACCTCGCTGACCCAGACAGTAATAATATCGCCAACTGCCAATATCGTATGTGGATCAACCGTGACTCGGCGTTGCTTTTTATCACGTTGCGGAGCAACCATTTTTGAAATATGAACTAACCCATCCTCATGAACACCAATATCAACAAAGGCGCCAAAATCGACCACATTACGGACCGTCCCTTGCAATTGCATTCCAGGCTTTAAGTCTGCAACGGTTAACACGTCAGATCTTAAAATTGCTTCTGGTGCATCATCACGCAAATCACGACCCGGATTAATTAATGACTGGATAATATCCGTTAAAGTTGGCAAGCCAATCCCAAGTTCAGTCGCCTTAGCTTGATTAGCCAATGCTCGTAAAGCCTGGGCGTCGTCATCAGTTTCTGCCAAAAGTGCCTGAGCAATTTTATACGATTCGGGGTGAATATCCGTATTATCCAATGGATTTTTCCCGTCTGGAATCCGTAAGAATCCAGCTGCCTGTTCATAAGCCTTCGGCCCTAATTTAGCAACCTTCTTTAGCTCCACTCGTGAGGTAAATTGACCGTTCTCATCACGATAAAGCACAATATTATTGGCCGTCGTCTTTGTTAAGCCAGCAATATGACTAAGTAACTGTGGTGAAGCTGTGTTTAGATTAACTCCAACTTGATTAACTGCTGATTCAAGCACGGCATCAAGCTCAGTACTCAACTCCTTAACTGGCAGATCATGTTGATATTGACCAACTCCAACTGCTTGTGGGTCAATCTTAATCAATTCTGCCATTGGATCTTGCAAACGACGCGCAATTGAAATCGCCGACCGTTGTTCAACCTGCAATTCAGGAAACTCTGCCCGAGCTACGTCTGAAGCAGAGTATACTGATGCTCCTGACTCGTTAACAACTACATAATTTAAAGTAGGTAAGTCACTTTTAATGATATCTGCAATAAACTGCTGTGATTCCCGTGAAGCAGTTCCATTACCAATCGCGACCAAAGAAACTTGATATTGCTTAACTAATTCAATAATCTTGGCCTTAGCCGCCTTTGGATCATATTTCTGTGCTTTATGTGGATAGATCGTTGCTTTTGCCAAAAACTTTCCATTAGGATCAACAACCGCTAACTTTGAACCAGTTCGAATACCTGGATCAAAACCTAGCACAACCCGTCCGCGTAATGGAGCAGCCATTAGTAAATGATACAAATTCTTACCAAAAACCTTAATTGCGTCTGCCTCTGCCCGCTCCAAAAGCTCTTTTCGAAGTTCGCGTTCAATAGCGGGTCCAATAAAGCGCTTATAAGCATCATTCGCCGCGTGAATTAGAATATCTGCCGCCTGACCACTCTTTGAACCAACCAAACGCATCTTCAAATAACGTTCAATAGCATCTGAGTCAACTTCCACGGAACCAGATAGCACACCTTCTTTTTCACCACGATTTATCGCCAGAATTTGATGATTAGCCACATTCTTAATCGTCTGACTGAAATCGTAGTACAAACGGAAAACCTCTTGGGGATCTTTATCGGTGGCGCCACGTTTTTGCTTAGATACCAAGCGACCATTATTACGCGTGAATTTCCGAACCCAATCACGTAACCCAGCGTTTTCACCGATTACTTCAGCAAAAATCTCATGCACTCCGGCTAATGCTGTTGTAGCATCATTGATTTCAGCATCTGGATTCAAATACTTCTCTGCTTCTACGCTAATATCAGTTGTTGGAAAGCGTTGAATAAAGTTCGCCAAGCCCATTAGACCACCTTCTTTTGCAACCGTTGCCTTGGTCCGGCGCTTTTGCTTATAGGGAAGGTAAATATCTTCCACTGTTTGCAAATCATTCGCTGCAACTAGCCCCTTTAATAAGGCCGGCGTCATTACCTTTTGCTCATCGATTGCCCGATAAACAGTCTGTTTGCGTGCCTCAAGCTCTGTTAAACGCTTAGTTGCTACTTGAATGTCCCGAATCTGAACCTCATCCAAATTCCCTGTTGCTTCTTTTCGATATCGTGCAATAAAAGGAACCGTATTGCCCTCGTCCAGCATCGTCCTGGTGGCCTCAACCGATTTAACTGGTAACGCCAGCTCACTTGCAAGACTTGCTGTTATATCAATCAGCAATGCTTGATTGACTTCTACCATGATTTAAACTCCTGTACTCATCAAACGTTGTACTTGGCTATAGAACTTTGTCATCAAAGCGTCTTGATCTTCTTCTGATTGATTAAACGCAACCATATCGATCTTCTGGCCTGAAACGTCCAAAGCTTGTGCCATCACCTCTGTAGCATCTGTATATTGCGCGAAAGTCTTATTCAAGACAGTGTGCCCACCGATCATACGAGCAGGTGCTTTTAGCGCACTAAGTTTTTTCGTTGCTACTTGATAAACTTCGACAACATCATCAAATTCTACTGCAATTTCTTTAAACTCTGCTGATGGCATTGCTGCAACTGCATCATCAGCAATTGCTTGTGCCAACTTTTCAAAGAACGGTGCCACACGTTCACCAGCGGCTTCTGTTTCTTGAACAATCTCACTAAGCTTTGTTATATATTGTTGATTTGATAAAAACTTTGACTTAACCATTATTTTCCTCACTGTTATATGTAATAAATCCCATTATACATTAAGAATTTCCTCAAAGGCATCTGCACCCAGAAATTCAATTCGACCTTAACAAAAAGGCTAAACACTGTCTGTGTTTAGCCTTTACAAAGTATTTAATTTTATTCAGCCGTCGTATCAAGCAAAGCGTACTTACCATCGCGACGCTTGTAGACAACTTCAGTCAAACCGCTTTCAGCTTCCTCAAAGATAAAGAAGTTGTGCCCCAGAAGCTCCATCTGCAAAACGGCTTCTTCGGCATCCATTGGCTTTAGCGCAATATGCTTAGTTCGCACGATTGCCAAGCTCTCCTCAGTCTCATCAGGTGCATCATCTTCCAAGTCAGGGAAGGCGACTTCTTCAATTCCCTTGAAGCCCTTTTCTCGTGACTTGCGGTTAACCTTTGTCTTGTGCTTACGGATTTGACGTTGCAACTTTTCAAGAACGAAATCAATTGCTTGATACAAATCTTCCTGTGTATCCTCGGCCCGTAACAAAAGGTAAGGTAATTGGATGGTTACCTCGATTTTAAAAGTGCGTTCTTTGTATGAACGTACATTTACTCGAGCGATGTAATTAGCATCGTCGTTCAAATAACGATCCAAGCGTGATAAACGCTTAACCACATAATCATTGATTGCATCAGTGATCTCAATATTTTCTCCGCGTACCTTAAATTCTAGCATAATACTCTCTCCTGTCATATTTTTTCCCAACAAGCTAATCAAGTATGACTAACAAATGTTAGGTTTCAAAAGTACCATCTGCTTCCTTTTGTAACTACTATTATAAGCTACTTTTCCAATTCTTGAAAGTGTTTTCATTACCTTCAATAAATCTTAACGAGCTAGTGTCACTGTACAAACAGATTTAGCACCTGCTGCCATTAATACCCCCGCAGCATGACGCAAAGTCGTCCCAGTCGTATACACGTCATCAACCAAGCAAATGGTCTTATCTGAAACGGTTTTCTTTACATCTTTAACTATAAAAAATGGTTGTGAAGATTTTAGTCGCTCCGTGCGACTTTTTTGTACTTGTCGCTCCTTGGCTGGTTTGCAACGCAACAATTCTGAAACTTCTAGACCATCAATTAGGGCGGTTACTTGATTAAAACCTCGTTCTCGTTTAGTTTGTGAACTAATTGGAATGGGAACAATTAAATCCGTTTGCAATCTTATAATCGTCTCCTCCAGTTCCTGCTTAAACAACGCTCTAAGGTGATAGCCACTACGGAATTTATAGAGAGCAAGGAAATTGCGCATCATACTGTTATAGGTATACAAAGCTTGGTTTTTGAATAGTCCACCTATCTGCTTTTGCCAGGTAAAGCAATCAAAACAAATCACTTCATCAGCCATGATCGCTCTACTACAATACTGACAAAAAGGACCCGTCAACTTTTCAAAAGCCATTCTACAGGTGCTACAAATTAATTCTCGCAGACGAACCTTAAAATTAAAAAAATCCAATAGTTGCCAATCCCAAATCAACTCAGAAGCGCACAATTCACAATTTTGTTTGACCATATCGATTAATCCGTTTGATTTCCTGACAGACAAATAAAAACGACCAACTTCGCTCACCTGCAAAAGCCCACGCACGACCGCTAGGATAATGCACATCACGGCCAACACGACCAACAATTTTCTGCAAGAAGTCAATAACAATTAGCTAAACATTTCACATTCGATTGTACAACAAAAAAACCGACACTTAAGTCAGGTTTAACCATATATAACTCTGAATATATAACTTTTAACTAACTGAATATAACTCGTTTTCACTGACTAAGTGATGTATTAATCTCAGAGTTCTATCCATTGCTCCTACTATTATCTTTTTCTTACCGTGTGTCTCATTCTTTGATCTTCTATTATACCAATCAGACACACTAGTATTATTTCCGGCTCTCGATGTGGCAATTATGCTTAACGTGACCCTATATAATAACTTTCGGGCAGCAGAATTTCCCCTTTTGGTTATGAATCCGCGTGTTGTCAATTGTCCTGAATCATTAAAACGTATATCAAGCCCTAAAAATGCGTTTATCTTTTGGGGTCTACTAAATCGCTTAATATCTCCAAGTTCGGCCACCAAACCTAACGTCCCAGCCAGTCCAATACCAGGTATAGATTCTAATACCTTTACTTCATCTAGTGATTCGGCGACTTGATACATTTCGTCTAACATAGCTTGCTTCATTTGAGCCAATTGTAAGATTCTATTAGCCCAATATCTCACCTCTTCTAAAGCATACGAATCAACCGCTACACTGACTGCCGTCTTACTTGCTAGATGTTTAAGTTTTTCAGCCCGTTGCAAGACTTGTTCTGGTCTCTTGTTCATAACCTTACTGATACTTGTAGCAATAGCATTAACATCTTGAATTGTAACTAATTCAGCATGCGGAAATACTTCAAGAATTCGATACAGATTCAGTTCATTACCTGCAAATAATTTATCGATCTCAGAAAATGTTTCCTGCAATACTTTATGTAATCTATTCTGCGCCGATACAGAATCATCTGTAATAGTTTGATAAAAACGGTATCTTCTCCTCAATTCTAGGTATATTTTCTCTTCCAACTTAGTAAAAGAATATTGTCTACGTAGTTGCAATAAGGCTAGTTTTTTTGAATCGATTCGATCATTCTTCGTTACTCGTAATGTATCCATCTCTTTCTTTGCTTTCAGTGGATTTATACATATATACGATAGATTGTTTAGCTCCAAAAAATATTGAAAACGTTTTGAATACACCCCAGTAGCTTCAAAAATGATCTCTGGTTTATATTCGTTATATAATCCGGTGACTATTTCAAAACCAACTAAATCATTTGTTATTTTTCGCTCATCAAGGATCTCCCCGTCAGCACCTAATAAGCATAAATTCAACTTATCCTTACTAATATCAACACCCATGACGATTCTCATAATTTACAATAACTCCTAAAATTATTTTTGGAGTGATCCACAATATATTCAATTTTCTATGCACAAGCTCTAAGCTTAACCTACATCAAACGATCTATTATCTTGTGGATCAACCATTTTGTAATCCGAACTCGAAGTTCTAATTGTTCTTCGGTATAGCTCCAGTAATAGATTATGCACGAATAAATCCCTATTTATAAACCTTATTCTTTTAAACAATTAAAAACGTGTAGACGTTCCTTGAACTTATCTACACGTTTTTATTGTTTTTTCTACCTATTATTACCCTTACATCTCACACCATAATATATTATCGAGTTCAAATTTCCGATCTGCAATATAAATATACGTATCATCAAAACCCTTAACTTTTCCACTAACAATACTGCTATTAAAGCCGTCTTTTGACTTTCGGCGTTCTTGAATCCTGATTTCAGTATTATGTGCGTATGCTTTAAAAATAATTGCTGTAACTTCTTCAAGTGTCATTTCCGGCATGGCTACTTGGTTGCGCTTGTGTGCTTCTTCTGCTGAATGTTTACCAGCACTTTCGGTATGATCAGACAGATAGTAACCGTTCCATTTGACCATACCTCGATCTACGTAGTATTTTTCGAAATAATCTTTTGCGACCTGCCTATAATCTTCTTCATTATCCATAAGCATTCCCGCCATTATGACCACCAACCAAGCCGGCACGTTGAATCATGGTCCCTCCGTTACTTAGTGACGATAACTTAACTAACGATGTAACCCCGTACTTATTTCTGATTGCGTCGATTGTTCTTTCTAAAGTAGAGTTTTCTACTTGTTTTTGCACTGGAGTAAACAAATCCATTTGTTCTACTCCGTCGTCCGATAGTTTTCCAGCCGATACTCCAAGGTTACGAACGACAGCGTCATCATAATGTGTGTCAAATATCTGCCATAACGCCTGTACGATTGGCTGTGACTTATTGGTTGGCTGTATTGCCATTTGTGCGCTGAACCCTTTGTGTCCGTTTTCGGAACTAGCGTATGAGGATCCTACGTATAACGAAACAACACCCGCGTTTTTGTGCTTTGCTCTCAATCGTGAGGCAACTTGCTCCCCAATTTCACGAATAACGTTCTTAATTTCTAAAGCCTTATCATAATCTCTTGGTAAAACCTGACTATTAGAAATGTTACCCTCTTTAACGTGATATTTCTTCGCAATAACACTACGATCTACACCCCAGGCCAAAGCATATAGCTCTTCTCCTCTAATACCTAACTTGCTTTTCAAATAGAATGGATTAGTCCTAGCAAGGTCGCCCATTGATAAAATACCGAACTGCCGTAACTTCTTGGCTGTGCGACGGCCAATACTCCATACCTCATCAAGATCTTCAATGGGCCAAAGCTTATCTGGTATGGTCTCAAAACTCCATTCACCTATCAGAGAATGGTTATGCTTCGATTCAATATCTAAAGCCATTTTTGCCATTGCGGCTGTGTCCCCAATACCTACTGTTAAGTAAAGACCAAGCTCGCGCTTTACATGCAATTGAATAATCCTGGCAAGTTTGTGCATGGTTAAATCAGCACCAAATTTTATCCGTAAATATTCCCAACTGTTTGTAAGGTCAAGAATCGATTCATCAATTGAATAAAGCTGTAAGTCTTCTTCTGCCACGTATTGACGAAAAATATCATTAACTTTCTTGTTCATGGCAATATAATAGTTCATACGCGGATTAACTATGATCAATCTGGGATCCTTAGGTAGATCACGCTGCCGCATAACATTCTTTACACCAAGCTCGCTCTTAGCCCTGGGAGACGCTGCCAATACCAAGCCTCCATTAGTATTCTCTTGTTGGCTCATCACTACTAACAATGACTTCAATGGATTCAACCCAAGCGAAACACTTTCAACACTAGCGTAAAAGCTCTTTGAATCAATCAACATAATCTTTCTGCGTTTTTCTTTAGCTGTTACATCGACATCGTCCATGATACCCAACCTCTATTCAATTAAACTTAATATAAATATTCTACATCAAGATAAAACTAATTAAAATAATGGAATTATCCTATAATTCAATCCCTGTGATGAATAATCTTGTTATAAAATCCAAAGTAAATCTGTTTAAGAAGCTTGAATATGCTAACCTAATAGATGAATATAAAAAAAGTTTTTATGGGGACACATCATGGCTAAACATACATTCGGCTTTTATTTTAAAAGACGGCACGATCCTAAATGGCATGACGATTATGTCATTGCCGTTTGCAACAAAATTATTGTCTCTGGATTAATAATTTTTGTAATGGAAATAATAGCTGGACTATCGATCTCACTTGGATTATTTTAAAAACTTTCTGATTTGGTCTACATTGTGAAAAGAACCCTCCCAAGACGTGATGTGAACCCCGTAAGTT
>NZ_SDGZ01000026.1:17720-69652 GCF_008107635.1 Weissella muntiaci | reverse complement strand
GCCTTTCGACAACTTTTATATCATATCTCTATCATAAGCAAATGTCAATGACTTTGATATATCACGGCTTTGGTAGACTAAACTACCTTGGCCAACTCGGATTATATTACAGAAAAGTTCATTGACCGTCAAGACCATATTATTAAATAACGCAAGAAATTGTCACAGAAAATTCATTTGTTTTTCGCGATTGCAGATAAAAACAATCGTCTATGATGTTATAAGCATTCATTGAAAATCATTCAAGATACGATTAATTTAAAACGACTGATACATTTGAGAATTTCACGCTTAAACAAATCTTTAAAGCCTTTACCCAAACACTACAAAAAAGGTTGGATAGTCGTTAATTAACAACTATCCAACCTTTTTATTTTTAATTAGAACTTTGACTATCACTACTTGAAGAACTGCTAGAATCGCTCAGTTCAGGAGCATTCGTAATATAATCACCAATTGTCGTTTGATTATTGTTTTGAGCCATCAGAGAAGTTCCCTTCTTCTGATCAGCCTTCAATTGTTTCAAAGACTTTGCCTTATTGTACGAATATTTCTTCGAATTGATCTTTTTAAAATCAGGATTCTTGTAGAATCTCAACAAATCGCCGGTCACAACTTTATCTGAATAACTCAACGTGTTATTAACAAAACTTTGGGTCTCTTTGACAAATGTCGCCACCCGCGGATCTTCACTTGGCGTAATCTGAGTTCCAGTCGCCGTGACAAAATACTGTCCATTATGCTTCGTATACTCATTCGTTACCCAATCACCATTACGGAAAGCAACAATCTGCTTATGGGCGGATGATAGCAAGTCAGAGCCAAAGTGAATCGTATTCTTATCAGAAATCCCTAATAAGTTCATCAAAGTTGGCATAACGTCAATTTCGCCACCGTACGTATTATTGATGCCTCCCTTTAGTCCAGGAGCATTAATCATAAATGGCACCTTTTCCCAGTTGGCTAAATCATAATTAGTTACAGATGACTTACCAAGTAACTTCGCGATGGCTGCCTTATGATTCTCAGAAATTCCATAGTGATCACCATATAAGACGACCGCGGTATTCTGATCCATGCCTGACTTTTGCAAATATGCCATGAACTCACCAAAAGCTTCATCCAAATAGTGCGCTGTCTGAACATAACCATCGACCGTCTTATCACCAGTCTTAGTGGCTGGGAAATCAATGTTTTCTTTATCCAATGTATAAGGATAATGATTGGTCAGAGTGATCACCTTAGCAAAGTAAGGCTGCGGTAGCTGTTGCAAATACTCAGCCGTATCTTTCATGAAGATTTTATCCTTCAGACCATATCCAACGTTGTAAGACGCATTGTCAGCATTAGCATAGTACGACTTACTGAAGAAATAATCGTAACCCCATGATTTATAAGTTGCCTCACGATTCCAAAATGACGGTACATCACCATGGAAGGCCGCCGTTGTATAGCCATCTTGATCCAAATAACCTTGGAATGATTGGAATGTGTTTGTTGCACCATAGTTGGTCATTACCGATCCAGATGCCGTACCGAATAACGAATTATCCAACATCGTTTCCGCATCGGAAGTCTTTCCTTGTCCAACCTGATTATAAAAATTACTGAAGCCAATCGTATTTTGATTATGATAGAACTTATTGATGTTTGGCGTTACTTCTTGACCGTCAACCTTATAATCCACCAAGAATTGTTGGAACGACTCAAGGTGAATCACAATAATATTCTTACCTTTAAGTGCGCCAAAATAAGTTGGATCAGCGTCTGTGTCTAATTGCTTTACGAACTTTTCAATTGGTGCTAACTGATCGGCTGTTGCATTTGAACGTTCGTCAGCGGTTTGCTTTGTTTTAACGGCGTTGTAGGCTGCATATTCGTTTAACCCCAGATATTTAACAATATAGTTATTATCAAAGGTCCGTGTTAGTAGACCTGAACGATCTGAGACAGATACGCCGTAGCCAACTAACATCAATGCGATTCCTAATACCGTTGTTAATCCAGCCACACGCTTTGGTGTCCGCCGCTTGTCAATTTTGATTACCTTAATTAACAACAGGATTATCAAAATAATGATATCTATGAAAACTAGAAAATCGGTTGGGTTGATAATCCCCGAAATTGCCTTCGATAGATTGTTATCAACGGAACTACCCGATCCCATAATTGAGAATGATAGGAAGTCGGAGAATTCACGATAATACAAGATATTTGAGAACAACCAAACAGATTGCAATAGATTAATTAAAACCATCAACCAGTAGGCAATTCGACCTCGGAAATACAGGGCAATCCCTAAAAGTATCACAGCTGTTGGAATTGGGTTAAAAAATAATAGAAACTCCTGTATTCCACCAGAAACACCAAGATTAAACTTAGTATTATACGCCCAGTATGTTTTTAACCAAACTAAAGCAACTGACAGAAGGAAGAATCCCATCGTTGAGTTTAATCCTGGCCACCAATTTTTTATAGCCGAAAATACTCGTTTCATGCTCTTACTCCTAAATAAATTATTTTGCATCGATTTACTAATACACGCTAACTTTAAATTATACCGAGATTTCTGAAAGGTAACATAAAAGTTTCTTAACTGCGTTCTTTTTTCCCATCAATATTAAAGGCAATAATACCGGCAAACATGCCAAAGTAATAAGTAATTAAGCGCCAGATCATCATCGCCAAAATCAAAACTGCCGATGAAAGGAAGGGACTAAACAACAAACCGAAGCCAATTTCAGCTCCACCAGCTCCACCCGGAATTGGGAAGAGTGAAATAATCATCACGATAATAACATTTAGTGCTGTCACCAAAATTATATGGGCATGGGTGGCGCCTAGACCTAATAGGATGAAATAAGGAATCAGATTGTAGAAAAACAACTGGACGAACGTCAAACCAATCGTCTTTAGTAATGCGCCCCAGTCTCGTGAAATCCGGCGACTTTCTTCGTGAAAATTATCAATCTTTTCATCTAAAAGTTGCTGCCACGCTTGATGCTTCTGCTTACTGAACCATTTAACCGGCGCTAAGATTGCCATCACAATGCTCCGTGTAAATGCTGGCCAATACATCACAAGCAATAATCCAACAATCACAACCAAATGAATTACAAAGCCAAATAGAATGAACAAGGCCCAAGCATGGAGTTTGTCGGCTACATAATTATATCCGACGATCAATGCAAGGATAAAGTTGACCACAATCATACCTTGATAAACCACAAATTTCATTAATAAAATTGAGCTCGCACGACCAGCATCAATGCCAGCTTGCGCCAATGCGATTAGTTGCATTGGCTGTCCACCAGTTGAAAACGGCGTAATTCCATTACCAAATTGTTCCACTAGTGGCACTCGTAGCGCCTGTCCCCATGACAACTTCGCATTTTGCGTATCAACGAAAACCTTCACTACAATTGCTTCCATTAACAGGTATACGCCCATTGCCAACAATGCAACTAGCAACCATCCCCAATTTGCATTTTCAATTATCAACCATGCCTGCTTCAAATTTACTGTTCTAAAAGACCAGTAAAAAATTGCTATCCCAACAATCAACATGACTGAGAAGACGTAGCGATTTCGTCTTGACATCACATCACCCCTTTTTTGCTTGTTCCCGATAAAAACCATCCCAGATCTCAGCGACATTATCAGCAGAATATCGTTCAGAAGCTGCAAGGGCTTCTACCGAAAGTTTCTCCTGTAGTGCTGGATCAGTCGCAATCTGTTCAAGCGCACTTTGCATTGCAGTTCGATCAACAGCTGGTAGATAATATCCCGCAATAATCGCTTGATACAACTCTAAATCACGTAAAACCGTTGGTGTTCCGGTACTAAACGCTTCTAAAGCTGACATTGGAAATAATTCGGCAAAGCTAGGCAACAAGAATACACTTGCCAAATTATAATATTCATTAATAATTTTTCGATCAACAATTCCCGGGAATGAGAGATTTGCTGGCGGATGTTCCACCACGACTTTTAATTCGTCATACCCGGCTGTAATTGAACCGAACGAAAAACCACCTACCCAGACAAATTGCCATTGCGGGTTTGCCTTGGCCAACTCGATAAAGTCAAAAACACCTTTTCGCTCTTGGATTTGACCCACTCCTAAAATGATAAAATCATCTTGAGCAAAGCCGTGTTCCACCCGCAAAGTCTGCTTTTGCGTCGCTGGCAACTGATGAAATTGTTCCTTGGTAACGAAATTTGGAATGTACGTGACATTCTCCCGCTTAACCCCTAACTCGACTAGTTTGTCGATGAAAGTCGGATTCACCACTACCAAATGGTCCATGCGCTTATAAAAAGCCATTACATACCAATAAAAAATATTTTTAACTGGCCAATGCAATAAAATTGATCCTTCTAAAGTTTCAGGTAGAAAATGTACATAGCCAATTTTGCGACCTCTACCTGGCAGAAATGTTGATAGATAGAACCAGAAGTCAATCGTGTGATAATGACTAATGTCTGATCGGCTTAGTTTATTAATGCGAATTGCCATCGTGTCAGCAAAATGCGATTTTAATAAATTAATTAACTCCCGATATGCGGAACCCACGCCTTGACCCGGAACCGATTCGGCAGATGAAAACATATTGATTTTAATCATGATTCTCTTTTCTGAAGGGATTCCTTAAAAAGGAACGTGCATACTCTTCATCTTTGGCGTCCGCCGCTTCTGTGTCTTCTTCTTCGTTATACACAGCCAACGCTTCACTATAAAAGTCCAAGACCTTTCTACCAAAGGTTCGCTCGTCAATTTCATACAAAACACGTTCACGCGCTTGAGCATCACCTAATGGGGCTTGAGCAAGTTTAGCTTCCAAATAAGCCTTCAAGGGCTCATACAACTCCTCTGGCTCATCCACCAAAGTTCCAATCGCAACGTCAGTCACCACCGTTTTCAAATAGGGGCTCTCAATCGCTACTAGCGGTGTATCAGCCGTGATCGCCTCAATAAAGGTCAACCCTTGTGTTTCAGATGTTGATGCTGATAAAAAGACATCGCCTAATCGATAATAAGAGTAAACCTCACCATGATTAACTTCGCCCACAAAGGTAACGGCTGCTTCGATTTCCAAAGCCTGCACATGTTCTTGCAACGTCGCCATGGCCGGCCCTCCACCAACAATCACAAAGTGTGCTGATGGGATATCCTCTAGAACGGCTGCAAATGCTGACAAAGCATCTTCAATATTCTTTTCAAAGGCAATTCGTCCAATTGATATCACCACTGGCGTATCAGGAGTCAGCCCCAATTTAGTTCGTAGTTCAGCACTATGATCTTCAGTTTCATTGTGTGATACGGTCACACCAGTTGGGATAATCTCAATTGGTGATTCAACCCGATATTCAGTTAACACATTGAACGTCTGGATTGAAGGTGCAATCACACCTGTCATACCAACCATAAAGCCCCGTGCCATCACAGCGACTCCTGCTGGTCGAATAATTTTCCCATTAGCAACATAATGCAAATAATCTTGGTAATTAGTATGGTATGTGTGTACGACCGGTATTTTTAAACGTCGCGCAACAAATTTTCCCATTAATCCTAGAGAAAACTCCGTCTGAGTATGGATAATATCCAAATCAAATTGCTTCGCTAATTGAAGCGCTTGAATTGCTCCACGAAAGGCAATCCGCCGATCCTTAAAGCCCGCAAAAGGCAGACTTGAAAACCGATAGATATTCGCCTCCAGCGTCCCCTTCTTCACTTTTGGATCGGTTGATGTAAAGATATACACTCGATGTCCCTGAGCCTCTAATTGACGACGTAATGTTTGAATTGACGTAGCCACCCCAGAAACTTGTGGGAAATACGTATCTGTGAAAAAACCAATATTCATACTTATTCCCTTTCCAACAATAATAAACTTACCAACCATTTTACCAACTTTTGCATTAAGCAAGCAACAAACTTACTAAATTTATTAATTTAGCTCAATTGATTTTCATTAAGAATGGCTTCAACTAAGGCTTCCATCTCAGGCGTCTTTTTCCATTCAGTCCACTGTTCAACCGCAACTGTGCTAGGTATTTCAAAATTACTATTTACATAGTCCTCATATTTCTCAACATTTGATGAACGTGGAATATTAATTTTCATAATTCGTACTTCTTTAATCATGCCATGTTCAACCGCATACTCAGCCTGACCATTCTGTAATAAGTTACCAATTTCCCGATATGTCGAATCATCCATTCGTGTAATTTCTTCAATAATATCAAGTGTTTGCCTATCAGCCATTGAACTAATACCCCTTTGATTATAAATTCATTTCAAAAGGCTGGATAAATCCGCACACTGCGGGATTATCCAGCCTAGAACCTAATGTTATTCTACACCAACTTCACGAACAACGACATCGACGATCCGCTGTACGTAAGCATTAACTTGCTCAACAGTTGGTGCCTCAGCCATCACTCGCAAAAGATTCTGGGTTCCAGAAGGACGTACCAATACGCGTCCATCCCCAGCCATCTCATCTTCAACAGCTTCAATCACATCTTTAATTGCTTGATTATTTAAGGCCGCTTTTTTATCCTGCACAATCACATTAACTAACTTTTGCGGATAAACGGTCATTTCAGCTGCCAACTCAGATAGGTGTCGCCCAGTTTCCCGTACAACCGTTAATAACTGTAGTGCCGTTAGCATCCCATCACCAGTTGTCGCCCAGTCCAAAAAGACCACGTGACCTGATTGTTCACCGCCAAGATTATAGCCCGACTTAACCATTTCCTCGACCACATATCGATCTCCAACGGCCGTTTTTACAGACGAGATATCATTTTCAGCCATGGCTTTGTACATCCCGATATTTGACATAACGGTTGTCACAATTGTCTCTTGCTTTAAACGACCACGTTCAGATAGATATTTTCCGATGATGAACATAATTTGATCGCCATCAACGATGTTTCCTAATTCGTCCACCGCGATCAGACGGTCACCGTCACCATCAAACGCCAAACCAACCTCTGAGCCACTTTCAACAACTAATTCGGCTAACTTCTCTGGATGAGTTGATCCAACACCAGCGTTGATATTCAAGCCGTCAGGCGCCGTCGCCATAGTAACAAATTCTGCATCGAGATCTGCAAACAATGTTGCAACCAAATTAGCTGTCGCTCCATTAGCAGCATCGATTGCCAAGTTCATTCCTTCAAAATTAACCGGTGTCGTTGTTTGCAAGAATTTGAGGTATTTCGGAGCGCCCTCTGGAAAATCAGTTACTGTCCCTAGACCCTCAGCCGCTGGTCGAGGCAAAGTGTCTTCAGTCGTATCCAACAAGGCCTCAATTTCGCCCTCAAGCTCGTCTGATAGTTTAAAACCATCGGCCCCAAAAAACTTAATACCATTATCCTCAGCTGGATTATGACTAGCGGTAATCTGCGCACCTGCATCAGCTTGTTGTGCACGTACCAAGTAAGCCACTCCAGGCGTTGAAATCACCCCAAGGCGTAAAATCTCAATACCAACAGAAAGCAATCCCGCGATCAAAGCATGTTCTAGCATCTGTCCTGAAATGCGGGTATCACGTCCAACCAACACTCGTGGACGTCGTCCTTCAGCGTGCCGGGTCAAAACTGCCCCGCCCATACGCCCCAATCGAAAGGCCAATTCTGGAGTTAATTCTTTATTCGCAATCCCGCGAACTCCATCAGTTCCAAAATAATGTAATTCTACCATTTTGATTTCTACTCCTTAGGTGTAATCGTCACGTTAATCGTATTTGGCGTTATACTATCCGCCCCATCTGGTGTATCGACCTGTACCGTCTGTTGACTTGTCGATGTAACATCCTTCAAGTCGACCGTCACATTAATCGCACTTAGTTTATTGAGGACGTTCATCTTGCCATGAACCGTAAATTCATTCACATCGGCAGTAATGTCAAAGTCACTCGCTGTTCCATTCTTTGTTGTAAATTTAATTGGAATCGTTTTATCACCAGTCCCAGCAGTCACTGGAATACGGACTGTTGTAACTTCTGGCGAAATCGTAACGTCGACGGTATTTCCATCACTATCCAGCGCTTTCAGCTCAACAGTATGACTGGTCGTACTGGTCGTGTCGCGACCCAGTTGCACAGTTGCAACAACCCGATCAACTTGATTAACTAGGCTTGCTCGTCCCATGACCTCAACGTTCGTTACCGATGAGGTTACCGTTCCAACATTGTAACCTGATGCAATCGCACTTTCATTGTATTCTGGGTGCACTGTGTAGTAAGCCACTGAACGTTTGTAAATTGCGATATTCAAATTTTTCTTACTCAAACTATACGTTAAACTACGATTCAGGCCCTGTACCTTGAGTGGCACAGTATGCGTACCTTCACTCAGTGAACTCAAGTCAATATAAACTGAAAAATTCTTCGTGTTCTTAGCAGCAGCAACTAAGGCCGCCGATCCAGTAATACTAATATCAACCGTATTCGGCACACCTTCAATCAAATATTTATTACTGTCAGCCCCATTAATTTGAACTGGCACTGATATTTTTGCGGTCTCACTACTTGTAAAAGAAGGTAACCCTGTTCTGCTAGTAGTCGTGCTAGTACTCTTCGTCGAATATGTATCACTTCGACCCGTCGTATAAACACTCAATAAAATCGCCATCAGCAATGAACCAAGGATGTAAAATAGTTTTTCCCAAGAAATTTTCATGGCTACTTCCTCCTTATCAAACGACGAATTCGACGAATAATCGTTTTCGTGTCGTCTGGCTCTGTTGGCACTAACTGTTTAACTAGGTAATTCCGATAGTCTTCGCGCGTCAATTCCTTCATTAGCTCTGAATTACGCGTAATCGTGACACCACCAGTTTCTTCAGATACAACAATGGTCAAGGCATCTGTCACTTCTGAAATCCCAACTGCGGCTCGATGTCGCGTTCCGAGTTCTTTTGGAATTGTTGGGTTTTCTGATAGTGGTAGATATGCCGCCGCAACCGCTAAACGATTGTCGCGAATAATGACCGCCCCATCATGTAGGGGTGTATTCGGAATAAAGGTATTAATCAATAACTGACTCGTAATTAAAGCATCAATCGGAATTCCTGTTTCGATATACTCTTCCAAACCAGTCTCTTGCTGAATAGTAATCAAAGCTCCAATATGACGCTTCGACATATATTGAATGGCATTATCGAGTTCATCAACCAATCGATTTTCAGCCTCAAAGGCATATTGCTTTTTAAACAATGATGAACGTCCCAAATGTTCGAGACCTCGCCGAATCTCTGGTTGGAAGATAATCACTAACGCGACAACTCCCCAATTGATAATTTGATCTGTCAACCAAGAAATCGTTGACAGGCCAAAATACCAAGAAACCAATTTAACAGCAATCAAAATTGCTATCCCACGTAAAATCGTAACCGCTTTTGTTCCTTTGATTAACAAAAGCAAGCGATAAAGGATCCACCAAACGATGAGAACGTCAATCACGCGCATTAAATTTATTTCTCGTAGAAACATTTCAATATCCACGTCGTTCCTCCTATTCTTCCTCTGTTAATAAAGCTGCTTCTGCAAAATTAATGGTTTGGCGTAATTTCAAACCAGTCTGATAATCAATAAAGTGGGCGTCGTATAGATTTTGAACAGCTATTCGCTGAGCACTCAAGCCCAAAACTTCCAACTCCATCTGTACCGTAGTACTATCAAAATCGGCGTCGTCATCCGAATTTGTTGCCCCAGCTAATCTTAATTGATACGTTACTAGAATACTATATGCTGCCTGTTGTTCAAAACGCGATATATTGTGCCCACGATTTTCTAAGAAGTCATTCAACTCATCAATGACCGCCTGTGCTGTCTCGCGGCGCGCTAATTGATACTCTTCACGGAGCTGACGCGAATCTTCATCGCTCAACCAGATTCGAATACTTCTAAAGACATACCGAATCAGTCGGCGAAGACTCGCCCGTGACCAATTTTGGCGCTTTGCAACCAAATCCTGTAAATTATCTTCGATTTGATCTAGACGACGACTCTCACTAATGTAAACCAATGACACAATCTTTCCATCAATAAACAACTTTTGCAGTCGGCGACGTTCAGCAATCAACGTCAAATCTCGCAGATCAAATTCAGCCTTCAACATTGCTGATAATCGATCTGAGTGTAGATTTTCTAACTGAATCCGCCGAATTTGAGCCTGATAACGCGTAATCAACTCATATGCGATTGCTTGATTAGCATCGTATTGCTGCTTCTCAATCTCACGAATTCCAGATTGTAATGCGTATATCTGCGCACGAGCCTGTGACATATGGCGAGCCACACCTGGCTCTGATTTATTTTGATCATTCTTTATATTTTGATTCAAGGATACGTCATGCCCAGCAATCATGGGTAAAACAATAATTGCAACTAACAATGAAATTATCACAACGACAGCCGCAATGAACAACATCAGCTGTCGTTGTGGAAATGGCATGCCTGCATCAGTCAATAAGGGCACTGACATTACACCCGCCATTGTAATAGCGCCACGAACCCCTGATAATGTCGAGATTAAGGTCACGCGCAATGATACCTTGCTGCCATCGTTATGCCGATATTGTAAGAACCACTGATTGATGTATAACCACACAAAGCGAATCGCCGATAAAATCAACCAAGTTCCGAAGGCAAATAACAGCATCATTGGCAGGCCAATCTGATTACCACTACTATGGAACTGAATCGCTACTGGTAGTTCAATCCCTAAGATCAGGAATAAGAAGCCATTTAGAAAATACGCAAAGACTGACCACGTATTCCAACCAACAACCGAAAGCTCATCAGCATAATTCAGATCATTTTGTGAGCGTAGGTTAGAAATAATTGCACCAGTCACAACTGCGATCACACCAGAAGCTGCAAATATTTCAGCGATCATAAAGATTAAGAAAGGTGACGCCAACTGAATTGCGACTTGGAATACAACATCCTTATTACCACGATTAACTAACAGGTCAGTCAAACGATTAATTAAATAGCCCACAACGAGACCAATAATAGCTCCCATAATCGAACTGTAGAAGAACTCACCAACGGCATCCGCCAACGAGAACGTCCCCACTGTTGCAGCTAGTACAGCCACATTAAATCCCACCAAACCACTTGCATCATTAATCAGACTTTCACCTGAAACGACATGTAAAATCCGTTTAGGCAGCGCTGTTTGCTTGGCAATTGATTGTACCGCAACTGGATCAGTTGGTGACAAGATTGCCGCAATCGCAAAGCCAACCACCAACGGAACCTCTGGGATCATCCACGTAATTAAATAACCGCCTAGAATTGTTGTGATAAATACTAATAGGATCGCATTACCAAAAATTGGTCCGCGCAACTCCCACAACTCTTTTTTGGGAAACCGCCAAGCATCGGAATAAATTAACGGAGCTACGAATAATAGTAGAAACCATTCAGTATGTAGGGCAATTTCGACATGAAAAAATTCGGCGGCCAGCAAACCAAGACCAATCTGAATTAGCGATACCGGTACTCGCTTTATAAAGTGCGAAAGAACATTACTTAATATGATTAAAAAGGTTAAGCCAATAACTGTATCTAATAGGTTCATATCTCCGCTTCCATTTCAGCTTACTCTCCAAGAATACGTACTTCTGGCTCCAAGTTGACATCGAATTTATCGCGTACAACCGCCTGGACGTGCTTGATTACCGCAATGTAATCAGCTCCACTTGCCTGCCCCCGATTTACAATGAAGCCCGCATGCTTGATGGATACTTGTGCTCCACCAACCATATAGCCCTGAAGGCCCGCATCCATAATCAGACGACCTGCAAAGAACCCCGTTGGGCGCTTAAATACAGAACCACAAGAAGGAAATTCAAGCGGTTGCCGACTCGCACGTCGCTCGTTGAAATCCTCCATCTGTGCCAAAATCTCAGTTGCATTGCCATTCTGTAAACTAAAAGATGCTGCAATCAAGATATCGCCCGTCGTTTGTACTGAACTGTAGCGGTAACTAAAATCTAAATCATCATTCGTTAATGTTTTGATTTCACCATCTGTTGTCAAAACCTCAGCTGTTTTGAGCCATCCATCTACCTGACCGCCATACGCGCCGGCATTCATGTAGACCGCCCCACCAACTGAACCTGGAATACCGGCGGCCCATTCGAGACCGGATAAAGCTTTTGTTTGTGCAAATTGTGCTAAATCAATAATCATCGCACCTGCTTCTGCCCGCAACTCAGTTCCTTGAACCGTAATTTGATTCAATTTGGTCAAGAATATCACGACCCCGGTCAGGCCTTGGTCGCCGATAATTAGGTTCGATGCATTTCCTAAAACCGTGACAGGAATTTCATTGGCTTTTGCATAACGGACCACCTGCCGTAGCTCATCTAATGATGTTGGCCAGAAAGCGTAATCTGCCGGTCCGCCTACCCGAGTATTCGTGTGAGCTGAAAGTGGCTCATTCTTTTTGATATCAAAATTTGAAAAAGTCTCTAAAAGTGACCATGTTTCCATATTTGCTCGTGCTCCCCTAAATTGATTTAACAAAAGCTTTTAAGGGGTCTACCCCAAACTGCTCTGCTTGTGTTACTAAGATCTTCGCCGCAGCGACAGTATCATCAAGTGCATTGTGATGATGTTCCAAGTCAATTCCTAATGCATCTGCAACCGTATTTAAGCGATGATTTGGTAACTGCGGGTATAGTTTTTTAGATGTTCTCACCGTATCTAGCGATAGATAATGTGGTGTGGCAATCGCATAATGATTCAACGTTGCCTTTAAAACACCGTTATCAAAAGGCGCATTATGTGCAATTACTAATTGGTTTTCAGTATAAAACTGCTTAATCACCTGCCAAACATCCGGAAACTTTGGCGCAGCTGTCACATCAGCTGGATGAATCCCATGAATTGCAATGTTCCTTCGATCAAAGCGTGATTCAGGCTGAATTAGTGTATAAAATTCATCGACGAGTTGATTGTCACGTACAACCACCAAGGCCATCGAAACTGCACTATGGCGCTCGGCACTTGCTGTTTCAAAATCCATTGCTACAAAATTCATAATTATTTATCATCCTTTCACTAAGCGCTTAACCATGTCGAATGCTGCCACTGCAACATTATTTTGGTTCATTAATTGGCGTTCGGAATTGGGTAGCTTAACAAAACCCATTTTTTCATAAATATGAATTGCAACCTGATTGTGACTCTGCACAGTTAAAAATAACTTTTCAACCGAACTAAAATCGATTGCCCAGTCCATAAGTTCTGCTAAAAGAGCCTGGGCAATTCCAAATCCCTGCACTTCTTTTAAAACTGCCATCCCAATTTCAACAGTGCGTGGTTCTCCTGCAACCGCCGCCGCAGATAACAAACCATAAAGTTGATTTTCGTCATCGGCAGCCAGCAACAAAATATTATTTGTGGTGCTATTTAACAATTCAATATTGCCCGCTTGCTGTTCTGGTGTAATTCCCGCCAAGTCTTGCTCTACAGTAAACGTGTCAGACTCTTCGATTAATTTTTGCATCAATATCAAAAGTTCAGCTGCGTCTGTGTCCTCAGCTGGTCGAATATTAATTTCCATTAGTAGTTACCTGTAGTTGTTTTAATAACGCCGTCGAGCGCTCACCGCGTGCAGAGATCGTGATCATCCGTTGCAATCCAGTTGTATCATCTGCAACGCGCTCCAGAGAAACTTTCAATGCATCAAAAGGCAACTGCGCCTCAATATACTGTGACCATTCAACAAAGCTCACGCTGTCCGCATTAAAGTAATCCTCTAGTCCCAATTCATCGCCACCGCCCTCTTCACCAAGACGATAGACATCAAGATGATATAAGGGGAAGTTTGTAGTCTGGTATTCACGCACAAGTGTGAAGGTCGGACTCCTCAGTGGACGCTTGATTCCTAACGCACGCGCAAAGCCCTGCGTAAATGTTGTTTTACCAGCACCTAATTCACCGTCAAGGAGAATTGTATCGCCAGCCTGAACCAAATTGGCCAAATCTGCCGCAATTTTCTGTGTTTCTTCCAAATTATTTACTATCATTCTCATAGTCATTAGTATAACATTTTTGCCACGCCCTCGCAGTTCCATAAAGGATCGACTACTCTAGGCCCCAGAAATGTTCAACGACACAAATAATACCCCAAAAGCCGTTCGGCTCTTGGGGTATTGAGTTCAATTAAATGTTATAGGGCTTGCGCAGCCGTGATAATTGCCACCTTATAGACATCTTCTTCATTTGCACCACGTGAAAGATCAGAAATTGGCTTAGCCAATCCTTGCAAAACTGGACCAATTGCCTCAAAACCACCAAGACGTTGCGCAATTTTGTAGCCAATGTTTCCGGCTTGCAAATCAGGGAAAACAAAGACATTTGCATGACCCGCAACGGTTGATTCTGGAGCCTTTGCTGCGGCGACTGACTCAACAATTGCGGCGTCAAATTGTAATTCACCGTCAATTGCCAAATCCGGAGCTGCTTCATGCGCTAGCTTAGTTGCTTCCGCAACTTTATCAACTTGCGGTGCCTTTGCAGAACCCTTTGATGAGAAACTCAGCATTGCCACCTTTGGATCAAGTCCGAATACTTGTGCTGTTTGAGCTGATTGGATCGCAATCTCAGCCATTGTCTGTGCATCAATATCAATATTGATTGCGGCATCAGCAAAGATATAACGCTGATCGCCCTTTTGCATCACAAAAGCACCTGAGATTCTTGATGAGCCTGGCTTAGTCTTAATAATCTGCAAGGCAGGACGAACAGTATCGCCAGTTGGATGAGTTGCTCCAGAAACCATTCCATCAGCCTGACCCATATACACAAGCATCGTGCCAAAATAGTTTACGTCAGTCAACCACTTAGCAGCTGTATCGGCATCAGTTTTCCCATTACGCCGCTCAACCAAAGCATTAACCATCGTTTCAAACTGTTCCTTTGGATATTGAGCTGGATCGATCACTTCAACTGCTGCCAAGTCAAATCCATTGTTCGTTGCAACAGCCTTAATTTCTGCCTGATTTCCCAACAGGATTGGCTTAATTAGGCCATCGGCAGCCAGTCTAATTGCGGCACCTTGAACTCGTACATCTTCACCCTCAGGGAAAACCAGCGTCTTATCTTGACCCTTAATTTTTGCTGATAATTGCTCAAAAAGCTCCATCTGTCGAAACCTCCATCTGTTCCTCATAAGTTTAATTCGCCTTAATAATACGGCTATTCAATTTCAATTACAATCATTCAGTTACTTACTTTTTATAAAAATGTGAGTAAATTCACTTAATTATACATTGAAACACTACTATAAATCAACGATCTAATTACTATTACCCCTAAAAATGCTAAAATAGTAGAAAAACAAGCATTTAAATCTTTTTACGAGGTTTGGCCTATGCAACTATTTTATATAACTCAAATCGGTGCCCGACCTGGCTCCTCAATGATCGTTACTAACCAGCTTGGCGAGTTCGAATATCATATTGTCGGTCAAACAGGATTTTTAGGTGCTAAATTCCGCTTAATGGATCGGCAAGGACAAGAATACGTCTCCATTGTTCAGACCTCCCTCGGAATTTTCCCACGCTTTGAAATCCACGAAGCCAATAACCATTTTGGCTCTTTCGGGCTTTCCTTATATACAGATGCCATTATCTATATAACTGGTGCCAACTGGCTCACTTGGACTAATACCCGTTCGAGTGTCATTCAAATTCGTAACCTTCAACACCAACTTGCACTGGCCTATCCGGATCAGAATTATCGATCAGCAGTCAATATTACCGATGACCACCATACTCAAGCGTTGATTTTAACCGTCGCTTTTCTAATACGTTGGCGTAACGACCACAACACTAAGATTGCTAGCATTCGTTCTGCCTTAAACGCTGGCCGCTATGCCACCAAATTAAATATGTATAAATAAAAAGCAATCAACCAGCTTTTACTGATTGATTGCTTTTTATTATGCATGCAAAACTTTGTTCAAGAAATCTTGCAATCGTGGATCCTTGGGATGCGCGAACAATTCATTTGGCTCACCGGCCTCACGAATATACCCATCAGCAAAGAACACAACTCGGTCGGCAACTTGACGAGCAAAGCCCATTTCATGAGTTACCACAATCATGGTCATCCCCTCATTTGAAAGCTGCTTCATAACATCCAAAACATCACCAACCATTTCTGGATCTAACGCTGATGTTGGTTCGTCGAAAAGCATAATTTTCGGGTTCATCTGTAGCGCGCGAGCAATTGCTACACGTTGCTTCTGACCACCAGACAACGTTGCTGGTCTAGCATCTGCTTTATCGCGTAATCCAACTCGATCCAATAGCTTATAAGCATTTTCTTTTGCGGTTGCCTTGTCGGCCTTACCGAGTTCAACTGGGGCCAACATCATATTTTCCAAAACCGTCAAATGTGGAAAAAGATTAAAATGTTGAAAGACCATTCCAATATTCTCGCGGGTCTTATTGATGTTAGTTTTGGTATCACTTAGATCCCAACCTGCGATTACAATTTGCCCCTCATCGATTGTCTCAAGTTGATTAAGAGTCCGTAAGAAGGTTGACTTTCCTGATCCAGATGGACCAATCATTACAACCAACTCACCTTCCTCAACATGTAGGTCAATTCCTTTTAGAACTTCGTTTTGACCAAAACTCTTGTGAACATTATTTACTTCAACAATTGCAGTCATTACTTAATCCTCTTTTCTACAAAATTTGAAACCCAAGTCAAAAGGGTAATTACAATTAAGTACATACCGGCAATCATCAACCAAACCTTAAACCCTTGTAGATTTCGTGCAATGATCAACGTACCCGTCTGTGTCAATTCGACCAGCCCAATTACCGACAAAATCGAAGTATCCTTCAAAGTAATAATAAACTGATTAATGAAAGATGGCACGGTCAATTTAATTCCTTGTGGCATAATAACCTTCCGCATCGCACGTCCGTAAGGCATTCCCAATGAACGCGCTGCCTCCATCTGTCCAGCATCAACCGATAGGAATCCGCCCTTAACGAAGGAACCAATATACGCTCCTTCATTTAAGATCAACGTAATTACACCAGCTGTAAATGCTGGAATCTTAACACCAGTCAAGTTTGGCAATCCAATATAAATGAAGAACGCTAGTACCAACATTGGCATTCCACGGAAAACATAGATCAAGGTCGTTGAAATCGCTCTTAGGAAACGGAATGGTGAAACTCCCAAAATCGCCAAAATCATTCCATAGACTGATGCCAAAACAATTCCTACAACCGTCAATTGGATGGTTGCCCATAATCCACTTAGCAATGCATCCTTGTTTTGCTTCAAGATTGCCCAATATGAATTATTATCAGCACTGCTTGCGGCATTTTTCTTATAATTGTACGCATTTTTACCTAGGTAGCTCTGCACAATTTTATCATACGTTCCGTCTGCTACAAGACTTGCATAACCTTTATTAAATTTACTTAGCAACTCTGCATTAGATCCCTTTTTAACAGCGAAACCATAACTACCACCGTTTGCGGGATCAGTGATAATTCGCATTTTCGTCCCTTGAGCAATTGCGTAAGCCATGACTGGCTGATCCTCAAAGGCCGCTACCTCATTACCAACCATGACGTCAGCGTACATGGTATTTGAATCATTAAATGATACAATCTGCAAGTTATACTTCGATGCTAGCGATTGAGCATAGTCCGCACCGGCAGTTCCTGTTTTAACAGCAACTTTCTGGCCCTTTAAATCATCCAAAGAATTGATTTTCTTATTCTTATCACTTGTCGCAATTACGATTCCTGACTTGTAATAAGGGTCTGAGAAATCAAATGATTGGCGTCGTTCGTCAGTGATTGACATTCCAGCAATGATTGCATCCGCTTGTCCAGCCTGCACTGACTGAACCCCTGAATTAAAGCTCATTGGCTTCAATGTATAGGTGAAATTCTCACGCTTAGATATCGCCTTCAACAGATCCATATCAATCCCTTTGAATTCACCACTTTCAGTTTGAAACTCAAAAGGCGGATAAGTTGTGTCGGTCGTAATTGTATAATGCGGACGATTGGCCGCCTCTGCCGACTGACTGCCACCCACTCCAACTGTAATAATCGTCGCGATTGCGATCACAAACCCAAAAAGCCACTTACGCATAACGCTCCTCCTCAAAATATTTAATAAGTTATACGTTCACTGAACACTCTATGTTTTTTATAATAACGCACGGGCCATTTCAATAAAAAAACAATGTCAGGTTTTCTGACATTGTTTGAAGTTGTAAAATAAGCGATTCTATTAATATTGTCTAATTGGCACTTGTAGATGCCTTGCAAAACGCATTCCATAAAATTAGATTATTATTCTAAGGCCATAATCTAGTCAACGATTATTATTTTTAACAACCCGACGTAAATCACGTTCCTGATCACGGCGCTTGATTGTTTCACGCTTATCATAAGTATGCTTTCCACTTCCAATACCAATCAGAATTTTGGCAAAGCCTCGCTTTAGATAAACCTTCAATGGCACAATTGTTTTTCCTTGTTGTGCAGAAAGTTCCGCTAATTTTTTAATCTCAGTTTTATGAAGTAATAAGCGACGCGAGCGTAATGGATCGTGATTGAATTGGTTTCCTTGTGCAAAAGGACTAATATGCACATTATCAAGCCAAGCCTGACCATTGCGGACTTGCACGAAGCCATCCGCGATGTTGATTTGACTAGCCCTGACCGACTTAATCTCGGTTCCCGTTAACTCCATACCAGCTTCAAAAGTCTCCGCAATCGCATAATTATAGCGCGCTTTATTATTCGTCGCCAGATAGTTTTGATCTTGCTTCTTCTTTTTCTTCGCCATATTTGCCCTCCGTTTTAACGGTGACGCCCTTTGCGATTAGCATCGGCACGTGGATCGCTCGGCTTACGATCTTGCCAAGTTCCCATGTTCTTACCACCATTGTGGACCTTATCCGACTTTGCACCATCTTTGTCATTTCGACGACGCTCATTCCGATTGCGCCCGCCAAAGTTACCACGGCGACGCTCCTCAGGTACTTTAATATCAGTAATCGGTGCTGCTTCTGGATCAACCAATACAAAATCAAGTGATGATTGTTCTTTATCAACTCGAATCAGTCGAACTCGAACCTTCTGACCAATCTGATAGATATGATGTGAACGTCGACCGATCAATGCCAAATGTCCCTCATCAAAATAATAGTTATCATCAGTCAAATTTGAATTGTGAATCAAACCTTCAACTGTATTCTCAAGCGAGACGAACATCCCGAACTTCAAGACACCATTAACAACTGCATCAAATTCATCACCAACTCGGTCCATCATGAATTCGGCCTTCTTCATTGCATCAGTATCTCGCTCAGTGTCAATTGCGCGTCGCTCTCGTGTAGAAGTGTCAGCACCAATCTCAGCCAACTTATCACGATATTTGGCTTGAGCTGCCTCGTCCAAACCAGCTTGTTCGTACCATTTGATCAAACGGTGTACCGTCAAATCCGGATAACGTCGAATTGGCGAAGTAAAGTGAGTGTAGTACTCAGCTCCAATTCCAAAGTGTCCCAACGGTTGATCAGAATACTTAGCCTGCTTCATCGTTCGGAGCATCATCGTTGAAACCATTTGTTCCTCGGGATGACCTACAAAATGATTATGAATAGCTTGCAAGTCGCTTGACTGAATCTTATTCGGATCGGCATGCACTGGTGCCCCTAAGGCCTTCACAAACTCAAAGAACTTAGTTACACGATCCAAATCTGGTGATTCATGAATTCGATATAAGAATGGAACTTTAGCATGATCAAAGTGCATGGCAACCGCTTCATTAGCCGCCAACATAAATGACTCAATAATTCGCTCGGATAGCCCACGCTCACGCAACTGAATGTCGGTCGGCTTACCTTGCTCATCGACGATGATCTTTGCTTCTGGCGCGTCAAATTCGATTGCTCCACGCTTAGTTCGTTGATTAGCCAATGCTTCATGCAACACAGCCATGTCTTCAAACATTGGTACAAGATCACGGTACTCTTCGCGCGCCTCTTCTTCACCGGCCAAAATTGCATTGACGGCCTTATAAGTCATCCGAGCATGTGACCGCATCACTGAAGTGTGCAAACGATGATTAACCAACACACCCGCTGGCGTGAACTCCAGTTCGGCTGACATCGCCAAGCGATCAACTCCTGGATTTAGTGAAGCAATTCCGTTTGAAATATTTCTAGGCAACATTGGAATTACGCGATCTGTAAGGTAAACTGACGTACCGCGTGTGTAAGCTTCACGATCCAACGGTGTTCCCTCGACAACATAATGTGACACATCTGCAATATGGACTCCCAAATGGAAATTACCATTTGGCAAGCGCCATACAACAACAGCATCATCCAAATCCTTCGACTCAATCGAATCAATTGTTACCAATGGCTGTTCCGTAATATCCTCACGGCCTACACGTTCGGCATCCTGTACTTCTGCCGGAATCTTTTCGGCTTGCTCTAAGACATCTGCTGGAAAGACATGCGGTACATCATGTTGATAAACAATTTGAAGAATATCAACCCCTGGCTCATCTTTATAACCGATTGTTTCTGTAACAACTCCTGTAAAACGCTTAGGGGCAGCTGGGCTTGGATAATCAGCAACTGACACCACAACGATTTCACCATCGGTCGGCTTCAAACCACCATCCTTAATCAACAACTGAAAGGATGCCAATTTCTTGTCAGTCAGACGAACCTCACCAATGTAGCCGGTATATTCAGAACCCAGTTTAAACTCACCCACCAATTGAGTGAAGTTCCGAGTGATTACTTCAAGCACCCGGCCTTCAGGACCCCGACTATTAGTGCTATCACCCTTTGTCAATAACTTTACCCGTACTTCATCCCCTTGTTGGGCGAGCATTGTGTTATCTGGGTTAATGAAGACATCTTCTTCATTTTCATCATAATGCACGAAACCAAAGCCTTTATCGTTAGACTTAAAGATTCCAATAATCCCTTCGCTATCCGCGTTGTATTGAAAATCACCGGCAGGAGTAACCCATACCTTTCGTGCACGTTCGAGTGCAGCTAACGCCTGAACAACCTTTGTGAACGCTTGACTGTCATCTAATCGAAGACCTTCCGTCAATGTTTGCGCTGAGAAAGCTTGTGTGGAGTTAGCCTTTAGAAAACCAAATAATTGGTCTTGTAATACATTTACTTCCATTAGTACTTCCATTTCTTTTTTCTAAAAAGCCCCCTCGTACACTGGGTCACGAGAGGGCACTATAAATGATCAATTTATTAATGTGAACCGACGTAAACTAAGGCTAGACCTAAGATAAACCATACGGCTCCCAAGATTGCAGTAATCCGTTGCATAACTGCTTCAAATCCACGAGACTTTTGTGTGGCGAATAGATCCCCACCACCACCTGACAATGCAGACAGCGCATCTTGTTGTTTTGAAGGTTGCATCAAAACGGCAATAATAATCAAGACACCGACAACGATCATCGCTGTTAACAAAATATTATACATGGGGCTCCTCCTTTCCTCTTACACAAGTACTATAACATTTTAGCATAGTCAATTAGGCATTTCAAATTTTCATCATGCTACTGAGCATTTCTTGGCAAAATAAAAAACAGCTGATTTTAAGATTAAAATCAGCTATTTTTATTGTTAATTAAGCCTTAAAGTCAACGATTGACTCGCGTGCAGCCTTATCGATGTTATAAAAGCTGTCAATACCCTTGTATTCGGCAACCTTGTCAGTCAACAAGTCTTCGATCCGCATCAATTGGTTGTACTTAGCGATACGGTCAGTACGTGACATTGAACCCGTCTTAATTTGACCAGCGTTAGTAGCAACAACCAAGTCAGCAATTGTTGTGTCTTCGGTCTCACCTGAACGGTGTGAAACGATGGCAGTGTAACCAGCTTCCTTAGCCATTTCGATAGCTTCCATAGTCTCAGTCAAAGTACCAATTTGGTTAACCTTGATCAAGATTGCATTAGCAGCCTTCTTCTCAATACCCTTCTTCAAGAAAGTCGTATTTGTAACGAAGAAGTCGTCACCAACAAGTTGAACCTTCTTACCCAACTTCTCAGTCAACTTAGCCCAAGCATCCCATTGTCCTTCGTCATCCAAATCAGCAGCTTCTGCCAAAGGATCTTCGATTGAAACAACTGGGTACTTCTCAACCAAACCTGAAAGGTACTCGATGAACTCGTCAGTCGTGTACTCTTGCTTGTCAGGCTCACCGGCCAAAGTATAGATACCAGTCTCAGCATTGTAGAATTCTGATGAAGCAACGTCAAAGGCGATTGCAATATCCTTACCAGCCTTGTAACCAGCAGCATCAATAGCCTTCAACAAGTATTCGAATGGCTCTGAGTTTGAAGCAAAGTTAGGTGCGAATCCACCTTCATCACCAACAGCAGTTGAGTGACCTGATTCCTTCAATAGCTTTTGCAAAGCATGGAAGGTTTCTGATCCCATACGAATTGCTTCAGCAACTGTCTTGGCACCAACTGGCATGATCATGAACTCTTGGAAATCAACAGAGTTATCTGCGTGCGCACCACCATTGATAACGTTCATCATTGGAGTAGGCAATACCTTTGAGTTGAATCCACCAAGGTAGTTATACAAAGGTGTTCCAAGCTCATCAGCAGCTGCGCGAGCAGCAGCGATTGAAACACCAAGGATAGCGTTGGCACCCAACTTACCCTTATTTGGTGTTCCGTCCAAATCGATCATTGTACGATCCAACAAAACTTGGTCCGTAACATCCATTCCGATCAACTTGTCCTTGATAATCTTGTTTACGTTATCAACAGCCTTCAAAGTTCCTTTACCTAGGAAACGGCTCTTGTCACCATCACGTAGCTCTACGGCTTCATTAACACCAGTAGAGGCACCTGAAGGAACAATTCCGCGACCGAAGCCACCTAGTTCAGTGTAAACTTCAACTTCAACCGTTGGGTTACCACGTGAGTCTAATACCTCGCGTGCATAAATATCAGTAATTGCAGACATTTTGTCTTCTCCTTACGTGACTATAAATTTTGGGTACTTCCCTTTGAAGAATTATAACATATTTCATTTGTTTGCGAAGCACTGCACTTGTATTTTATTCATCAATCCGCTTTGCTTGTTCGGCAAGCTGAACTAATTCAACGAAAGTTGCCGCATCCAAAGCAGCGTCCCCTACCAGAACTCCATCGACATCTGGCTGACTTAATAATGCAAATGCGTTATTTGGCCGAACAGATCCACCATACAAAATTCTAATTTGGGCGGCAACTTCAGCTCCGTACATGTCAGCTAACGTTGCTCGCATAATATGCAAACTTTTTTGAACATTCTCAGCATTCATCGCTTGTCCAGAACCAATTGCTTGCGTTGGTTCATAGGCCAGCATCAATTGGGCGGCCGTCGTTTCGTCAATCCCCTTTAACGACTCAATTAATTGATTTACAACCCAGTGCATATGGTCATCAGACGAAACTAGCTGGATATTCTCATCGATCGCAATGATTGGTGCCAATCCATTCCGTAATGTTGCTAGGACCTTCAAATTAACCATTTCGTCCGTTTCACGGAAATAATTTCGCCGTTCAGAATGTCCAATAATAACATAACTGACACCTAAATTAGCTAAAGCTGCGGGACTGGTTTCACCAGTGTATGCTCCCCGGTCTTCCCAATAGACGTTTTCAGCACCAATTTTAATCGATGTTCCCTCAGCAGCAGTCACCATTGATGTCAATAATACATCTTGGCCCGCTAACACCGTATCTACATTCGGAAATTTATCCAATTGACCCGCAACATCCTTAATGTATGATGTAACTTCACCGGGTAATTTATTCATCTTCCAATTCGCAATTACAATCGGTCGTCGCATTATCAACCTGCCTCCCACTTTTAAATAAGCGTAAGTATTCTTTATCATTATCCGAACAAGATTCTGCTCTAACATTAGTATAAATTATTCCAGTCGGTAACCACAAGCTCCCACACTTTAATTCTTTCTAGGTAGTGTGCTATCAGTTGGTATGACTAATAAAAAACACTCTCCAAAAAATTGGACAGTGTTTTTACAGTTAAATTTAATTCCAAGTCAAATTACTTATTAAGAACTGTCTGCTCAACCAATGCTTTAACTTCATCATTAGTTTCCGCGTCCAATGCTTGATCAGCTAATGTGGCCATTTCAGTCGTATTCAATTTCTTCATCAACGAACGAGCTTGTAGCATCGACGTTGCAGACATTGAAAACTCGTCCAAGCCCATACCAACTAGAATTGGTAAGGCAATTGGATCGCCAGCCATTTCACCACACATCGCTGCAAACTTGCCATACTTATGAGCCGAATCAATCACGTTCTTAATTAACCGTAGAATCGATGGATTGTATGGTTGATATAGATAAGAGATTTTATCGTTACCACGGTCGGCAGCCATTGAATAACCAATCAAATCATTTGTTCCGATCGAGAAGAAGTCAACTTCCTGAGCAAACTTATCAGCCAGAACCGCTGCGGCAGGCACTTCAATCATAATTCCCAACTTGATGCCATCTGCAATTGCAGTCCCTTGCGCTTGTAGCTTAGCCTTTTCTTCATAGAAGATATCACGAGCAGCTCGGAATTCAGGTAATGTTGCCACCATTGGGAACATAATCCATAGGTCACCATAAACGGATGCCCTCAATAAGGCTCGTAATTGTGTCCTAAAGATATCATCACGATCCAAAGAAATTCGAATAGCTCGATAGCCTAGGAACGGATTCTCTTCCTTGGGTAATGGTAGATATGGCAAATACTTGTCACCACCAATATCCATTGTCCGAACCGTTACCGTCTTACCATCCATACCTTCAAGCACCGCTTTATAAGCATTAAATTGCTCTTCCTCGGTTGGCAATTCTTTCGAGTCCATATAAAGGAATTCAGTTCGATATAAACCAATCCCCTCACCGCCATTATCGGTCACACCATCTAAATCCTTAGGTGTTCCAATGTTAGCGCCAATTACAAACTCTTTACCATCGGCTGTAACAGACTTTTCGTCCTTCAACTTAGCCCATTCGACCTTCTGTTCCAAATAACGATCACCCTTTGCACGGTAGGTCTTAATTTGTTCATCTGAAGGTTCAATGATTGCAAGTCCGTCAAGACCGTCCAAGATCATTGCCTGTCCGTCCGCAATCTGTTCAGTTGCAACTTCGGAACCAACAATTGCCGGAATCTCTAAAGTACGTGCCATAATTGCGGCATGCGCCGTCCGACCACCAATGTTAGTAATAAATCCCTTAACAAAGCGCCGATCCAACTGGGCCGTGTCAGAAGGAGTCATATCGTTAGCGACGATAATCACTTCTTCATTGATCAAAGCTGGATTAGGTAGCTGCTTGCCCAATAAATGTGACATAATCCGCTTGGTTACGTCACGAATATCAGCGGCACGCTCTGCCATGTAAGGATTGTCATCAGCCATTCCTTCAAACATACCGATATACATGTCAGTAGTTGCCTTAAGTGCAACTTCCGCGTTAACTTGTTCAGAAGCAATCTGACCTTCGATTCCCCCTAATAATTCAGGATCCTCTAAAACCATGATATGTGCTGTGAAAACTTCCGCTTCTGCTTCACCCATACTTGCAGTTGCTTTATCTCTGATCTGCTCTAAATCTTTCTTAGATGCATCAAAGGCCGCACGTAGGCGGCCTTTTTCTGCTTCAACGTCCCCAATTGTACGTTGCTCAAAAGACAAATCAGGATCAACGAGCTTATATGCTTTCGCAATCGCAACGCCGTTTGACGCTGCAATTCCTTTAATTTCATTTGCCATCGTTTATTTCCTCAATAGTAAATTGTCTTTTGGTAAATTAGTCAGTCAAACCTTCGGCAGACATAGTGTTAGCAATTGCCTCAAGGGCAGCTGCTTCATCATCACCTTCTGCAGAAATCTTAACATCGGCCCCTTGACCAACACCAAGTGACATAACACCCATGATTGACTTTAGGTTTACATCCTTACCTTGGTATGACAAAGTTACGTTTGATGAGAACTTTGAAGCTGCTTGTACCAACAAAGTTGCTGGACGAGCGTGGATACCTGTTTCTGCTACAATGTTAAATTCGCGTGATTCCATGATAAAAATCTCCTTTAGATCTGTTTTTATTTGTAATTGAAGGTCAAATTTTAATATTAACCAATAATTTGACTATGAGACAATTTTAACAGGTTTGCAAGCCATTCGCAAGCGCTTTCATCTGTCTTTCACAAGCAAATCATCTAAAAATTAATTAACTTTCCGTTTGACGAACATAAGTGACAACTCCGTCAAGGTCAGCAATGCCCCGAATCGTATTCTGATAAGGGTAATCACGCCAAACATCATAAAATTCACGATAGGTGTCCGTCGTCACTTGAAATTCATCAATCTCCTCAGCATGTAATTGCTCCAAAAGCGCTTTAAAATCCATGTTCAACCCTCCAATAACAAAGTATCATTCTAGCACGATTCTAATCAAAAAACCTATTTTTCGCTGACATCTTAAAATTCTAGCAAGGTTGATCCGTAGGTAAACCCAGCCCCAAAACCTGTCAATAAAATTCGTTTTCCAGTCAACGAATGTGCTTCGCGATATTCATCGAGCCCAATCGCAATTCCAGCTGAAGAAGTATTTCCATATTTAATAACATTTTGGGCAAACTTAGACATCGGTTGATCTAAGGCAGTAGCAATCGCTTCAATAAGCCGCAAATTCGCTTGATGCGGAATAAAGTAATCAATATCTGTCGGTTTCAAGCCGCGCTGTGCTAAAAAGTTCTCGATGTGTGTCGGAATCAATGTTGTAACCTCATCAAAAACTTCACGTCCCTCTTGATGAAAGGCCTCAATTGATGGATAGCTATCAGCCCGCAATTCCTTGAGTGGTGCAATTTTCCCAGAGCGAACCACATGGTCATTGCCAATTGTATGCATTTCTTCGGCGACTAACTCTCCTTGACCAGCTGCAGTTAAAACATAAGCAGCCGCTCCATCCCCAAAAAAGACCGCCGATGTCCGATCCGTAAAATCCATCATCTTTGAATTAACTTCCGCCGCAATCACTAGGGCATTTTGATAGGCTCCCGACTTCAAAAATTTGTCAGCAGTGCTCAAAGCGAAGACAAAACCCGCACAAGCTGTCGAAATATCATACGCCCATGCCCCTTCAGCGGCCAAATTACGCTGAACTAACGCAGCTGTTGAGGGCGCTAAGCCATCCGGCGTAAAGGTCGCAACAATAATCAAATCCAAATCTTCGGGTGCTAAATCAGTCTTTTGCAAGGCTAATTCCGCCGCTTTCGTTGCAATGTCGGAAGTATTTTCACCTCGTAACGAAATATGCCGTGTTTTAATGCCTGTATGCTTTTGAATCCATTCATCATTGGTATCCATGATTGCTGATAAATCAGCATTTGTAATAACATCGTTTGGAACATAATGGGCGGATGCGAGTATTTTACTGCCTCGTGTCATGCAAACTCCTTTTTACAGAAAATTATCTAAATTAGTTTTGTAATTGGGCGCTTTTTACTTCTTCATTATGAGCAAAGGCATTCTGCCCGGCGATTGCACCATCACCGACTGCAGTTGTGATTTGCCGTAATGCCTTATCACGAATATCTCCAATCGCGAATAAACCAGGTCTATTCGTCCGCATTCCATCATCCGTGATAACCCAGCCAGCTTGATCAGTTACTCCCAAATCTGTAAACGGCTCAGAAACAGGTAACACACCAACATAAATAAAGACTCCGGCTGCTGGTATAAACTTCTTTTCATTTGTTACCATGTCAACTACATTGACTCCGGCAACCTTGTTGTCTGCATCTACAATTTCTTCCACAACCGTATTCCAAACGAAATCAATCTTCTCATTTGCAAAGGCCCGGTCTTGTAGAATTTTCTGAGCTCTTAAAGTATCACGCCGATGAATCACTGTCACATGATCTACAATTCCTGCTAGATAGGTTGCTTCTTCAATCGCTGAGTCACCGCCGCCTACTACTACGACTTCTTGACCGCGGAAGAACCCACCATCACAAACCGCACAGTAAGAGACACCGCGTCCCAACAAAGCCTTCTCACCTGGCACTCCAAGTTCTTTATAAGCTGCCCCTGTCGCAACAATGACTGAGTTACTTTCATATTCATCCATGTCAGTTACAACATGCCATGTCCCGTTTTCAAGTGCCTCAACATGTGTCACCGTTCCAAAAGCATATTCTGCCCCAAACTTAGTTGCGGATGCATACATTTTTTCAGACAAATCTGGCCCAAGTACCAAGTCAAAACCAGGATAATTCTCGATTTCTGCCGTGTTATTCATTTGACCACCGTAGATTCCACGGTCAATCATTAATACAGACATGTTTGCCCGTGAAGTATAAGTTGCCGCCGTCATCCCACCAGGTCCTGCGCCAATAATAATTGTATCGTAGTGTTTCATAAATGGTCACCTCCACGTAACTGCTAACAATTTGTTAGTTATAATATAGTTATTCTACTCGGAAAAGTCTTTTTTTACCAGTACCGGAATTTTCACCGTCCGAACGTTGCAGTCGCCATAATAATCAAAATTACTATCAAAAAACGGATGCCAGTAAAACTACTGCCATCCGTTTTAAAGATTAACCGTTTTAATCCAACTTATCTGCTAAATCTTTCAAATAAGCCTTCAATTGATCCTTGGTCTGCGGGTGTTGCAAACCAAATTCAATATTTGTAGTCAAGAAACCGATTTTTGAGCCAATGTCAAAACGACGTCCTTTGAAGTTATGCGCATAAACATGTTGGCGCTTGTTCAAAGTGTCGATTGCATCCGTAAGTTGAATCTCATTACCCTTACCAGGTTCTGTATTTTCCAACTCTTCAAAGATTTCTGGTGTTAGCAAGTATCGTCCGATAATTGCCAAGTTAGAAGGCGCATCCTCTGGCTTGGGCTTCTCAACGAATGAGTTTACTTGATACAAACCATCTTCAAGTTCCATTTCAGGTGCAATAACGCCATATTCGGAAACTTGTTCGTGCGGAACTTCCATGACTGCCAAAGTTGACTCACCAGTCTTCTCATAACGCTCAATCAACTGCTTAGTCAACGGAACATCATCAGTCATCAAATCATCACCAAGCATTACCACGAATGGCTCGTCACCAATAAATGACTTTGCAGTCAAGACGGCATCACCCAACCCACGTGGATGTGATTGTCGGATAAAGTACAAATTAATGTCAGTTGTCTCTTCAACAATCTTCAACAATTCGTCCTTTCCCTTGTCGCGCAAGTTATTCTCCAACTCAGGATTTGAATCGAAGTGATCCTCGATTGAGCGCTTCGACTTACCATCAACAATCACAATGTCTTCAATTCCTGAAGCAAGTGCTTCTTCTATGATAAATTGAATCGTTGGCTTATCAACAATTGGCAACATCTCTTTTGCCAAAGCCTTTGTTGCTGGTAGAAAACGCGTTCCCAATCCTGCGGCTGGAATAATGGCTTTACGTACTGGTTTCATGGTTATTTATTTCCCTTCTTGCTGTAGTTCACGATCCATCAAGGCCGTAACTACTTCCTTAGTATTCTTACCTTCATATAAAACATCATAAATTGCATCGGTAATTGGCATTGGTACATGCTTTAATTGACCAAGTTCATGCACCACCTTAGTGGTTGAAATCCCTTCGATCACCATTCCCATGTCAGCAATCACCTCGGCAACACTTTTACCTTTACCAAGCTGAACACCCGCTCGGAAATTACGCGAATGCACCGAAGTCGCTGTTACAAACAAATCACCTACACCAGCTAAGCCCATGAAAGTAATTGGATTTGCACCAAACGCTTGGCCTAATCGACTAATCTCAGCGAGACCTCGGGTAAAGAGAGCTGCCTTTGCATTTGCATCATACCCCAGAGCATCAATCGCTCCAGCGCCAATTGCAATCACATTTTTAAGGGCTCCACCAAACTCCGAACCAACCAAATCGGTATTCGTATAAGCTCGGAAAAACTGATTTGAAAAGGCAGCTTGCATTTGTTCAGCAATCTGAATATTCTCTGATACCATTGTTACCAATGTTGGGTCATGCTTGATCACACCTTCAGCATGTGATGGACCCGCGATAATTCCAACTCCGCGTCGATTCTTTGGTGCTACCTCTTCGGTTAACATCTCCGAAGGACGTTTGTAGGTATCTGGCTCAATTCCTTTGGTTGCCGCCACCAACGTCACCTTTTGATCAAGCGTATCTAGCACGCCTGCCAATTGATGAGCAACTTCACGAGTTGCCTTCGTTGGTACAACACTTAAAACAATCGTGGCATCTTTCACAGCTACTTGCATATCAGCAGTTGCAACGACGTTTGGGTCAATTGCTACTTCACCAAGGTAAGCACGATTAAGATGCTCATTGTTAATTTCGTTAACTTGAGCTGGTTTATATGTCCATAAACGAACGTCATGTCCATTTTCAGCTGCTACATGTGCTAATGCGGTTCCCCAAGAACCAGCCCCCAACACTGCAATAACTTCTTTTTTCACAGCATATTCTCCGTTTCAAATTGTAAGATAGTTTGGAATCTAACAATATAAATATATTACCATATCTTCTATTTAATAACGACATTCTTAAATAGACCGCCTAAACCCATCTTGAAGATCTCATTAAAAGGACTATTTAGCCTCTGCCGAATTCTCCGCAATTAACGAATTTAAGTTCTTGTTGAAGGTCTCAGTTGCATCAAAACCCATCTTCTTAGCTCGGAAATTTTTAGCAGCTGTCTCGATCAACACCGCCAAATTCCGTCCACTTTGTACGGGCAGTACCAAACGTGGTAATGCGACGTTATTAATATTTAATGCGTCTTCACCATTACCCAATCGATCAATTTGCTGCCCGTCCTCCCACTTTTGCAAGTGTAAATTAAAAGATACTGTCGCATGGGAACGAACAGCCCCAGCACCAAATAAATTCAAAACATCAATGATTCCAACACCACGCAACTCCATTAAGTTCCGTAAAATTGCAGGAGCCTCCCCAACCAAATGTTCCTCATCCTGCGCATAAATGTCCACACGATCATCAGCAATTAGTCGGTGACCTCTCTGAATCAATTCTAATGCCGTTTCAGACTTTCCAACGCCTGAGTCACCCGTAATCAAGACTCCCAAACCAAAGATATCAACTAGTACACCGTGGACCGACTCACGTTCGGCTAAGGCTCCACCCAAGAAATAGGTCATATTTGAAAGGATTCGTGATGAAGTTAATTCGGTTGTCAAAACCGGAATGTGCGCTTCAGCTGCAACATCCATAAATTCTTGCTTTAATTTACGTCCAGTTGAGACCACAATCACAGGTGTACGATCTGTCATCATCTTTCTTGCAACCATCAACAATTCATCATGGTTCATTCGCTCCATGAATGACGTTTCCGTAATTCCCAAAAGCTGAACTCGTTCTCCAGCATAATAGTTAAAATATCCTGTCATCTCTAAACCGGGTCGTGAAATATCAGGCGTCACAATTGGGCGGTCCAAATACTCCGCACCCGTTAACAGGTCAAGATGCGTACGCGCCAATAAATCACGTACCGTAATCACTGAATTTGCCATATGTTCTTTCCTTCTTATTGAATTTCGAAGTTAATCATTACGAGCTAGGAAGCTTGATACAATCAGATTTACTAACCACATAACAATTGAAATCAACACTGCCCAACCAAAGGAAGCAAATCTAAAACCACTTCCGACCAGCGCTGCGGTCATCCAAAGCACCGCTCCATTCACAATCAAGCCAAATATTCCAAAGGTCAGGATTGTTAATGGCAACGCCAAAAGCTGTAGTACCGGGCGAACCAACGCATTTAGCACCCCTAAAATCAACGCCGCCATAAATGCTGTAAATATCGAATCAATATGTAGTCCTTGCGAGAAAAAGCCAGCCAAGGCCAACAAAGTAATCGCATTGATAATCAATCGCTGTAAAAAGTGCATTCTTTTAAATTTTATTTCTTTCATATTTTAAGCCCTTTCAATTAGTGCTCACGCTTAGTATAACAAAGAACCTACTGGCTTTGAAAGCCATTTAATTTCAAAATAAAAAAGGTCTTCTCATTATTATAATGAAAAGACCTAAAACTTAAAATATAATCGCTCATCAACATTCATTCAAGTCGCGACTTGAATTGCCTAATTTCACATTCAAAATCAAAACCCACCAGTTAATTTTTATTTACTGCGAGGGCCAAACATACCTTCAAATGGCGAATGTCCTGTGTTTGCAACTTGCGTCAAAAACATCTTCACTGCCTGTTGCGATGATAGCCCTTCGCTACGAAAAACATCATCAACACGCTTCTTTACATCGTCTTCAATACGAATCTGAATTAATTTTTCCATTTCGCGTACTCTCTCTATATATAATTTATTACAATAGTAATTATAAACCACAGGAAAGAAAAATGATATAGTTATTTTTATAATCTCGAAATTCGCCGTAAATAGTATATGATTAATCTCATTAACATTAGATATCGACTTCCATATTCTCATTTACTCTCGAAACAAGATCATATCTAAATGATGGTAATATCATTCATTATCCACAAAATAAGAAAAACCGTTAGATCAAAAGATCTAACGGTTTTAATTTGGCATGCTATTGTAAGACCGGCAATAGCTCCGGTGATGGTTGCCCATCAGTCACCATACAGCAATAAAGTTACCCTTATCGTAGTCATCTGCAGCAGCGGTATTTCCACAAACACCAACTGCCCTCTCCGACATGCGGTCGTTTACAAGAGGTGGCTATAAAATTTCAATAAATTGAAATCTCTCGACTCATCGCATAAGGAATATTATATCAGCATTCATTATAACTGACAAGCCTATGCTTTTTTCTCTGATTGTTTTGCCTTAATTCGCATTAATACTCGAACAAAAGTAATTCCCCATGCAACTAACACGAGCACTGCACCTAAAGTAAAGGCCGTATGCATTCCATCAACGAAGACCGCATCATGCCCCACCGGATAAGATACAACATTATGACCTAACGTGTTACTCATTGATAAGTACAAGGCCGTCGTCACCGCTGAGGTACCAATAATCATCCCCAAGTTACGGGCCAACGCATTCAAAGCCCCAGCAACTCCGAGCTGACTTTGCGGTGCCGCCGTCATAATTAAAGCGTTATTAGGAGTTTGGAAGAATGCAGTTCCTAGTCCAGCCAAAGCCATCATCAAGACTACAAACACCATTGGTGAATCACCAACAACAGCTCGCCAGCCAAACATTGCAACAACAAGTCCACTTAGTGCAACCAAGGTCACATATTCTCGATCAAATTTATCCGCTACAATTCCAGCAATTGGTGCACCAATTAACATTGCAACCGGAATCGTCATCATATAAAGTCCAGACTTACCAGTCGAAAAGCCTCGTAAATTCTCTAGATAAAACGGCAACAGCACATTCGAAAAGAAGTTCGTTGTAAAGACCAACACGGAGGCAATCAACGAAAGTGTGAACAAAGATGTCTTAAATATCGATAAATCCAATAATGGTTCTGACACACGCCGTTCCCAACTAATAAAGGCTACAAGTAAGGCCAATGATACCGCATCAAGCACCAAAGCCAGTGGTGCCGCAAAGCCAATGATTTGAGCTAGATTAACACCTAAGAAGAACACAACGATTAAGCTAAAGAATAAGCCTGATCCAATCCAGTCAATCTCAATGTGCTGCATACGTGGGCGACTCTTTGGAAAGAAATACGATCCGGCCAAAATCGCTAACAATCCGACAGGAACGTTGATCCAAAAGATATAAGACCAAGGCAAATATTGTAGAATAATTCCGCCCAATGCTGGTCCAGCGATTGAACCCATTGATACAAAAAGTGCAATAAAGGACATCGCCCTTGCGCGCATTGCCGTTGGTGCCAAATCTGTTGTAATTCCAAACGAATTACTCATAGTCATTGAAGCGCCGACCGCTTGAACAACCCGTGCAAAAAGCAAAAAAGGTAGCCCAAGATTAAATCCGGCAAAAAGTGAGCCCAACGTAAAAATATAGGTTCCCCATTTGAAGATCCGAATTTTTCCGACCTGATCGCCTAAACGACCAAAGAACGTTAAAAGCCCAGAAATAACAATCAAGTATATCGCAACCGTCCAAGTTGCTTGATTCATTGGGATTGATAAGTCCCGTGAAATAATCGGTAAAGCAATATTGACGATTGATGCATCTAAAGTCGACATAAATGTAAACAATCCCAACGCCGTCATTGTAAGCCAAAGATGCTGGCTTCCTTCATTTTTAACTGCCATAAATAATAACCCTCCCACTCTCAACAAGGTCAACCACTTCTGAAACAAATTGCACCAAAAGATCAAAGTGGCCAACCAACGTTTTACATAACTTAATATTATAACAATATTTTCAGACAATGTTCATCTTCTGTTCGATATAAACCGCTTTCATTTATTTTTTCATGAGTTATAATATAAGTATTAGACAGATTTGAAAAGGACGGTATTTTATCATGGCAACAGACAGTATGAGCTACAAGAACATTTTGGCCCCCGTCGATGGGTCAGACATCTCAAAGCGGATTGTTAAAAAAGCGTCGGCCGTTGCTGTTCGTAATAACACCCGCCTCGACCTTCTCTATGTAATTGATACAAACTCACTTTCAGGACTTGCTGGTATGTCAATTTCAGGTGATGTGGTTTATCAATTAGTTCAAGACGCTGAGGAGAAATTGGCTGAATACAAGGATCTCGCTAGTAAAGAAGGCGTTACCGACGTTGATATTCACGTTCGTTTCGGATCACCAAAGACCGTGATTGCCCGCGATTTCCCAGAAGATCATGACAATGAATTGATTATGCTTGGCAAGTCTGGATTAAACGCTTTGGAACGTTTACTGGTTGGTTCCGTAACCGCTTTTGTGATCCAAAATGCATCAGTCGACGTTTTGATTGTTCAATAAATCATTACATCTTGCGATTTAAATAAATTTGTTTTTAAATAAAGACCGAACAACTACCTATGTTAAAATTAGATAGTTGTTCGGTTTTTATTTATTTCTGAAAACCTTACATCGTGCATTTATAAATTAACATTTAACATAGGAGCTATTATGAAAAAAATCCCCGTTCAAATCTGGGCGCTCAGTTTAATCACTATTGCGATCATTGGATTAGTGATTTTCGCGCTAACTCGTCCAAATACATCAACTTCAGACTCAAACAATTCGGATACAAGCTCCAAATTGTCAGCAAGTCAAAATGATGGTAAGTCACAAGCCGCCCTCAACAAGCTTGCATTACCACAGCTTTCAGATAGCGTCTCTTCTGATGAAAGTCTTGTAATCATCAAGACATCTGATGGTGATATTAAGATCAAATTATTCAACACGTATGCACCGCTTGCTGTAACCAATTTTGTTACACTTGCCAAAGAGGGGTATTACAACAATACAACCTTCCATCGCGTAATTGAAGGCTTTATGATTCAAGGTGGCGATCCTAAGGGAGACGGTACCGGTGGTAAGTCAATTTGGAATGGGAAAAATTCTAAAGTTGATAGCGGTACTGGCTTTAAGAATGAAATCTCATCGTCTTTGTATAACATTCGTGGCGCCCTCGCCATGGCAAATACCGGGCAAAGTAGTTCGAATGGTTCACAGTTTTTCATCAATCAAAATCCAGCTGATCAACGTGCAAATATTAAAAAAAGCGCTTATCCAACCAAGATTTATAACGCCTATAAAAACGGTGGTAACCCTGGTTTGGATGGTGATTACACTGTCTTTGGTCAGGTTATCGATGGCATGGATGTCGTTGACAAAATTGCAAAAGTCGCTGTTTCTAGTAGCGATAAGCCCAAAACTGCAATTAAAGTTACCGAAGTTCAAGTCGTAACTGACGCACCGGTTAGTCTACCAGCCGACGCACAATAAAAAAAGCCGAATAAGTGAGCTCCTGTCAAATCAGGAACACGCTTGTTCGGTTTTTTATGTTATTGATGCATTTTAACCTGCAACCATAGATCATTATACTGCTGAGTCCAATAAGGTGATAAATTACGATAAACCTCTTTACCCTTCAATTTATCTCCTGATGGATACCATTCTTGATCCTGAGTCAGGGACTTTGGTAGATATTTCAAAGCCCCCTTATTCGGTGTCGAATAACCAACCCATTCTGCATTTTGAGCTGCATTTCGAGGGTCCGACATGAAATTCAGGAACGCATATGCAGCAGGCTTATTCGCCGCCGTTTTAGGAATCACTAGATTGTCCACCCACATATTCCCAATACCTTCAGGAATAACGTATTTAATGTGCGAGTTCTGATCAGCCATTTCCTTCGCTTGGCCGGAATAAACCACTGCCACGCTACTCTCACCGTTCACCATGTAATTCATGATTTCATCGGCCAAAATAGCCTGAGTATTGGGCGCCAAAGCCATCAACTTCTTAGCCGCCACGTTTAACGCCATGTTACTCGTAGTATTCACCGATAAGTTATCCGATGCAAGGGCAACGCCCAACATATCACGTGATGAATCCGTCAACATGATCTTGCCATGCCACTTATCTGACCACAAGTCATTCCATGTTTTGACCTCATCCGCCTTAACTTTTTGATCATTATAGGCAATCCCCAAGGTTCCCCAGAAATATGGTAAGGAATATTGATTATGCGGATCAAAGGCTAAGTTCATATACTGTGGATCATAGTATTTAAGATTTGGAATTTTGCTCAAATCCAAACGGTTCAGTAAACCTTCTTGCCGCATCTTATCGACCATATAATCCGACGGAACCGTAATATCATAAGCAGTTCCGCCTTGCTTTACTTTCGTGTACATTGCTTCGTTTGAATCAAAGGTCACGTAATTAACTTGATAGCCCGTTTGCTTCTCGAACTTACTAATCAAACTAGGATCAATGTATTCACCCCAGTTATAAATAGTTAATACATTATTCGTCCGCGAGGCCTTACGCGTCGGTTGTTGAGCTTGACCCAATTGAAAACTAATAATGGCCAAAGCCGTTACAACCACAGCAATGATTATTGAAAAAATACTCAAGCGTCGCATTATCGCATCACCCCCGTATTTTTACTACGAATCCCTCTTACAGAGATGAAGTAATACACAACAACCAGAACCAATGAGATTACAAACATCAGCGCCGAAAGTGCGTTAATCGACAAATCAATCCCTGTTCTAGCTCGAGAATAGATTTCCACAGACAAGGTTGAAAAATCCGATCCAGTCACAAAGAAGGTTACCGCAAAATCATCTAGCGAATAAGTAATTGCCATAAAGAAACCCGCTAGAATTCCAGGCCAAGCATATGGCAAAATGATCCGACTTAACACTTGCTGACTGTTAGCACCTAAGTCACGAGCTGCCGTGATCAAATCACGATCCATCTCCTCCAAACGAGGCAAGACCATCAGTACGACAATTGGTACCGAGAAGGCAATATGTGATAATAAGACCGTTAGAAAGCCTAGTTTTATACCGATCAAGGTAAATAGAATCAAAAAGGAAGCCCCAATGATGACATCTGGCGAAACCATTAAAACATTGTTAAAAGACAAAAGGGTTACCTTCAGATTCTTTTGTCGAGTATTATAAATACCCAGCGCACCGAAAGTCCCAATCAAGGTTGCAAGCAATGCCGACAATAGCGCAATGATAAAAGTATTCACTAAAATTCCCATCAAACGTAAATCACTAAACATTGCTGCATAATGTGTCAGCGAGAAGCCCGAAAAGTCGTGCATGTAATCGCCAGCGTTGAAAGAATAAAAGATCAAATAAAAAATTGGTGCGTACATTAAAATGAAAACAAAGACTAAATATGAGTTTGCCCACTTTGATTGTTTTGCTACTTGCATTAGCGATCACCTCGCTTCTTTCGATCGCGGGTTACATACATCGTTAAGGCCATTGCAATAATCAAGACAATTCCGATTGTTGAACCCATTCCCCAGTTTTGAGTTACTAAGAAATGTTCCTCAACTGCCGTTCCCAAGGTAATCACCTTGTTTCCACCAATCAATCTTGTAATCATGAAAAGTGATAGCGTCGGAATGAACACAGCTTGAATTCCTGAGCGCACGCCTCCCCAAGTAAGTGGGAAAACAACTCGTCGGAGAGTCTGCCAAGGGCTTGCTCCCAAATCACGAGCGGCATTCACCAAACTCGGATTTAGGTCAATTAACGCATTAAAGATTGGCATAATCATAAAAGGAATTTGGATATAAGCCGCTACTAAAATAAATGATGTATTCGTAAAGAGTAGCTGCTGTCGTCCTAACCCAATAAATGCAAGAAAATTATTCACTGAACCATTCTGAGCAAATAACCCAATAAATGCATACGTTTTAAGTAATAGGTTAACCCATGTTGGCAAAATCACCAACAATAGCCAGAATTGTCGATTTTTCAAGCGTGTCAAAAAATACGCCATCGGATAAGAAATTAACAAAGTTACCGCCGTGACGATCGCTGCAATCCATAACGAATTCAAAGTCATCCGAATATAGGTCCATGAGTCGAAGAAATTGATATAGTTCGATATCGTGAAGTTGCCATTAAAGTTTTTAAAACTCTGAATCAGCAATAAAATCAACGGGGCAATAACAAATAGCATCACCCACAAGTAATACGGCAAGGTATAACTTGTTAGACGTTTATTGGTCATCGTCCTCTGTCTCCTCTTCGTACTTCTCTAGCCGTGCGTCAAATTCATCTTCCGATTCATTTAATCGCATAATATGAATATCTTCTGGGTCGAAGAAAAGACCACGACGTTCACCAATTACAGCCGGATTGGTCGCTTGAACTTGCCACTCATTTTGATCATCATCATGGGCTGTAATTTCATAATAATCGCCTCTAAATGACTGATCGTCGATCGTAACTACTAGTTTTCCAGCGCTAACCTCGACTAAATCAAGATCCTCAGGTCGTAGTACAACTTCAACCGGCTCATTTGGGCGCATACCACCATCGACATTTTCAAAATCCTTGCCGACAAAATGAACCAGATAGTCTGCCTTCATGATCCCAGGGATAATATTTGACTCACCAATGAAGTCTGCAACAAAACGATTAATTGGTTCATCGTAGATATCGACAGGAGTTCCATTTTGAGCGATCTCACCGTCATTTGTTAAAAAGATCCAATCAGACATTGCCAGGGCTTCTTCTTGATCATGTGTTACGAAGATGAATGTGATTCCCAGTCGCTGCTGAATCTCACGTAATTCATATTGCATTTGTTTACGTAACTTATAATCAAGTGCGGATAACGGCTCATCCAGCAAAAGAACCTGGGGTTCATTTGCCAAAGCCCGCGCAATCGCGACTCGTTGCTGTTGTCCACCAGACAACTCACTGATCTCACGATTTTCTAAGCCGGATAACTTTACCAAGCCGAGCATTTCCGTGACCTTTGCAGTTATTTCATTTTTAGGTTTCCCTTTAATCGACATTCCAAAAGCAACGTTGTCAAAAACATTCATATTTGGAAAAAGCGCGTAGTTTTGGAAAACCGTATTCACTGGGCGTTTCTCCGCAGGAACATCATTAATCCGCCGTCCGGCAAACATAATATCGCCTTCTGTTGCATCAATCATTCCCGAAATCAAACGGAGAATAGTTGTTTTTCCTGAACCAGAAGGCCCTAATAGGGTATAGAATTTACCCGCCTCAATTTCGAGATCCACATTTTTCAAAACAAGTGTATCGCCAAAACTTTTAGCGACGTGCTTAAATTCAATAATTGGCTGCGTCAATCACGGATACCACCTTTCTTAACAGTAACTTTAATTATATAGTCATTATCTAGCAAAATAAAGTGAATTCTGAGCGATAAAGACTGCAATACTCCGCTTGTCAGCCCATTTTTTACATAATCCTTCAAATTAACATAGTGATGTATGCTCTCAATAAGCAAGAACTAGAATCTTTGCAAAAAAATAGCCAAGTTATTAACTCGGCTGTTTCTCTACTGCTTAATTTCCACGGAAAAACCTACTTCCGTCAATTGTGCAGCAACCTTTTCGGCTTCCTGTCGTTCACTATAGCCTAATGCTTCGTCTGGAGATTGACTGACATTCAAGCGGTGGTACACATTGAACCCTGCAAAATATGCTGGGTTAAATTCCAATGGAATTTCATCATTCTCATTCAGTTGAATATAATATTCTGCCATCATCACATACCCGCCTTCCGTGTTTTTAGTATAGAACAAAATTTCGCCAAAGGAAAGCGCTTGCATTACAAAATAAAAAAAGACGGACTTCTCAAAAAATGGGAAGTCCGTCTTTTACAATATAATCTTTATTCAGAGCTTATTCAGCGTCTGAACGACCATACTTCTTAACGATCTCTTCTTGCACGTTCTTTGGAACGGCTTCATAGTGATCGAATGACATTTGGAAAGTACCACGACCTTGCGTTGATGAACGCAAAGTAGTTGCATATCCAAACATTTCTGATAGTGGCACCTTAGCGTGCACTGTCATTGCGTTTCCGCGTTGCTCTTGACCTTCTAGCAAACCACGACGAGCTGAAACGTGACCCATTGCATCACCTAAGTTATCCTCAGGAACAACGATATCAACCTTCATGATTGGTTCCAAGATAACTGCACCAGCAGTCTTGGCAGCCTCACGCAAAGCTAATGAAGCAGCGATCTTAAAGGCAGCTTCAGAAGAATCGACATCATGATATGATCCATCATACAACTTGGCCTTCAAGTCAACCAATGGGAAGCCAGCCAAAGGACCAGCATTCATTGAGTCTTTCAATCCAGCATCAACTGAAGGGATGTACTCACGAGGAACGACACCACCAACGATGGCATCCTCAAATTCGTAACCAGCTCCTTCATCATTTGGTGAGAATTCAATCCAAACATCACCATATTGACCCTTACCACCAGATTGACGCTTGAAGTATCCACGAGCTTGAACAGTCTTAGTGAACGCCTCACGGTAGGCAACTTGTGGAGCACCAACAGTGGCATCAACGTTAAACTCACGACGCAAACGGTCAACGATGATATCCAAGTGCAACTCACCCATACCAGAAATCAAAGTATCACCAGTTTCAGGGTTAGTCTCAGCACGGAATGAAGGATCTTCTTCAGCCAACTTTTGCAAAGCTGTTGACATCTTATCTTGATCAGCCTTCGTCTTTGGCTCAATTGCCAATTGGATAACTGGCTCTGGGAACTCCATTGATTCCAAAATCAATGGACGCTCGATTGCTGTCAAAGAGTCACCAGTAGTTGTATCCTTCAAACCGATCGCAGCAGCGATATCACCTGAGAATACTTCTTCGATTTCAGTACGGTTTGTGGCGTGCATTTGTAGCAAACGACCAACACGCTCACGCTTGTTACGTGATGTGTTCAAAACGTATGAACCGGCTTCCAAGACACCAGTATAGACACGCATAAATGTCAAACGACCAACGAAAGGATCAGTCATAACCTTAAAGGCCAAGGCAGCAAATGGATCTTCATCATTTGCCATCAAGTCAACTTCTTCATCAGTATCTGGATCGTTAGCAACATAAGGCTTAACGTCTAGTGGTGATGGCAAGTAGTTAACAACTGCATCCAACATCATTTGCACACCCTTATCCTTGTAAGCTGAACCAGCTAATACAGGATAGAATTGCAATGAAATCGTTGCACGACGAATGGCAGCCTTCAAGTCCTCTTGAGAGATCTCTTCTCCGCCCAAGTACTTCTCCATGATATCGTCATCAACATCAGCGATGGCTTCAACCAATTCGTTGTACTTTTCTTCAGCTAATTCGACATAATCAGCAGGGATTGCGCGTGGCTCCCACTTCTCACCCAATTCATCAACGGGGTACAAAGCTTCTTTAGTGATCAAATCAATAATTGCTTCGAAATCATCTTCGGCACCGATTGGCCATTGAATAGCCTTTGCGTTTGCGTCCAAACGAGACTTCAATGAGTCAACTGACATTTGGAAGTCAGCACCCATCTTGTCCATCTTGTTAACGAAAACGATACGAGGTACTTCATATGTTTCAGCTTGGCGCCAAACAGTTTCTGTTTGAGGCTCAACACCAGCGGCACCATCCAAAACAGCTACGGCACCATCCAAAACACGCAATGAACGCTCAACTTCGATTGTGAAGTCCACGTGTCCTGGTGTATCAATGATGTTAATACGGATTGGTTCCTTAGCGAACTGATCATGGAAACCATGCCAAACCGCAGTAGTTGCAGCTGACTGGATCGTGATTCCACGTTCCTTTTCTTGATCCATAAAGTCCATTTGAGATGCACCATCGTGAGTCTCACCAATCTTGTGAATCTTACCCGTATAGTACAAGATACGCTCAGTTGCAGTTGTCTTACCTGCATCAATGTGCGCCATGATACCAATATTACGAGTACGGTTCAATGGGTATTCACGCTTGTTAGCCATGTGAATTGTCTCCTTGAATAAATTTTAGTCTAAAAAGACTATGCTACAAATAATTATACCGTATATTACAGAAAAGTGGCTAGTGCAACAAAGCAATAGCCACTAAATTTATTACCAACGGTAATGTGCAAAGGCACGGTTGGCTTCAGCCATCTTATGTGTGTCTTCACGCTTCTTCACAGCTGAACCAGTGTTATTGGCTGCATCCATGATTTCCTTAGCCAAACGCTCGTTCATTGTATGCTCACCGCGTTGACGTGAGTATTGCACCAACCAGCGCAATCCCAAAGTCACACGACGCTCTGGACGAACTTCGACTGGAACTTGATAGTTAGATCCACCAACACGACGTGCGCGTACTTCCAAAACAGGCATGATGTTGTTCAATGCCTCTTCGAAAACTGTCAATGGCTCTTGACCAGTAGATTCCTTGATACGATCAAAAGCATCGTACAAGATTGTTGAAGCAGTTCCACGCTTACCATCAAGCATCAAGCGATTGATTAAACGTGAAACTAGCTTTGAGTTATAAATTGGATCAGGCAGAACTTCAGCCTGCTTAGTGTAACCCTTACGTGGCATTCTTAATGTCCTCCCTTAATTACTTCTTCTTAGGGCGCTTTGCACCGTACTTTGAACGTGATTGCATACGTCCATCGACACCGGCTGTATCCAAAGCACCACGAATGATGTGGTAACGTACACCAGGCAAATCCTTAACACGACCACCACGGATAAGAACAACTGAGTGTTCTTGCAAGTTGTGACCGATTCCAGGGATATATGCAGTAACTTCAATCAAGTTTGACAAACGTACACGGGCGTACTTACGCAAAGCTGAATTAGGCTTCTTAGGTGTCATAGTTCCGACACGAGTTGCAACACCACGCTTTTGTGGTGATGACAAACTAGTCGTCTTCTTTGATTGTGAGTTATAACCGAAGTTCAAAGCAGGTGACTTTGACTTCGTGCTCTTTGACTTACGAGGCTTACGAACCAATTGGTTAATAGTAGGCATTGTCTAAGAGTCTCCTTTCAAATTTTCTATAATTTATTTTAGTCCACATATCCAGGTGTATCATTTAATAACCGGTATGTGGCTAGATTGGCGCTCAGGTTCGCAGTTCAGCACGTCGTATGAACCATACGAACAGTTGCTCTCCAAAAGCACAAAGATTAGTATAACAGCCTTATATTTTTAATGCAAGTCTTTTCATGAAGATAAATGCTGATTTAATCGCAAAGCTTTAAACCACAATTCCGGGCGTATCATTCCTTGTTTTCATTAATTTTTCGCTATTATACTTCCATTTGACTCCTACTATCATACGGAGGTTTTTTATGCCCCAAGCTTGCCTTGTTTTCTTCCTGACCGTCATAATCTTATCTGTTCAAGACATCTACGATCAATCGATTACTTACCCACTCCTCTTTCCAGCTCTACTAATGCACATTTTGTCGTCATCATTTAATTGGAGTTATTTTTTCCTCTATCTGCTAGTTTCATTAATTAACATTTTAAATCACGAAGCCTGGCTTGGTAATGGCGATATCGATATTGCTTATTTAGGCTTCTGTTATTTCGGGATACCCGCAATGATGAGCGGTTTATTAATCGCAAGCTCGACAGCCATGATCTGGAGCTTGTTAATTAATCAAAAACGCATTGCTTTCGTTCCATTTTTAACTCTCGGCTATCTTTGCCAGCTATTTTAAAACAAAAAAACAGCCGCCATAAGCGACTGTTTCCAAAATAGATTTAAATTATACCAATGCCAATAGCTCGGCCTTCTTTGCAGAAGCTGAGAATTCAATTCCATTTTCTGACAAGTATGCCTTAATTTCAGCAACAGTGTTCTTGTCAGTTGGCTTTACAGATGAAGCCTTCTTTGCAGCCTTTGGAGAAGCAACGTTAATTGTAATTTCCTTCTCAGTAGTTGCAGGAGTGATTTCGTGAACGATTTGGTTGTTATCAGCCAAAGCCTTCTTTGCAGCAGTTGCCAATGAAGCAAATGCAGCAGCATCAGAAATCGCCAAGTCAGCCAACATCTTACGGTTCAAAGTTGAACCCATCAATGACAAACCGTTCATGAAGCGTGAGTATGACAAACCGTTCATACGTGCAGCGGCGTTAATACGCGCAATCCACAACTTACGGAAGTTACGCTTAGTAGTCTTACGATCACGGAAAGCGTAGAACCATGACTTCCAAACTTGTTGCTTAGCAACCTTATAGTTAATATGACGTTGTCCACGGTATCCCTTGGCCAACTTGATCATTTTCTTGCGACGTGCGCGTGTAGTATTAGTACCCTTTACTCGCATGGGTTAATCCTCCAATAATTCGTTTTTGTAAATTCTAGACTCGTTAATTTTAGATTAACGGCTCATCATGTGAACGTATGTCTTCAAAGTCGTGTGGTTCATCATTGAAGTTCCACGCAATTGGCGACGTTGCTTCTTTGTCTTACCGTGGAAACGGTGAGATGTGTAAGCATTTCCTGACTTCAAACCACCATTGGCAGTCTTCTTAAAACGCTTTGCTGAAGCGCGGTGTGTCTTAAACTTTGGCATTGATATATCCTCCCAAACTGTATTAATTACTTAGTTTCTTTGGGTGCAAGCACCATAAACATGCTGCGACCCTCCATCTTAGCTCTAGCTTCAACCTTTGCGATTTCTTCTAGATCTGTTGCTAAGCGTTCCATTACCTCTCGTCCGATTTCCTTGTGCGTGATAGCACGCCCACGGAAACGAATTGAAACCTTAATTTTATTACCCTTTTCCAAGAACTTAATTGCATTGTTCTTTTTAGTATTAAAATCATTGTCATCAATCGTTGGACTCAAGCGAATCTCTTTGATACTTACAATCTTTTGATTCTTGCGTTGCTCACGTTGCTTTTTTTGATTATCAAACTTGAACTTACCATAGTCCATAATCTTAGCAACCGGTGGCTTAGCATTTGCCTGGACCAAGACCAAATCCAACTCTGCTTCGTCAGCAATCTGTTGGGCATCAGCCTTAGACATAATGCCACGATCGCCGTCCTCAGTAATCAAACGAACTTCGTGAGCACGGATACGATCATTAATCAAATCTTGTTGTTGTTGTGGTTGGCGCGCGTTTGCTATGGTCCTTACCTCCGATAAAACTTGAAACAAATAATGGCGAATTCACGCGACACACGTGAACCCGCCATTTAACATCAATAGTAAATGTTATTAACCCGATAACACAATCGTTATCTGAGGTGAATGGCGGGTGCCATTACTTAGTTTCTTTAACAATTAATTATTATACACAAGCAGTATTAAAAGGTCAAGGCCTTGTTTAATACGCCGTTAATAAACTTACGTCCCTTGTCGTCAGTAAAACTCTTAGCTAGTTCCATGGCTTCATTTACTGCAATCTTAGGATCGACATCAGTATGCTTCGCCTCGTAAATCGCCAAACGCATCAATACTAAGTCAGTTCGACTAATTCGATCGATCGTCCATCCTGTCTGTAGGTACTCGCTGATCGTTAAATCAAGCTCATCAAGATGAGCAGTTACTCCATCAACAAACGCCATTAAATCGGCTGGAACTGCTCCCTCCCAGGCAATCTCTGGATCACCCGCTAGGACTTGTTCTGCAACTTGCGCTGCCTTTGCGTCAGGGTTGGCAGCTAAACCAAACAACGTTTGAAAAGCGGCTTGCCGAATCTGATGCCGGTTAAGTTCTACCATTATTCTTCTGCTCCTTTTTGCTCGGTTGTTTCGCCAAACAAATTATTGGGATCAACAGACAAAGTTGGTTTGTTTGATACCATCCCTTGCACATGAACATTCACCATTGCTAGGTTAAGTTCTGTCATCGCTGCAATTTGCGTTGTAACATGCTCTTGAATTTTGCGTGCTACCTTCGGCACACTGACACCATAACTGATAAACACGAATACATCCGCTTCTAGTCCATGTTCAGTTTGCTTCAGTTCAACACCTTTACCATGAACCTTGCGCCCCAATGCCTCTTGTGCCCAATTAGTTAATGATTCACGTAAACGTGCAACACCGTCTACTTCGCTAGTTGCCAATGCTGCAATAAGTTCAAGGACACGTGTATTAATCCGTGTTTCGCCTGCAATATCACTTGCATGATTTAAAACAATTGTTTCTTCAGCCATTTTGATATTCTCCCATCCTTTGTATCTTGCCACAGAGCATTGTAATCAAAGAGCGCCGGCCGGTAGCCGGTCGACGCTCCTCTTAATCATTCGTTGCTACTAGGCACGTGACGTGTATGATCCACCATCGTCTGTGTTAACAATTAGCTTGTCACCAGCATTAATGAAGTCAGGTACAGTAATAACCAATCCTGTCTCCATAGTTGCAGGCTTTCCACCACCATTAGCAGTTGCACCCTTAATTCCTGGTTGCGTCTCGGCAACCGTCAAGGTAACTGTCTTGGGCAATTCAACGTCTAAGATTTCGCCTTCATAGGTCGTAATCTTAACTTCCATGTTCTCCAACAAGAACTTCAATGAATCTTGAATCTTATCGGCTGGAATCTCAACTTGATCGTAAGTCTCTGTATCCATAAACACGTGGTTACCAGCATCTTCATACAAATATTGCATGCTTGTTTGTGCAATATTTGCTGTCTCAAACTTGTCACCAGGTCGGAAAGTAACTTCGTTAACTGCACCAGTACGCAAGTTCTTCAACTTTGAACGTACAAAGGCAGCACCTTTACCAGGCTTAACGTGTTGGAATTCCAAAACACGCCAGATTGATTGGTTGTACAAAATTGTCAAACCAGTCTTTAAATCGTTCATACCAATAGTAGCCATGAATCTAATTCTCCTATGATTTATCTTCTTCAAGTAATAATAACAGAATGAAGCAGGGCTGACTAGTCTTGCCCATTGAAAATCATTATTTTATTACAGGTAAAAACCAGCTAGTTAATATACGATCAACTAGCTGGCCCTTAATATTTTACAAACGTGCCTCAAGTTCAGTGGTCAAAGCTTCATAGCCAGGCTTCCCCAACAAGCCAAACATATTACGCTTGTAGCCCTCAACACCTGGTTGATCAAACGGATTAATTCCGTTTAGATAACCAGAAATTGCAACTGCGGCCTCAAAGAAGTAGATCATTTGCCCTAGCGCAAATTCGTTTTGCTGATCAAGTTCCACAATCATATTTGGAACTCCACCATCAACGTGCGCTAGCATTGTGCCTTCTGATGCACGACGATTAACGTAACCCATTGTTTTACCTTCGAGATAAGCCAAACCATCATCAGCTTCTGCCTCAGGGATCACAACATCTGTAACAGGCTCAGTCACTCGGACCAAAGTCTCGAACAAGTTTCGACGACCATCCTGGATGTATTGTCCAAATGAATGCAAATCAGTTGAGAAGTTACCAGTTGCCGGGAAAATACCCTTGCCATCCTTACCTTCTGATTCACCTTGAAGTTGCTTCCACCATTCACCAAACTGTACTAGTGTTGGTTCGTAGTTGATTAACAATTCTGTTGTATAGCCCTTACGGTACAAAATATTCCGATAGGCGGCATATTGGTAAGCCATATTTTCTGACAAATCGGCGGAGGCATATGCAACTTCACCAGCCGCAGCACCAGCCATTAATTGTTCGATATCGGCACCCGAAGCAGCAATTGGCAATAATCCTACAGCTGTCAAAACTGAGAACCGACCGCCAACTCCATCAGGAACAATAAACTCTTCATAACCTTCTTCATCAGCAAGTGTTTTCAATGCACCACGCTTTGCATCAGTCGTCGCATAAATCCGCTCACGTGCTCCCTCTGTGCCATATTTCTTCTCTAACATCTCCTTGAAGACACGGAAGGCAATTGCTGGCTCAGTTGTTGTACCTGACTTTGAAATAATATTAACCGAGAAATCACGGTCGCCAATCACCTTAATCAATGAGTTCAAATACTGTGGTGAAATTGAATTTCCAGCAAACAACACTTGTGGAAAATCACGTTGCTCTTCGGGATATAAATTACTAAAGTAGTCATTCAAAAAATCAATCGCTGCTCGTGCTCCAAGATAAGAACCACCAATTCCAATCACAACTAAGACCTTCGAATTACCTTGAATCTTCTTAGCGGCTTTTTGAATTCGTGCAAACTCATCTCGATCATAATTTGAAGGAAGGTGTAGCCAGTCACTATATTCAGTTCCAGCCCCAGTTCCTTCGCGTAACATCTTATCTGCAGTATCAACCATTGGTTGCATCATGCCTAATTCGTAATCACGCACAAAATCATTCAGTTTAGAAGTATCAAACGTCAGCGTTGTCATTTTAAGAACCTCTTTTTTTAGTTTTGGTATAGACCAATTATATCTCATTTTTTTTAGAAAAGAAAGGATTTCTTATCCAAAGTAAAAACCAGCGAATAAAATTCTATCCGCTGGTTCATCTATATTGCATGTCTAACCTATCGTTGTGGCCGATCAGGCAAAGTAACCGTAAAGGTTGTCCCTACGCCAAGCGTTGATTCAACTTGAATCGTACCATCGTGTACTTCCACCAGTTGGCGAATGATCGCCATTCCTAGACCGGTTTCACCACGCTTGGTCCGTGATTCATCTGCTTTATAGTAACGTTCCCAAATTTTGGAAACTTGATCATCTGACATACCGATCCCAGTATCAGCTACCGTGAACACTGAGCGATCAGTCTCGCGCCAAGCATCTACCGTAATCACACCATTTTCAGTAAATTGAATTGCGTTATTGACGATGTTAAAGATAATTTGAATAAAGCGATCACGATCAGCATAGGTCATCACTTGCCCGTAACCATCAAACTTCAACGTGTCACCTGCCAAATCCGCCTTACTGCGTAACTGATCCAATAAGCCCTCTAACAAAGAAACCGCATCAAAATGTTCTTTTTTCAAGACCAGTTTATTTTGTCGCAATCGCTCGTAGTCAAGATTATCCTTCACCAGTCGCGACAAACGATCTGCTTCTGTTTTAATCAAATCGTACGAGTGTTGCTTATCATCGTCAGGAATCACATCGTATTGTAGCCCCTCAATAATACCCGAGATTGTTGTCAGCGGTGTTCGCATTTCATGGCTTGCATTTGCCATAAACTCTTTTCGACGTTCCTCTTGCGCTTCAATCTCGTCTTCTTGACTACGCAATGATAGCGTCATCGTGTTAACGTCATCCGCCAATGAAACAATCTCATCGCGTCCCTTCAAATGCACTCGAGCTGTATAATCGCCGTCCGCCACTCGTCGCGTGACAATTTGAATCAATCGTAAGCGATTAACAATCAGCCTAGAGAAAATAAAACTAAGCATGATCACTGCCAACGTTGAAATCAAAAAGGCAACCAACAGATTCTTCCGTAGCATGATCAAATTATCAGAGACCGATGATGTAGCCTCTCTTGCAACTACAACCGCAATTAATTTATTATTTTTATCAAAAAACGGCTTAATGACATCTAACGTTCGTGCACTATCACTATCTGCACTCCGCTTTTGAATAATCTTATGATTTTTTAAGCTCTGCCATTCGGCATCTGTAATCTTAGCCGTTGCAACCTTACCCTTATGTGGATAAACTGCCTGTTGATCAGCTCCGTACAGTGTAAAGTCAATTCCTTGAACTTTAAGCAATGAGGAATCCGTATCCAGTTCTGTCGTTTCGAAGTAGGCAAAACTGCCATCCGACTCCTCAAAACGCATTGTTTCTTCTGCAACAGCAATCGCAAAACGATTCAACTGTGAATAGGCATTATCCTCAACCATTTTCGTTGTAAATTGAGTAAACAATACACCCACGATCGCCAAAGCGGTAATCGTTACTGTCAAAAAGGCCAGCATTTGTTGATACATCAATTTCATTATTAACACCAAATGGGCCGCGTTAAATCACGCAGCCCGTCCATTGAAAAACTAATTATTATTCTAATTTGCATGCAGACCTACTCTTCAACTACATTTGAGTCGTCAAACTTGTAACCAACACCCCAGACCGTCTGAATCACTTGTGGTCCAACCTTTTCAATCTTTTGTCGTAGCTTTTTAACGTGCGCATCAACCGTCCGCTCGTCACCAAAATACTCATAATCCCAAACAAGTTGCAAAAGTTGTTCACGTGAAAAGACTTGACGTTGCTTATTTGCCAACACACGTAGCAGATCGAATTCCTTTGGTGTTAGATCCTTGATCAACTTTTCATTCAAGTAAGCTTCACGTGTATTTGAATTCAACTTGAACGTCCGTGTTATCACATCAAAGTCTTCATGAATCTCGGAATTTTGTACGTTAGGGGTTGCCCCAGTCGAAACTTCTGCGCGACGATGTAAGGCCTTAATTCGTGCAATCAAGGTGATTGGACTAAATGGCTTTGTTACATAATCATCAGCCCCCATCTCAAGGCCAAGCACTTGATCAGACTCTGAATCGCGAGCTGTTAGCATGATAATCGGAGTTGTTTTAGTGATTTCTCGAATTTTAACAGCCACTTGCATTCCATCTAAGCCGGGCAGATTCAGATCCAAAATGATCAAATCCCAGAATTCTGGCTTTTCATTAAATGTCGCAACAGCTTCATTACCATCATAAGAGAAAGTTACATCCCAGCCTTCTTTTTTAAAGAACATGCCCATCATCTCTGATACTGATGTATTATCTTCAATCATTAAAATATTCATCTATATTCCTCACTCCATGTAGGTTTTCCTTATTTCAATATATAAATAATAACTTATTTTAGTAGCCTTTGACCAAAATTCACAATTTATATATATATCCGCTACACTTTCTTGACATTTATCGCTCGTCAGTTCAATAAAACGCCTTATCTTGTGCAATAAGATACAATCATAATCTTATTATACAACTGTCAGCGTTTTCATGCATGTAAATTCAAAAAAAAGCTGAAACGAATTTATTTAAAATCCATTTCAGCTTAATTTAATTGCTCTTCTACTACCTAGTTTTTACCACCAACCGTTTGACAAACGGAAGGCAACCGCTGCGTCAATTGAACCATAGCGGGTCACAGCATAGTTAATCATTCCAGCCGTCTGTGATGCAACTGAACCATAACCCCAACTTTGATTAGTTTGTCCCAAACCGTGATAGATTCCATTTGAGGCATTCGGATTTCCACCTGACTCAGGCATCACGATGCTTGTCCACAATGACTGTGTTCCACCAGCACTAATGAACTGATCATAAACTGATCCTTCACTGACTGTATTCGTGGTCGTTTGCGTTGCTGAATTATCATTAGTTGTCACTGTTTGTGTTGCAACTGATGATGCTGCGGGTGCTTCTGATACAACAGC
>NZ_SDGZ01000026.1:0-17630 GCF_008107635.1 Weissella muntiaci | reverse complement strand
TTCTACTACTGGTGCTTCTGACACAACAGCAGCTGATGATTCTACCACTGGTGCTTCTGATACAACAGCGGCTGATGATGCTACTACTGGTGCTGCAGTTGCAACAGTTCCAGTTGTCTCAATTTCATCATCAACAAAAATCAAATCAACATTCTGAATATCATTAATGGCGGCTAAACTTGAAACCGTCGTGTCACTTTCGCGGGCGATCTTTGAAAGTGTATCGCCAGCTTTAACCGTATACGTATCAGCCTTGGCTGAAACTTGAGTTGAAATCGCAACTGCTGCCATTCCAGCGACCGTCAATGCTGCTTGTGTTACTTTATTCATAAGGTACGTATTCTCCCGTTTATGTGTTTTATTTAAGATTACTAAAGGTATTAACTGCATACCGCTCAATGTATCTAGTGTAGCAGGTCATCTTTGATAAATGTTACATTCCTTTTACAAAAGAACGTGTCTGCTATGAATAATCGCTAGCCATTTTACATTTGTGTAACAATCCAAGCAATCAACGCCGATTTAATCACGGTTAATCATTTTCACATCTTGAAACATTAGCCTCAAAAACATCTTATAAATATAAAATTTCCCTTAACAAATTGATAAGTAATTCTAATCGTCAAACCATTATTACGACTTCTTTACTTACACAAAGTTATTAATAGTAATTTTCATTACCAATTTTTGGACGATTACTCATCACAACCGGGATTACTAATCAATTGTCCGTTGAGCTTTGCGAGCCATCACATAATACACCAGTCCTGCAATTGCCATCGCAACAAAAGTTGCTCCGATGGTTTCCTTAATTACTGGAATTCGGCCAATTACCCAATATGAGACTAAACCAATAACCCAAGCAGCAATCGCCCGCCAATTAATTCCACCTTGATACCAATAAACCCCATCAACTTTTACAAACTCTTCTAATTGATACTTACCATGTCGAATCAAGAAATAATCAACCAGAAAGACTGCAATTTCAGGGCCAAGGAACATACCAATAAAATCTAAGAAGGTAATAAAATCTGTTAGAAAATTAGCAAACCAGAGTGGAATAAATGAAACCAAAGTTGCGGCGAAAGTAACAATCCATAAAGCAACACCCAAGCGCATCCGATGCCACATATTTGTTAGTGCCGAACCAGCTGCCATCAGATTGACTGCGTTGGCAGTGGTTGATGTTATTACAATCACCAGTAACGCAATCATTCCCAAGCCCAACTTGATTGCAATCGTTGAGGGGTCGGAGTCATTTGGATCAAATGCTCGCATTGTAATTGCGGTCGCAATTGTCGCAGTAAGCCCAATGAACGCAAACCAGAACAGACCAATATTCGCACCTAAAAATGACATTACAGTCGCTGAACGTTCCTTTTTTGCATATCGAGTAAAATCTGAAGCTGCAGTTACCCATGCTAAGTTAAACGCCGCCAGAATATCAACAACGGCCCCAGATGATAAGCGAACCGCATGTGGTGGTTGCCATGCAGTAATCTGACTTAACGATACGTTTCGAAAGACCACTACAGATTCCCAAACCACAAAGATAATCACCAAGATAATTCCAACGCGTTCAATCATCCGCACAGACTTCTCACCTAATGATATCGAGGCCAAGTGCAATAATGACATAATGATAATCCCAACAATCAAGCCCGTATTGCCACCCTTACTTCCGTAAGCGGGCCAGCCAAAGATACTATTAAAGATTGTTGAGATTGAAATTGCCGCAATAAACGTATTTGCGGCGGCCCACCCGATGAACTGAACTAGATTAATAATTGAAGGCACAAACGAACCTCTCAGGCCAAACGACGCTCGAGTTAATGCCATTGCTGGCAGCCCTGTCCGATAACCCATCAATCCCGCCAGCGCCAAGAATACATATGAAAGAATTCCTACCATAATCAAGGTAACTGACGCAGTATACATCCCTGCAGCCGCTATCACACCACCAATATACCAAGTCCCGTTATTAGCGTTGGCACCAATCCAAGTTGCCGTCATATCCCAGCCGGTTGCACTCCGCTGGCTACTTGGAATCGCCTCAACTTCACCAAAAGTCTTTTGAGCAATTTGTTCTGTTGCATTCTTCATATTACTTCTCCTTTTGCCACCCTCAAGAACTTTAACAAAAGAAAAGTCCTCACGCTAAAAAGCGTAAGAACCACTTACTCATTCATTCGTATAACGCCCTTGTCGGCCTCACGGGACCGTCTTAAAAAGTGGTTTTTTTGATAGTACCAGATAATTAACATAAATTGCAAGACGATTTTAAGGAAGCAGTATTTCAAAAAGACTTGGTAATTGGCACCTTTTGACTTATACTGAACAAAATTGACATTAAAGTATATCAGGAGAAAATACTATGTTATTCAAGAATGTTATCATCGAAATTGGCACACAACTACAGGACTTACGAATAGACGCCGGATTTTTTTCAGAAATCGGCTCTAATTTATCCGCTAAAGTGGATGAAAAAGTCATTGATTTAAATGGAAAACTTGCCCTACCACCTTTTGTTGATCCACACGTTCACCTAGACTCAACCATGACTGCTGGTGATCCAGAATACAATGAATCTGGAACCTTATTTGATGGTATCAGGATTTGGTCTGAACGCAAGAAGACCCTTTCGCATGAGGATGTAAAGCAACGCGCTCTGACCGCACTAAGATTGCAAGCTTCCCACGGACTTCAGTTTGTCCGCTCACACGTTGATATCACCGATCCCGATCTTGTGGCCCTCAAAGCCCTAATCGAGGTTCGTGAAGAAGTTAAGGACTGGATGGAACTTCAGTTGGTCGCTTTCCCACAAGAAGGGATTTTATCATATCCTGGTGGTAAAGAATTACTGGTCCAGGCAGCAGAGCTAGGCGTTGATGCAATTGGCGCCATTCCGCACTTCGAATTCACAAGAGAATACGCGGTGGCTTCGATGAAGTTTGCTTTTGAGGTCGCACAAAAATACAATTTATTGATTGACGCCCATACGGACGAAATTGACGATGAACAATCTCGTTCACTAGAAACTATGGCCACACTTGCACTTGAGAGTGGCATGTTAAATAAAGTCACCGCTTCACACACAACTGCAATGGGTTCATATAATGATGCCTATGTTTATAAATTAATGCGACTACTAAAGATGTCGAAAATTAACTTTATCGCTAACCCATTAATCAATATGTACCTAGGCGGACGTTTTGATACCTACCCAAAGCGCCGTGGTTTAACAAGAGTCAAGGAACTGGATGCTGCTGGTATCAACGTAGCCTTCGGCGAAGATGACATCAAGGATCCTTGGTATCCGATCGGAAACGGTGACATGCTCGACGTACTCCACATGGGACTCCACGCAACACAGGTCATGGGCTATAGCGAAATTCAAGACTCTTATCGATTTATTACACGCAATGGTGCTATTACAATGCACGTTGAAGATCATTATGGCATCGAAGTTGGTAAGCCAGCTAGTTTCTTAATCTTTGATGCACCTGACTTTTTGACTACATTAAATGAGCGCGCCGAGCTGCTCTACTCTGTACATCGCGGTAACATCCTGGTCGAAACAGTTCCCAAAGAGGTTCACACCTACTTCTAAAACAAAAGCACTTGATCTTCCACTGCTGGAAAATCAAGTGCTTTTTTAATCATTTTTACTCTCATCTTCAAAAGGAATTAATGCTAAACGCAAGTCAATTTCTACGGCATTAGCATATTTAACTAAAGACTTTAATGTTGGCAACCCTTTGTTTAAAGACTCAATCCGCGCGATCGTCGACTGCGGAACCCCCGCACGAAGAGCCACATCTGCCTGTGTCAGCCCCAAATCAATTCGCCGAACAACCAATTCCGTTAACGCATCAACAATCAACATTGTTTCTGGATTCGCATTTGAACGATAATCCGCCGTAATCTCATTCCATGTCCGTGCCATCACTTCACCACAATTCCTACTTGTAACGATGCTGTTGAGTATAGAAAGCCATAATAATTCCGTGAGCCACTGAAACGTTTAGCGAACGAACTGAACCAGACTGAGGCAAATAAATCATTCGATCAGCTGCCTTGATAATATCGTCAGCTAAACCTAGCTGTTCTTCACCAAAAACAAACGCTGATTTCTCGGGGAAATCAACATCAAACACATTTTCTGGATTATACTCTGGGATATTATCAACCGCAAAAATCGTGTAGCCTTCAGCGTGAAGCTCGTCAAAAACTGCCTGAAAGTCTGTAATGACATGATGCTCAATGTGCTCATAGTGGTGTGCGCCAACCGCCCCACGGGTATCGTATTTCTTCACACCAGTCTCACTATTAACAACCGTCCGGTTCTCAGAGTTCAAGAAAATAACCTTACGCCCCGAAAACGCATTTGTATTTCGAATCGCAGTTCCCTTATTAAAATCATGTGATAAGTTCTGGAGTATCGTAACCAACTTCCCACGACGCCCATCAAGCGCCGCTCTAATTTCATCATTTTCAAATGATTTAAATTCATCCGTTACATTTCGATAATCATTACTTCGTGATAAATCAATATCTGCCATCTTTCACCTTCTCCTTTTATAACACAATAAACATCCAAACAGCGATTGCAACCGTCAGAACGAGTTCAATAAAAATAATTAATTCACTTTTAGTCAGGCGTTGAAAACTGCCGCCTTCTAATTTAACCTTTGGTAAATCATGTGAGCTGATCAAGACCAGTAATGCCACCATAATCAAAATTAGCTGAGCAAAAAAACCATACCAACGCATAATATCTGATGGCAAGTTAATAAACAAGATTAAATTTGAAAATGCTGCTAAGAGCACGCTGAATGCAAAAATGGTTGTTGGCATTTCAAATCCTCACAAAATATCAAAATAAAACTACGCTTTAGCTATAAGGATAGCCGAAAAGACAACCGCCTTCAAGCGCTCATTCTTTAGGGAGTCTATCGATAACTTTCACATTTTTCAAAAAATTAGGTATAATAGAAATTGTTCAAAATACTGCGAGCTATTAGTAATGAAACAAAAAAATGTTGATTGAAATTAACGCGCACTTTGACCGGCTATCCATACGCGCATGGTAGTCGGTTTTTACATGCAATAATTCGCATCGTGTCACATAATCATGTATACTAAAGTACACGAAGATTACGGGGTCGTTACGGAATCGACTGACATTGTTCGTGCTAAAATCGCGTTTAGGGGTTGTGGCCCTATAATCCACTCAGACAGAATAACTGCAAAAAATTCAAACAAAACTTACGCTTTCGCTGCTTAAAAACCAGCTAGCGTTGCCAAAATCTGCTGTGATTACCGGTTGATCTTGGTCTAAAACTTAGTAATCTACGCTAATTAACTTACGTCTGGAGTTGTTTAGAAGAAGATTATCAGACTAGTCATAAAGGTGGCTTTGTTTACCGGCGGGCAATATGACGAATTTTAAATTGGTAGACTATGAACGTAGACGTTTTAGTTCCGAAATGTTAGGACAGGGGTTCAACTCCCCTCGGCTCCATTGAGGGAATTTAAATCATTCCTGCAAACGCTGATGTATAGGTATAAAGCCTCATACACCGGCGTTTTTGTTTATTATTATCCCTATTCATAGGGTGTGCACACGAGTTCATAGAGAATCACTGAAAATCAAACAAAAGGGGCTAAATTAGCTACATCTGTAAAATAGAACTAAACCCCTTCACTAATTATGTCGTCATTCTTTCCTGAATGGCGTTTTATTTTACCCTCATCTATCGTCTAGTAAAAATTCGAATAACAAATGATGTCATAAGATTAAGATGTTGTGGCCGTTATTAATCTGGATTTTTTTATTCGATCTTAACATTGAAATATTTTTTAGCGTTGTGATAAACACAACACAGTGGTTACAAGTTGCTTTAGTCAAGTACTAGGTCAGGTCGATCAATGATGGATTGTATACGGCCTACCTCCATCACTATATCCGACATCCTATCTATGGTTATCCTGCCCTCAGCTAAACACACCACACATTCATGATGATACTTCTTAACCATTTCATCACATAACTTCTTCCACTTTCTTGAACGATAGAACTTGACTCTATCAGTCTTCTTGTAGAACGTCTGTGCCACATGCCTTCACCTCCCTATACAAAAATAGCCACCAACATTACGCTGGTGACTTAGTAACTGTTCATCCGCTTAGGGTTAGGCTTCCCATTGATTGTTACTAAGTTCATCATCTAGCCGTCTCAATATCCGTAACTCATCGTTACCAGATACCAAGCCATACTCTTTATCTTTTTTCACAACTACACAACTCCCACCACCTTTCTTTGCAAAATAAAAGACATCCAACAAATGTTAGATGTCTATATGGATAAGTTTGTCGCCAATATTTCTCAAGGTCAGTTTTTTTAGTTGAATGCTATTTCGTTATTATAAATAGAAATTTCAAATAAGAAGGCTTGGCGACAACGTCTCTATTTGGATTCGAACCAATGATTTAGTATTTGTTAGAAAGAAAATTTAAATTTGCTCCCAACTGAGCTATAGAGACATGAATACTGCCGGCATAAGAATACTGTGGGTAATAATATATTTCATGATTATTTATTCTGTGAATGATATGAGCCGGCAGTAATGTTCCACGTTGGACTCGAACCAACGACCGGACGGTTATGAGCCATCTGCTCTAACCAACTGAGCTAGAGGAACCAAAAGTTTCATAATCAAACTTTATAATAAACATTAATATATCATCTCAAAAGAACAAATGCATTATCCAAAAATGTTCTGAAAAACAACATTTCCAAATAAGAATTTGTAATCATTTCCACCTTTCACTGCAAAATAAAAACGCCTGAATTTAATCAGACGTCGTACTGTTTTAATGAACTAATGTAACATTCCTGCCAAAAAGGTTATCGTAAATATTAACTCATCATATACATAATGCGATATATACGAAACCAAAATACTACGTGAACAAATAAAAAGGCTATTGATGAGATGTACCCCGAGGGTTAAGCCAATTTTCGGTTTTTTTATTATGACCAGAAATTTCAAAACAAACAAAACCAAAGGTACAAATACGATGATATACGGACAAGACTCGGAGTATATGCAACATTCAACGATGAAATGCGAGCCCAAACAGCAGATATGTTCATACCATTAGTCAACTTTTAAACTCCTTCACTCGCTACTTACTTTTTACACTGGGGGTACAAGTGGGGCAAATCCGCATAAATTTTATTAAGCATTGATAGATAGGTATTTACAGACATTGGTTTCACCCCCTTCGGCTCCATTTTAGAGAATTCATAGTTTTCTCAAGTGCTAATGTACAGGTTCACTGCCTGATACATCAGCTTTTTTATTTTAATTACAACAAAAAAGACATCTCACTACAGTAGATGTCTTTTACGTTATTTTAGAACTGCGTAATTTCTTGATATTGGTGATTATTGCCGGACCAAAAACCGGCTTAAACACTTGCACCAAATCAATTCTTTGCATGCTCTCATCCAACTCACTAATGGTTTTAACTAACAAACGGTGGACAACACCAACACCAATATTTCGATGAACCCCTAGGATTGGCTCAATCTCTACATTAACCAAATTTTCTGTTGCTTCACTCAATGCTAATCGTGATTTACTGGAAACCAATTGAACACTTGTAAACATAAGCTACCTCCTCAGAAACTTGTTATACCTCTATTATATTTAACTAGTTGCCGACTTGCTTAGATAATGCTCAGCTAAAAAAGGTACCTAGATCATTGTTAGACTAGATACCTTGAATTCGTTTTGTCTCTACCCGGATGCGAACCGAGAGTAAAAAATTGGCCAGCCTTAGAGACACACTAACGGTAACATGTTTATCGAGGGCCTACAAAAATTATGCTTTCCGGAAATATCGAAGTTAAATCAGCGTTCAACTTAGTAATATATTCTGACAAAACAAAAGAACGACCCAGATTAACTTGGCCATCCTTTTGTAGATCAACTGCTGTCGATTCAAGCATAATTTATATTGTTAAGTGAATGACCCCTTAATAAGTATAAATTGTGAATAGCCCGATTCGATAACATTGTGTCCTTATTCGGTGTTGAACCAAACTTGTGCACTCTGCCAGTTAAACATAAAGACACAACCACCGTCAGATAATTGATCCAAGATTATTTTGGCCAAAGGATAGGGTTCGGCCTGCTGACAGTCATTCTTTTGCTCAATATAGTATATATGTTGATTAAAATGTCTCAGGGGGAAACGTTTAATCGTGAGCTACTAAAACATTAAAATAATATCATTTCGCTGAGCAAAATTCATGTCAAAAAATGTCATTTTGAATAGCAATATTAAATAGCCTCAGATGCTTTAAAATAAAGGATTCTACTTTTCAGAATATTTGTCAGTTGAGATTGCGCATAAAATGCAAAATATTCTGTGCTCACCTAGTAAGGCACAGAATCTTGCATCAGTTAAATGCCCTGCTATCATTACTTCTTTGGTCGCCAGAATGATTTTATATCACGTTTACCTTCGAGCTGCCACTCAATCATTTTTGCTAATAACTGATAATCAACAGACTGATTTTCACCGATCCGCATCAATTTTGCCGTGCGATAATAACCTGCCTGGTCGATTTCTGTCGCAAAGTGCTCAAGCTCATCTTCCAAGGCAATCGTAATCCACTTCTTTGCAACGTCAAATCCAATAATAAAAACGCCATGGTCAAGAAACTGAGCCATCCGCCACTTAAAGGCATCCTCTAATTGAGGGTAATTTTTATTGATCCAAGCAAAGATGTCCATCAAATGAGCCTGATTCTTTGAGCTCTCAATTACCATCAACCAATCATTTATGCGTTCATCTTTCATATATTAATCACTTTCTCCCTATCATTGCATCCTTTAAAAGTAGACCGTCGTTATTTAACCCACCATGATCCAAAATTGTCCAGGTCAAGGGAAATCCCTAATCCAACACTTCCGGAATACTAATTGCCTGTTCGATTCGTGCTTGGCCAGCTGTCAATAAAGTACAGCAGCTCCAATAAATCAGCGCAACAAGTAAATACACCGTCATGTAGTCAAACTGCTGTCCTCCTTCTATTTTAGCACGCATGAATATCTTCGAAAGAGTGACCATTGCTGCCAAAGAAGTCCCTTTAAACATATCCAGTAGAATATTTCCTAATGCTGGAACTGCAATCCGAAAGGCTTGCGGCAAAATCACGAATCGAATTGCCTTAGAATAAGGTAATCCAAGGGCATACGACGCTGCCCATTGACCATCATCGACGCCCATAAAGGATGTTCTAAAGATCTCCGAAACAAACGCAGCTGCGTTAAGCACAAATGTTAAACTTGCTGCAACAAAGGCATTTAACTGCACCCCAGCGTAAGGTAGACCGAAGTAAAATAAGAACAACAATACCAACGTTGGCACACCGCGCATAACTGATATATATGCGCGCGCAAGTTTGTGCAACCATCGCCGTTGACTAAGCTGTCCTAATGTAAGAAAGAGTCCCAACACCAAAGAACCGACAAAACTAACAGCCGTAAGTTCAATCGTCAAAGGCAATCCTTGCAGAATATATGGCAAAGCCCGCCAAGCAAAATGGGCATTGAAAAAATTAGGGATGCTAATCCAGTTTAAAAACTGATCCATAAGATATCTGCCTAATTGTCGTTAATCGTAATGTACGTAGTCTTAACATTTGGATGCTTAGAGACGTCCTGACCACCATAGAATTGCTTTGAGATTTTAGTAATCGTCCCGTTCTTCTCCAACTTCGTAATCTCTTGGTTAACCGCTTTAGCCATCTTAGTATTCGTCTTCTTCATGATAATCCCAGTCCCTGCCTTATCATCTTGCGTTGTAAAGTAGAACTTCTTTGGGATCGTTAACTTACTTTGCATATCAGGCATCGCCTTCAAAGCCATTTCTTGCAAGTAATGGTCATTTAAGATTACATCCGTGCGACCATTTGCTAAGTCTTGCAAATAAACATCGTTCGAAACATTATCATAATTAACTTGGGTCGCTCCCAACTGACTAGCTAGCTTCTGATAATTAGTTCCAGCTTCACCAGCAGCCTTCTTACCAGTCAATTGAGTGATTTTGGTAATACCCGAATCATCGCCTTTTCTGACCATTGCAGAATCGTAACTAAACTTATATGGTGTCGAAAGGGTAAACTGCTTCTTACGTTGTGGCGAAATTCCAAAATCATTGGCTGCCATAACTGCTGAACCGTTATTAACAGACGTTAGCATTCCATCAACATCCATTTCTTTGAAAACAACTTTTTTATTCAACCCTTTAGCAACCGCCTTCACCACGGCAACATCGTACCCTGTCAAAGCACTTCCTTTTGATTCGTGATACGAGGTTGGATAGAGTGTTCCCGATGTCGCCACAACCCACGTCTTTTCATTCGCTACCTTTTGATTTGTACTTTCAGCAGAAACTGAAAGCACTGGTACAAAGACTGAAGCAACCGTTAAACCAAAAAGACCCAAGCCCAGTGGCTTTTTAAAATTAAGCATAATAATTAACACCTTCCTATAACCTAAATTAACCTACGATATAAATACTAAAACTATATTTACTTTTTGTAAAGGCTTCTTGAATGCGTTCTTGCATAGTATTTCAAAATCCTAAAAATCAGCTATATATCAGCGCTTGAACAAGACTATCAATTTCTAAGAAACATGTGAGAACTAGCACTATACCTTCAAATACAAAAATACTTTTAAAATACTCAACGTTATTAATTTCATTTCAAAACAGTAGCACCACAAAAAAGTGATTAGATATTTATCTAATCACTTGAGTATCATTCCTATACATTTACAATTGTCACGAATAGATCTAACTTCGATACGCCGCAGGTAAAATGAATTGACCACCATTTTCAAGTTCTTTTGCCAACTCGAGAATCGTAATTTCACTGTTTTTGGCGCCCCACAATTGAACCCCTTGTGGCAGACCACTTTGCTGGTCAACAAAGACTGGTACCGAAAGTACCGGCTGCCCAGTCAAGTTGGCGGTAAACGGATATGGCGTAATCGCCAAAGAGGGTTCAAAATAAGCCGAGATTGCCTGAGTCTGCTCTGCAAAACTAAGTGCTTTGATATTACTAATTGCGTCCCTCACAGTATCAGGCACTAAGTCATCGGCTATCTTTGGAGCAGTTTGCGCAGACGTTGGCGTAATAAATATATCGAATTCATTAAAGATACGTTCCTCAAAGACCGCAGTCGCTTGATCCCAACTATTTAGAATTTCAATGTAATTTATTGCGCTAATCTTTCGACCAACATTCAGTAAAGCAAAGCTTAGCGGTTCAATTTCATCGACCGCAACTTCACGGCCAATTGCCTGCTCATACGGCCGCAACATCGCCGCCGTTTCAGCCGCATTCATCTGATAATAACTCTCAATTAATCCACGAGTATCCATTGGATACGCAACTTCAACGATTTCATGCCCCTGTTCACCTAAGTATCCAATCGTTTTCTGCACTGCTAACTTAGCTGTCTCAGAAACCTCAATTCCATCAATCGGTGTCGCCAGTGAAAAGGCAATCTTTAATCGCTTACGAGATTCATGGATGTCGAGTAACCGATCTTTAGGAAGTAAGGGCGTTTGGTATGGCGCTGCCTCTTGCACTGTCTGACTTACCGCCAAAAAACGCGCCATATCACGAACCGAAACAGTTAACGCACCACTTGTCGATGCTCCTTGCCATGAGCGAAACCCATTAGGACCTTGTGGCATCCGCCCTCGGGTTACTTTAAAGCCGAGCAAACCTGAAAAAGAAGCTGGGATCCGCAATGAACCACCCCCATCTGATCCGGCCGCCATTGGATAAATCCCAGCTGCCACTGCAGATGCAGCACCACCGGATGAACCGCCAGAATAATATGCTGGATTCCAGACATTTCTTGTTGGTCCGTAAAGCTTTGGGTCCGTAATATTCTTAAAACCAAATTCTGGTGTATTCGTCTGACCAAAAGGCGTAAAGCCTGCCTCCATCAACTTCGTCACAAAGGCACTATCATTGCTGGCAATATTATCCTTAAAAATTTGCGATCCTGCAGTATCTGGTAAGCCGACATGACTCTGTCCCAGCATTTTAAGCGGTAATGGTAGCCCTGCAAATAATCCATGTTTGGTCTGCTTGAGGTCTTGTCGTGCCCGCTCAAGATCACTTGCAACGATTGCATTATACTTTGGATTTAACCGCTCAATCTTTTCTGCCGTCATCTCCAGTAATTCTGTCGGACTTACCCGCCCTCGATTAATTTCTTCGACCCAATATGTTGCATCTCGTAATTCCACCATGTGTCCACCGCTCTCTTAACTGAGGTTACATTGCTAAATATCTACTATCATCAACTTTGACCGACCTGCTTGAGCCTGCTCAAGCCCAACTTCTTCGATCACAGCTATCAACGTTATATCATTTCGCGGGATAATTAAGAACTTATGGTATCCATATAATTTAAAATTATCCTTCTCAAAATATTCCTCACCTACCTGATCAACTCCACCCACGAAAAGCCAGACGTCCTTCGCAACTTTCTTTCGTTTACCAACAATGTGCAAAACGCTCTCTGTAATTTGTAACCGATCTGGCTCACTTGCCGTTATCATCTTCACATCTGTCACCAAATTCCAACTAATTTGCTTTCAGTATAAGCCCTTCAAACATCATCAACAAGCAAAAAAGGATTGGTATTAACATCGTTAAGTCCAATCCTTCATATTTAAAATATTATTGCCTGGCAAATCGCATAATAAAATATGTCTTATCATCGTGACGCTCAATCGTGATCTGACCAGCGTGCTGATCAACGATCGCCTTCACCATTGCCAAGCCGATCCCATGAACACCACCGCGTCCCTTATAAAATCTTTCAAACAAATGTGGTAATTCCTCTGCATCAATTTCAGCACCATCATTAGCAACGCTTAATGTGATTACCTTTTTGTTTTGCTTGATTGTTAAATCGACCGATTTATCAGCATAGCGGAGTGCATTCGATAATAGGTTACTGATTGCGCGGCGCATTGCCTTATAGTTTAAATCCATCTTAACTGCCTTGCCTGGCAAGATGGTCGCAATCTGGACACCCTTTTGCATTGCAATAGGCGCCTGTTCGCCAACAACATCATCAACCAGCTCCCGCAGATCCGTCAACACTGTCTCTTGTTCATGGCTCAGATTATCCAAACGAGATAAGGTCAATAAATCTTCTACCAGCTCACTCATCCGGTCCGTCTCAGTCATGATAACTTCGCCCGCCATCTTAGGTTCCATAACATCGTACTTGATTCCCTCAGCATAACTTTTAATCGCCATCAAAGGCGTTCTCAACTCATGCGAAGCATTCTGAAAGAACATCTTTTGATTTTGCTCGCTATGGTTCAATTCACTGGCAGTTGTATTCATCGCTGTTGCCAAAGTTGCTAACTCTTGACTATCAAACCGTTCATCAAGTGGCGTAAAATCGCCCTTTCCAATCCGACCAGCAAAAGCTGCAAGGTCAGATAACGGTTTAACCATCCGCCCCGTTATCAGAGTAATTGCAAACGACAAAATCACAATTACAATTGCCGCTACCGTAATTAAAATCGTGTTAACCATGCTTGAAAAGTTCGTAATCCCCGAAATGTCCAAGTACATGATCAAGGTCTCCCCTGACTCCAATTTTGAGGATTCAATATAAAAAGTTTTATTATCGACGACAAAGCGATAATTATGCAGATTATTGAGGTTAATCGACTTCGCCTTTAGTGCATTTGCAATTTTCTTAGCAATCCCCTGATCAAGATTTGAGGTCTCAGTTGGTGTGGTCACTGCATATTTATTGTCTACAGTAAACGATGAAGGATGGGCATTAAAAATCCCACGGGGCGCATCGTTAAGACTTCTTAAAACCGTACTCCCCGTCGAACTATTACCACTATCACTCGTAGCTGAACTACTACTACTGCTGCTACTGGCGTCCGCATAGTTAACAACCGTTGAAAGCTGCTGGGTCGCAGTATGGCTAATATAGGTATCCATAACGACGTTGAAAATACCGATTGCGCCCGCAAAGGCAAACAATACAAAGCTAATATTTACGATTAGCATCCGTGTCTTAAGGCTTTTAAGGTGTCGTCGCTTCATAAATATGCCTCACTTACTTCCATAATCTTAATCCTTAGAATGCTTTTCTTTTTCAAAATCCATTCGACGGAAAATCGCCTTCACTCGCATAACAAGCTCCATTGGGCTAAATGGCTTGGTAAAGTAATCATCCGATCCCAAGTCCAATCCAGTTGCGTAATCCAAGTCGCTGTCGCGAGCAGTCAACATAATTATCGGCACCGTTGATTGCTCACGGATTGATCGAAGAATTGTAAAACCATTTGACCCAGGCATCATTACATCCAAGATAACGAAGTCACTTGGTGTTTGCTCAAACTCAGCTAATAATTCATCACCTGTAGCAAAATCAACCACTTCATACTCAGCCTTCTCCAAAAAGGCTTTGATTGCCAAACGAATGTTATCCTCATCATCAGCAATATAAATTTTCTTAGTCATCATTGTCTCCTTCATTGATCAAATCTAACAATTCATGAATCAAATACATCCGTTCATCAAGCTCATGAATCTGCTCAGCCGAGTTTTGCAACTCTTCCGCTAATGGCGCTGGCATTTTCCCTCGGTACTTATATCGGGCTTTATGTTCTAGTGTTGCCCAAAAATCCATTGCCTGAGTTCGTAATTGAATCTCAACGCGCCGTTTTTGGTTGTCAAATAAACTCCCCAATTGAACTTCAACGATCATATGGTAACTTCGATAACCACTTGGCTTCGGATTAGTTACATAATCCTTTTCTTCAATTACTGTGAAATCAGGCTGGTTCTTGATCACGTCTGCAATTTCATAAATATTCTTGGCATACGAACTAATAATCCGCACACCGGCAATATCTGATAGCTCTGCCCGAGCAGCTTCTGCCGTGACCGGTAGCCCTTTCTTCATTAATTTGCCAGCAATTGATTCAGGCGCTTTAATCCGCGCCTTAATATGTTCAATCGGATTAATTGCCTCGTAAGCATTATAATAGGCGTTAATATTTGTTAATTGTGTCTTTACCACAGCGAGTGCACTCTCATACTGCACCATATCTTTTTTTAATCGATCAAATTCTTCTGATTCAAAGCGTGCATTTAAATATTCTTTTTCCATAACTTCCTGTCTCTTAAATGTTAATACTAGTATCTTGCCAGAGAAAACTTAAAGTAAAGTCAGACACACTTACTTCAGCCAATCAATTGCTTCCTCACCCTGCGCCCTTAAAAAATGATTAGTCTTTGAAAAGGGCTTCGAACCGAAAAAGCCACGATATGCGGATAAAGGCGATGGGTGAACTGACTTAATAATTAAATGTCTTTGCTGATCAATCAGGTTTGCTTTCTCTTGAGCAGAGCGTCCCCATAGAATAAACACCTTGGGTCGAGGATCATCTGATGCGCTTGCGATAATCGCATCCGTGAGTGGCTCCCAAATTCGACCACGATGAATGTTCGGCTTAGAATCAACCACCGTTAAAACTGTATTTAGCAACAACACCCCTTGGCTCGCCCATGTGATTAAATCATGATGATTTCGAGGCGCTCCCAAATCGTCAGCAACCTCCTTCAAAATATTCCGCAAAGACGGTGGCGCCGGTGTATTCTCCGGTACCGAAAAAGCCAATCCCTGCGCCTGCCCGGGTTGATGATATGGATCTTGACCAACGACGATCACTTTTACGTTAGCCAGACTGGTTGTCTCGATTGCTGTAAACAGTTTATTTTCTGGCGGATAAATTGTTTGCTGACTGTTATATACTTGGTTGATAAATTCTACTAGTTTTTCAAAATATGTTGCCGTTAACTTTTGATGTAAGGGTTTAGCCCAATCTGTTTTTTCCATAATATGCTCCTATTAGTAATTTTACTAATTTTCGTCCTCCTAAACTACCCTTGCACAAAAAAACACCTACTCTAAAGTAGGTGCCTGAGTGTTTTTATAGCGATAGCTTACAAACAATGTGAAAGAGTGTTGTATACTATGATGCTTTTGGTCTTATATTTACATTGAGCCGCTTACCTTGATAGTCAATCATACTGGTACGTCATACACGGTTTTAGTCAGATCTGAAGGAGAAGTACTTCGCTTCACAGTATGCTCGGTAGAACGTTTCCTGTTAATAAAACCTAAGTTCATAAGCGTCTATAAAACTACACATTTCATTGTAAGCGCTTTCTTTGATTTTGTAAATAGTTTATTTGAACTCTCCCATGACTAAAGTCACGGGATTCGGCGATTCTAATTACTAAACAGTAATTCTAATTCACCAAAACGTTTAGACAATGCACTACTTACGTAGTGGTTTCCAAAAACGGAACTCAATCAACCAAATCGCAGTCATTTTGCATGCTCAGACTGATACGCAAATGGTTAATTCTTATAGTCTTTAAGGACGACAAGGTTCTGTCACGCCCATATTATTACTAATTTACTGATACTAGACTACTTGGCTTTAGGTTTGGGTAGTCTTTTAATTTAATGTGTTTTTCAGGGTTCACACCCCAAGCTAAGATGTTTTTAGCGGCATTTAGATCACGAATTACAATTGAATTATCGCCAGTAAGTGATTTCCAACCACGAACTATTTCACCATTTGATAATTCAATTTTTTCATCTAATTTGTGTTTTTGTTCAAATTCAGTACCATATTCAACTTGAGATGTTTTGTACGCATCAACTTTAACTAGAGTTTTACCAGTTTTATTTGCTAATGATGTTATGAAAGACTGCAATGCATACAGTTTTACTTTAGCTAATTTACGATTAGCAGCTTTGTTAGTTCTTTTGACAGACCACATGTCTTTAGAATCAAGATTTTCTAACACAACTACGTTGTTATTATCTAAAAGTTGATGCGCAAGTTGTTTATATTCTTCATCTAGAATATTATTTCGCTTAATGTTTAAGAACCTAATTTGGTTATTCATCGTACTAATACGTTTTGAATTGCCATTCAACCAAGTTGTCTTGTCACGTAATGATTTTAATTGATTAATTGCATCTTCAAGGCGGTCGGCTTGGTTAAAAACAATTACATTAGGCTTAATGACTTGGTTAACACTAGTTCTAAACAGTTCATCATTATGCATATTCCAATCAACACCGATTGCAGGTTGTTGAGGAAGACGTTTAATCTCTTGAGTGAACACTAACTGTAATTCAAATTGATCATTATTTTTACGTTTCACTTTTGAAATGACAATCTTAGAGCCTTTGAGGTTCTTAATGTTTTCAACAACTTGAACAATACCAAATCCTTGAATTTTGATATGGTGTGCTGATTTTATTTCAATTTGACCGTTACTTGGTAATGAAACTGTCTTGAATGATGCTCTGTTACGTAAGAAATTCAATGAACCTTTACGATACCAAGAACGATTTTGGCGATTATTACTATGTTCATTGTTTTTATATGCTAATTTTTCGTCAATTGTCATTAAAGAAGCTTTATACAAAACTCGCCGATATTGTCCAAAATTAGTA
>NZ_SDGZ01000025.1 GCF_008107635.1 Weissella muntiaci | reverse complement strand
CAACTTTTGGGGTTCACATCAACGCTTGTGAAACGTCCTGAGAGGGTTCTTTTTAGTTTGTGAATTGATCCTTGTTCACAAAGTGTCTTAAAACGCGCCATTGCGGCAACTATTCATAATACGCATTATGTAAACGAACTTTGGTATATCCAATTCAAATGGATATGGTAATTGTCGCACCATCTGTATCTGAAATAATCAATCCGTTGACGTCATAATTCATTTCATTGAAATGGGTATTATAAGATCCATGTAATTTTAAATTTTTAAAGTCTTCAATTTTAACCCATGTAATATCCACCACAGACTGACCATAATCATTTACACGATAAAGAACGTCACAATAATCGTGCATGATTTTACCATTTACCAGGCGAACCTCAATTTCACTGTCTTCTCCAGTTCTACTTAACTTGCCATTTCTAAGCAGTCCCTTCAAAATTTCTTCACTTCGAAGTTCTACTTCATAAGGTACTGGTTTTGCTACCATGTTTATTTCTCCTAATTCTTCAATTTTGATTCACTGAATTTAAATGTCTTTTCCAAAACTTGCTCGATATTCACTTTAATTATACCTCAGACTGAGCTCGGTCGATCGTGCCCCCTCATCAAACAAATTCAAGAAATTATTTTCGCCTCTTTTGTTATTTTGTTCAATACATTTTTTCGGTCCAAATAAACTTTATGCAATTCCTCAATTTGTAATTCAAGCTTCTCTTGGTTATGTTGCTCGTCAATTACAGGAATACCTTTTAAATCATCAAACACTTCTTCAAATGTTTCTCCATTATTTTCAGCAAACTTCAAAAGAAACATAAAAGTTGCTAACACCTCTTTATAATTTTTAAGAAATGTACTAACTAATTTTGCAGTTTCCTTTTTTTTAAATGACGTGGCAGCGTACTGCCTCATTTTTTCTATATATAATATTTCATTATTAAATTTTACTTCAAGTTGATTTGGGTCATTCGACTGATTCCATTTTCCACTGTCATCGAGAACTAACATTAAACTAAGATTCGCCATTCTAGTAGTTCTAAAAGCAGTGATTGCTGTTCCCCAAACAGAATGATTTAAATCTACCCCACGTTCGTCATCTCTTTCAGTATATTCGTACACATTCAACAAACTTTTATCATAATCAGATAAAATCATGTTAAACAAACTAAAAACCTCTACTTTGTTACTATACAGTGCCCTTCGATTATCCTTTTTCACTTGATACACGACCCATGCCGTTCCTGCTATTATTGCCAACAACGCGACAAATGAAGCAGAAGCCGTATAAAAAACCGTCCAGTTCTCCATTTTCCAATTTTTAAAAAGCAACCCAAATTCACCATTTGCTAATATCATATATCACATATCCTTTATTTTATTCAATTTTTATTATACATAATCAAAAATGTAATTTTGGGCCTTCTTTATTTTCGACTTTTCGTTTAGTTGCAACTACTTCATTCAAATACTCGAATTCTTTCAACGTTGAGTTTAGTTTTTTATCTAAGAGTTTTCTCGACGTTTGGTTAGATTGTATCTCCGACTGAATGAGGTCAATTGTGATACCCTCGGGTGAATTTTCTGCAATATCCCCCGTCGCAATTTTTTTAACTGTCAAATTAAGTTCAATAATTTTATCATCTAGCTCGCTCAATTTGTCCTGGGCTTCCTGTACGGCATTCTTCAATTTATCTACTGCGTTATCAACTTGTGCACCACTCGTTACGCCATGATCAGCCAAAAAATTAATTGCTTTCATCATTTCATCGATTGTTGAAATAACCATTTCCTTTCGGATTGGGATTGTGCCATTGTACAAACTCATCTGTTTAACCAGGCTTGCTCCAGTCAAATATCTGTTTTTATCTGCTTTCTTCTCATTCATAAAGTAGAAATAATCACTCTGCTTTATGTACAATGACGCTCCACCATTTTCTAATTGATCGATCTTAAACCCTGGTACAAATATCTGACCACTCTGACTAATTCCAAAGTCTACTTTTACATATATTCCACGATCAGTGACTTGATCGATCTGCCAAGGTTCCAAAATTAATTGATAATCAAAATCATTTTTTACTGTCTCTACTTTTTCTTCGTAACTCGATACTACATCGTCAACACTAATATTTTGATCCACGTTGTCTTTTAATGTGTCGATGATTTTATCAAGATTATATTTTTCTGGATCGCTTTTTTGTAGTGATCGACCACGGGTGTTTTTGATCTGTGGTTCATCAAGCAATTTATACGTGGCCCACTTTCCCGAAAAGTCTACTTCTAAATTTAATGCTGCTGCTTTTGTTTTAAAGTCCTCAATATCTGAACTGAATTGTAACAAGTGATCTAAACGTTGCTTGATCTTACTTTTGTAAATATTTTGAGTTTGCCACAACGTATATTTCTGGTGGGTCTGTCTTGGCGACTTAACAATGATTTTTGCACCAGCTTTTTCCGCAATCTTATCCGATATTTTTTCAAAGGTACGCTTGGTATTTTTCTGCCACCTAAAAGCATTACCAGTGACCAGGTTAGTTGAATTAAAGATAATGTGATTGTGTAAGTGTCCCTTATCCACGTGAGTAGCAATTACAAATTCATACTCTCCTCCGGTCAATTCGAGAACTGTTTTCCTACCTATCTCATGAACTTCTTCTGGAGTTAAATGATCCTCTGGCGAAAAGGATTGAATCAAATGGTGTCCTAAGACCGCATTATTTTTCTCTAAAGAACTACGTTGAAATACAAGTTCCCCTGTCTCCGGATTCAATTCATAGTTAGTGCCTTTTTGTTTTGCCGCGATCTCTTTGGTTGTTAAAAATTCTTCTTCTGCATTGTATACGTCGATAATTTTGTAACCCGAAACCAACTGTTTACTCAGAGTTTTATCGTCGTTCATGATGTAAGGAAAAATATTATCCAGGTGTGAACTCTCACTTTTTTCAACTACTGTCTTCAAAGCATTCTCGACGTAACTCGTGGCACTTCCTAAATGAGATAGCTTGCCAATTGTTTTGTGCTTCGTATAAACCATTTTAATTACTCTCTTCTTTATTATTTTCGATCAGCGAATTAATCACATCTGACGGCGTAATCTGTTCCTCATTCTGGCCGATTATCTTCTCTGTTCTGATTTCCTGATCTAATTTATTTGATACAAGTTCCTTTAAATCACTCAAAATTTTTTCAAGTTCAGCAACTTCTTCCGGCGATATTTCATTAAACAAGTGGGCCAACTTAGCAAGTTGATTAACGTTATTTCCAATTCGATTCACTTCGCTGTTTAGTGTTCGCAATTCAGAATAATCAACATATTTTACTTCTCCATTAATCAACATCATTCGTGCAAAATTCTGGAAATTATTGAATATACTTGCCTCAACTTTCTTGTTGATATACTCGTTTTCTTCTTTGCTAACTCTGAATTTTTTCTGTATTGGTCTTTGTAATTCATATTTTTTTTGAGCTGTCATAATGATTTCCTTTCTCTTTTTGGTTATGTAAAAAACACCAACTACAAAATAGCTGGTGCAAAAATTATTACTATGTTTTATAAATGGGGATTGGGGCAACGCCCCAACTATTAGATACAACCCAACCGTTTTCTTGGTGGGGTTATATCTAAAATATCGCGACATGGTACCATGTTGCTCTGCTTGCAAAAGATAAAGCCTACTCTTCATGGCTAAGAAAAAGCTTGTTTTTCTTCTCTTTATTCCGCGGGGTTTGGGGTGCCGAGCACCCCGATTGCTCTACCCTAACTATTCTGGATATGCCGCAAAAAAACTATCCATCAGCGTATCAAAATCACTATCTGACTTAATATCTTTGATTGCTAAAACGGTCTGCTTATATTTATCAAGATCCACATCGATCTCATTATCGTGATAGCTGTTTGCTAACCCAATAATCAAATTGGTTAATTGATGTTGGTTCACATCTTTTAAATCTTCTTTGATTTTGGGCGTCTCACTCGCTGGATCTACCAACATAATTTCACTAATCACTTCTAACATTTCAACTTCACTGAATGCCATTTTAATCATCGTCCTCCTGGTCATGATTGATTCTACTTGAAAGCGCCTGCACCCTTTTTTCTAATAGATTTACAGGCTTGTCACTTTTGGGGTGGCTTCAACCACCTTACTTCCAACTGCTGCACTAACTGCTTTTACAACTTGTTGAGCTTCACTTACGCGCTCTTCAAACTTATTTTCTGGCTTCGATAAACTAAGCGACTTTTCCAACGTTTCATCAATCTTGTTGATCAAACTTCTAGCCTCGTTGGTAATTGTTTCTAAGCTAGTTTGAAACTCTTCTAACTTTGCTCCGTTATCAGTCCATGAAGCTAAGTAACCGAATGAATACTGAGCTGTATCGATTCCCAAATGATTTGCCACAATATATGCGACTGATTCGGCTTCAAATTCCTGCACTGAATAATCGTTGCTACCAAATCTTGCCTGTGAATTTGCGTGCAATTCTGAATGCACAATTTCATGAATTAAAGTTTTAATGGTCTGTTCTTGGCCCATTGCCGCCTTAATAACAATCAGATTTTCAGTTGGAGAGTAATAACCTTTTGCTCCAGCTTCTATCTTGGATTCATCGCGCATTTCAATTGGTACGTTTGCTACTCCACTCAATGATCGGTACACTTCTGGGAAATTTTGTGATCCACCTAAGTCATTCGTCAATTCAGAAATTGGCACTGGTAATTCTTTTCCTTGCGTCTGACTTACATCAAATACCGGAACTAATCTAAAAAATGTTTCTGTTTGAATTTCGCCATTTTTATCTACAATCGGCTTATTATTGGCGTCTTTCTTTTTGACCTTCATAGGCGCATATACATATAAAGCTTTAGATCCTTTTTGAACTGAGCGGCCTAACTCTTTCCATTTTTTAAAGCTGGCAACATTGCTCGCTTCCGGCTTTTGCATTAAGATCAACTGATTATTTCTACTCGAATACTTATGAAACTTCGCAATAAACTTCAAATAATTCTTATACTGATCAGTATTAAGATAATTCTTCACGCCATTTTTCAACGTATCTGAAAGTCCCTTGTAATCTTTGTTTTTGATCATATTTTGCAGATCGACCTCATCAGTATTTTCATTTACTGCCGTTGATTGTCCGCCCTTAACATTTTGAATAAACAACTTCTTTATTTGATCTACTGACAGATCACTTCGATTGTTTGCTAAAAGTATTTCCTCTTGAGAATAAATTTCATCTAACGGTAAATCATTTGTCGCATTCAATAATGCCCCTGCCAAAGTTCTAAAATCATTGGATTGTGATTCCCCATTAAAGTCATAAATCACAGTTTTAAATTGAGTTCCCGATCCATAAGTAAATACAAAATCTCTATTACTATTAGGCTTTAGATTTTTTCTAATAAATGCCTTTGAGAGTTCATTCAAAGGCTCGTTTGGATCGTCTGCAAATAATAACAATGTATCTAAACGTGCTGGAAATAATTCTTTTGGCACTGCTTGTATTCCAACCATTGAATTAATTTGCTTGATATTATCCGCTAAACTTCCATACCACTCGTTAAAGTATTCCTGACTATTTTTATCTACATCAGCCATGTTGTTACTACCTTTCTTTTCTCAAAATAAAAAGCAACCTTTAAATTAAGGTTGCTTTCAAATTTAACGACTACGACCACCTAAAGTTGGACCATGGTGTGGTTGTAAATTTTTTATTTCTATACTGAGTTCAACATTCAAGTTTTGCGCCTGTTTTAATTCTTCACGTAGTTGATCATAACGTTGTGCAAGTTCATAATATTTAGCTTCCCACCTTTTCGTTTCACTTTCTGCTGCCAGCCGATTAGTTTGTGCGTCATCTACATACTTACCTAGGAGTTTTGCTGAAAATCTTGCGTTTTCTTCATTTGCATTCATCAAACTTATTTTATTCTTTTCATCAGTAATATCTTGATTAATTGAAGAAATCGAGCCTTCTATTTTAGTAAGATGCTCTATCTGAAATTTTTCTGTATCATTCTGCTTATTTAGAATTTTACTATGGTCAGTTGATAATTCATCAATCCCCTTATCAAGCCTTTTATTATCCCGAGACATAGTAATGAAGACTGTTATTATAGTCCCCAACGCTCCAAGGATCCCAAGTAGTTGTACCCAATTCATAACGCTATATTCTCCGATCATCTGTATCCTCCAATTATATAAAATTTTCACAATACATAAAAGTAGAGTTTTCTACTTCTCTACTTTTTTAAATTACTTTGTTTTGGTTCAGCGTTAAGAAAATCATTCAAAACCTCTGGTGTAATCTCTACACCTAAGTTTTGTAATTTAAAGCCGGTAGCTAGGTCAACATAATTATCGTTTTGTGTATACGACTTAACCTGATTAATCTCATTACCTATAAAGGTATCTCGATCAACTAAATAACTTTCAACCTCCACGTCGTCTTTATCAAAGATCCTCAACTCAGCCAAACTACCACGATAATATGCAGCAACCTCGTGCTCCAAGTAATTGATAACTTCGTCTTTATTGATACCTGGCATTGTATTTTGATCAAGGAAATAATGTAACTGCCATGATTCATTCGTAGCCTGATCTTGTGCCGAGTGCTGAATAATTTGTTGATCATTAGCTTCTAATACTTGGTTAGCCAACTCAACAAAAGTTTCCATAAACACTGGATCTTTTGACGAGCCAATTGGATCCATACCTTGCAAAAACGAATGAATCTGCTGATACAAATCCGGACTCACGTGGGATTTAATTTTCGCAAGAATCAAACTTAATTCAGGCTGTTCACTCTTGTAATTACTGATCAAATTCTCGTCAAAATAAGGCACTGCATTGCTGCTATCTGATACCAGGTATGCAATCTCCTCTGTTAATGGATTGTATGCCACTGGTTCATTTTCAGCCTGGATCTCCAAACTTTTTGTGCTTATTGCTTTGCTAGTTGTTTTATTCATAAAATTGTTTTCTGCTCTTTCTTGAAGATTCTCATAGGCGGCCCGCGATAATGTAATAGGCTCAGCTAAGATTTCTTCATTTGTCCTGGTGTAGCCAAAGAACTTGTGGGCTACCTGTTTAAACTCTGAGTAACTCATTAACCTGACTGCTTCTGAAACAAACAAATTATCAAAACCAATGTCATTGTTGGTCGCCAATTTTGTTAGATACCCAGCAACATCGCTTGCCATAACTTTCTCTAGAATATCTGGTGCGGCGACCATTATTGCTTCACGAGTACCTTCGTAATATCCCACTTCTAGTGCGCTCTCTCGGACGATTTCCTTTTTCAAACCCTTAATCGATTTCTGATTCATAACTTACTCCGCGATTATTTGAAAAAGTAGAAAAGTAGAGTTTTCTACTTCTCTACTTTTCTACTTCATTGTCTTAGCTGCTTCTTTGACCTCTGTATTTTGTCCCACTGATTTTTGTGCTGCCTGTGCCTGTTCAACTCGATCACTAAACGGGGTTGATTTACTTGCCGTTTGCTTCGCCGCTTGTTTATCAACTGCCTCACGAACACTTTGTTTGAAACCAAATTCCTGTTTGTATGCTGAATCAAGTCGAGTTTCTAATTGTTGATTGACTTCTTTGTACTCATTTTGAATTGATTCTTTTTGCTTAACCAATTCCTGATATTCATTTTTATTTCTGTTTAGGGCGCGCTTCTCGAGCGTACCCGAAAAGCTATTAGGGTGATGTTGAATGAACTGCCGTTGATCGATCATTTTAAGATCCAAATTTAAAATTTGGTCATTTAAATGCACGTAGTTTGTTTCAAGACCTTGACGTTTTAGGTACAAGTCTTTAATACCGTCGTCAATTGCCATTAGATCATCTAAATTTCCATATAACATAACTTCTTCCTCATTTCGTTTTCCTGACAAAAGTAGAGTTTTCTACTTCTCTACTTTTCCACTTCGTTATTTAAATTGATTTCGCTGCCATTTTTTCTGGCTGAACTGATCCAGTATTATCTGCTTGTGCCTTATTCAGCCTTGCTTCAAAAGAGTTTGTCTTAGCCTTAGATCTTACATACCTCAACATATCGTTCCAATCCGTCTTTTCTTTACCAGGTAACATCTTGGGTAAATGACGTACAACTGGAATATTCTCGATGTTGATTTTGTCGATAAACTCAATTCCATGTACGTCATTATCAACAGCAAATACGATCTTGAATATATCCGATCGCATATTCTTATCGACTGTCTCCAGGGCTTTCTCTTTTAGCTCAGGTCGAGCGTTTGGATTAATGGCGTCTGCTAATACATTGCTGATCACAACCGGCTTCTTACCGTTCATAGCCACAAGTACAGCATTGTTTAGGTTGTCTTTGAATAAGTCGTAATAACTCAACATATCGATTGGAGCTTCAAATACAAAGACTGTATATGGATTTTCTGGCGTGGCGTTAGATAAATCAGGATTACCAACTTTCAATACCATACCTTGATTACCGTCTCCTAGCGTCCGTTTTAAATGACCACGTTGACCATATTCCTCCTTGGCCCAAATGCCTTGTAATGAAACTCCTTTGACAACACCTTTTGCGTCGATACTCTTAAAAACAACAACCGGCTCGGATTTATGATTCTCAAAATCGGTAGTAAAGTTTGTCTGAGCTATTAGTCCACGTTTAAGCAAGTTCTTAACAGTGCTTTGTGAAATGCCACGTTCCTTGGTTAGATATTCAACTGTTAAATCTGTATACTCGTGTTCCTTGAACTTATACTCAAATTCTTTGCGTTCAACGGGTACGTATTTAAACTTCTCAATATCTTGACCAGTTAGAAACGCAACCGCCTCACCAAAACTCACATGTTGAATCTCTTGGACTAATTGAATCGGGCCACCATGCACTCGTTCTCCGTTTTCATCTGTCTGTGAGTAATAGTTAAAATGGTTCCAGGCTGGGGTGATTTTTAAAGCGTCGTGATCTCGCCATTCATATTCCTTTCCTGAACCAATCTTCTTCATATCCATGCCCAGGGATTGGGCCACATCGAGGATATTCATTTGTCTTGCTGTGTTATACGCTTCTTGACGTTCCTTTAACGAATGATAATTCATGTCCTTTCCTCCAAATAAAAAAGCAACCAGTTAAGGTTGCTTTGCTTGGTAGAAAAGTAGAAAACTCTACTTCTCTACTTTTTCATATATGGCGACAATTCTTTGTGGATTGCTTCTCTGCATTGTTTAATAGTTGGTTCAATAAAGTATTCAATGGGCGTGTCCTTTTCCAATTCAACTAAATATTCATCAACGCGATCCTCATACAAGGTCTCAACTGCTTCATGTAAATTACTAACCACGTCAACAAGTGAATCGTTTGTACTCATGATCTTATGCAATGGAGTAGCTTTAGTTAATCCGTCCGTTACAACCCATTGATTGTCCTCTTCAATCACTGCCCCAACAAAAACAGTAGACGTATTCTTCTCCTTGCCAGGATATACATAAAGTAAAATATCATGTTCATAAATTGACTTATTACTACCTGATCCTTTTTCAAACTCACCAGTCCAACGTTCAATATCATACAAATCCTCTGGCTGGTTCGGAAAGCTTTTGTTTGGCAACTTCACATCCACAGTAACTATCTCACCATTTGTATTTGTATTAAATGCTGTGATATTTGTGTAGCCAACTGCTTCTAAACTCCAGGCGCGTAAACGAACATTAATGTTTTTCATGTTAATTCCCCTTTCAAATTAAAAAGTAGAAAACTCTACTTCTCTACTTCTCTACTTCTCTACTTCTCTACTTCTCTACTTCTCTACTTTTAGATTACTTCCAACTCACCATGATCGATCACATTTTCAGGGTCAACCATGTATAGCAGTTCCTCGGTTTCATTTCTAAAGCGTCGATACTTGTACCAATTCGGATCATAAGGATCATTAGCCAACTGATCTGCGTACTTGTGATCTGTAACCTTGTACTTATGATCCATATAGACGTACTCACGTGATACGAAAAGCAAAGCATTATCTCCAGGAAGGCGGCCAATTTCATCAGGTGTCATTAAGTCTCGACCTTGTGTTTGTCGATTCTCGCTGCCGCCTCTAGTGCTATTCTGTACAGTATGATTTCTCAATTGAATAGTTTGCTTACCGGCACGCTTTGAAAGATACTCAACCGTTTCCTTTTCATCTCCACCAAGAAACAACAACGTATCTGCTAAGTTGATCATCGAGGCCCAACCGTTTTTGTACATTACCTTTAATTGATCTAGGGCTTGCAGAATTATCACAACTGACATTTCACGACTTCTGAATGTTGCTAGGGCTTTATCGACGTTAGGGATCTTACCAATATTGGCAAATTCATCAAGGATAAACCGCACGTGTAACAACCGGCCGTCTGCCGTTTTAGGCTTATAAGTACCATTCAACGTGCGATCCGCCTTATGACGTAAGGTTTCCATGATTGTAGTAACAAAGATTGCGGCCAAGAAATTAAACGCTGTACTAGTTTCAGGTAAGCCAATAAAGACTGCTGTCTTTTCCTCGTTCCATGATTCAATATCCATTGTGTCTCGCTTGATCATATCGATCACATCATCATGATCAAACACTGAATATCTGGCCGTCGCGATGGCGATAACACTAGTACGAGTCTCAGATCGGAAATTATTGTTAAAACTCTGCCATTGCTTGTAAGCATAGTTATTTGGGACTTTCTCGTTTAATTCCTCAAACCAGTCTTCAACAGGGCTTAGCTTCTTTGGGTCTTTCCGTTCAGTAAACCGAAGCATATCTGCAACCATACCCAAATGTGGCGTGTAGTCATTCTCGCGACCGTCAAACCATAGATAGCCTATAAAAGCACGAATCAACGTTGCTTCTGCTTGTACCCAAAAGTCTTCACCGCCCTTATCGCCTTTTTTCGTACTTTCTGTGATCGATTCCAAAACTCGATCAATATCTAGTTCTGTTTTCATGTAATTGAACACGTTAAATGTATCTGAATTAAAGCCAGTTGATTCACCTAAGCTGGCCAAGTCAAAAACTTTGACCTTATAGCCATTGTCTTCAAGCATTTGACCCATTTCATGTACCAATAAGTCTTTTGGGTCAGTGGTGACAAAACTAGCGTTCATCTGCATAATATTTGGTTTGACATAGTTAAATGTTTTACCTGCACCAGGGCCTCCAATGACAACAGTGTTTTTATTTCGTTGCGCATCTCGATCAAGGTTGCGGTTAAACAATCCCATTTGAGCATTCTCTGTAAAAATGATATTGTTATCAGGATTTTTATCCTGGTACTTTTTCATTTCCTCTGGTTTAGCAAAACGCGCTGAACCATGTTCTTCTCCAACGCGATAGATTCCATGATCGTTACCATACATGTATAAGAACATTCCTAAGATCATTCCGATGCCAGCTGCACCAACAGACCACCAGTTAAACATGAATACATAATTCAATAAGTGATCAGCTAGTTCATGCCAACCTAAACTCGACGTTACGTAGACAAATTTATCAAGGCCGGTCAGTCCTGGAGCCGAAACGACCCAATTCCCTAATATAAATCCAACGGCTGCCAATATCATACTGATAACAAAATAGATCTTGCCATTCTTCTTGTATGTCTGCATTACTTAATACCTCCGATCTCTGGTGTATTAACCTTGATCTCTGGTGCATTTTGCTTTGGTAATTTGCGTTGATCTTCCAGGGCAATTGCAACCTTTTCAGCAAAGGTCACTTTAGTAGGATCCTTAACGATTCTGTTAGCTACACCGTCGGGATTGCTTAGCATATCGTTCTTAACATTCTCCAGGGCTTTAAATGCAAGTTCTTTATCCTGGACTTTAAAGAACAAATTTCGGCTGCCGTCCTTGTTTTCCTTAAATGCAAAAGCTAAGCCTTGTTCATTCAAGTATTCCTTTAGCTTATCCAGGCTAACGGATTCATTGACCAATTCTGACGTTAAAGGACTATTTGAATTATTTAGCAACTTATACAACGGTTGCTCGCCCACCATTGTTGTATTGATATGTGACTTAATCGTGTCACTTAACCAATTTTCTATCTGATCTAACAACTGTACCGTTGCCCGAATAGTCATATTTGAGCCAACTGATATTTTATGAATAACTTCTTTTTGTTCCATAATTTTCTCCAATAAAAAAAGTAGAAAACTCTACTTCTCTATCACTAAATCTTTTCAGATATTCCAATACCTGCTTCTGTTTCCAAATATTTTGGTAACTCGCCTAATTGATTGACAACTTCAATTCCTGCTGGAAAATATGCAGAAATTGTTTTACTCGTTGGTTCTTTTAAAATTTCGTCTGCTGGGCTTGCAATCACTGGATCACCGGTCAGCACAAAGGTGTCTGCGGCCTCAATCTGCAAAATATATAAGTTCGTACCTGTGATTTTTAAAATTCTTTTACTAGTCATACAATCCTCCAACTCAAAGTACAAAGTAGAAAACTCTACTTTTCTGCAATAAAAAAACAGAACCTCGAAAGATCCTGTTTCTGTCATCTATTTATTTTCTTGCTTTAAGATCGTTTTCAATAAATGGCTCCTGGTCTATGACCTGTGAATCCTTTTGCCATTCTGTCTTAGCAAGACGCTCATCAAACTTGTTCTCGATCGACTTCAACGATTCAGTAGGGTACTCAAAGTAACCCTCATAGAAATAACTTGCGTCGATACCCTTCATGTAGATTTGGCGATCATTAATTTCTGTGGTCATTGCGTCGTTTAACAACACCTTGATCTCAGTATCTTTAATGGGGCTACGCTCCATTGCTAATAAATAATCTTCTTTATCTACCTTTTGCCAATCAACAACCTTACCTAGTTCTTTTTTAAATACCAGGTCAAGCCAAATTCTTGTACTGCGGCCATTACCCTCTCTAAATGGGTGGGCCACGTTCATTTCAACATACTTCTCAACAATCTCATTGAAATTGCTCTGTGGGAGCTTATCAATGGCTTTTAAAGCTGGTTCAAGGTAAATACGTGGGACAAACTGGAAATTACCCTTAGCGATGTTTACGTTGCGAATTTGACCCGCAAAATCATATATATCATCGAAAAGGTACTTATGAATTAATGCAAGGCCTTTAAAAGTCCCAACCTCAACATTGTTAATTTCGCCCGTATCAAACAATTGCTTAGCACGTGTCTTACTAATTAACTCTTCCTTACGGCTAAGTTCAACCTGATCAGTAATATTTAATTTATTATCTAAAACCATAGTCTCGCTCCAGTCCAATTAATTTATTAACCCTAGTTTACCCTATTCAAGTATAAAAAGTAGAAAACTCTACTTCTCTACTTTTATTTATGCGTGCATAGTTACAACATTGTCGCCAACTCTTTGGCTTTCAACATCTTTGATTACTTGCTCGTGATCCGTATTGAAATCATTCAATGCTTCCTCCAGGCCATTATGCAAGCCCTCATTTACTTCACGCTGGAGCATTTGCAACTCGTCTGTCTTACCCTTCAAGATACTATCAAGTTGAGCGGTTTGCTTCTTATACTCTGAATCGATCTCTTGTGTAGCTTGTTTGGCTAATTGATCCGTTGCCGACTTTACGTCGCTCTTCAACTCAGCTGCAAAGTGTTGATCGATCTCGGACAATTTTGCTTCATGCCTGGTGTTTTCTTCGGTAATAGCTGCACTCTTTTGAGTGTCATTTTCTTGGGTTAGGCTCTTGATAGTATCATGCTTTTGCTTCTCCAAACGGGCCTTAACTTCGGGCTCGATCAAGTGACGCTTATCCAGTTGCCGCATTTCTGTTGCAATCCTGGTCTTTTCTGCCGCCACGTAGGATAGCAAGCTAGCACTGATTGCTGAACTTGTCTGCTTCACAATACCCCGTAAATCTACCGTTGCGCTTTTAGCTTCAACAGAATGCCCTGGTGCTGTCTCCTCACTCGTTATTTCCGTATCAGTTTTAGTTTCTACTGGATCAACTACAACTGTGCTTGCTAATGATTCAGGTGCACTTTCAGTTATTGGTTGTGTCTCAGACGAAACTGGAGTTTCTTCAACTTCTCGATCTACTAGCTCCCTAGTCAATCTATTAATTTTTTCGTCCTGAGCTTTCATCATTTCCTGCTGGGTCTTCATCATTTCACGCATTGCTTCAAGCTCAGAATTTCCTGTCTGCTCCGGTACCTTTTCTGTCGGAGCAGGTGCATTTGAACCGCCCTTTGATTGTGCAAGCAATGCTTTCATCTCTTCTGGCATATCCGGTTCAACATCTTGCTGACTTGCTTTGTTCTTATCATGTGGTTCCTGTGGTTTTACAAATACAGGACCGTCATCGAAAATCTTTTCATCAAACGGCACGTACTTCTTTGAGTATAGATCGCTTAGCAATTCATCAATATCTGTACCTGGAGACAAAGGTAAATCCACCTTGATTGCAACAAAGATTTCCTTACGCTTATTCGCAAGACTTTTCGCAGCGACTACTGATCCTTTTTGATTACTATCCTCTAAGCGATAACTCTCAGATTCAATAATACTTATTAGTTCCTCAGCGCTCTTTGGGTCAAACTCTCCAAAGTTTACTGGATTCACAAGTTCATAATTGTATTTCTTACTAAAGATTCCCACTATAACCTCCTAGGTATGTAAAAAAAGCAACCTCAATTGAGATTGCTTTGCTATCAGTTATTTGAATTTCCACTTGCTATTTTAACCAGGTCATTCATTGTCATATTGTTCTCTACCAACAATTGAGACACGATTTCAGTGTTTAAAGCTTCTAGCTCGTTTTCAGCTATATTAAGCTCCTCACGCTTCTTTTCTATCTGTTTAGCAAGTTTATCTTGTTTTGCCTGTAAAGCTGCTAATTTAGCCATTATTTACTCCTAATATAGTTGGAAAGTTCCAGCTAAGTCACCATTAGTTCCACTGCTTTCCGATGAGCTTGAGGTGCTTGAAGTTGAAGTACCACTCGTTACATTTGAACTAGTGCTTGTAGAACTCGCTGTATCCGACGATGCGGTATTACTAAAGCTAGTAGATTGCGAATAATTTGTTGTATCGCTAGATAATTCATTAGTTGAAAGCCACTTAATTTCGTTCACAAGATATTTGTTACCTTGTTTATCGAATGTTAGTTTCAACGTTGCCTTATTTGATTGATCTTTTAATGCTGTTTTCAAATTATTTGGCTCTTGCAGTTGAGTGTTAGTATATTCAACATCTACAATCGCTGTATTATCTTTCGTATCAATATAAATTGTTTGGTCTTTCAAAACTTGATCGATTACCAAGCCTTTGTAAGCTTGATTTACTGGTTTATTTTCTTCTGATACTTCCTGGTTATACATCGCCTCAGTCATCAAGCCCTTGTAACGATTACGATTCTCACCAAGATCTTTTTTAGTGAAAAAAGCTAAGTCAAATTTTTCGACCGTTGCTCGACTTAATTCACTTTTTTTGCTTTCAGTAGTCTTAGTTGTGACCTTATTATTTGTTGACATACTAGTTGTTAGATTACCAACACTGTAACCAACTACAAGCAACACAATCGCTACTACAACACCGGCAGCATACTTAAAACGTTTAATCTTCTTCTCATCATACATAATTTAATACCCAATTAAAGTAGAGTTTTCTACTTTTAACATCCTTTCCAATTAACCTAACCTAAATGAATAAATGAAATACCTGGTTGCTTATTCAGAACGCGCCAATTCATAATGTATATCCCGCCATAATTCATCTCTGATACAACAAAGCTACCGTCTGGATTAACGTATTCTACAACCGCAACGTGACCGTATTGTGCCGACGTACTTGCAACTCCACCATTGAAAACCGCTATATCTCCACGTTGTGGATTACCCGTTAAGCTCGCTCCTGGTGTCTTTGTATAGTTTCGCGACCACTCACCACCATTACCCATATAGGGGTTAATACTATGGCCAAGCTGTGCTTCTCTATTATAGACATACCAAGTACAGTTTCCAAGCGCGTACGCGTTCCCAGGATAACCGTCTTTCTGTTCTTTATTCGTTGGTTCAGGTTGAATTTTATCTTTATATGCGTCAAATACTTTTTGACCAGATTCTCCTAAATGGGATCCACCATTGTTATTAAAGTAGTTATACCAGTTCGTTGCTGATTGAATACGTTGAGCTAATTTATCTCCAGGATTCCCCTCATAAAATATTAGGAAGTATTGAGTGAGCGCTGGGATCGTTGATCCTGCTTTTCTCGACAACACATTTTTTAATGCCGTTTGTGACCCTGGATTGTCGCCATTTAACATGAAATCAATTTGCAAACCTAAATCATACCAGGGCTTACCTTTACTACCAGCATAGTTTAATAACAAGGTGTGTCGATTACCACCGTCACCAGTATCAGTCCACTGACCCAATCCCAAGCCTCGATGTTTGATATTGGAAAAACGCCCGTTGTATATTTCTGGCCCACCCATAGCTAACCAATTAGGATCGTCCCAAGAGCTGTCACTTGCTCCAACTGGTGGCTTCAAGTAGTCTCCCTCTGCACGCTTAGCTGTGATATGGCTTTCAACATCAAAGTTTCCAATCATTGCTGCAATACCCTCTTTTGTATATCCCAACTTTGAAAGGTAATCATAAATTTGTTGAGCGCGCTTTGATACGTCTCCTGTCGGACTAAAATCTGAACTTGCAAGGGTTGTGAACTGAGTATATGTGACTTTCGGAAAGTAGAAGCCTGGATTGACTGTAAACCATTTTTTATCATCGTCGTCATATTTTTCATACTTGATGTTTAAAGTAGTACCTGTGACTTGGCCCACAACGTCGCCCGATTTTACCTTTTCTCCGCCAACAAAACGGTCAGTTGTTACTCCAGTAAAGGTTAATCTTACGTCTTTCCCATCAGTAATTATTAACTGACCCTTTTTTGCTGGTAATTCAATCTTACCGTTTAAAGGTGCCTTAACGTTTTGTTGAGCAGTAGTAACCGCGTCAATATTGTCTCGTAACTTAATATCTTCACCATTTCGTTCATAGCCGTAACGATGACTAACTATTAAATTATCAGTATCAATCGGAAAATCCAGTTGGTTTGATAAATCTGTATAACCTGTGTCATCATCAATTTCTTTCATTTCCTCATAATCATCTGAATCTAACTTGAAAGGCGAATTTTTGTCTTTCTCCAGGTTATCCATAGTATTTAGTTCGTACTTCAACTCTGATCCATTTAGACCTTTCCAAATATCATTCAGGTAGCCTTTATAAGTACCAATATGTGTCCCTGGATCCATTACATCGTTTAGTGAATAATCCTCAAAACGATAGTTCATATAGAACATTACATCGTCCAATTTTGAGTAGAACACATTACCTGAGCTAGAGTGCTGAGCGTCTACGTATGATAAATACGTCCACGAATCAGTTAAATCCTTATCCTCTTGGTATATTGCCATATTACCGCCAAGTGCTCCGCCCATAAAAAATGAAATACACAGCAAGATTACTATTCCCAAAGAATAGGCTTTGACCTTTGTTTTCTTTTTAAAAAAAGAGACTATCTTGGATAGTCCCTTAGTCGCTGTCGTAGCCTTTTTTGACGTCGCAATTTTCTTTTGCATTGCTCGACGCAATTTGTTTCTTGTTTTTAGTTGATCTGGTGTAGATTGAAACCCTTTCCCACGAAACATATTTTGCGTCTTATCAGCAAAATGATAAGTAGTTCGAACGCCTTTATTAGCTAGTTTTACAACTGGTTTCGATTGTTGATAATACCTTTTTGCCTGACGAATATGGCGTTTTGCCTCGATCGCAGAAGCCAGCGTGTCATCTTCCTGAAGCTTTTGTTGTGTCTTATTACTCGCAAAATTTTTGGCCTGATATTTAGTGGCTCGTTTGGCTTTGTTAGATAGCCTGCTTGTATCGTTTTTCTTGGTACGTCGGTACACTTTCTTACTGAGCCGTCTCTCACGTTCAGCTTCCTTCATTTTTTTAGATTTCTTTATTGGCTCCTCAGAATTAAATTTCTTAGCGTCCCTTTTGGCTTCCTTGAACGCTGATTTTTCTTCCTTTAATTCTTTCTTTGCCTTAACAAATGAATCTTTAGTAACCTTAGTAGCTTCTCTTGGCTTAACAAATTTATTGTTACCAATACGATCTTTCACATCGCTTCTAAAATCCTTACTATCTTTAAAAGCCCGTTTGAGTTTAGGCTCTTGCTCCTCACTCATATTTAGCCTCCTTTAGATAGAATCTGTATTCATGAGTTCAAAGAGCTTAGTATCTTCTGGAATTGGGTTCTCAAATGGTACAACTGTACCGCCGGCTGAAATCAGACCCGTTCCACGCTGCACCTTTTCACCAACATATTTAAGCATCGGCTGTGATATTTTGATAACTTTAGTCAAGTCCTGTAAATCAACCGCTTTCTGTCTCAATAGTACAAGAAATTCTGAATTTGAAATCATTTTCCGCCCTGCTGGCTGTTCCAATAATGTTGAGATATTTTGTGTAATTCCAGTTGGGACAGCACCATATTTACGCACACGGCTCCACAATTTCCAGAACCAATCCGCATTTTCAGCTGTGTCAAAATTAAGCTGTAATTCGTCAAAGTATAACCAGGTAGTGATTTTATTTTGGTTAGCTACAACTTGCTTCCAAATTTGGTCTAAAATCACTTTCATTGCGAATGGCTTTAATCGTTCATCTAGCTGTTTGATATTAAAGATTAAAAACTTACCGTTCATGTTGATATTTGTTTCATAAGCAAATATATTTTGTGAGCCTACTGTATATGGCTCTACTTTAATGTACAATCCCTTTGCTTCATCTTCTGGCTGGTCACTAAGAATAGCGTACCAATCAACTAAGGTCGGAGTTCTATTAACATCAGCAAAACGCTCATAAGTTAATCTTGTTACGCGGTCAACAATACTTGCTTCTTCATCTGTGAAATCATTCAAAATTGAAGCGAATAATCCGGCCAACAAATTTGCCTTTTCTTTAACAACATCAACATTTTGATCTTCCTTTTGCAAAAGGTTTTTATCCGGTAAATCAAGCAAATTCAAATGGTTATTTGTTCCTGACGAAATATCCAAAATTTCAGCTCCAAATTCTTTACCGATCTCTAGATACTCACTTTCTGGATCAACAATAATTGTTTTGTCGTTTGCGTTTGCTGGATTTAACAACGTAGTTGTCATACCCCATTTAACATTCATCGACTTACCCGACCCAGAAGACCCCAAATATAGCCCAGAGGGAGTGATTAAGTCACGCTTTCGATCGACTGTGATTAAATTATGGCTCATTTGATTTTGACCGTAGTATTGCCCCGTGGGACTTTGAAGGTCAACATTAGTAAACGGTATCTCAATCGCTACATTACTTGTTGTCATGTCACGCATATAATTCCGTTCAATATCAAGATATGGTTTACCAATTGGCAGAATTGTGTTTAGTGCCTCTTCCTGGAACTGATAAGTCTCTTCAAAGTCTACTGATTCCTCATGACCAATATCTTTAATATTTTCTATTGTATCTGTGAGCTTATCCTTAGTATCTTCAACCAGCATGACTGTAAAAATGCCTGAAAATAAATTTTGACCATTTTCCCGAAATTCATTGTTCAAACCGTCTGTTGCTTCTCCAATTTCCGAAACACTTCCAGCGATCATATCATCGGATATTCCATTTTTAAAATTTTCTTTCTGCTGACGTACCTTTTCGGCATTATTCAAAGTTTGTTTTTTTCTGATTTCCTTACGTGCTTCAACCATATTATAAGGCCTAGCATGAATACTAATAACCAACTCGTGTCCCGAATCAGTTAGCTTCTGTATCAATCGATCCTCTAGGTTCTTTGGATATTCACGTATATAAAGTACAGCACCAAATTTTCCATTAATTTTAAAATACGAATCCTTAAATTCTAAACGGTTCGGTGCAATGAATGACTTACTATTTAGTCCACTTATTGCCATGTCTTTATAGTCAACTGTGAACTCGTACCCAGGCCTCAAAATACTATTCATGATCTTTAATCTATCCATACCGTCTAATTCTTGAAACCCTAATCCTAGATCAGTATCGTTAAATTCTTTGTCAAACTTACTATGCAAATTATTAAGCAACCTATTGGCTTGTTTACTGTCTCTGGCTTCCTTAGTCAGTACCATATAATTTGTAGCTTCAAAGTTTTTCTGATCTTGACTATATCGACTTAGAACAATCTCATTCATCTCATTGCGATAATCGTCGAAACCGTCACCTTGTGGCTCAATTAAAATGCCGTCCAAAACACTAGTTCCGAGTCGCTTATTGACAGTTATCAGTTGATACCTGGAGTCCTTATCCAATACATTAAGGGCATTCGCATAACTAACTGCAACATTTTCCTGATCTTCTCGTGATACTACTTCATAATCTATTTTTCCCAACTTCCACATTTTAGAATATTCATTTTCAACAATGTGCATTAGTCCATTTTGAAATTGAGATGTGTATTTGATTGTATTTTGGGTTGTTGGAGCTGTTTTCCTTAGCCGTTCTTGCTTCCTAATTTGTGAAACTGTCAGTTTCTTTGACTTCTTTTTTTTGAATAAACTCATCTGCTGTATACTTCCTTATTTGTCCACTACTGTAATATCGTTCTTGAATTTTCATGTTAAAAAACCAGTTTGCTTTTGCAGCTTCCAACCGTCCTGTACCCTTTAGAAACGCGGGTACAACAAACAACGTGCCAGTTAGAAATGCCGTAATATAAAACATGAAGCCCTTAATCACAAAAAGTTCAACACCTATTACTGCAATCGCTGGTATGATCTGAACGATCATAATCAACTGAGATTTTGTCAAACTTTTCCAAACAATCGGTTCAATTTTTGATAAATCCGGATGAAACTCTGATTGTAAAGCCATGTCTTAAACCCCCATCCAACGTCTTGTTAATACTTGGGATCCAATTAATGTTGCAGCAATTACAAATGCCTTTGCGATTACTAAGAACATTGCCGCAAGATTCTGAGCCACGTCACCGCTTGCTGCCACATTGAAAATGTCATTGTTAATTAACACCGGATAGATCTTCAAAATTAATAACAGCACAAAACCCTGAATTATTAACGCAGTAAATTGTTTGATATATCCTATTGCAACGGATTTAAATTCGTCACTTACATACGAAGCAATCATAATTGGAGCTACTGCTTTCATGACGTACAACATTAAAAATCTTAAAAAAATTAGGAGCTTTGCAATTATCTGGTTAGTCCAAAGTCCAATTCTTCCAACAGATTGGAGCCACCCAATTACAAACTTTTCCCAACCATGCGCTTTCTTTGTAATCTCTGGAATACTAACACTCCCGTGACCACCTTGTAGACTAACTGAATTAATCAGGTGTCCTATAACAGATGAGATGTACATCACTGCGTCTATTAACATTGGAGAAAATGTGATCAACATAATTCCAATAACATATTTCATACTACTTTGAATCCAAAATTCGAAACCCATATTCGCGTCACTACTCGTTAATTGCTTCTTCACATCAACAAAGTCCATATACCACATAATGCCAACAATAATTATCGCAACGGGCAACACAACCTTAGCAACAGCCTCAGAAAACGTGTTAGCTGTCGGATTATATGATTTAAGACTAGAAAGCAATTTGTTAAGCGTATCTTTGTCTACGTTCATTCAACACACCTACTTTGGCAGATTGTTTAGTGCAGCGATAATAGTTGCTGCAATACCACCACTCATTGCAGCCATAACTCCACCTAATACCATTGATTGGATTCCTTGATCAACAGCTGGGCCATTATCATTCTTCTGCCCTGTTGAGAATTTCATATAACCGGTATAAACCGCAAAAAGACCAATAACTACACCAACGGTCCCTAACGCGGTAACTAGTTTAATAACAATTTCCATGTTTTTCTTCTCCTCAAAATAAAAAAGCAACCTATTCGATTCAGGTTGCTTGTGCAAAGTAGAAAAGTAGAGTTCTCTACTTTTTAAATTAAAATCCTAGTTCTTCGTCCATTTCCTCTGGTAAATCTTCTCTGCCATGTTGTTCAATGCCAAACTCATTCGCATTTAAAAACTTTTCGACCTCTGAGCGTGCCTTTCCTTGATACTTTTTCTTTACCACATTGATAAAGACTGACTTACCTTTCAAGAAATTTACAGTAAGTTGGTTGTACCCAAAATCAATCTCCGGAATTACTACACCGTGATCTTCAATACTTGCCAAAATATACATAAGATTAGTGTCAGTCATTGAGTTGCCAAACGTTAGGTTGTAATAACCAACTTCATTCAATGAACCAACAAGCTTTAGCACTATCATATTAGTATCACCATTCTTACTAATACTAAGCTTCGCTCCTTCGATCTTGGCTTGATTCAAGCCTGCTGGAAATTGAACCGTTTCAGGCTTTCTTTCAGTTGGTCGCTTATACATTGCCATGTTAATTTTCTCCTATCTTTTTATATCCCCTAACCACCGCTTACGCCTCATTTTTGAATTAAAAAAGATCGTCAAACGGTGTTTTCTCCGTATTGGCGACCTGCATTATAAACATTTGTATTGCTACCTGAGTTGTTATCCCATTACGTTCAAATAACTCATCAACTTTTTGTTTTACATCTTGCTTAACCCGTATTTGAATTAACTTGTCTACCAAAACCTTACCTCCTCTTCTTTAATATTCTTCGCTCTTCAAAATAATCATTAAACTAACCACTAACATCGATAGCCCAGCAAGAGTAATCGACACTCCTGGGTTGCTCCCTGTATCAGGTAACGAATTTTGATTACTCATCTCAGCAGCTTTTAAATTGTTAAATGGTGTTGTAGCTTGTTGCGACAAATTAGCTGTTTTCAGTGCAATTCCACCGATATTTATAGCAATATCTCCTTTATTTGCTACAACATTGCTACTTAATGACGAATTATCAGTGTCAGAATCCTTGTTGACTATCTGTGAATCAGTAACGTCTTGTTTAATTTTCTTGTACACGTAAGTAACTGTTTGATCCTCATTTCCATACGTGCCACTGATAGGGCCAGATACACTAGATAATGAATAACCCTCAATATCTTGTGTTTCAAAGCTATACGTATTACCAACATTTCCGGTCATTACTTTAGGATTACTAATTGAATTGCCATTTTCATCAACATAATTTGCCGTAACGTTCGATTGAACTCGTGTATAGACTAAATCGAAACCTATTGTTGCATCACTGCCATAACCAGGGGACGCTTGTATTTGACTAACTGTATTTGCTAATGAATTTGTACCCGCTAATTGACGTAAAGGTACTTCAATTTTATTACCAACTCCAAAGTCGATAGAATAAATTGATTTATCTAAATCTAGCTCCCAATCTTTCAACTCAAACTTGTTAATATCAGCTTGAAAATTTTCCCACATACCGTAGGTTGTACTATCAGTAGTCTTAATTTCCTTACCACTTTGGTCTGAATACTTGTAATAAACATTGAGACTACCGTCTTTGGCGGGTGTAAAGAATGCTTTGATAACTTGTGGTTCAACCGTAAAAGTACCGTCAAAGGCCACAGCATTTGGCATTTGATAATCATGAACGTGTTTGCGCGGATCGTAAGACCATGTATCACCGACTTTTCCAGTCAATGTTTCATCATCTCTAATTTTCTCGCCATTATCCATATCTATAAATTGATAGGTTACCGTTCCCATTTGTTGCGGATCGTCATTAGAAGCAGAGGATTGAGACGTCACTTGTGCGTCAACATTTACATGCACCTCAGCAACACTTAGACCGATAGCTATTGATGACAGTAAAGTAGCGGCAAATAATAATGCTTTCTTCATTCAAGCCACCATTATTTGAAGCTATTGAATAGCTGGTTGAAGAATGACATTACCGGATTAGTTGTTCCAGTCGTTGGTAAGTCCTTTGCCGGAGCTTCCTTAGTAGGTGCTGGAGCGTCAGGGGTATTTACAACATCAACCTCATTCGATGTCGTGGTGTCCTCATTCTGCGACTTACTTCCGATATTTGGAATTTGGTATGATCCGTCGTCTTGCTTATAACCTGATAGGTCTGCGTCCTTCGGGATTTTTACTCCAAAACGTGCCTCAATTACGTGTCCCTCAAGCTTCTCAGCTTCTCCCTCATTAAGGGTGGCAGTGATTTTACCGGTCAAACTAAAGTCATTAGTAATATCCTTGTTTTCATCCGTCTTATCAATAATTTGTACACCTTCAAGCGACAATGGAGCCGCCAAATTATCAATTAGCTTGAACGAATTAACTGGTTGCCCAGCCTTATCGAATGAATCAATCGATGTTGTCAGCGTATAACCGAATGATTGATCTAAGGCTACATCATTCTTTTCAACATCTGATTTCGGTGTGTCATTGCTAGTTGATTCATCAATTGGCGTTGCAGCGTCGTTGCTTGCTCCTTTGGCATCAGTCTCATCTGAAACCTTTGATAGTTTCCAACTCGATGTATCAGCAATAAATGCTTTCTCTACTTCTGATTGCTCGCCCTTAACTACGATATTCGTTTTCTCATAATTTCCTGTTGGTGCTGGACGGGAAGGATCGATTGTAGTGGAAACTGTTCCCCATTGATCAAAGGCATCATCACTAGTCCCGTTAGTCTCCGTCGCGAAACGAATCTTAGGATCATCGCCATTTTTAAATCCAATCAACACAGAACCAACAATTCGATTAGAAGCACTTGTACTATCCCAGCCGTCCCAAGACTTAGGCATTACATGATTTGGATCACTCAGCCCGCCAATTGCGGTATTACTTGCGTCCGCATAAGCCTTATTGTCATCATGAATTGTGACACTTGAACCTTCCAACTTATACATTTTCGCTGAACCGTCCACAACTTGAACAGTTTCACGTAAGTAGTGCGCTGAATTTGTATCACCGGTTGCTGTTTCCACACCATTTGAATCCCCATACCCAGTGTTCAACGAACCAACTGTGAATTCAGCAGTATTATCTGCTGGATCAATCTTATTTCCATTTTCATCATAGTACCGATACGTAAGGCTAGTACCCAAAGTTTGGATATTTCGAATTGTATCTGTTGGATCTTGATAAATAATTACACCTGGAGCCCATGATGAATTTTTTACCGGATTGTCTCCCAAATCTGATAATCCAACTTCAAGCTTAGAAATCTTTTTTCCATTGTAAGTGGTATTCTCAAGATTTGAGTAAGTAACTGTTCCAAAGTCACCGCTAACGCCCTTTGTTCCATTTGCAGAGTGTACATACAAGCCATAAGTTGACTTGATTCCAGAATTACTTGGATTAAATCCTCCTGGTAATTCAGTTGTTCCGCTGTTCATTTGATCCAACGTCAACTTCTTGGCCGTCACGCTGTTATTTGTAATATTGACCTCTGTCTTGGCGTTAGGCTCTTTCTTCATAATCAATTGCTGATTAATGTCACCAGGCTTCACTCCATTAATACCTGTATTACCGCCTGACCAATCATTGTAACTGCTAATCGACTTATCAAGTGACGTATCTTGGGTTCCTTTATCAGCCTTGGCTTGTTCCTGAGCTTTCTTCGCGTCGGCTCTTGTATTAACAGTGACCGTCTTTGTGGTCTCTTTAATTGCCATGCCTTTCGCTTTTGCGTCCGCGATCTTTTTATCACTATCCGTATAATCAACGTTATAGCTGGTTGATTGGCTAGTATCAGTGTCATCTGCTAATGCTTGTGCAGTAACTACGCCAACAGGGCTGCTTCCTATTAACATCAATCCTGTACTAAATAATGCAAAAGCCTTCTTACTTGGTACGTTCTTCAAAAATTCCATTCTCAATATCTCCTATTGTCGCTACCACGGTATGACAGACCATTGGTAGTGCTCTCCTATATACATATATTCAGTCGTTGGCTGAACCCCGTCATGTGTCGTTGCCGTGCCGTGATTCAATTGTTCGATCAATTCTTCTAAGGCCACCGCTGCATAACTCTCTAGTGAGTTAATGGCATTGGTTTTGACCATGAATACTCGATCCTTTAAATCATCAACCGGTAACAAACTAGTAATTTCAATCTGATTATCAGAATAGTGAATATTAATAAAAATAAATTTAGTTGCCTCTGCTATTTCTTCAACAGCAACAGGAATATCGACGCAATCTTGTTGACTACCTTTTGAATTAAATACGCCAACTGGGGCATGTTTTGCCACGTTATAGCGTAAGTAGAATTGAATCATTACAATCTCCTCCTTACTCTGCTAACGCTGGGAAAAGGGACTTTTCGGAACTCGTAGCATATCGAACATCAACTGTTTTAATCAGCTTTCCGATCATAATAAGTCGTTTTTCTGGGTGCCAATTAAACACAAGTCCGTCCTCATCACAGGTAACCATTGCAATTTCCGGCACGCCGTCCTTAACTTGCGAATCATCAGCAATCTTTCCATTGTTTTTAAATGAAATCGATTGCTTTCCGGTTGGATTGTCAGATTTTTTGTTTAACTGATACACGTAGATTTTCTTCATATCCGTTAAATAAACTTTTGGTTGTTTATCAACGTCAATCGATGAATCTTTTTGCATTGGTGAAAACATCAATTTCCCGCCACCATAACCAACGTTATGTGCTGCCACTGTGTAGCGGCCCTGCCCCATAACTTGATTTGGCTTTACCGTACCGGCTCCATAGGCTAACACCTTATTAGAGGCTCCCTCGTTGATTTGTAGAGGCGTAATTGGTACAGTGACACCATTTTGCTTAGGCACGCTAATATAGCCGTCAAAGCTCAATTTTTCGCTTGACGAACGATACTTCTGCAATGTTGCTGCGTCAGGTATATCAGTATTCTGATCAAAAGAAATATCCTTGTTAGCTAACTTATCTGCATGACTAGCAACCTTGTGCTTTTTACCTGAATCAGCTTTTTGATTTGCTGACACTCGTTGTTCAATCTGATAGTGATTAAACTTGTCATAGCCGTAATAGCTAAGTCCTAATACAGCAACTACCCCCAACCCTATTCCAATTTTCTTGGGGCTTTTCCACCAGCGGTGTTCCTCTGGACGGTAGAAACTCAATTGTGGTTTATCGTCTCTATTATTCATTCTTAATTCCTTCTCTTTCTGATAACTAAACGCTTGTTTAGCTATGGTGGCCTGATCTTTTGCATTAGCTAATCGCTCCATGCTGATTTAATGCAAAAAAAAAGCAACCACTAGTTTTTAAGTGGTTGCTTAGTTTGCATTATTTTAAAAAATCTTCAATCGACATCTGATCAGGATTCTCAGCTCGCTGATCAATCTCTGAAAACATTGATTGATACTGAGGATTGTCTTTCAAAAACTCTTCAAGGTACTGTGTGACTGCTTTATCTAATAGTTCAACATAACTTCCTTGACCAACTGCCTTTAACAAACCTAGTTGATCATAGTTCAGTTCTTTAATCTTAATTGACCTTGTTGGGACTGCCTCAGGCTTTTTTACAGGTGCCTTAACGCTTTTACGTCCTATGTGCTTCTTTTCCAATGGAACCGGCGTAACGTCGTCTCCAGCTTCCTTAGCAAACTTATCAAAACGTCCCATTAGATCGATACCTCGTCAAACTTTGCTTTCAATCCGGCAAACAACTCGGCCATTTGATTAGCAACAGCCTTATCTCTGTAATTCTTGCTGCTAAAGATCGATTTGTTATCTTTCAGTATCGTACGTTGTGGCATATACCCTGCGTACTCTTCATACTCCGACAAATCCTCAATTAAGTCCTTACTAGGATTATCATTGCTGATTTTATTGGCAACAAAGAGTAACTGAGTGTTACCCTCAAACTCTTTATTCAGATCAGTAACGAACTTGCGTAAACTGACTAGACCAAGAAATGAATCCTTGCTTGCTTCTGCGACGCCTATTACTACATCAGAAACAACAATCGCATTCAAAGTTAAGATACCCTCGTCATTTTCTGTATCAATAATAATGTAGTCGTAGTTATCAGCTAACCATTCTTCATTTTCAGCCAACCAACTACCAAAGATATATTCGCGACGACGACGTGAGGATAAGCGTTCTTTCAAAAGCTCTACTTCTCTGTGTCCTGCAATTAAATCCAGGTTCTCCGCTGCATGGATTGGTGTAACCTGCTTCTTATCGAACAAGTCGATTACAGTGTTCTCCATGTTTTGAAAATATCCATAACGGTTGGTTAAGTTCGCTGAATCATCAAAGTCCAGTAGCAAAACTCTACTTTCTTTCCTCATATACTCTGCCATATTGAATGAAAGAGTTGTTTTACCTGCTCCACCTTTGTTTACGTTCACTGTTATGATCTTCATCTTAATTGCCTCCTTAGGCGTAATACTAGCGCGACTGGCTTTGGTTATATTTGTAAGTAGTCATTAGCTTTCCGTGTCTACGTTCAGCTATCAATGCTCTGCCTTGTTTAATTGTCTTAATCAATGGGTAAGCGTCTTTATAACTCTTACGTAGCTTCACCTCACCAAATTCTCCACTGATATAGGCGTGATCGTGAATGACGTACAAACCGTCATGTCTTAATTCTCCGACCTCTCCAGTAGTCAATTTGGCAGTTGCGTTTCGTTTCCGTCCAATTCGACGTAATTCGTTCAATTCCAACTCATACATTTGCACCAACCTCCTTAGGTTATATTTGTATTTCAATGTTTCCTATAATTCTTTCGCACGGTTTGTCGTCTGGCTTACCGCAAACGCCATAAAATTTGTTTGATCTGATCGCGCAGGGATTTTATCGTTCTCGCTGGGGCTGCTTGGTTTCGCAGTCTTTAGAGTAATTGCTTACTCCACTACTTTCTGTATTCTTTGTTTATCCATAGCGACGCTAATCAGAAAGTAGTTTTGTTTTTCAATTGTCAATGAACTACCAACCTCAGTATTACAAGCTGGTGTTTTAACGACTTTGCTGTGTCGAATATGTATCTTAGCTTTCGCTAAGTTGAAAAACTATGAAAAGCTTTGCTAACTGTATTTTATTAACATTAGAAATGCGAACATTATAAATGCTAGTACAGACAGTAACATAGAAATACGGATCCATTTGTCTACTATTTCAATTCTTTCTCCCAAAGTGTAATGTCCTTTTTCGTCCCACTTTTTTAGGTTGATTATGGTTTCATAATGCGAAATAGTTTCCATAATTCCAAAAAGCAAAATCAAACCAATACCTACTATTACCAAAGAAGAAATAGTAATTGCATTCATGGAAATATCTATCATTTTCCTACTCTCTCACTTCTCAAATTGAATCAAATATATCAACTACGACCAATCTATAAATCCCCACAATTAGTAGATAACCTAGACTGAGCCCAAGCGTCCACACAAAAGTAAGTATAGGATTTAGCCATTCGGTAAATTGACCAATTCCAAATAAGATCATCACAATAGATATTATTATTCCTAATGGCACAGACCAGGTATTAATATACCTTTTTGCAAACAGCAAATTCCTATCACCTTCGGTGGAAAATATGTATATTTCATCACGTCTCCAATTTTCAAAAAACTGCTCTTCTTCATGCCAATTTAATTCAAAAAAATACCTAGCCTCTTGCTTATTTAAATTAATAATTTTTAACCCTGTCTGCTCGGCAAATTCCTTAAAAAACAAATGGACTTCCTGACGATGAACAATGCGCTCATCATTCGAAATATTAAGAATTTGATTTACATACACCTTTACAACTTTATGTTTAACAAGCTGATTGAGGATATCATCTTCAACTACATTTTTTCTGATAGACAACCGTTCCATAAACTCCTGGTTCGATCGACGAGTTTCATCTTCTTCAAGTTCCCGTTTCCGAATTAATTCGGATTTATACTTTGCTCTGTCATTCTTCAATTTACGCTCTGTCTCGTTCATGATTTCGTCCTCCGCCTAGATCAAAACTAAAGCAATCCAAAATATTGCTTCAAATATCTTCAATGACAAGCTAACAATCAGCATGAGTAAGTTGAACAATACCTTAATAATCATTCCTACCCCCTTTAAAACAAACATAGTTCCGTACCTCCTAATACCTTTCAGCCGCAGCTCTCATTTTTTCCTGATTTTCATTCTCAATTGTCTGCACTGTTGAAACAACGTAACCAACAGTCTTCCCGCCAGCTAAACCACTTTTATTGATTGCAGCTAATACAGTGGAAAGTTCTGTCTTACTAACCCACTCCAGTAGTTGTTTCTTCTGAGCCGTATTTAGCTTGGAATAATCAATGCCCATGTCTTTTTGTAATTCGTCAGCAATCACTTGCTCTTCACTTGCCATTTGCACACGCGTTGTTTGACTGATTTGATCATCATCTAAAAAAGAAATAATCTCAGTATCTTTATAATCAGTTTCATTAACATCAGTATCATTAGGGTTCATATTCTGAACTTCCGGACGACCGTTTTCTGAACTTCCGGAGGTTCGTTTTCTGAACTTCCGGAGGTTCACATTCTGAACCTCCTTGCTATCACTGGGCTCGTCCCTGTGGATAACTTCTTGAATGGATCCAATATACAATCGGTTAGGCTTATTCATGCCCTGTCTTACTTCTACCAGCAAACCGTATTCAGCAAGTTCTTTCTTAACTTGAATTACCTTTGTTTTACCCATATCCAATATGTCTTGGAGATTTTTTATAGTGAAAATAAAATATACATGACCATTTTCATCTATCCATTTATTAGAAAGTGATAACTGGAAGCGATCCTTCAAAATTCCATACGCCATTTTTGAACTTAATGACATTGGTTTGTAGTACGATAATTCAAACAATGCTTTCGGCACCTGGTAAAAACGTTCACTTGTAAGAACTTGATTTATATTAATTCGTTCCATAATTTCAGTTTCCTCTTCTGCTTATTCAATTCAGATAATGCTGCTTAACCAAAAAATAAGCAGAATCCTACAAAAATTTATATTTTATTGAGTGTTTGCGCTTTCCAAATCAGCAAAAACACGATATTATTATTTGTAGAAACTTTAACGCGTGGGCTTAATGGCACACAAAAGTTAGGGTGTTCGATTTTAAATTTTTTGACCTTTGGTCATTGATTTTTGAAAAAGATCAGTAGTTTGTTGAGTAATGTTTAATCTTTGGCGAGATTTACTCAACTAGGCCTGCTGGTCTTTTTGTTTTGCTCTGCATTGTTTATCAAACTTAGCTAACCTAAGAATTTCTTCTGGATCAACATCGAGGATCTTGGCCATTCGCAGCATATTTTCACTACTAGGCTCCCCTCCTGATCGATTCTCAAATCTTGCAAAGGTTTGTCGCTTCATTTGTGCATAATCAGCAGCAGCTTGAACACTAAATTGTCGCTCCATGCGCCAACTCTTCAACGCATTAGCTAATGACTTGTCTTTTACCATTCAGTGCTTCCTTTCTGCTCATGCATGAGCGATTTGTTTCAAAAAAAATCCAGGATCTTCCTGGCAAAAAAAAAATAGGAGTAAGTGACTGTGTTTGATCCTTAAATCAAACATAATCATCTACTCCTATATCTTAGTAGGTTTGTAATAAGCTGGCTTGAGTGAAAACTGCCTCGTCAGCACCCAAAATCATTACATCAAGATTTGAAAAACTAACTCCACGTTCAAGAATAATTGTTGTAACTAATATTCTAAGTTTATTCGTTCGAAAATCCTCAATCTTCGTCAACCGTTCTGGATCTGCAGCAAACACACCAGTAACCATCCCCGAATAAATGGCTTGCACCTTGCTAACCACATCGGAAATATCATCAATCTCTGGCACAAATATTAAAACCTTCTGTGTAACCTGATGAAAATCTTCTAAATACCTTAATAATTTAGTTGGCAACTGCTTCCGCCAGTTTGCAGTTTGATAAAATTCCAAGTTTACCAGCGGGTACCCATGGTAACGGCTTAATAAACTAATGGTGGTTTCCGTGATCTTTCGCAAATAACGATTAGGTGTCGCGGTCAAGAAAACACAAGTACCCTCGGGATGTTTTGCTCTAAAAATTCCCTGCCATAATTCACGATTATTACTCAAAGGAAAAGCGTCTGCTTCATCAACCACAATCAAATCGAAGGCGGCTTTAAACTTGATAATTTGATGCGTTGTCGCTAGGACAAATTGAGAGTAATGGTAGCTTTGCTCGACAAGACCATGCATCAAGCAGATTTTAACTCGCGCAAAAGCCGCTTGTAACCGTGGCAACAACTCATTCAATACGTCAACCCGTGGCGATAGAACCGCAATACGCTGTCCTTGTTCAATTGCATCTGCCAGTGTGCCGAAAAGAATCTCGGTCTTTCCCGCGCCAGTAACTGCTTCAACTAAAGTCGTCTGTTTTTTACGAACTGCCACCAGCAACTGTTGGCTGGCTTTTTGCTGTAATAACGTCAACGCACCAGTCCATGATAAGACTGGTCGTTCAACGTTAAATGCGCGTTCTTCAGCTAAATGAATCAAAAACATTGTACTATCCAATCGACCGAACATAGCACAGTTTCAACAGTATGCAACTCCGTTATCCTGTTGCCAAAGCGGGTCAAGTGATATCAAACATCTCTGACACTGACCATTTTGAAGCGCCGGGATTATTTCAATATTTGGGGATAAAGATTCTTTTCGGTATAATGAGTCTATTGCTACTAAACGACCAAATAATAATTGCTTGTCCATCTTCCTTTTCCTCTAATTTAACAGGACGCCAACTTTTCGAAAGGAGCTAAAAAATGTATTTAACAATTTCCAAAACAAATTACACCCACGAAGTTGTCATCAAAAAATCACGCTTCATCACTAACTTAGCACGTGTTAAGGATGAGGATGAGGCACGCGCATTTATCGAACAAATTCGCAAAACACACTATCATGCCAATCACAATGTCTTTGCTTATGTGCTCGGCGACAGTGATCAAATTCAACGAATGTCTGATGATGGCGAGCCGTCTGGAACTGCCGGTGTACCAATCCTAGAGGTTCTTAAAAAGAATCAAGTCCACGATGTTGTTGCCGTTGTTACCCGCTACTTTGGTGGAATTAAGCTCGGGGCAGGTGGATTAATCAGGGCTTATGCTGGCTCACCCGCAGAAGCCCTTTCCGCTGTCGGTTTTGTCCAACTTGTTCCTCAAAAAGAGCTCCACATCTCGCTCAGTTACAATACCTTAGATAAAGTTCAATACTGGCTGGAACAGAATAATTATCCCGCACCAGCGATTACCTACACCGATCAAGTTGAATTACTGCTACCAGTTGATGAGGCTAATTTAGTCCAGTTGCAAGAAACACTAACTGATTTAACCAACGGTCAAATTGATTTCAAGGTTGGGCGGCAAGTCTTGGCTGAAGTTCCGTATACTGATGAATAAATTTTCAAAAATAACTTGTAATTATTCATTTTTGAGATATAATTAAGTCTGTTGTTAGTTATTGCACCTATAGCGCAATTGGATAGAGTGTCTGACTACGAATCAGAAGGTTGCAGGTTCGAGTCCTGCTAGGTGCATAATTTAAAAGAGAGGATCGCTATTATATAGCGATTCTCTCTTTTTTATATAAAAAAGCACCCCACTGGAGGTGCTCTTATAGGCTATTAAAGATTAATAATCTGATACGGATACCCAAACGCATCTAAAATCTTAAAACAATCCGCCATCGCAAAGAAAATTGTCTTGGTATTATCATTTGGGTGCAAGGTCATAATCTCGTTACGATCCAGCATTGCCTGATCAAAGTATATCTCGAAGTTATCGTAGCTAGTTCCTGCTAGACCAAAGAAAGAAACAATTCCAGGCGTTAACCCCATCAAATCAGCTAGGCGACCCTCAGAAACTAAATGTAGCCGATTAACACCAATTTTTTCGGCCAGCGCCTCCATATCTAAGTTCTTATCATCATCCATAATCACCATATAGAAATGATTTGATTTCTTATTCGCCAAAACTAAGGTTTTCGAGCGCGACCCTGGATGCCCTTCGATATATGCGTCTGACTCCGCCGTTGAGTGACTTGCTGGATGTTCCACAATCTCATAAGGGATTGTAAGGTCAGCCATCAATTCTTTAACTTCTGTAAAACCCCTCATTTCAATCCCCTTACTTATATTCATGCAAAAATTCTGATAGTGCAGCCAATCCTTGACGCAAGGTCGCCTCGTCGGTGCAATATCCAATTCGTGCGTGACCTGGCAAATCGAAACGATTACCAGGAACAATCAAAACCCCTTTAGTCTTTAATAGCTGAATCGCAAAGTCTTCCGTTTTTTCCGGATCAAGGTCGTTAAATTTAACAAAGCTTGTTGAAACAGATTTTGGATAAATCATCGATACCGCTGGTTCGTTCTCTACCCATTCTCGTAAGATCGCCAAGTTATGACTAACAATCTTTTGATTCCGTGCAAGAACCTGATCGCGGTGCTTTAATACTAATGCCCCCAATGCATCATCAAACACACCGGCACAAATCATCGTGTAATCACGATATTTACGGAAAATATCCGCCACTTCGGCATTCGAGGCTGTCCAGCCCAGCCGAACCCCTGGCACTGAGTAGGTCTTCGACAGAGAATTAGTCGAAATTCCCTTTTCATAGAGGTCCACAATCGGTGCATAATTACTGTCCGACTCCAAAGGCAAATATACTTCATCCACTAAGACATAAGCACCAACCTCACGGGCAATTTTCACAACTTCATTCAAAAAGTCACGATCAAGGATCGTCCCTGTCGGGTTATTCGCATTATTTAGGGCAATCATCTTAGTATTGGGACGAATCATCGCCCGTAATTCTTCAAGCTTAGGATACCAGTTATTTTCCTCATAAATATGCCAGTAGCCAACCTCAGCCCCAAGGGACTTAGGAATATCATATAGCTGTTGATAGCTAGGATATTCGGCGATTACATGATCACCTGGCTCAATCAAACTATAGAGCGCCAAATGATTGGCACCTGTTGCACCATTAGTTGCCAAGATATTATCTGCTGGCATGTTTTCGTATAATTTTGCAACCTCATTCTTAAAGCTGGGTGAGCCTTCAATCCAACCATAGTTGAATTTCTCCTGCATAATCGCATCCAAGAAATCCTTACCACTATCCGGCTCCAAAGCCAAAATATCCTTCAACTTCATTGATGAGATTGTCGATTGTGCAATATCATACTTTGCCGACTTCTCCCAAACATTCAACCATTCCTCAACACCAAATCCAGCAATTTTCATAAGCTAACTCCTATCGAATACAAGTGGTATAAATATACATCATTCTCCATAAAAATACAAAAAAGGTTGAGACCGCCGCCCCAACCTTTTTTGTTAATTTCTATTCTTTAGTCTTTAACAATGCGAGTTCCAGTACCATTGGCAATGAAATCCTCAACATTTTCAAGTGAAGTGATCGTAGCTGGACGACCTGTCCGCTTAACAAAGTTTATCGCTGCTTGAACCTTTGGCAACATTGATCCCTTAGCAAACTGGCCCTCAGCAATGTAACCCTCAGCTTCAGCGATTGTCACTGTCTCGAGCTTCTTCTGATCAGGCTTGTTGAAGTTAACGTAGACATTATCAACCGCCGTCAAAATCAAAAGATCATCTGCTGCAACTAATTCAGCTAGGCGAGCTGCTGAGAAGTCCTTGTCGATAACAGCTTCAACACCTTCAAAGCCACCTTCGACCTCAACCACTGGAGTACCACCACCACCTGAAACAGTAGTCAAAACTCCTGCTTCAATCATTGGAGCAATTGCTTCAGCTTCAACAATTCGCTCTGGCTTTGGTGATGGAACAACTCGACGATAACCACGACCAGCGTCCTCAACCATTTGCCAATCTGGATGAGCAGCTTTAAGTTCAGCAACTTCTGCCTCATTATAAAATGGACCGATTGGCTTGCTTGGGTTCTCAAAGGCTGGATCATTCTTATCAACAACAACACGTGTGACAACTGCTGCAACTGGAACTTGTCCCATTCCATGCTTGTTAAGTGCCTTGGTGAATGCATTGCTCATCCAGAAGCCAATTTGACCTTCTGTCATCGCAACGTCCGTATCAAGTGGCATTGCAGGATTCTTTGGTGAATCAGCTGCCAATTGTTGGAGCAATAGGTTTCCGACTTGTGGTCCATTACCATGAGTAACAACCATGTGGACATCATTATCCTTGATCAATGGAATCAATTGTTCTGCCGTTTCGTCCAAAGCACGCTCTTGTGCCTTAGCGGAAGGATCATCCGTCAAAATTGCGTTACCACCTAAGGCAACAACTATCCGTCTAACCATAATTAATTTACCTGCTATCTATAATTTAATTTTACAAACCAAGCAAAGCTCTTAGTCCAAACTGATTAGCAATCAATCCGTACAAGGCGCCAAGTGCTAGAATAGTCACAAATGCAATCATGATCCATTCACCTTGGCCAATTGTGCGGTTATTTTCCTTCTTAGCTCGGAAGTACAAAACAATTCCGATCATATAGAGGATTGACGCCATCCAAACGAACTGCCATCCAGATAACCACAATGCAACTACTTGGAAAGCAACTGCGAAGAAACCAATGATTGCACGCTTAGCAGACTTTTCTTCCATTCCCACCTTCATCATATATGCACCAACAAGTGCATAACAGATCATGATAGCGGCTGTACATAGATAAACGAAAACGTTGTATGCATTTGCCACGAAATACGTGATGATGATGAAGATTTGTACGAAGATCTGAGTCAACCAAAGTGAATTAGCTGGAGCATTATTCTTATTCAACGCACCAAACCACTTTGGCAACAACTTTTGATCTGCCAACTGTGAAGTTGCTTCAACTGGTAGCATTGTCCATGACAACCAGGCTCCCAGCAAAGAGATAATCAGACCAATGGCCATTAATGAGCCACCCCATCCGCCAACCATCGACTTCATGATATAAACCAACCCTGGTTGATTCATATTTGCCAATTCTTGTTGACTTAGGAAGCCAAATGGCAAAAGTGATAGCAAAACGTAGATGAAGAGTAAGCTGATCAAACCAAGGATCGTCGCCTTACCAGCATCTGACTTGCGCTTAGCACGATCGCCCATCATTGCAGCACCTTCAATACCAACGAAGACCCAGATCATGACCATCAATGAATTTTGAACTTGCTTAAAGACATCGCCACTTGTCATGCTTGTAAACGACATACTCTTGATGACACCGTCAGCATTGACGTTTGAAACAAAGTTCTGCCAGAAATGTGCGTCGAAAACTCCGGCTTTAAAGAGGACGATTCCGGTAATCATGAAGACAACCAAAGGAATCAACTTAGCGATTAACACGATTGTGTTAATCAAGGCTGCTGATTCAACTCCTTGAACAACTAGAATTGTTAGCAACCAAGAGATAATCGATACAAAGATCACGGCAAACAGGGTCAAACTACCATTTGCATTGGCAAAGATGCCAGGGAAAAAGTAGTTAAATGACGTCATCATTAGCACCGCGAAAGCAATATTTCCAGCCCAGGCTGAGAGCCAATACCCCCAACCCGATAAGAAGCCGACAAAATCACCAAACCCAGCTCGCGCGTAATCTGACACACCTGAAAGTTCAGGCTTATTAACAACAAGGTGATTCAAACTCAAGACCAACATCAGGATTCCGAATCCGATGAATAACCATGAGACGATCACTCCACCCGGTGTAGCACCTGTTGCCAAGTCATTTGATAGATTGAATACCCCACCACCAATCGCACCTGAAACAATCAGGGCAACCAGTGACAGGAGACCAATACCATTTTTGTTCTCAGTATCCATCTGCCTACTCGCTTTCTAAACTAGATTTCTGGTACAGCAGGAATGAATAGGTTTCCAGCTGTAGCGGCCATGATTGCCTTGATTGAGTGCATCCGGTTTTCGGCCTCTTCGAATTGATGAGCATACTTTGAACGGAAGACTTCATCAGTAACTTCCATTTCAGTAAGACCATACTTCTCCTTGATTTCCTTACCATACTCAGTCTCAGTATCATGGAAGGCTGGCAAGCAGTGCATGAAGATCAATTCGTCATCAGGTGTTCCAGTCATCTTCAACATATCCATTGTTACACGGTATGGAGTCAACAACTCAACACGCTCTTCCCAGTTAGACTCACCCATTGATACCCAAACGTCAGTGTAAATAACGTTGGCGTTCTTAACACCTTCAGCGATGTCAGCTGTAACCATTGGCTTTGCACCTGACTTAGCAGCATAACCATTGGCAAGATCCATGATCTCTTGTGATGGGTGCAATGACTCTGGGGCAACGATGTGAATATTTACACCCAACATTGATCCAGTAACCAACAATGAGTTCGCCATGTTGTTACGACCGTCACCAACGTATACCAAAGTGATTCCCTTCAAACGACCAAAAGTCTCCTTAACAGTCATGAAGTCAGCAATCATCTGAGTTGGGTGCCACAAGTCAGTCAAACCGTTCCACACTGGCACACCAGCGTGCTTTGCCAAACCGTCAACAGTTTCTTGAGCAAAGCCACGGTACTCAATTGCGTCAAACATTGATCCCAAAACAATGGCAGTATCTTCAACTGATTCCTTCTTACCAAGTTGGATATCATTGGCACCCAAGTACTCAGGGTGAGCACCTAAATCAATGGCAGCGGTAGTAAAGGCTGCACGAGTACGTGTTGATGTCTTAGCAAAAAGCAAAGCGATGTTCTTACCCTCAAGATACTTATGAGGAATATGGTTTTGCTTCATTGCCTTCAAATGAAGCCCAAAATCGACCAAATATTGAATTTCTGAAGGTGTGAAATCCTTTTCTGCCAACAAGCTACGTCCTTGGAATACTGAGTTAATCTTTGCAACTGTCATTGTTTTATATCTCCTATTTAATAAATGTGTTGTGTCTATCTAACAAGTTTCTTAGATCTCTTCACGCCACAATGGCTGTGACATGCAACGAGCTCCACCACGTCCACGGGCCAATTCTGAAGATAGAATTTCGTGAACCTTGATACCATGTTGCTTCAACAATTCAATTGATACATAGTTACGATCGTAGGTTACGATCTCACCTGGTGCAATTGCCAATGTATTTGAACCGTCGTTCCATTGCTCACGTGGGGCAATGATTGGATCACCATTTCCAGTCTCAATCAAATCAAGTTCAGATAGGTTCAAAACTTGCTTCAAAGCTTGACCAAGGTCTGACATACGAGTGATATCAACTTCGCCATCCTTACCAGGCTTCAAAACAAATACATTGATGTTACCATTTTGACTAAAGATACCTGGGAATACCGTGAATTGGTCATAATTGATCATTGTAAACACTGTATCCAAATGCATCATTGCGTGGTTATGAGGAATCTCAACTGCAACAACTGTATCGAATGTTGACAATGGGTTGTTGAAGAGTTCCTTTGCCAAAGCTTGGATCGTCTTTGATGAAGTACGTTGTGAAACACCAATTGCAACAACGTTCTTACTCAAAACTAGTTCATCACCACCTTCAATACGAGTAGTGTGGTTACGATCACGCCAAATTGGTGTGTCAGCAAAACGCTCGTGATGCTTCATAATGTATTCAGTGATCAATGACTCTGGTTGACGTGCTGGGAAAGTCATACGGTTAATCGTCATTCCCTTACCCATTGACGCTTGTGGATCACGAGTGAAGTAAGCGTTTGGTAGTGGGTTCAAGAAGAATGGGTTCTCGGCGTCTGAACCAGCCATGTCTGACAAAACGGTCCGCTTCAAGTCAATCTCGTTCTTACGAACACCGGCGTAGACCTTGTCGACCATGTCCTTTGTGTCCATACTCTCCAAATATGACTTCAAGCCTTCAAATGTACGACCATGCTTGTAGCCGGCCTCTGTAAGGAAACGTGTTAAGAATTCATCCTTAACTGCTGTATCCTTAGCAAATACGTCTGTTGCAAGATCTTCAATATATACTGTCTCTGCTCCATTATCACGAAGTGTTTGAGCAAAGAAATCATGTTCCTTCTGAGCAATCTTCAAATATGGAATATCATCAAACAAAAGTGACTCCATTGTGTCGGGAGTAATATTCTCCACTTCTGCTCCTGGACGGTGCAAAAGTACTGAAGTCAACTTACCGATCTCTGAATTAACATTAATTCCTTGGGCCATGATTTAATACATCCTTTCAAGTTGAAAATTAATTATTTGGTTAAAAATAAGTACTCTTATTTGTAACCGCTTACAGATATTATTATAGGATGATGTTTTCAAAAATCAACCGCTCATTTTTCATAAACAGTCCTTTTTGCAGGATATCTGCATAAAATTTCAAATATGCATTTAACGCCCTTACTATTTATAAATGCCCTTGTAGCAAGGAATTTCCTAGCTCATTTCTTAATTTTGTACCCAGATTCTGAAAAATATCGCTAGTCGTTTTCATGCATTTTCAGAATTATGCTGATTTTGAAATTTCATTTTCATTAGGCAAACGGTGGATTTGAGTTGGTTTCCTTAAAAATAAGTCCGATTTATTGTGCAATTATTTACAAGTGACCTTTCATCAGTTCTTTTGCACAGCTAAGCTAAAAGAATGCCCTTTTCATGAAGCAATTTCATTGAGAACTGTACAAAGCAATCTTGATTTAAACTCATAATTTTCACATAAAACATTTCCAAGTTCGGTCCATTTTACCTTTATTCAGTTTATTCAATTTTTATCCAATTTGGATTTCGATCCCCGATAAGTATTTTGTGCCTGTCCGTCCGATATGTCGTACTTTAAGTATATTATTGTTTTCTAGATCTCCTTAGTCAATCCTTCCGGTGATTTTTCGGACACAAAAAAAGACACCCATCACTGGGTGCCTTCTACTTTGCATCGCGACGTCCTATCCTCGCAGGAAGAGATCCTCCAACTACTTTCGGCGCTACTGAGCTTAACTTCTGTGTTCGGTATGGGAACAGGTGTATCCTCAGTGCCATCATCACGACACGTTTGTTTCTTAAATGTGATCTTCGTCTGATCGATGAAGCCACACTCTTTTTTTAGAAAGAACTCTTAATCCTCTCAAAACTGAATCTCTTTGTAAATCTTTCCTAGCTATTACACTGCTTTTACTTGGTTAAGTA
>NZ_SDGZ01000024.1 GCF_008107635.1 Weissella muntiaci | reverse complement strand
GACGGTTACGACCCCGACAGGCACAACGACGACGTTAACAGGTACAAGTTATACACCGACGACCCCCGGTACTTATACGGTGACAACAACCATGCCTTACACAAATCTCGATGGAAGTACTGGTACAGTGACGGCAAAGCAAATTATTACGGTTATAATCGAGCCAACCGTTTCAGTGCCAGCAAATCAAATAGTCACTGTTGGCAGTAGTGTGGATATTACGTCAGTGGTTACGCCAGGTACCGATAATATAACACTTGGAAAGCTAGAAACGATTGTGATCTTGCCTGATGGTTCTGAGATGATTATCGCCGGAAATAGCTTTGTTCCAAAATCTCAGGGAAGTTATACGGTAATGACAAGACTTGCTTATACTAATCCAGATGGGAGCATCGGAACGGCAATGGGAATCCAGATTATCGAGGTTAAGAGTGCTAATGCATTAGCAGAAGTTAGAGCTACCGCAACATCACAAAGAGAGGGACTTCAAAGTCAAACCTCATTGCCCATGACTGGTATGGGGACCAACGACGGTCTATTAGCATTGGGAGTTATAACAACTCTTTTCGGATTACTGGTAATTGACCAATATTTTGATAAAAGTAATCAATAAAATTTAAAATAAGGATGTCCGATCTGTTAATATCGAGAGATCGCTATAATTTGTTAAATTAGTCTATCTGTCAACGAAAAATGTTGGAGATAGGCTTTTTATTTGTCATACGCAACTCGAGTTGGAGATATTTTTTTAAAATATTTCGAGCAGGGGCATTCTTAATTGAGTACAAACGAACAATTTGGAAGGTTAAATTTGTAGGAAAGAGAAGATACTTTCAACACCCATGAAGATTTATTAACCGAGAGAAGTCATAGTCATAAATGGAACACAAGGAAGTCTTTTTTTGTTTAAGTAAGTTTGATATTCTTAACTAGACTAACGCTGAAGAAGGAGGTGTATTAATGGCAGAAAATATAATTTTACGGACTGTCGAGTTAATTATAGTTTTGAATATTATTGCTGCGGTTATTACGGTCTTCAGAGAGAAGCGTGATATTTCGTCGATTTGGGCATGGTTATTGGTGTTGATTTTATTTCCCGTTTTTGGTTTTATTTTATATTTCTTACTCGGGCGAAAGTTATCCAATAAACGGATTTTTGATTTACGAACTCAGGAAGCGATGGGAATCGATCGAATCGCAGCTAATCAATCAGCCTTGTTGCGACAAGCAGGACGGTTCGATGATTTTTCCGAAGAACAGGCTTTTATTCGGCTATTTTTAAAAAATGATGAAGCAATCTTTACACAACAGAATGCCGTTAAGATTTTTGATGACGGCTACGAAAAGTTTGAAGCGCTCTTGGATGATATTAAGCATGCTGAGCATCATATTAATGTTGAGTATTTTACGATTTACGATGATGAGATCGGGAATCGGATCATTGATGCCTTGACCGAGAAGGCGGCCGAAGGACTGCGTGTGCGAGTGATTTATGATATGTGGGGCTCACATGGGCGCCATAAAAGATTATTCAAGCGCCTTAAAGAAGCTGGCGGACAGGTAGAAGCCTTCCTAATGCCATGGTGGTCACTCTTCACTTTCCGACTTAATAATCGAATGCACCGTAAGTTGGTGATCATCGACGGTAACATTGGCTATGTTGGTGGCTTCAATATTGGTGATCAATATGTTGGTAAATTTCTCAAGTTTGGCTATTGGCGGGATACCCATCTGCGAATTGTTGGTGACGCGGTATTAGCCATGCAGAGTCGTTTCTTTTTAGATTGGAATGCAACCACTCGAAAAGAAAAGCTTGATTTTGCGGAGGATTATTTTCCTTCGCCACAAGAACATGGGGATGTCGCAATGCAGATTGTTTCATCTGGACCAGATAGTGACGTCAAGCAAGTCTATCAAGGTTATTTACAAATGTTTGCCCGTGCTAAGCAAACGATTACGATCCAGACCCCCTATTTCATTCCGAAACAAGCGATGTTGGAACTTTTGCAGTTGGCGTCCATGGCAGGGGTGCGGGTACGTCTGATGATTCCAGATCGACCAGATCACGTCTTTGTTTATCGTGCAACCCAGTACTTTGCACGTGAACTAATGGCGGCTGGTGGTGAAGTATACACCTACAATGGTGGCTTTTTACATTCTAAGGTCGTAGTTGTCGATGGTAAATTATCGTCGGTGGGGACGGCTAACATGGATATTCGATCGTTTGACTTAAACTTTGAAGTGAATGCCTTCATTTACGATCCCAAGATTGCACAAGAACTGGAAAAACAATTTGAACAAGATTTGGCGCAAGCAACTAAGTTGACTGAGGAAGCCTTTCTTAATCAGTCGCACTGGTTGAGTTTTAAACAGATGTTTTCTCGTTTATTAGCGCCAATTTTGTAGAATGTGGCAATAATCAATGATATTATTCAACGAAACAGATAATTATCTAAGTGGGCATTAAAGATGTTCGCCAAACGAAAATTTGAAGTAAAACAGAAAAGAAGGGTAGAAACCTTTGGTAATGATGGAATTAGTACCGGGAGTACATCTACATGTGCTTCCAAATCGTGATTTTGCAACAACCCATATTCAACTGAATTTCACACAAACCCTTGATCAAGCACAAGTAGGATCACGTGTGCTGGCAAGTAATATGGTTGAAACTGTCTCGGCTAACTTGCCTTCACAGCGCTTAATGGCGCAGGCACAAAGCAAGTTATATGGTGCAGATTTTTCAGTAGATGTATTAAAGACTGGACAGCTCCATACCGTTCGGGCTAGCTTGATTTTGCCAAATGATGAATATTTGCCTGAACATGCGACCGTATTACCAGATGGTCTAGATTTTTTGCGGGCAACACTCTTAGAACCAATGGGTGATCCTGAAAATGGTTTCGATCCGACGATTTTTAATCGCCAAAAGGAGATCGCACTTGACGAATTAGCTGGATTGCAAGAAGATCGGCAATATTTTGCCTTGCGTCAAGCGATGCAAAGTTATTTTGCGAAATCAGAACAGGCATTACCAGCGTTTGGTAGTGCAGAATTGTTAGAGGCGGTTGACCAAAAGCAAGCATATGAAGCTTGGCAACTGATGTTGGCGAATGACCGTGTTGATATTATCGTCTTTGGAAATGTTGACGAGGCGCTGATTATGACGGCTTTTAAAAAGTGGCGTTGGTCTGCTCGGACACCGGAGCTGACATTGGAATATTCACAACCTTTATTGGCAACGGCTAAAGATCAGTCAGTACAGCTACCTGATGTTAGTCAAGCACGATTGGTTTTGGGTTATCAACTTGTTGTGGCAAAACCAGATCGTTTTATTGCTTACGTCTTTAACACCTTGTTTGGCGGACATGCAATTTCGCGGTTGTTTATGAATGTACGTGAAGAGGCTGGCTTAGCTTATGCCATTTCTTCGGATTACAATCTTTACACAGGTTTGCTGTTGGTCGAAGCTGGGGTTGAAGTTGAGCAATTAACTGAGGTAAAACGTCGGATTGCCGCTGAATTGGCGCGACTACAGACAGAGCTAGTCGAGTCGGATGAATTAGCAACAATTAAACGAATTATGATGGCTGACTATTCCTTAGCTCTAGATCAACCAAGTCGAATTATAGAACGAGAATTTGTTCAAGCTTTGACGGGACAATTTACGACGAGTGATCAATGGCTGGCGGCGGTTGAGGCCGTCACGGCTCAAGATATTCAGCGCATCGCACAAGCAACCCAGTTACAACTGAACTATGAACTGATTGGAGGCAATCAAGATGCAACCAGTAATGCCTGAATACCATGAAGTTTTGCCAAATGGGACACGTGTACATTTGTTGCCACGAATGAATTTTCATCAGACGGTCGCAATGCTGTCCGTTGACTTTGGAGCGCGCGATCGCGATGTGACGATTGATGGGACGACAATGCATCTGCATGGCGGTTTGGCTCATTTCATTGAACATAAGATTTTTGCACAAAAAGATTATGATGCCTTTGTACGCTTGAGCGAATTGGGGGCGAATGCAAATGCCTTCACTACGCAAACGCGAACAAGTTATTTCCTATCGGCGGCTGGTGATGCGTTACCAGCAATTCAAGAGCTATTAACCTTCACGCAAGAACCATATTTTGAGCATGATGCTGTATTACGTGAAGCAGATATTATCGGTCAAGAGATTGACATGTATGATGATGACCCGAATTCACGACTTTATCGGCTGATTTTGGCTAACCTTTTTCGTGGGGATGCCCTAGCCGAGGACATTGCTGGAACCGACGAATCGGTCCATGCGATTACGGTTGAAGAATTGCAGTTGGCTTATCAAGCGGTCTATCAACCTGAAAATACGGATATCGTAATTGCAGGTAATTTTGACCTAACGGCGATCCGCGAGTTGATTAGAAATAGTCCTGCTGGGCAACGATCACAAACTGGGGCAGTGAGTTATGGAGAGCATCAACTACTGCCAGTCGATCCACAGCCAGTTGAAGTAGAGATGGCAATTGTTAGAAACAAGGTTGCCTTTGGGCAGCGCTGGTATGAAGGCGTTGAGCTACCAGAAGGTCGAGCGGCGTTAAGGGTTGCCGTGGCGATTAGTCTAGCCTTTGATCTTGTCTTTTCGGAGCATTCAGATCAGTATATGCTCTGGTATGACGATGGCTTGATTGATGACAGTTTCTTTGCGGAATTTGACTGGGAGCGTGGGGCGGCATACCTGACGATTGCAGCCGAAACGGCAGAACCAGAAGTGCTAACAAATGAAATAACGGCTGTGCTGAAAAAACTACCAGAACAATTTGAATTGTTAATGGATCGGTTTACTTATGTGCATCGGGATGCGATTGGCCGGTTGATTAGTAAGTTTGATCAGTTGGAGGATTTGGTCACGCGTTTTGATGGTGGTTTGTTTGACAATGCAACACTCAAAGATGAGTTGGATATTCTTTTGCAGCTTGACGCAGAGCAGGTGTTGGCATTAATTAGTGAGATTCCAGTGAGTGAGATTGCAACGGTTGTTGTACGTCCTAAGCTTTAATTGGTCATATAGCAATTGATAGCATAACTTGAGATTTAACTAAGCAAGTCTGCTTATAATATGGTAAAATAACACATAATTGTAATATATTAGAAAAGATAAGGGTGAGCTTAGTGATGGAGAATCAAAATCGCGCTATTGGTGAAGAGTTAAAGAATGCACGTGTTGAAAAGAATTTATCGCTTGATGATATTCAACAACAGACTAAAATTCAAAAACGTTATTTATCAGCAATCGAAGATGGTAACTTTGATCAGTTGCCAGGTACTTTCTATGAGCGAGCTTTTGTGCGGCAATATGCGGCCGTTGTCGGGATCGATCCTACAGCGTTGCTAGAAAAGTATGATCTTGAAACAGCAGAAATTGAACCTGATCTAAGTGCTGCACGTGTTGATGCTGACAACGTAACACGGACAGGGATGCATTTGGAAGAAGATACAGCTGCTGAGAAGACCCGTCAGTTATTACCAAAGATTGTGATTGGGGCAGTCGTAGTAGTTTTGATTGCTGGAATTTGGTGGGCTGTGGCTGCCTTTGCCGGTAATTCAAAGCAAGAGTCATCTAGCTCTTCAAGTGTCTCAGTAACTTCATCTAAGGTTGAGTCATCTTCAAGCAGTAGCGCTAAGTCTTCTAGTGCTAGTTCAAGTAGTTCTGAAAAGAAGACTGAGATTGGAACGGCAACTGTTTCTGGGACGACTTCAACAATTGAGGTTACCCCTGCCGATAAGCAAGGAACAGTAACGATGACTGTTAAGGCAAACTCTGCTGCGGCGTGGACTTCGATTACTTATGGTAACGGAACATCATTGTACAACGGAACTTTGCAACCAAATCAACCACAAGAATTAACAATTCCAGCTTCAGCAACGAATGTACAGATCAAATTTGGAAATGCTGCCCAAACAGCAGTTACAATTGATGGTCAAACGGTTCAAACTGGCTCAGGAAGTGCTTCAGTTTGGACAAGTACGTTAAACATTGTCCGTCAATAAGATAAATAGGCTGGTTATATGAATTTACCAAATAAATTAACTGTTTTTAGAATGATCTTGATTCCCATCTTTATGTTGGTATTGGTATTACCTTTACACTGGGGGAGTTTGGCAATGGGTGGTGCAACCATTCCGGTTACGCATTTGATTGCGGCAATTATCTTTATTGTTGCTTCTTTGACCGATTTGGCTGATGGCAAGATTGCGCGTAAGCGTCATCTTGTGACCAATTTTGGTAAATTTGCGGATCCATTGGCAGATAAGTTGTTGGTTATGACAGCACTAATTATCTTTGTTCAGTTTGGTTGGGTTCCAGCATGGATCGTGGCGATCATCGTGATTCGTGAATTAGCAATTACTGGATTACGGACCTTAATTGTTGAGAATAATGGTAAAGTGTTGGCGGCTGCAATGCCCGGGAAAATTAAGACAACCACACAAATGATTGCAATAATTTTCTTCTTGTTGCATGATGTGATTTTTGCTTGGTTTAGCTTACCATTCGCAACCATCATGATTTGGATTGCGTTAATCTTTACTGTTTACTCGGGAATTGATTACTTTTATCAAAACCGACAAGTTTTCAGTGATGGATTTAAATAAGTAAACTTAATAAATTGGAAAATAACCAATTTTTAAGGCCGAACGGTGCCTATGTTTATCATATAGGCATCGTTCGGTTTTTGTTATGAGTTATCAATTAAAGCGGTATTTTAACTTTAGGCTTAAAATGGAGTTACTGGGTTCTTTTGCTATAAGGAGGAAGTTACAATGTTGGTAGAAGTTGTGGGGAAACGTCTGATGGAGCTAGGTCAGACAATTACTAGTGCAGAAAGTTTAACGGCTGGTTTATTCGTGGCAACATTAGCAGAGGTGAGTGGTATTTCGAGTGTCCTGCCAGGTGCGTTTGTGACATACTCGGCAGAGTCGAAGACTCAGTTAATTAATGTAGCGCCGGAACTAATTTCACGTGATGGGGTAGTTTCAGCAAGTGTTGCAGAGGCGATGGCTAGTGGTGCACGTGCCACTCTAAGGACGGATTGGGCGGTTTCTTTTACTGGTGTCGCTGGACCTGATCGCTTGGAGGGTCATCCGGCTGGGACCGTTTTCATTGGCATTGTAGGACCGAATTTAAATGAAACCGTTGAGTATCATTTTGCCGGTGATCGACAGGCTGTCCGTGAGCAATCCGTTCAGGCGGCCTTCGTCTTGCTTGATAAATTTTTAACCGGAAAAGATGCTTGAAATTTCTCGAAATTAGGGTAAACTATATATTGTTAAGTTAAAACCTAATTTTAAATAAAGAAAAGAAAAAATTGGAGGCCGTTTATGGCTAGTGGAAAGAATATTAACCCTAATAAGAAAATTGAAGGCCGGATCGACGATCCAAAAGAACGAGCAAAGGCCCTTGATGATGCGTTGAAGAAGATTGAAAAGTCATTTGGTAAGGGATCGGTGCTAAAAATGGGCGATTCAAAGTTTACAAAGGTTGAGTCAACTTCAACTGGCTCACTAAAATTGGATGTGGCGCTCGGTATTGGTGGGTTGCCTAAGGGCCGGATTATCGAAATCTACGGACCTGAATCTTCTGGTAAAACGACTTTGGCGTTGCATGCGGCTGCTGAAGCACAACGCAATGGCGGAACGGTTGCTTATATTGATGCGGAAAACGCCATGGATGTTGAGTATGCCCGTGCCCTAGGGGTTAATGTTGATGAATTGCTACTTTCACAGCCAGATACCGGTGAACAAGGTTTGGCGATTGCCGACGCTTTGATCGTGTCAGGGGCAATCGACATGGTCGTAATTGACTCTGTTGCCGCCTTGACGCCTAAGGCCGAAATTGATGGTGAAATTGGTGACTCAACAGTGGGACTACAAGCCCGAATGATGTCACAGGCCTTGCGTAAGATGTCAGGTTCAATCCTTAAGACAGGTACTACGGCCATTTTCATTAACCAATTGCGTGAAAAGATTGGAATCATGTTTGGAAACCCAGAAACAACTCCTGGCGGTCGTGCCTTGAAGTTCTATTCATCAGTTCGCTTAGATGTTCGCCGTAAGGGTGCCATTGAGCCTGGTAAGGCTGATAAGGACGACGATGAAAACATCAAGACGATTGGTAATCTAACCAAGATTAAGGTCGTTAAGAACAAGGTTGCCGCACCATTTAAGGAAATCGAAGTCGAGATTCTCTTCGGAAAGGGAATTTCAAAGACCGGAGAAATGATCGATCTAGCAGTTGATAAGGATATCATCAATAAGTCTGGTTCATGGTTTGCCTACCAAGGTGAAAAGATTGGTCAAGGTAAGGTCAATGTTGTGAAGTACCTTGAAGACCCAGAACGTACAGATATGTACAATGAGATCTATGATCAAGTACGTGCTGCTTATATTGATGCCTCAGTTGACGGTACTAATATGGAGATTGATGAAACATCAGTCGAAACAGACGACACGGACGAGATTGCTTTGGATATTGAAGAGTAATAATTAACTAAAACCCCGCTTGAGTATTAACTCAGGCGGGGTTTTTATTTGTACGGAAATGATCCTTGACTGTGCAATATAAAAGATGATCTAAAAAACATTAGTGACGATAAAGATTTGATTACTTTAAATCACTAGAAGTCTTTGAAGATAGCAACCAAGTCCCATCAGCTTGTTTTGTGAAGGTTAGAAAAACTGATCCATCTGTAAGTGATGTCCAATCGGCTGAGCGCATAGAATAGTCGCCAGATTGAGTATCTGAGCTTGTATCAGGTTTACCGAATTTGGCAACAATATCGTCATAATTGGCACCACCTACACCAGATAAGGTATCCCCGACAGCAAGCGCATCATAGTCTGCAAGGGTCCATTTCTGTGATGTAACTGATGAGCTTGAAGCAGAAGAAACGGAAGAGGACTTGGCAGAGCTTGAAGATGAACTATCGCTCGTTGAACTTCCCTGACTAGACGCAATTCCGCCAATTACAAGAAGCGCAATAACCCAGACCCAAATCCGCTTATAAAAAGGCTTTTTTACCTTGTCTTTCATGATAAAACTCCTAAAATTAGTGAGCCGAAGCCGAAGCCGAAGCCTACCACCCACAGCTTTTATCGTGGATCATGATTGCACGTATATAGATGATTGGATAAATAACGGTTAATTTGCCATAAGAATCGTGAACCATAGAATATCTGCATTGAATCTTTCATAGTAATATCTGGCAAATAGTATGTTTACGATCAATTAAAATCGATAATGTCGTTTGCTTATACCAGTTGTTCCTTACCAAACAAATAGCGATGAGCACTTCTACTTATTGACTTGCCGTTGTTGTAAAGTGAATACAGAGGCAACAATCAATAAGATGGTAGCGGGTATAGCCATGATTGCTGAAAGAAAGAAAATTCCATTACCAATAATTCCTAAGATATGCCCTGTAATTTTGAAGCCAGCTTTACGAGATTTTAGCAATCCTAAAATATGTAGTAGAAGACCTAAAAGCGCCATACCATAGAAGAATAGAGTCGCAGTACCAGTATTATTGCCGTGACTGATGGCATCGCTTACGGCTGTCAGTACAATAACGAAAAAGGAAATGGTAAAAACGACGGCGTTTATTATATCAAAAATTCCGGCTGCTCTATTGAGAGCTAATTTCTCTTTTTTCATGATTATCTTCCTGTTATTTCTTAGTTAATGAGATTGTTTGCACATCAAAGGATAAAACTTCGCCAGTGTGAAGTGTAACAGTGGTTGAGGAAACGCCGCCAGCACTGGAATCTGAGTTGAAAATTTCGTTAACATTGTAATCATTGGTTTGGACATTACCTGAACCAGCGACTAAAGCGAGTGTATAACGACCCGGCGCGATATCTTGCCCCACGACATAATCCCCAGCGTTTAAATTACCGTTTGAAATTGCAGTAGGTGATGTGGAAGCTTGGAAATGGACGCTAGGAATACTGTCAATTTCGATGGTTTCGCCATCCTTTAAAATGGCATGATAAGATGTCAAAGATAGATCAGAATTAGCGTCAGCAGGTGCGCTCAATATAATATTCAACCGACCATCTTTAGACATAACATTGCCTGAACCTGAGTCTGTAGTAATGTCATATGTTCCAGCCTTAATGTCCTTACCAACAACATAGTCAGATCCAGTTGTTAGATCAGTTGTGACAGCTGTGTTTGATATAACCTTAACCTTAGACGTTGTTGAATTTGCAGAGGCTGCTTTAGCTGTAGAGGAAGAAGAACTTGAGGATGAGCTACTTCCTGTCGATTTGCCTTGACTGGAGCCAACTCCAATGATTAGAAGAAGTACAATAACCCAGACCCAAATCCGCTTATAAAAAGGCTTTTTCACCTTGTCTTTCATAAAAAACTCCTAAAATTAGTGAGCCGAAGCCGAAGCCTACCACTCACAGCTTTTAGCGTGGATCATGATTGCACGTATGGGTGAGAGGGAAACGCTATTTATATGTAATGAACGCGCTGTACATGGTGTATTTATGATCAGACGGGTTCGATGCGATTTCATTGTCGATACTAATTATTTCGTATCCATCGTCTTGCATCCTTGTTAACAGATAGTCGAATCTTCTAGTGTAGTCTTTATTAATTTCGATACCACTGATTGCAAAGTACAGTGTGGCACTTAGATCTTGTTGTTGAATCAGAACTGTGTGCGTTTTCCCGTCTTGCTCAGCTAAAAGGGGTTTAATCGCTTGGGCGTACTTAACTTCTGTTCGTTCCTCTTTTGATTTGAATAATCCCATATTATTTCTCCTGAGTTCAAAAAATATGAAATGAAGATGTTTGCTGATAAATTGTCATATTAACAATTAACATTATAGGATAAATTAAATCTTAATTATATAAATCTTTAAAGGTGTACGGCTCGAAATGCCTTTATGACAGCCTTTTAAGGTTCTGGCTGAGAAAATTAAGTATATAAATGGTCTGATAATTCGGAACATGGTCGATGTAATCCATTAATACTGGTGCGTTAGTTCACATAACGCCAAAAAAAGTGTAGAATGGAATAACGAATTTTCTTCAGGGAGGCCCTAATGAAAACACCATATCAAACAGAGCAAACACGACTAGACGGCGTGTTAGTAAAAATTCAAGACGCCATAGTGGCTAATCAAAAGGACTTACAACAAGCACAATCAAACAAAGAAGACGTTGAGAGCGGTTGGAAGGATGTGCGGATTAAGGCGGGAACATACGGCTCACTATTTGAGACGGCAATGGGCGTACGCCAGCAACAACAAATGCTTCAAGAGCGTGAATTAGCAATGAACTCTGCATCGCATCAAGCTGAAGTGCTTGGGCGCCTAAAGCAGCGGCCATATTTTGCACGGATTGACATTCAAGAGCCAGGTTCGGACAATGTAGAGCCAATTTATATTGGTTTGGCCTCGTTCTCTGATGGAGTTGATAACTTCTTGATTTACGATTGGCGTGCACCAATCTCGTCAGTTTATTATGATGCCAATCTTGGACCGGTTACATATGAAACGCCGGACGGGACTCAGTCGGCTGATTTAAAGTTGAAACGTCAATTCCAAATCGAAGATGGAAAGATTGTGACGCTTTTTGATACTGATGAGACGGTTGGAGACCAATTATTACTAAATGCATTGGCTGGTGAGTCTTCAACCAAGATGAAGTCAATCGTTACAACCATTCAAAAAGAACAGAATAAAATCATTCGAAACACAGCGGCAGACTTGTTATTTGTACAAGGGGCAGCTGGGTCCGGTAAAACATCGGCGGTCTTGCAACGAGTGGCCTTTTTGCTTTATCGCTACCGTGGCCGCATTGATGCCGGGCAGGTGGTGATGTTCTCACCTAATCAGTTATTCAATGATTATATTGATCAAGTCCTACCTGAACTCGGTGAGCAAAATATGGTTCAGATGACTTATTATCAATATGCTTCACGTCGTTTACCTAAGTTGCACCTAGAAACTTTGCAAGAGCGCTTTGAAGCCCAAGCAACCGGCGACCGAAAGAAGATCATAGATTTGAAGGGAACTAGTCTTTATTTCAAGGCGATGGAGCGCTATGCAAAAAGCTTGAACCAAGCCGAAATTCGGGTGCGCCCTATTAAGTTCCGTGGTGAAGAAATCATCAGTAAGGAGCAAATTGCCGATATTTACTATTCTTTCAATGCAAACTATAATCTGGGTAATCGCCTCCAGGCAACGAAGGAGCGTCTGTTGAAGATGCTACAAGGGCGGATTGGTAATGAGATGCAAAAGCCATGGGTGGAAGACGCCGTTCAAGCTTTGTCAAAGGAAGAGTATGATTCACTGCTGGGTGATAATCCACGTGAATTTAAGTCCGACGACCAGGAATTTAAGACTTTAGCCAAGTTAATTGTGACGCAGGAATTGGCGCCAATTGTTCGCGGAGTTAATCGCAATCGTTTTATCAATATCAATAATCAGTTTGTACATTTTTTGAAAACAGTTCCTAATTTGATTGATTTAGCAGCTAACGGATTATCAGAGGCGGCTTGGGAAAAAGGCGTAAAGGTTACGATTGAGAAAATGAAGCAAGGTGATCTGTCATTGGCAGATATGACACCATTTATGTTTTTATTTGATCAAATTAAAGGGAGTCGTGGTGAACGTGATATTCGCTTTGTCTTTATTGATGAAATTCAAGATTATACGCCATTCCAATTAGCATTTTTGAAGTTCTCGTTCCCAAGAGCACGCTTTACAATGCTTGGCGACTTAAATCAGGCGATTTTTACAAAAGAAAATGCTGTTAGTTTACAGAGTGAATTAGCTGAATTGTTTGACCCAACGAAGTCTGAGTATGTTCAATTGACACAAACATATCGTTCAACGCAACAGATCACAGATTATTCGAAGGCAATTTTAACTGATGGAGCCGAAATTGATGCTTTTGAGCGTGCAGGAGAGTTGCCAAGTGTCCAAGTCGTCGTTGATAACCAGCAGATGGCGGAAGCTACCAAGCAGCAATTAACAGCTAATTTGGCTGCTAATGAAACCACTGCGATTATCACAAAGACTTTGGCTGAGGCCGAGACTGTTTATGAGCTATTGCGTGATCAGACTGATGTTACGGTTATTCGGACTGAGAACCAACGTTTAGTTCCGGGGACCATTATTGTCCCTGCATACCTTGCTAAAGGCTTGGAATTTGATGCAGTGATCATGTGGGACGCCTCGGCGGAAACATACCATGGTGATGATGAGCGACAATTGGTTTACACAATTGCATCTCGGGCGATGCATCAATTGACGATTTTTGCAGTTGGTGAATTATCACCGTTACTTGCTGCAGTTCCTCAGGATCTTTATATAGTAGAAAAGTAACTTTTAAGAAGAATGGCAGGATCTAATAATGACAGATATGGCCTTTAATTATGAAGTAATTGAGCGCGATGATTGGGGAGCGCTTGCGTCAAAGATGAGCGCGTCCCAGTCGGCTCTAATTACTCCAAAAGCATTAGCGAATATCAAAGCATTTAACGACCAGATTTCAATGGATGACGTCTTAACGATCTATCAACCGCTAGTTAGTTATATCAAACTACGTTATGCGCAATATGAGCGTAATTTTGCTGAGCGACAAGCGTTTCTTGGACGTACCGATCATCAAAGCCCCTTTGTGGTCGGAATTGCTGGTTCGGTTGCAGTTGGAAAATCGACCACGGCACGACTATTACAATTAATGTTGCAAGCTGACATGGGTGAGGCGTCTGTTGCTTTGACAACTACCGACGGTTTTTTGATGTCAAACGAGCAATTGAAGGCCCGCAATTTATTTGATCGAAAGGGTTTCCCAGAGTCTTATAATATGGAGGCTTTGTTGAGTTTCGTAAATGACATTAAAGACGGGGCTGCAGAAGTGCGCTCACCACGATATTCGCATGATATTTCGGACGTCCTACCAAATGAATATGATGTCTTTAAGCGGCCTAAAATCTTCATTATTGAAGGGATTAACACTTTGCAAACAAGTCCCAACTCGCCAGTATACGTTTCAGACTTCTTTGATTTGTCGATTTATGTGGATGCTGCAACTAGTTTGATCGAGCATTGGTATATTTCGAGATTTGATGCTTTGCGAGAGCAAGCACTTGTCAATAATGATCCAAGTAATTTCTTTTGGTCATGGACACAGATACCTTTAGCGGATGCGATTAAGATTGCTAAAAACGTCTGGAAAACGGTAAACTTGCCCAACCTTGAACAGTATATTTTGCCAACACGTGAGCGTGCAGACCTTGTGCTCCATAAGACAGTGGGGCATGTAATTGATCAGATTTGGTTACGAAAATAATAAAAGTTAACTTATCAAATTATCACAAATATGACAAAGTACGTCATTTCGTGATAAAAAAGCCAAATATGACTAAATTATGAAGAATAAAATTACAAAAAACGCTTGAGTTAACCAGTTAACGATCTAATTGTGAATGTTATTAGAATAGGGTTTCTACCTGTTACACCGGTTAATGTGACAGAAATATTACACGTGATTTGGAATATTCGGGCCTTTCGTTATGAATTGTAATATAACTGTTATTTAACAAGCTTCTGGCTTGGTAAACTATTGTTTGTGGTTGCGAAAGAACTTCGCAAGTGAGATTCACCAGAAATTGTTCTGGGAAGGACAACAAACGATGAGCTGCTGTTAAGCAGTCAAAAGGGAGTTAAATACAACTTATGAACAAGATTAAAGAAACAGCATTAACAGTCGCAGGTTTAGCATCAGTTTTGGCCGCTGGTCAAACAGTTGCACACGCTGCATCAACATACACGGTTCAAGACGGTGATACATTGAGTGAGTTGGCACAAAAGTTCAACTTGACTGTTGAGGATTTGGTAAAGTCAAACAAGATTAGTGATGCCAACTTGGTATTCGTTGATCAAAAGATTTCAATTCCAACTTCTGCTGTTGCAGATTCAACAACTAACGATTCAGCTGCTGCATCACAAGCTGCTGAGTCAGCTGCATCATCAGCCGCTGATTCATTGGCCGCTGCATCATCAGCTGCCGCTGCTTCAGATGCTGCTGCATCATCAGCCGCCGCATCATCAGCTGCTGCATCACAAGCCGCTGCATCATCAGCTGCTGCTACCACTACAACTGTTAGTGCTTCAAGTACTGCTGCTGTAGCTGGTACTGGTTCAACTTATGATCAGTTTATCGCTGCTGGTGGAACTGCTGCTTTGTGGCAATATGTTGTAATGCCAGAATCAGGTGGAAACCCTAACGCCGTATCACCAAATGGTTATCACGGTTTGGGACAAACAATGCAAGCATGGGGTTACGGTAGTGTTGCTACTCAAACTCAAGGTATGGTTAACTACGCCGTATCACGTTACGGATCAATTGATGCCGCGGTTCAATTCCGTTTGGCAAATGGTTGGTGGTAAAATTTAAGATTTATCAGAGCAGATGGCTTATGCCGTCTGCTTTTTTTTGTCGAGTATAACTTATAGTTCCACTAAAACGGAATGTGAAGAATGTGATTTGACATAATGTATAAATATTTGTCGAAAGCGAATTCTTTATGTCTTTTTTTTGACGAAAATGAATTATTATACAAAATAGGTTGAAAAAAGGCAGGAAAAGCTTAAAATAGTGTTATTACTTGAACAATATTCTGGGAGGCTACAATATGGGTGAAGAAAAGAAACATAAACTAAGAATGCCGTCGGCGTATTCGATTTTGTTTATGATTACGGCGATTATTGCAATTTTAACTTGGATTATTCCAGCCGGAAAATATCAGACGAATGCGGACGGGCAGATTATACCAGGCACGTATACGGCGGTTGCATCACATGCTCAAGGGATTTGGGATGTCTTGATGGCCCCAATCAATGGGATGCTGGGAAATGCTACCACTGACGGTGCGATTACAATCTCGCTATTCATTTTGATTATTGGTGGTTTCTTGGGCGTTGTAAATTCAACGAATTCTCTGAACGCTGGAATCGCGTCATTATTAAAGCGTTTCTCTGGTAAGGAGAAGATGCTAATTCCGATTCTAATGGTTTTGTTCGCCTTGGGTGGCTCAACTTATGGAATGGCTGAGGAAACGATTCCTCTGTATGCTTTGGTAATTCCAGTCATGATGGCAGTCGGCTATGACGCAATTGTGGCAATTTCAGTTGTATTAGTTGGCTCGCAAGTTGGATGTTTAGCGTCGACCGTTAATCCGTTTGCGACAGGAGTTGCCAGTCAGACGCTGGGGATTTCTGTCGGTGACGGAATGGGGCTTCGTGTAATTATGTTGGTTGTATTACTGGGGATCTCAATCTGGTACACCATGCATTATGCGAACAAGATTAAAAAGGATCCAACAAAGTCATTGTTGTACAGTCAACGTAAAGAAGACGAAGTTCACTTTGACACCAGCGAGTTGGCAAACTTTGAAGGGATTTCACGGACACAAAAGCGCGTTAACGTACTTTTCTTTGCTTCTTTCATTATTATGATTGTCTCGCTGGTTCCATGGGATCAATTAAATGAACACTGGACGTTCTTTGATAATCTAACCAAGTGGCTTGTGGGCATACCAGTCCTTGGGAAGGTCCTCGGAACAGATATGGTTCCGTTGGGTCAATGGTATTTTGCTGAAATCTCAATGCTATTTATGTTAATGGCAATTGTGATTGCAGTGGTTGCTCGCATGGCAGAAAACAAGTTTGTGAGCGCCTTTATGAATGGCGCTTCTGAAATGATCGGAGTTGCTTTGGTTGTTGCCGTGGCACGTGGAATTCAAGTCGTAATGAACGACGGAATGATTACAGGAACGGTATTACACTTCGGTGAACAGGCGCTTCAAGGATTGCCTTCAGGAATCTTTATTGTGTTGACATATATTTTCTACATTCCAATGTCATTCTTGATTCCTTCAACATCAGGACTTGCAGCAGCGACGATGGGGATTATGGGACCAATGGGAACATTCGCTCACGTTGATAAGTCCTTGGTTGTAACGGCCTATCAATCTGCTTCAGGTTTGATTAATTTGATCACGCCAACTTCTGCAATCGTGATGGGTGCTTTGACGATTGGACGAACAAATATTCTGGTTTGGATCAAATATACATGGAAGTTAATTCTAATGTTGTTTATTGCAACTTGTGTACTGCTGGTAATTGGTACGCTCATTTAGAAGGGGTGTAGATAAATGAAAAATTGGTTCAATGAAACAGATATCGACGCAGCGGTTGCTTCGATTAAGCGCGTAGTTGATGTTCCTTCAGTATTAGATGAAGGCGCTACTGGGATCGGCTTTCCTTTCGGCAAATCAGTCGTAGCTGCTTTGGATGAGACTTTGGCAATTGCTAAAGAACTTGGTTTTACAACATATCGTGATCCAGAAGGCTATTATGGATATGCGGAGATTGGTACCGGATCTGAAGTCTTTGGTATTATCGGTCACTTAGACGTTGTGCCAAGTGGTGATGAAAAGCAGTGGGACCATGCGCCGTTTGATATGCAGGTTATCGATGGGGTGATGATTGGTCGTGGTACTCAAGACGATAAAGGGCCAACAATTGCTACTATGTATGTCGTTAAGGCTATGTTAGATGCTGGGGTGAAGTTCAAAGGCCGTGTCCGGTTTATTTATGGGACCGACGAAGAAAACCTTTGGCGTTGTATGGAACGATATACAGCTAAAGAAGAAGGCATCGACATGGGATTCGTTCCGGATGCTGAATTCCCACTAACGTATGCTGAGAAGGGCCTATTAGACTTTGATTTGCTTGGGCCTGGTTTGAGCGAGATCATGTTGTCTGTTGGAGGAGCATATAATGCTGTACCGGATGGTGCGCAAGTAACTTTGTCAACAGAACAGACGACAAAGCTGGCGCAAGTATTGGATGATTTGGACTATCCTTATACGCTTGATGGTACGACGATTACTGTTCAGGGAAAAAGTGCCCATGCTAAGGACGCTCTCGATGGCATTAATGCTGTCACACGTTTAGGACACGGGTTGTTAGCATTATATCCGGAGTTGAACATCTTTAAGTTCTTAACGGCGGTTGATCAGGCAATCGAGGCCAAGACGACAATTCTGGGTGAAATCTCAGATCCTGAGTCCGGTAAGCTGACTTTGAATTTAGCAAAAGTCGAGATTACACCAGAGCAGACTCGAATTGCTATGAATATCCGAATTCCGGTGACGGTTGCTAAGGATGCTGTCGTTAGTCAACTACAAGAATTTATTGCACCTTTTGCCTTGCAATATAGTGAGATTGATTATTTGGCGCCATTATATATTGATCGAAATTCTGCAATGGTGCAGACGATGATTGATGTTTATCGGGAGATAAGCGGCGATACGGAAGCAGAACCGATGGTATCTGGTGGGGCGACCTTTGCTCGCACAATTAAGAATAGTGTTGCTTTTGGTGCGATGTTCCCAGATACGCCTGATTATATGCATCAGCCGAATGAGCGCTGGGCGATCAAGGACATGACTAAGATGATGGAAATCTATGCAGAAGTATTAAATCGACTATTCGTCGAAAAGTAGTATGATAAAAGACAGCCAATTGGAAGATTTGGCTGTCTTTTAATTTAACTAGAGATATGAATATGACTATTAAATAGTTATTTCCGCCTGAAATTTTTTAATATTTTTATTTCGATTGGAAGGTTAAATTACGGGCAATGAATACGCTTTAATTTAATTGTAGCTAAAAAACTTTGTCAACTTATTTGACAAAGACGTTGATTTTATAAATTAAGAGGTTTAGAATAACAACTTGTGAATTATAAAAACTATGATTAATAGTTTAGAGAAAAAGTTTGGTAAAGATGATGGAGGAAGAAATGGCAGCAAATAATAAGCGTCCAATTCTGGATGTACATGGAAAGCCATATAACCGAACAGCAATGATCTTAGTATTGTTGGTCGGAACTTTTGCTGGTATGTTAATGCAGACATCGTTGGGAACAGCGATTCCAACATTGATGACAAGTTTTGACATTAACTTGGGAACTGCTCAACAAGCAACAACGTGGTTCTTATTGGCAAATGGAATTATGGTGCCGGTTTCGGCGTTCTTGGTTACAAGAATTTCAAGTAAATGGTTGTACTGGATTGCCTATACAATCTTGTTTGCAGGAATGGCAATTTCTGCATTTACACCAGCCCGCAATGATATGTGGATCATGTTCTTGGTCGGTCGGATGTTGGCCGCCATTGCTGTGGGAATCACAATGCCTTTGATGCAGGTGATCATGGTCAACATTTTCCCAGCTGAAGAGCGTGGAGCAGCGATGGGGCTAAACGGGCTAGTAATCGGTTTGGCACCAGCGATCGGACCTACTTTGTCAGGTTGGATCTTGGATAAAAACCATCATATCTTCGGTTTGTTGATTTCTGATTCATGGCGGACAATCTTCTATCTACCAATGGCAGTTTTGATTGTCGTTTGGATTTTGACACCATTCTTGGTTAAGGATGTTTTGCCAAATCGTAAGATGAAGTTGGATATTTCTTCACTAATCCTTTCAGCAGTTGGGTTTGGAATCTTCCTATGGGGATTCACAAATGTGTCATCTGATGGTTGGGGTGATATGAAGACGGTTATCCTACCAATTCTGTTTGGTGTGATCGTGATTATCGGTTTCGTTTTGCGTCAATTGAAGATGGACGATCCATTTATGGATGTTCGAGTATTTAAAAATAAGCAATTCACTATGACAACTCTGTCTGTAATGATGGCCATGATGGCGATGATGGGTGTTGAAATGATGTTGCCAACTTATCTACAAAATGTTCATGGCTTGAGTCCTTTGGACTCTGGGTTGATGCTATTGCCAGGTGCTTTGATGCTTGGTTTGGTATCACCAATTGCTGGTGCAGTTTATGATCGGGTGGGTGCTCGTCGTTTGGCTATGGTTGGTTTCACAATCTTGGCAATCGGAACGTTACCATTTATGTTCTTGAGCTCATCAACACCGGACGTATTTATTACACTACTTTACGCCTTGCGGATGTTTGGTATTGCTATGGCAATGATGCCATTAACAGCTAGTGCAATGTCTGCTGTACCACAAGAAGAAGCTGCCCATGCAACTGCTTCAAATAATACAGCTCGTCAAGTTGCTTCAGCCGTTGTGGTTGCATTGTTAGCATCTGTTACCCAAGATATTATCAATAACAATGAGCCTGCAAAGCACTTGCAAGTAACAAATCCATTGGCATATGCGAATGATTACTTGCAAGCTTCAATGAAGGGCTTCCACGTTTCATTTGGACTTGGCTTCGGCTTCGCAGTGCTTGGAATTATCTTTGCGATGTTCTTGCGTAAAGGAAAGCTAATTGCTGGTTCAACAAACAGTAAGCGTGTTGACCATGAAGAAGTAGAAATGGAGGCTAAATAATGATTATTTTAATAATGATCGTTTTTGCATTGGCAACCTTTGCAACTTGGGCCTTTGTTAAGCAGACGACAACGCGAATTGTGTTGGGATCTGTTTTAATGGTTCTGTTAGCCTTGTCGGTGGTCGGATTAACGCTGAATTTCTCAAACCATTTTGGGATGGAGAAGGTCAGCACGACCAAGGAGAGCAAAGTTTATTCTGCCAGCTCTGCGTCACCAGCAGGAATGTTAATTACGCAACGGTTGGGAACAAAAGCTGATAACTATGTTTTGGTTTACAGCAAGACGGCGGATGCAAAGAAGCCAACGACCTTTGGGGTTCCTGATAAGAAACATATTTCGACTGCAGTCAATGAGCGGACAACTTATCGTCTAACTGATAAGACGACTGCTACCGCCAAGACGGTTACGACTCGTTGGGAATGGAAGAATGATTTCTATCGAATCATGTTTGGCGTTGGTGGCCAAGGGGGCGAAATTGCCAAGCGGGTTAAGACTGTTTATGTTCCCAAGACAACTTGGGTTGTATTGACAGCTGAACAAGCTAAGCAAATGCAAGCCAGTCAGGCTGCTGCACAAAGTAATCCAACGGTTGCTGCAGCGCAACAAGCGCAGATGAAGACGGCTGTTGAGGCAAAGGTTGCAGCGTATATGCAAGCTAACCCACAAGCAAGTCAAAGTCAGATTCAAGCTGCTACTAAGACAGCAACTGCTGAAGTTGCTGCCCAAGCAATTAAGCAGAGTTTGGCACAATAAGTTACAATAAAAGCACATTGTCCTTTTTAAGGAGCTTACAATAAGCTCTTTGAATGGACAATGTGCTTTTTATATTATTAAATTTAAGGATGGGGTGAGTTGAAAAATGGAGTGGATGAAGACGGTTGAAGTTGATGAACACTTTGTTGGTTTTTCGACTAAAGAACTCTTAAAAGCTTTTTTGATTCCAAAGCGCGTTCGAGGACGATTGCGTCAAGCGCGCCGAATTAAGGTGAATGGACGTTATCAACCAATTTCGACGGTTTTGGCATTAGGTGATCGGATTGAGATGCGCTTTGAGAGTGCAGATTTTATTACGGCTCAATCGAGTTATGTACCTGATCAAAGCCAACAGCCACAGATTATTTATGAGAATGCGGATTTGTTGATCGTTAATAAACCGCGGAATGTTAAGACACATCCAAACTCACCGGGTGAGACAGGCACGATGTTGAATTTTGTTCAAGGATACCTTCAAGAACAAAGTGGTACTGCAAGTGCTTATATGGTTCATCGATTGGATAGTGCAACGACGGGGGCTTTGTTGGTCGCGAAAAATCCGGTCGTTGTACCGATTCTAAATCAACAGCTGCGCGATAAAACGTTACAACGAACTTATTTGGCTTGGGTGGATGGTTTATTTGATGAAGCACAGGGCGTGATTGAGTTGCCAATTGGGATTGATCCAGATGATAATCGAAAGCGAATGGTTGGTGGAACCTTGCCATTAGCGGCGCGCACTCGATGGATCAAAATTCATCAAGTCCTTGATCATACCTTGGTGCGAATTGAATTGGCGAGTGGTCGGACTCATCAAATCCGGGTGCATTTTGCGGCCGTTGGTCATCCGCTTGTTGGCGATCAATTATATAATCTGACTGAGTCATATCCGGCGGGGTTACTATTACATGCGGCTGCTCTCAAGTTTGTTTTGCCCTTTTCTGATCAGACTGTCTCTTTGGCAGCAGCGTTACCGGATGATTTTCCACGTAATTTAAAAGAGTTTTAGTTTTAACTTTAGGAGGAATGGAATGAGAAAAATTGCTTTTGTGTGTTTAGGTAATATCTGTCGTAGTCCAATGGCGGAATTTGTAATGAAGGATTTGGTAAACCGAAGTGGTCGCGATGGTGATTTTGAGATTGTTTCGCGGGCAACCAGCGGTTGGGAACACGGTAATCCGGTCCATCGTGGAACGCAAGCAATCTTAACGCAAAAAGGAATTCCATTTGATCAACGGAAAACGAGTCAACAAATTAAACCTGCTGATTTTATTTATTTCGATGAGATTATTGCGATGGATGAAAGTAATTTGACGGATTTAAGGGCTATGGCGCCGGCAGGTAGCCTGGGGAAGATTCATAAATTATTGAGTGAGGACGTACCTGATCCTTGGTACAGTGGCAATTTTGCTTTAACCTATCAATTGATTTCGGCTGGTCTAACGGATTTGTTGAAAAAGGATGAATAATATAAAAAAGGTCGTAGCAGATTAATTTGCTACGACCTTTTTCATTAAGCCCAGTCGCCATTGCGGAAGACCGGGATAGTTTGCCCATCATGAGTTAGTCCATCAATATTCATATCTGCTGATCCCATCATGAAATCAACGTGAATTAAGGAATCATTTTGACCAAGTTCGGCGCGCTTTTGCGCACTGAGCTGGGTACCATTTTTAACGTTAAAGGGATAGGCAGCACCCAATGCAAGGTGATCCGAAGCATTTTCATCAAAGAGCGTGTTATAGAAAATAATTCCAGATTGAGAAATCGGCGAAGGATCAGGAACCAATGAGACTTCACCCAGTGAACGGGCACCAGCGTCAGTGGCAAGAAGTTGCTGTAGGACGGCATCACCAGTTGAAGCGTGTGCGGCGGTCACTTTACCTTCGTCAAAGGTTAAGTCGATATCATTAATTAGTACACCTGAATATGAGAGGGGCTTAGTTGCACGAACATGTCCACTGATATGACGGGCATCAGGCGACGTAAAGACCTCTTCAGTAGGCATGTTAGCGACAAACAAGTTACCAGCCTTGCTAACTGAATCGGCGGCCTCCCATAGATGATTCTCAGCTAATCCGACAGTCAAGTCTGTAACGGCCGATTTATATTGCAGTGCTTTGAAGTTTTGGCGATTCAACCAGTCAGCCTTTTCCTTCAATTCTGCAATGTGTTGTTCCCATGCTTGGATTGGATCGTGGTCTAAATCGATCCGGGTAGTCTTAAAGATTTCTGCCCAGAGACGCGCTTGGGCTTGTTCAGGCTCCAATTCTGGGAAGACCTTTTGAGACCATTCCTTGCCAGCGGCGCCGACAACCAGCCAAGCAACATCATTATTCATTGTGGCCTCACGAACAGCTTTGACGGCTCGTTGGTAGGATTGTTGGTAAGTTGAGACGCGATCTGGATCGACATCGGCAAAGCCATCTGGATCTTCAGAGATAATACTGATGCGACTAGTTGAACGGCCCATTAATTCTTCAGCTCGGATTGTTAGCCAAGCTGGCTGATCAATTAAATCTTGTTCGCGGGCATGATTCAGAAAGCCGCGGGCGGTGTGAGTATCTTGCCATTCGACCATCACATTATTGGCACCTAAATCGTAGGCGGCGTCTTGAATATGATGAACTAAAGGACTTTGATCAATTTGGGCGTAGATAATGACATCTTGACCATATTGAACGTTGATGCCAATTGAAGTGATGACCTTGGCGTATCTTTTTAAAAGAGCGTCTAAATTATTAAGCATATTGGTTACCTCATTATTTGTCTTTTGTAAAAGTTTACACCAAGAAAGCGGATTGGTTAAATGATTGTAGCTCATATTCATAATATGTTAATCGCGCTGTTATAGAAGAAAAGTTTTATGGAGTACATTATTTGGAAATTTGGTGATGGCACATTGATGATAAAGTAAAATTTATAGTGATTTATGTGTTTAAAAGATATCTATACATATTTGCCATATTCTGTATTCAAATCGCCCGGGTATATCAAGGTAAAATAACTGTTTAGAGTATATTTTCCTTCATATTCTCTTATGATTTTATGGACAGAATGGTTCGAAAGATTAAAATCCGGTATAATGGGAAAATGAATAAGTTTAAGGATAAGAAGGTTATAGAATGATTACTTTGAAGTCGGCACGAGAGATTGAAGCCATGAAAGAGTCTGGAGCGATAATCGCTGGGATGCACATTGGTTTACGCGATATAATCAAGCCTGGTATCTCAACCTGGGAAATTGAGGAATTTGGACGGAAATATATTGAGGATCATGGTGGTCGAGCCGCTCAAATTGGTTTTGAAGGATTCGAGTATGCAACGACGGTGTCTGTCAACAATGAAGTAGCACATGCTTTCCCACGTAAGAAACTTTTCTTGCAGAATGGTGATTTAGTTAAAGTCGATACAGTTGTTGAACTTGACGGTGCATATTCTGATTCGGCATGGACGTATGCCGTTGGCGACGTTACTGATGAGAACAAACATTTGATGGACGTAGCATTTAAGGCGCTATATCTTGGAATTGAGCAGGCACAAGTTGGCAACCGGCTGGGTGATATAGGCTCAGTCATGAATGCATATATTGAGGATGAAAATGGTTTTGGAAATGTGCGCGAATATGTTGGTCATGGAATTGGTCCAACGATGCATGAAGATCCATCAGTACCACATTATGGCGTTGCCGGCCATGGACTTCGTTTGAAGCCTGGAATGACAATCACTATTGAGCCGATGGTCAATGTCGGTGGGTGGCAGACTGAAACTTCTGACGTGGATGGCTGGACAGTAACAACGGCTGATGGTTCTTGGTCGGCGCAGTATGAACATACAATTGCAATTACAAATGACGGGCCAAAGATTTTAACCAGCCAGGATCCCATATTTGATGCAAAATATTTATAAACGGTAAGGACAAGTGTACAGACATGCGACAAGGTAAAGGATACATTTTTGCAAAACGATTTTTGGATATCTCAGTATCTTTGTTTGCGTTGATTGTACTATCACCAGTGTTTCTTGGCATTTCCTTATTTTATTTATTTGGGGACAATCGAGGACCAGTTTTTTATGTTCAGCGTAGAATTGGGCAGAACCATCGAGAATTTGGCATATATAAATTTCGTTCGATGGTTGTTGATGCTGAAGCGAAGTTGTATGCGAATCAAAAGCTGTACATGGAATTTGTAAATAATGGTTATAAATTGCCAACAGAAGCTGATCCACGAATAACTAGGTTTGGGGCCTTTTTACGGAAAACCTCCTTGGACGAAATTCCACAATTTATTAATATCCTATTGGGCGATATGAGTGTGGTTGGACCACGCCCAGTTGTTGAAACAGAACTAACTGAGTATGGTGATCGCGTTGAGACTTTTCTGTCAGTGAAGCCTGGGGCAATGGGTGTTTGGCAGGCCTCTGGTCGATCTGATATTCAATATCCTGAGCGAGCTGACTTGGAGTTGAGTTACGTTTATTCGGCTGATATGTGGTTTGACTTCAAAATATTGGCGCAAAATATGTTGGCAATCGTAAGGCGTGAAGGAGCTATGTAGAATTTTTTACATGGCGCTAAGACACCTTTGTTTTATTACTGATAGTGGAGCGTACTATGAAAATTCTGATTGCAATGCACAAGGCATATCCAGTGTCCAAGTTGGCGGGATATCTACCGATTCAAGTTGGTGCTGAGCTAAGTGATCAAGCATTAATTCAAGACTGTGTACCTGATAATACAGGAAAAAACATCTCAAGGTTAAATACTTACTATAATGAATTGACGGCGTTGTATTGGGCCAAATATAATTTGCAAGATGAAGACATTATTGGTTTAGTACATTATCGGCGTTATTTTGGAAATAGGGCAAGTCATGATTTGAACGACGTATTAACTGAGGAGACGATTCGATCAACTTTGAAGGAAGTGGATGTTATTGTCCCTAAGAAGCGAGATTATTTTATTGAGACACAGGAGCAACATTACCTTAATGCACATGCAGAACTGCCTTATCTTACGATGAAGGAAGTGCTGGCTGAGAGTTACTCTGAATACTCGGCGACGTTTGACATGATTGCAAGATCAACAAAAGCGCATTTGTTCAATATGAGCATTATGCGGCAAGCTGATTTTCAGTTGTACACTGATTTTCTTTTTGGCGTTTTAGAGGAAGTTGCACAGCGTGTTGATATGACACAGTATTCTGGGCAAGATCAACGTTCGCTAGGATTTCTAGCCGAAAGGTTGATGGATGTTTGGATACTTACAAACAATAAAACGATACGAGAATTTCCATTGGTTACAACTGAGAAAACAAATTGGTTGGACAAAGGAACTCAATTTTTATTGAGAAAATTTTTACCAAATATGAAAAAGCGAACGCATTTTTAAGCGGAAGATTTCAAATTAATGGTAAGGTATTAGCAGGTGTTTTCTACTTTGAAAGGAAAAATTTTTAACATGGCTTTGAATGATAAAAACTATGACTATCTTGTTGTTGGGGCTGGTCCCTTTGGGGCAATCTTTGCCTACGAGGCGGCTAAACGAGGAAAGCGTTCTCTAATCATTGAGAAACGTTCACACTTGGCAGGGAATATGTATACACATACTGAAAGTGGTATTACTGTGCATGATTTTGGTGCACATATTTTCCATACTGACAACAAAGAGGTTTGGGACTATATCCGACAATTTGCTGACTTCAATGGTTACCAGAATCAGGTTGTCGCAAATTACAAAGGTGAGCTATACAATTTGCCATTTAATATGAACACCTTTTACGAGATGTGGGGTACAAAAACACCCGCTGAAGCAAAAGCAAAGATTGACGAGCAGAAGTCAGCCGCTTTGGCAGATTTAGGTGATCGCGAGCCACGCAATCTGGAAGAGCAAGCGATTTCCTTAATTGGGACAGATATTTATCAAAAGTTGATTAAGGGCTATACAGAGAAACAGTGGGGACGTAAAGCAACAGAACTACCAGCCTTTATCATTAAGCGCTTGCCTGTTCGATTTATTTACGATAATAATTATTTTAATCACCGTTACCAGGGGATTCCAGTGGGCGGTTATACTCAGATCTTTGAGAAAATGTTAAATGATAATCCTCTAATTGATGTCAAGTTGAATGAAGATTTCTTTACCCATAAAGACGAGTACTTAGCAGAATTTCCTCGCGTTCTTTATACCGGAATGATTGATCAATTCTTCGATTATAAGCATGGTGAATTAGAATATCGTTCACTACGTTTTGAACATGAGACAATTGATTCAGATAATTATCAAGGTAATTCAGTGATTAATTATACGGATGCTGAAACCCCGTTCACACGTGTAATGGAGTGGCGCCACTTTGATGGTTTGGCTGATGAGGGGAAGACGATTATTACGCGCGAGTATCCTCAAGATTGGGATCGGTCAAAAGAAGCTTATTACCCAGTTAATGACGAGAAAAACACAAATCTTTATAAAGAGTATGCCAAAGAGGCTCGTACGCATAAGGATCAAATCATCTTCGGTGGACGTCTTGGTCAGTATCGTTATTATGATATGGATCAGGTATTCAACGCAGCCTTAAATGAAGTACGCCAAGAGTTTGATATTGATCAAGATTTTAATTTTGCACACGACGAAGAGCACTAAACAATATGACAGTTAGTGCAGTTATTGTTACTTATAATCGATTGGATATGCTGAGAGAAGTCTTAAGTGCATTGCAAAATTCCAAGAGTAAAATTGATCATATTATCGTGATTGATAATGCCTCGTCGAATGACACACAGAGATATTTAACGGAACTGAAGGATCAAATTGAGTATATACGCCTGTCAGAGAACATCGGCGGAGCAGGTGGCTTCAATAAGGGTATTCGTTACTTTATGGAACATACAGATGATGAGTACGTGTGGCTTATGGACGATGACACTGTACCTACACCGGAGGCTCTAACCGAGTTATTACTGGTGGCAAAGAAAAGACAATTTGGATTCTTAGCTTCTGATGTTCGATGGATTGATGGTCAACGAGCCTTGATGAACATGCCTGCACCGCTAAATCGTTTTGACTTGGTACCTGATCATCCGACCAAGGAAATTAAATTACGCTCGGCGACATTCGTATCGTTGTTAATGCCTCGGGATGTTGTTCAAAGAATCGGATTACCGATTACAGAGTTTTTTATTTGGGGCGACGATATTGAGTATACTGAACGAGCACGTCGGGTGGCCCCAGGTTATCTGGTACCTAAGGCAGTTGTTATGCATAAAATGGCAAGCAATGTTGGTTCAAACATCATTACGGATAGTGCTGAGCGGACAAAACGGTATTACTTTGCTTATCGGAATAAGATGTATTATGCACGACAACGCGGATTTATGGGTTATTTTAAAGGCCAAATTCGTATCGGACTAGAGTTATTACGATTGGTTTTTTGGCCAAGACGGGTTGAGAATCGCTGGGGTAAGATTAAAGTTATTCTCCATGCAATACAAGACGGGCGTAGATTTAATCCACATATTGAATATGTACATGATAGATTATAGTCTGCAAGACTAAAGGGCGCCTGCGTTTAGCTCGCATTTTAAAATGATTGGAAATCCTATTTAAGAACTAGCTAATTAATATTGACGAATCTTGTTTCTTACCAAGCTAAATGGTTGTTAGCTTCTAAGGATTAAATCAATCAATTAAGATATAAGCAAATGATGAATAGGATTTTCCAGTCCTACATATTAAAAATTCCCAAGATGGAGTAAGTAAATTGATTAATAAGATATTTAATGGAATCAGCGTTTTGTTGGATAGTGAGAAATTCAGATTTCTACTTGTTGGTGGTTTTAATACTGCTTTCGGTTTTGCAATTTATGCATTGTTTACATGGTTGCTAAGAGGACTTGAATTTGGCTACATGCTGGCGCTGATAATTTCACAGGTTGCTTCATTATTTGTGGCATTTGATTTGCACAAGAAATTCACTTTTAAGACGCAAGGGCATGTAGTGAAGGACTTCATAAGGTTCACCATGGTGAATGCTGTTAATTATGCTTTCAATTTATTGCTATTGCCAATTTTGGTACATGGATTCAAATTTAATGCATTAGTTGCACAATTAAGCATTTTAATTTTTACAACAGTTGTCAGTTTTATTGGACATAAGTACTTTTCATTCAGGAGATAGATATGATATCAGTTTCAGTAGTAATCCCGGCTTATAAATCAGCGCGTTTTATTAAAGAAACCGTTGAATCGGTTCTTAATCAAACGGATGTTGATTTTGAATTGATTATTGGGGTGCAAGGTCCTGATGATGGAACTTGGTCGATTCTGGAAGATTTCAAAGATGATGCACGGGTTAAAATGTTTGAGTCACCAGTTGGCGCGGCAAAAGAGAATTGGAACTTTGTTTCAGAGAAGGCAAGCGGAGAGTTTATTAAACTTCTTCCAGCCGACGATGTCCTAGTGCCGGGAATGTTAGCACGGCAAGTTAGGTTGCTTGAGAATCATCCGGAAGCAGTTCTTACTGCTTCAAAAAGGGAGATTATCAATGAAGATAATAAAGTTTTAAAAAAATCATGGGGACTAACCGGACTTAGAAAGAATATGGCCGGCGAGGCAGTAATTAAGCGGGTTGTTGGAACGGGTATTAATATTCTGGGTGAGCCCGGTGGTGTGCTGATGCGTCGGAGTGCATTTGAAAAGGCTGGTGGATGGAATTTTGATCATCCATACGTTGTTGACTTGGAGAGTTATTTGCGGGTATTAAGATTTGGGGATTTCGTCAAGGATGAACATGTGGCTGTAAAATTTAGGGTTAGTTCTACTCAGTGGACAGCAGCTTTGCAGAATGTGCAGTCGGCGCATTTCATTGGCATGAATGAGTCAATGGCAGAACTCATGCCTGATACGATTACTAAGTCGACATTGGTTCGTGGTAAACTTGTAACGAAAGCGATGCAAGAAATCCGTAAATTTGTATATGTTTTTATTAAAAGAAACAAGTAAGGAAAATGAGTGGACATGCTGAAAAGAAAATTAGCAATTATTTTGCCAGCCTATAACGAAGAAGAAGTTATTAACAAAACAACTCAAGTATTGAGCGAATTACTTCAAAAAATGATTCTGAATAGTCAGATAGCTTCTGATAGTTTTATCATGTATGTTGATGACGGGAGTGCCGATCGTACCTGGGAGTTGATAAATGAATTATCTGACGAATACGGTCACATTAAGGGCTTGAAGTTTAGCCATAACTTCGGTCATCAAAATGCATTGATTGCTGGTTTAACAGAGGTAACCGGAAGTGATGTTGACTTTGCGGTTACAATTGACGCTGATTTGCAAGATGATCCCAATGCCATTATTGAAATGGTTGAATTGGCAACTAATGAGAATAAAGATATTGTTTATGGCGTTCGTAATGATCGGACCAGTGATACTTGGTTTAAGCGGCAGACGGCAGGATTGTTTTATAAGTTTATGAATTGGTTGGGAGTTAAAACTATTCCGAACCATGCCGATTTCCGTTTGGTAAATCAAAAGGTGTTAGGTGCCTTTCAAGAATATACTGAGCGAGATATGTTTCTACGAGGTATTTTCCCTGTGATTGGATTTAACTCTGCAGAGGTCTTTTATGCTCGTGCCGAGCGCGAAGCAGGTGAGACGAAGTATCCACTAAAGAAGATGTTACAATTTGCAACTAGTGGAATTACCTCTTTCTCTGTTGTTCCAATCACATTGGTTAGAAATGTTGGATTGTTGATCTCTGGTATCAGTATTTTGATGTTGATTTATATCTTTATTGGATCAATCATGCAGCAAACGCAATTGGGTTGGCCTTCATTGATGGTTTCAATTTGGTTTCTCGGTGGAATTCAATTAACTGCGATTGGTGTGATTGGTGAGTATATCGGCAAGATATTTATGGAAGTAAAGCATCGTCCAAGATATATTGTTGCAGAGCGGCGTAATTAATTAGTTCAGTTAGGAGTTAACGGATGAAAGGAATTATTTTGGCTGGTGGATCAGGCACACGCTTGTATCCGATTACCAAGTCGACAAGTAAGCAGTTGGTTCCAATTTATGATAAACCAATGATTTATTATCCAATGTCAGTGTTAATGCTCGCTGGAATTAGAGATATATTACTTATATCAACACCAGAATATATTGGACAATTTGAAGCTCTATTTGGAGATGGTAAGAAGTTGGGCTTGAATATTGAATATAAGGTTCAGCAAGAACCAAATGGCCTGGCTGAAGCATTTATTATTGGTGAAGACTTTATTGGCGAAGATTCAGTTGCATTGGTATTGGGCGATAATATTTTCTATGGTGCTGGTCTCTCACAAATGTTGCAAGAAGCCGCAAGCAAAGATAATGGTGCAACCGTATTCAGTTATCAGGTGAAGGATCCCAAACGTTTTGGGGTTGTTGAGTTTGATGAGAATATGCGAGCAATTTCAATTGTTGAAAAACCTGAGACACCAAAAAGTAATTATGCGGTTACAGGCTTGTACTTTTACGACAATTCAGTCGTAGAAATCGCAAAGTCAATTCAGCCTTCGGATCGTAATGAGCTGGAAATATCGGATGTTAATGAAGCGTATCTTAAAGCAAAGAAATTAGATGTTAAATTAATGGGTCGAGGGTTTGCTTGGCTGGATACAGGGACACATGATTCTTTGCTTGAGGCATCAAGTTTTATTGCAACGATTCAAAAGCAACAAAACTTGAAAGTTGCTTCACTAGAAGAGATTGCATATCGGATGAATTATATTTCAGTGGAGCAACTAGAAGAATTGGCACAGCCACTAAAAAAGAATGATTATGGGCAATACTTGCTAAGATTAGTAGCAGAGGAACAGGCGAAGTAAATGGGACTTAAAATAATTGAAACAAAGTTAGCAGATGTTAAGTTAGTTGAGACGGAGGTCTTTGGTGATCATCGTGGTTTCTTTACAGAGACGTTCACACGCAATAAATTCGTTGACGCAGGGATAGATTTTGATTTTAATCAAGATAATCAATCGCTTTCAAGCCATGCGGGTGTTTTGCGTGGTCTACATTATCAACTTGCCCCATACACTCAAACTAAATTGGTTCGTGCGATGACTGGTGCTGTTTATGATGTATTGGTTGATATGCGAAAAGGTTCGCCAACATATGGCGAATGGGAAGGTTACATTCTTTCTGAGCATAATCATCGTCAACTATTAGTTCCACGTGGATTTGCACATGGATTTATTACGCTAACCGACAATGTAAACTTTGCTTATAAAGTTGATGGGTATTATGAGCCAAAAGCGGATCGTGGTATTGCATTTGACGACCCAGATCTTGGTATTGATTGGCCAATGTCGATTGACCATCTAACGCTTTCTGAAAAGGATACAAAACACCCCCAATTAAAGGATGCAGAAAATAATTTTGTATATGGTGAGATTTAAATGAGTATGTATAAACATATTTTAGTTACTGGTGGTGCTGGGTTCATTGGCGCCAACTTTGTACGTTATGTGGTTGCTGAGCATCCGGATGTCTTTGTAACAGTTTTAGATAAGTTAACGTATGCTGGAAATGAAGCTAATTTAGCAGGGCTGCCCGAGAACCGAGTCAAATTGGTTGTTGGAGATATTGCAGATGCAGCGTTGGTTGATAGTCTAATGGCCGAGGCTGATGCAGTCGTACACTATGCAGCTGAGAGTCATAATGACAACTCATTGAAAGATCCAAGTCCCTTTGTTCAGACTAACTTGATTGGGACATATGTATTAATTGAGGCAGCTCGCAAATATAATGTGCGTTTTCATCATGTATCGACTGATGAGGTTTATGGAGATCTGCCATTACGTGAGGATTTACCTGGTCATGGCGAAGGTGTGGGCGAAAAGTTTACTCCGACGACTCGCTATAATCCATCAAGTCCTTATTCTTCAACCAAGGCGGGGTCTGACCTATTAGTACGGGCGTGGACTCGTTCATTCGGGTTAAAGGCAACGATCTCGAATACATCAAATAATTATGGGCCTTATCAACACATTGAAAAATTTATTCCAAGACAAATCACAAATGTTGTTGAGGGGATCAAACCCAAATTATATGGGAATGGACGAAATGTACGTGATTGGATTCATACATATGATCACGCAACTGGAGTCTGGGCGATTCTTGAAAAGGGACGTATGGGCGAAACTTATTTGTTAGGTGCAGATGGTGAACAAGATAATCGGACTGTTTTGGAGTTGATTTTATCTACGATGGGTCAATCTAAGGACGCCTTTGAATTTGTTCAGGATCGAGCTGGTCATGACTTGCGTTATGCAATTGATGCAAGTAAGACACGAAGCGAGCTTGGCTGGGCGCCGGTCTTTACCGATTTTGAGCATGGCTTAAAAGATACGATTGACTGGTATGTTGCTAATCGCGATTGGTGGCTTGAAGAGAAAGAAGCTGTTGAGGCAAAATATGCACAAAACAATCAGTAAGGGTTTTATTGTTTGCCAAGAAGGAGTGATTGAATGACGGTAATGATCGTAGGAAGTACGGGGCAACTTGGTCAAGAATTGGTTCAATTGATGCAAGAGCGTCAAGTCGATTTTGTGGCTTATTCCTCAAGTGACTTAGACATAACGAATCGAGCATCAGTACTTGAAAGGGTTGCAATGATTAAGCCGTCTGTCATTTTCGATGCAGCAGCATATACTAAGGTTGACGCTGCTGAAGAAGGCGACGGAAAGGATCTGAATTGGCAGGTTAATGAACAAGGAACCAAGAATCTTGTTGATGCAGCTAAAAATACAAATACGATATTGGTGTTTGTTTCAACAGATTATGTATTCGATGGTAAAAAGGTCAAACCATATCTCGAAACAGACGATGTAAATCCGCAAAATGAATATGGAAAGGCTAAGGCCGCTGCAGAAGAGCTTATTATCAATGCAGGTATCAAATATTATATTGTAAGGACCTCTTGGGTTTTTGGGCAATATGGCAATAATTTCGTTTATACAATGGAACGTTTAGCTAAGGAACATGCTAAATTAAAAGTTGTTGCTGATCAGGAAGGTCGCCCAACATGGGCAAAAACGCTTGCTGAGTTCATGAACTATTTGCAAGTTCAAAATGCGGAATATGGTATATATAATTTGAGTAATGCGGGGCAGACAACTTGGTTTGAATTTGCTCGGGAAATTTTGAAAGATACTCAAGTGGAGATAATACCAGTTACCTCTGATGAATTCCCAACAATTGCAAGTCGTCCGGCACACTCGGTGTTATCTTTAGAAAAGTCCCAGGCAACAGGCTTTATTATTCCATCTTGGCAAGATGCTCTACAGGAATTTAAAAAGTCCATCAAATCGACCAATGGTCAGGATTAATAAAACAAAAAGTCTCGAAGTGATTTCGATACTCTTTCTTACGGGAGAAAATAATGTTTAAAAGAATTACCAAATTAGCACTGAACGTTGCTGTAATAGCTGGGGCCTTGATCATAGGAAATAACGTTGCTTTGGCGGATACAGGTAACCATGTGATGGGGAATACGATCGAAGCAAGTGGAACAACATCATCAAGTAGTAGTTCAAGTAGTGCTACTACTAGCAGATTTACTCGATCTGTTTTTGCTGCTGCGACCGTTAATGCTCCATCAGATTTATCATCTGATGACAGTTCGCTACCTAATCGAGATGCAGTTGATATTTCAAGTTATCAAAGTTGGATGACCCAAGGTGATTTTAATAGCTTGAAGTCGTCAGGGGTTAAAACAATTGTTATTAAGTTAACTGAGGGAACCTCATATAAAAATCCGTATGCTGCACAGTTTATTAGTTACGCTAAAAATGCTGGACTGAATATTGCAGCTTATCATTATGCAACGTTTGGCACAACCTACACTTCGCAAACGGATGCAGACAATGCTGCTGTTGCAGAAGCTAATTATTTTGCAAATACGGCAAAGGAGCTTGGGCTACCATCATCAACTGTTATGATTGAAGATGCCGAAGAAGGCGGATTGCCATACTGGGATTGGACGGAAGCTTCGTTGAAGTTTTCTGCTCAACTGCGCTCGAATGGATTTACAAGTCCCAAGTATTATACAAGTAAGTCATGGGCCACGGATGGTTATCAAATGGAACCTAGTAAATTAGGTGCTAAGAATATATGGGTTGCGCAGTATTTGTATGGTAAGCCCAGTGCAAGTAATCTGCAAAACACGAGTTATGGTGCTTGGCAGTATAGCTCACAAATGTATTTCACAAATATCAGTCAAAGTAAGCCAGTTGACGTGTCGGTTGACTATAGTAATTTTTTTACTAGTGAAAATAGTAACCCGTATGAGCCCGATCAAAAAACAGGTCCCTCAGTCAATTATCAGGCGCAAGTTCAAAATGATGGTTGGCAACCTTATGTTTATGATGGTGAAACGGCTGGAACAACAGGGCGATCATTACGTATGGAGGCCTTAAAGGTTAACGTTACACCTCCAGCAGGCATGGATGGTGGAGTTCAGTATTCTGCACAAGTTCAAAACATCGGCTGGCAGTCTTCTGTTTCGAACGGTGAGACAGCTGGAACTGTTGGTCAATCACTTGAGATGGAGGCAGTTAAGTTCAATTTAACTGGCACGATGGCGGATAATTATGACATTTATTATCGTGTACAGGTACGCAATTACGGATGGCTTGACTGGGCGAAAAATGGTGAGATTGCTGGAACAGTTGGCATGGGATATCGTATGGAAGCGGTTCAAATCGTACTAGTCCCTAAGGGTGGGGCCGCACCTGGCGGAACATCTGTTACTTATCTTGACGGAGCTCCTACAGTTGCATATACGGCACACGTACAGAACATTGGTTGGCAATCAGCAGTTATGAATGGTGCAACAGCTGGAACAATCGATCAAAGCTTGCGGATGGAGGCTCTGAAGGCTAACTTGTCGGGTATTCCTGCTAACTTAACCGGGGGAATCACTTATGGTGCGCATGTTCAAAATATTGGCTGGCAGTCTGACGTAAGTGACGGGAGTGTTATTGGAACTACCGGACAAGGCTTACAGATAGAGGCTCTGAAATTTGGGCTAACTGGGCAATTAGCGCAATATTATGATATTTACTATCGAAGTCAAATCCAAAATGAGGGTTGGCTGGGTTGGACAAATAACCTACAATCATCAGGGTCACAAGGAAAGGGATTGCGACTGGAGGCAGTTCAGGTAGTTATTGTTCCTAAGGGAACAGGCGCACCAGGAAATACTGCAAATAGTTTCGTCCAAAATTGATTTTGAAATTAAATTAAAGTACTAAGTCATTTGACTTAGTACTTTTTTATTTTGATAAAGATATCAATGATTACGATATTTTGTGTAAAAGAGCTGGTCGACAATGTTAAGCAACAAAGGTTCGTCTTGGTACCTGGATGTAAAACATGATATCAGTCAGGGATTTACAAAACACTTTTAGCACTCTATAAAATAAAGTGCTAAAAGTGTTGACTTTTATAATTTAGGTGTGTATTATAATAATCGTTAGCACGAAGTGAATGAGAGTGCTAAGGAGGAAAGCGTATGTTAACGGATCGACAAAAATTAATATTAGCGGCGATTATTCGGGACTACGTGCAGTCGGGTAAGGCGGTTGGATCTAAGCATTTGCTTAGCGAATTAGATTTAACGGTTTCGACTGCGACAATTCGTAATGAGATGGCGGCCTTAGAGGACGGTGGACTTTTACAAAAAGAACACACTTCTTCGGGTCGAGTACCATCGCAACGCGGATATCGTTATTATGTTGATGAGTTATTGCATGAACCTCGTTTGAATCAAGAATTAGAGCTTGCCTTGAATCACGTTTTTGAACGTAACTTTCAGCAAGTTGATGATTTGATTGATCGGATGGTACATGAGATTGCTAAGTTGACAGGTTTAACAGTCTTCGCTCTTAAACCAGAGGTGTTGGACGTGCGTTTGTCAGGATTTCGGTTAGTTCCGCTGAATGGCAATCAGGTGATGGCAATCGTGGTGAACAGCGATGGTCAAGTAACCAGTCAAAGTTTTCAGTTGCCAGCGGGAACCGAGCTTGATGAATTAGATAGTATGGTGCAATACATTAACCAGACGCTGGTCAATCAGCCGGTTCGTGATATTCTGAAGACGCTGTCGGGTGATCTTCCATTAAAAATGGAACGGATGATTCGGACGCCAATGGCATTTCTACAGTTGTTTGGCGATGTCTTAGCTCGTTCGATCCGAGACCTTGTGTTTACTGGTGGGCGTTTGAACTTGTTAGATTTTTCGCCGGATAAAAGCTTATCGAATATTAAGCAGCTGTATCAGTTGCTTGAAAATCCACAAGCGATGCGAAAAATTATCACGAATGCCAATGAGGGTGTAATGATTCAGATTGGCGACGAAAATAGTTTCGACTTATTAGCGCCGTACAGTATGATTTCTGCAACTTATCGGGTTCCACAACTTGGAATGGGTGCATTAGCCGTACTTGGACCAACTAACATGCCTTACGGAGATATCATTACGATTGTCGATACTTTCCGCCAAGCGTTGGCACAACAAATATTTGCTTACTATCATTAGAAATTAGAGGTGTTACATGGCAGAAAATAAGAACAGTCCAGAACAACAAGATGAAGAAGTTTTGGCAGAAATAGTTGAAGATGATGCAACAGAAGCAGTAGTTGCTGAAATCGACGAAATCGCTGAACTTGAGACAAAACTAGCTGAGGCGGAAGATAAATTCCTCCGTGCACGAGCTGAGATGCAAAATATTAAAGTGCGTTCTGAACGTGAACAAGCACAGGCAGTTAAATTTGCCGCTGCTGGTTTGGCAAAGTCAATCTTACCTGCCGTTGATAACCTTGAACGGGCGTTGCAAGTTGAGACGAATGATGAAGCAGCGCAACAAATTAAGACGGGCGTTGAGATGGTCTTTAAGACTCTTAATCAAGCCCTTGAAGATAACGGAATTGCCGCAGTTGGAACTGTTGGTGAGCCGTTTGATCCTAACTTCCACCAAGCAATTCAATCAGTACCAGCGGATGATGATCATCCGGCTGACACAATTGCGACGGTTCTTCAAAAGGGTTATGTTTTGGCAGATCGCGTAATTCGTCCAGCAATGGTTGCGGTTTACAATTAATCAGGTAAAAACGAAATTATAATTAACAAATTAAATTTAAGGGGTACTAATTATGTCAAAGATTATCGGTATTGATTTAGGAACAACTAATTCAGCAGTCGCAGTGCTAGAGGGTGGTCAACCAAAGATCATCACAAATCCAAATGGAGGACGTACAACTCCTTCAGCTGTTTCATTTAAGAATGGTGAAGTTCAAGTTGGTGATACAGCCAAGCGTCAAGCAATCACGAATCCCGAGACGATTATTTCAATTAAGTCACATATGGGTGAAGCTGGTTATACTGTTAAGGCCAATGGTAAGGATTACACACCACAAGAAATTTCAGCAATGATTTTGCAATACATCAAGCAATATTCTGAAGATTACCTTGGCGAGACTGTTGATAAAGCTGTAATCACTGTTCCAGCTTACTTTAACGATGCACAACGTCAGGCAACTAAGGATGCTGGTAAGATTGCTGGTTTGGAAGTTGAACGAATCATCAATGAGCCAACGGCTGCAGCTTTGGCTTACGGTTTGGACAAGCTTGATAAGGATGAAAAAGTTCTTGTTTACGATTTGGGTGGTGGAACATTCGATGTTTCAATCCTTGAGTTGGGTGACGGAGTCTTCGAAGTTCTTTCAACAAACGGTGACACACACCTTGGTGGTGATGACTTTGATCAAAAGATTATCGATTGGATTGTTTCTGAATTCAAGAAGGAAAGTGGCGTAGATCTTGGTCAAGATAAGATGGCACTTCAACGTTTGAAGGATGCCGCTGAAACAGCTAAGAAGACATTATCTTCCGCAACTGAGGCATCAATTGACTTGCCATTTATCACGGCAACTGATCAAGGTCCTTTGCACATTCAAATGACTTTGAGTCGTGCTCAATTCAACCAAATGACTTTGGATTTGGTTAAGCGTGCTGAGGAGCCAGTCAAGGCTGCTTTGAAGGATGCCGGCTTGAGCCTTAATGAGATTGACAAGGTCATCTTAAATGGTGGTTCAACTCGAATTCCAGCCGTGCAAGAGTCAGTTAAGGCTTTGACTGGTAAAGAGCCTGATCACTCAATCAACCCTGATGAAGCAGTTGCTCTTGGTGCTGCTGTACAAGGTGGTGTGATTACTGGTGATGTTAAGGATGTTGTTTTGCTTGATGTTACACCATTGTCACTTGGTATTGAGACAATGGGTGGCGTATTTACAAAGTTGATTGATCGTAACACAACGATCCCAACATCAAAGTCACAAGTGTTCTCAACTGCTGCAGATAGTCAACCAGCCGTTGATATTCACGTAATGCAAGGTGAGCGTTCAATGGCAGCTGACAACAAGACTTTGGGTCGTTTCCAATTGACTGATATTCCTGCTGCACCACGTGGTGTACCACAAATCGAGGTTAAGTTTGATATCGATCGTAATGGAATTGTTTCTGTATCTGCCAAGGACTTAGGCACAAACAAGGAACAAAAGATCACCATTCAAAGTTCTGGTTCATTGTCAGAGGACGAGATTGAGCGTATGATGAATGACGCGAAGGCTAACGAAGAGGCTGATAAGGCTCGTAAGGACGAAGCTGATTTGCGTAATGAAGTTGACCAATTGATCTTCAGTTCTGAAAAGACCCTTGAAGAAGTTGGCGACAAGCTTGGTGATGATGACAAGAAGCCTGTTCAAGAAGCATTGGATGCCTTGAAGGTAGCTAAGGAAGCTGATAACCTTGAGGAAATGACTGCTAAGAAGGATGAACTTTCTAAGGTTGCTCAAGAGTTGGCAGTTAAGTTGTATCAACAAGCACAACCTGAAGGTGAGCAAGCAGCTGCTGAAGGTGAAGCTAAGTCAGGTGATGACAAGACTGTCGATGGCGACTTTGAAGATGTTTCAAAGTAAGGATTAAATAGTTTGACCGAGAATGAAGTACGATGAAGATCTTCGCTGTAGAGGATTGGACTTGCTAGTTCATTCTCATACATATTATAAGGAAAGGGAGGGTCACCCTCATGAATAACACAGAATATTACGAGCGGCTTGGAGTTGATAAAAACGCCTCCCAAGACGAAATCAAAAAGGCAGCTCGAAAGCTGTCAAAGAAGTACCATCCAGATATTAATCATGAGGACGGTGCAGAGACGAAATATAAAGAAGTTCAAGAAGCCTATGAGACACTAGGGGATGAACAAAAGCGGGCCGCTTATGACCAATATGGTGAAGCTGGTGCTAATGGTAATTTCGGTGGACAAGGTGGTTTCGGCGGCTTTAATGGTTTCGGCGGTGGTGGTCAGTATACTGACTTCTCTGATTTGGGCGATATTTTTGGGCAATTCTTTGGTGGTGGCTTTAGTGATCCAAACCGTCCTCGTAAAGGACAAGATTTGCAATATCGGATGACGTTGACCTTTGAAGAGGCGATCTTTGGTAAGGAAACGACCATCGATTATACACGTTCAACGGCTGATGGTAAGACCGAAAATAAGGAACTTAAGATTACAGTTCCTGCCGGAGTCGAAGATGGCCAACAAATGCGTTTGACCGAGCAAGGTGAGCCTGGCACTAATGGTGGACCACATGGTGATTTGTTTGTGGCCTTCAGAGTACAACCATCTAAGGATGGTTTCGAGCGTGAGGGCGCTAACGTCTTCTTGGAGCAACCAATTACGTTCGCAATGGCGACGTTGGGTGGCGAAATTGACGTAAAGACGGTTCATGGCGAGGTTAAGTTGAAGATTCCTGCAGGAACCCAAGGCGGTACTCGTTTCCGCTTGCGCGGTAAGGGTGCTCCTTACATGCGTGGTGGTGGTATGGGTGATCAATTTGTGATTGTTTATATTGATGTTCCTAAGAAGCTAGGTAAGGAGCAAAAGAAGGCCTTAGAGAGTTTCGATGAGTTGATGACTGGCGAAGGCCACAAAAAAGGCTTTTTCGGTTAAGGTACATCTGAGCAAAAATTAGTACAATAAAGGTTGTTAATACTATTTAACGACCTTTTTATTTTGCGATCATTTACGGTTATCAGATAGCATGTGATAATGATGATATATTTAGTTTTGTAAAGTTAACGAAAGGGATCAAGATGGATTTAGGTGATTTCAAAATATCCACTCAAGGAATGGAAGTTGAACGAGTCATATTGATCCCTGGACTGGAGAATGACGTGCCAGTTACACAATTGGCCTTGCAGGATCAACAACTTATTTTACGAGCACTAGCGGATGAAATTCCAGTGACGCTAGCAGAATTACAGCAGAACGAATTTGCGGATACCAGCCAGTTGATGTTTGAGCGACGGGGCGAGCTGATAACAATATATGGCTATCGCGTGGTCGATGGCAATTTACGATTAGGATAGGGAGCAATCAATTGTGCGGCATAAAGTTACATATTTATTTCTAGCGATCTTAGTGGTTATTTTAGTTGCTGGGACAATTAAGTCATTTGGTAGTGGTAACGGTGAGTTACGTGTACCAACCTTGACGCAAGCGCAGAAAAACAAGACTACTAATAAGGCACTGGTGAAAAAAGAGGCCACGGGTGCGAGTTACTCGCCGTCTAAGACTGATTTATCGGATCCTAACTATGCTTCTTCGGGTGTTTTGAATAATGTTGGGCAATTCACGATTGATTCAAATGGACTAGAAACGAAGTTGGTTGCTAAAACTTCATCGAGCAAGTTGATTACGAATGGTAAAATTATTTATCGAATTTTGAATATTTCAATCTTTGAGAATACTGCTAGAACGAATGAGAGTTTGCAGACGGCCCGTGTTAGTTATAATGAACCCGACTTGGGTAAGCATTACAAGACAATGGCGATTGACTATATGATTGCAAATTCTAGCGATGTAAATGTAACAACCGAGGGAATTTCGACAATTAAGATCAATAGTGGCGGGGTTATTTCATCGTTGAATGGCTTACAGAACGATACGAGTCTCAGTAGCACCGGTGTTTTTGAAGGTTTGACGATTACAACGGGTGCAAGTGCGATTGTGCCAAATAGTACACCTAATAGCGGTTATCTGACTTTGCAGTTTGCGTCGGTCAAACATGCCAATACAATTGAGGACTTAGTTCAGCCGGCAAAACCAATTCGGATTAAGTACTGATAATACTGGGTAAAAATGCTACAATTATTTTATAATAAACCGTCGTAGTGCGGTTTTTTTGATGAAAAGAGGTTGATTATGCAACTTGAATTTTTAGGGACTGGAGCAGGTGTGCCAGCGCGCTTTCGTAACGTCACCAGCGTTGCGTTGCGTTTGTTGGAAGAACGTAACTCCGTCTGGCTTTTCGATGCCGGTGAAGGAACGCAGCACCAGATGCTTTCGTCAACGATTCGACCAAGAAAAATAGACAAGATATTTATTACACATTTACATGGTGACCATATTTATGGTTTGCCGGGCTTATTGTCATCACGTTCGTTTCAAGGTGGCGAGGACGCGTTACATATTTATGGGCCTAAGGGGATTCGGCAGTTTGTCGAAAACAGCTTACATCTTTCACAAACTCATCTGACATATCCATTACACTTCACCGAACTTCCAAACGAGGGTGGGATTGTGTTTGAAGATGCTAAGTTTACGGTCAGTGCACTGCCGCTGGATCATAAGATTACGGTTTTTGGCTATCGAATCGTTGAACATGATTTACCTGGTGAATTGTTAGTTAATAAGTTACAGGAATTGAAAGTTCCAGCAGGTCCGGTTTATGGTCAACTTAAAGGCGGACAAGATGTTACATTGCCAGATGGGCGGATAGTTCGAGCTCAGGATGTAATCGGTCCGGCTAAGCCAGGGCGTAAGGTTGTTATTTTAGGTGATACGCGGAAAACGCCTAACGTGGCAATCCTTGCACAAGATGCAGACGTTTTGGTGCATGAGAGCACTTATGGTAAGGGTGAGGCGAAGCTAGCGCGGAATTATTATCATTCAACAAATATGCAGGCGGCAACTGTAGCGCAAGAGCAAGGTGTTGGCCGGTTGTTGTTGACTCATATATCGGCACGTTATGCTGGTAAAACGGCAAATGAATTGGCTTATCAGGCTCAGGAAGTTTTCAAGAATACGCGTGTTGTAAACGATTTTGATGTTTTTGAAATTCCTTTTGGCCAGCAAAATAACAGCAAACCGATTAAATTGTCGATGCCCGAAGATAGCGATTTGTAAAGGAGCGTAATATGATTTCTGCTCGAAATAAATGGGTCTTCCCTAAAGTAGATCAACCGGAAAAGGTTAAGGAATATGTGGAATCCTTTGGCGTTTCTGAGTTGGTTGCAAAAATATTATTGGCGCGTGGTTATGATACATTGGATGCGGCCCAGGCTTTTCTAGCGCCCGATGAGACACAATTACATGATCCGTTTGCATTACATGATATGGATCGGGCCGTCGAGCGGATTATGCAGGCGGTTGACAACGAGGAACAAATCGTTGTGTACGGTGATTACGATGTTGATGGAATGACTTCCACTGCAATTATGACTTGGGCGTTAGAAATTATGGGCGCCAATGTGATCTACTTTGTACCAAGCCGTTTTGATGATGGATACGGACCGAATCTTGCCCAGTATCAGCGCCTGGTGGCTGAGGGGATGCAGTTGTTAATTACGGTTGATAATGGTGTTTCTGGATTCGATGAAATTGCATGGTTAAATGAGCAAGGAATCGATACGGTCGTTACAGATCATCATGAGTTGCCAGCGCAACTGCCAGCAGCTTTCGCAGTGGTTCATCCACGACATCCAGCTGGCAATTATCCCTTTGGCGGTCTGTCTGGTGCTGGAGTTGCTTTCAAAGTTGCTTCGGCGTTATTAGAAGCCCCAGCGGATGAAGTAATCGACTTGGCAGCAATTGGTACCGTGGCCGACGTGATGGAATTGACCGATGAGAATCGAGCAATTGTAACACTGGGTCTGGCAAGCCTAAAGACCGATCCACGACCTGGACTGGACGCTTTGTTGCGTGAGGCTGGTAGTGATGTTAGCAAGATTGAGGCGGCTACGATTGGCTTTACAATTGGGCCAAGGTTGAACTCGTTAGGGCGGTTAGCATCGGCTAGTGCTGGTGTGGAGTTACTACTAGCTGATGAAATGGACCAAGCCAAACAAATTGCCCAGACGGTTGAGAAGTTGAATGCTGAACGTCAAACATTGGTGAGCGAAGTGACAACTGCCGCGTTGGCTCAGGCAGAACAATATGTGGATGATCCTGTTTTGGTGCTAGTTGGTGCGGATTGGCATGAAGGGATTCTAGGAATTGTTGCAGCTAAGGTTGTGGAACAAACTGGTAAGCCAACCTTGGTTCTGACAACTGAAGGTTCTCAATTAAAGGGTTCTGGACGATCAACGTCAGCCTTTGATCTTTTTTCGGCTCTTGATCCACATCGTGACATAATGACAGCTTTTGGTGGTCATGCGGCTGCCGCAGGAATGACAATTCCACTTGATAAAGTCGTTGCTGTTCGTGGTGCACTGAAAGAAGCCGCTCAAACTCAAGGAATTGCTTCAGCAGAATTACCAGAACTCAGGATTGCAGCAACAATCAGTGGTAAGGACTTTAATCGAGAGAATTTTGAGGCGCTACGTGTTTTGGCGCCCTTTGGACAAGGAAACCCGGAGCCCTTGTTTTCAGTCGAGTTAAGTGGCGTTGAAAATGTTAAGACGATGAGTGAGGGCAAGCATTTACGGTTTACAGGTCAAACTAAAGATGCAGGTGTACCGGTAGTTGCCTTTGGGTTTGGTAACTTAGCTGATGATTTGTTAGGGCGTTTTCAAGAGTTAAAACTAGTTGGAACTATGAGTGAGAATACATTTCGTGGAGCAACCACCTACCAAATGATGATGACAGATATTCAGGCTCAAGGGTCGGCACTTTTGGACTGGCGAACAACGCGGTTGACGCGACAGACTTTTAGTCAAAATGCTTCGTATATTTTCTTTCAAAAGTCAATGTTTGAACAAGCGCGTCAGTATGTGCAGTCTGGAGCAGAAGCCCTATGGTGGGAGGATGCTTTTAACAAAACGTCGATCGAGACGATGGCGTTGGTTGATCTCCCAGATAGCATTGAACAGCTGGCGGAAGTGCTCCGCTTTGTGCCGACTAAGCGTTTGGCACCGATTTTTTATGCAAAAAGTCCAGCCTATTTACAACAAGCACCACAACGCTCGGATTTTGGAAAGTTGTATAAATTTGTCATGGGTCATCCAAATTTTGCTTTTAAGGCGCAGTATGATGATTTGGCTAAGTACCTACAGGTTGAGCGTAATACATTAACCTTACTAATTCAGGTGTTTTTGCAGGCAAAATTTGTTACAATAGAAGATGGTTTTTTGAATGGTGTTGCAGACCCAGCGTCGGTAACCTTGGAAGACATGCCCGCATATCGGGATTTTCTTAATCGCCGAGAGTTGGAGCAACAGTTAATTTACAGTACAACGGCTGAGTTAGAACAGTTGTTGACTGACTTAAGTAAGCAGGAGAGCTAAAAGCAATGACCTTAGATTTGCATGATTTTGTCAGATCAATTCCAGATTTCCCTGAACCAGGGATTAATTTTCGTGACATTACCCCGTTACTTTCAGATGGGGCGGCATACGCCGAGGCAACTCGACGCATCGCTGAATATGCCCGTGGACGTGGTGTCAATGTAATTGTTGGACCAGAGTCACGTGGCTTCTTGGTTGGTGGACCAGTCGCCCATGAGATGGGGATTGGATTGGTTCCAGCACGTAAACCAGGAAAGCTACCACGTGAGGTAATTCAAGAGTCATATGCCTTAGAGTACGGTGAGGCAAAATTGGAATTGCATACTGATGCAATTAAGCCAGGTGATAAGGTTCTGATTACGGATGACCTTTTGGCAACTGGTGGCACGATTGCAGCAACAATCAATTTGGTCGAACGCCTAGGTGGTGAAGTTGTCGCCTTAGCATTTTTGATTGAATTGAATGATTTGCATGGACGAGATCGTTTAGCTGGTTACGACATTCTTGCATTAATGAACTACAACGATTAAAAAATAAAGGTTACCTAGATTTTTCTAGGTAACCTTTTTAAATTTGACGATAGATCGCCGTTACTATCCCGACTAGGGTAAACGTTTCACCCACCAAGGCTCGATCGATCAACAAAGTACCATTACTGTCTTGATATGCTTTTAAAACATTCGCAGACGCGTCCGTTGTAGCGGAGATTAAGAGTTGGTCTCCTGCAAGAATATGTTCATTGATTAAACTATCATTTGGTTGGACAAAAATAAATTGTGCTGAATTAGTGCCGAAATCTGGCGGGAAAGTTGAATTTGTGTCATCAGTGATGTTTAGTTCTAATTCAGTATCAGCGATTGGTGCCAAAAAGTGATACCCCGAAGCGGTGATTTCCCAACTACGAGATTGATTAGCCTTTCGGTTAAGAAAACCTTTGCGTTCAAGGCGCGCTAAATGACCATGAACTGTTGAGGGTGCAGTTAATCCAACTCCGGCACCAATCTCGCGAACAGTTGGAGCATAACCATGTGTACTAAGGTAACCGGCAATAAATTTTAGCACATTATATTGGGTTTCGTGACGTTCTGACATAGGAACCTCCTTGACTTACCCAAGATGAAACCTTGGGCGAGATCATAACTATAAGACCTTTATTATCTAGTTTAGCACGTTTACCAGACTAATAATTAATGATGGAAAGTCAGCGTCCATTATTTCGTATTTGTAACGAACATGTTAAAATTGAGAAAAGTTACTTTTGGAGGATTAGAATATGGCAGAGACTGATCGTATGATGGCCGTTCGCGCTCGGATTAATGACTTGGCAGCTAAGGCAAAGACCGCAGAAGGACTATCCACGGAGGAAGAGGCTGAACGCCAAGAGTTACGCCAAGAGTTTTTGGAAAACTTCCGCGCTTCTTTTCGTTCACAAGTTGAAATGATGCAAGTTTTTGATGATGACGGTAAAGAAGTCACACCAGAGAAGGTTCGTGAAATCCAGCGTGAAAAGGGTTTGCGTGACGATTAATACAATAATCAATCTAGGCAAACCCCGGTAAAAATGATAAAATTATGATTGGATTTTAATTTACTTGGAGAATATAACATGAATACTGGACTTTGGATTACACTTGTTGTTGTTGCACTTTTGGTTGGAGCATTGCTTGGTTTCTTCTTGGCACGTCGTACCATGGAGAACTACCTACAAAAGAACCCACCAATTTCAGAAGAGATGATGCGTCAAATGATGACAAACATGGGGCGTAAGCCTTCACAAAAGCAATTGAAACAGACAATGGCTCAAATGAAGCAAGCATCGCAACAACAAACGAAGAAGTAAACAAATAAAAGAAGCCGGACATCAACGATGCTCGGCTTCTTTTTATTTGTCCTCTTTTGGACTTGGATCAACATAAACGAATGATGGGTCAAGGGCCCGATCAACCTGATCAAAAGCTGCCTGTAAATCATGACCAAATTGTTGAATGTTTTCATCGGATAGTTTAATCTTTTTATCAATGTAGATTGGGTCACCATAGCTCATCTTGACGTTGTTCCGCTTGAATAACGTGCCAAATTTGACGGGACCTTGATAAACCATTGGTACAATCGGTGCACCGGATAACTTAGCAATCACCATTGCGCCACCTTTCATTTCTTGTGAGTGACGTGATCCAGAAGGAAACATGATCAATGACAAATTACCCTTCTTCAGGTTTTGCACGGGTGTTTTGATGGCACTCGGACCAGGATTGGCACGGTCAACTGGAAAGGCGTTGGCGTGTACCAAGATATAGCGTAAAATAGGATTCTTAAAGAGTTCAATTTTGGCCATAAACATAAACCGAGTTGGCCAAGCTGCCAAGGCAAAGAAGATTGGATCCCACCAAGTTCGGTGAGGGCCGACTAAGATGTAGTTACCTTCTGGCAGCTTATCTGCGTTATGGATTTCAAAACGCCCGTTGACTAGCCAAACGACTCCGGCAGCCACGGCACGAATAAATGTGTAAAACATAAGTGCTCCTATACGTACAAATAAATTGTAAACTTTTAATAACCTGAATATTATCCCACATTTTCAAATGATGTGGCAAATTGGAGATAAAAATGAAAGATGTGAAAATGCTACCGGGTGAACGAATTGATATGCTTTATGCCGACAGTGTTCGAATTATTCAAAGTTCAGAGGTGTTCTCTTTTTCGTTGGATGCAGTGCTATTGGCGCACTTTGCTAATCCAAAGAAGCGCGGTAAAGGATTGACAGTTGATTTGGGTGCTGGAAATGGTGCGGTATCGCTATTTATGGCGCACAAAATTATCGGTAAAATTATTGGGGTTGAGATTCAGCCACGCTTAGCCGATATGGCGCAACGATCAGTCGATATGAACGAATTGAATGAGAAGATTCAGATTATCAATACTGATATGCGGGAAGTTTTTGATGAGATTAAAGCAGGAACCGTTGATACTGTTGTGTCGAATCCTCCTTATTTCACGGTTGAAGAAACGACCAAGAAAAACTTGAATGAACATTATGCTATTGCGCGGCATGAGATTAAAGCAGATTTGGAATTGGTAACACAAACAGCTAATCGTTTATTGAAAAGCGGTGGTCATTTTTATATGGTACATCGACCTGATCGCCTTTTTGAGATTTTGGCGGCTTTGCAAGCTGTTAATTTGGCACCCAAGAAAATTCAGTTTATCTACCCCAAGTTGGGGATGGAGGCGAATGTGGTATTAATTGACGCCATCAAAGACGGACAGTTGACGGGAGCAAGAATTTTACCACCAATTATCACCCATCATGCTGATAACTCATATACTGACGAAGTTTTGGCAATTTATGAAGGTCGCTCGGATCATGACTAAGCCTTATTATATGTATGTGCTCTTAACGGCTACTGGTACTCTGTATACGGGCTATACAGATGATGTTGGACGGCGTTTCGCCACGCACCAGGCGGGACAGGGCGCAAAATATACGCGACCCGCAAGCCGGCGTCCATTGAAGTTATTATTTGCGCAAGCTTATGAAAGTAAACACGACGCAATGAGTGCTGAAGCATTATTTAAGCGTAAGCGCCGGACGGAGAAAATTGCGTACTTGCGAGCAAATGGCGTTACGGACTTTACACCGGACAAATAATCAAGTAGAATTAACTCTTGGTCCTTGGACTAAAAATACTCACTAACACCAATAGATACACGTGTGCCATTTTGGTTGTGGATCTACATGCGATGTTAGGTGGAAAAACATTTGGAGGCAGATACTCATGGCAGTAATCTCAATGAAGCAATTGCTTGAAGCTGGTGTACATTTTGGACACCAAACTCGTCGTTGGAACCCAAAGATGGACGAATTCATCTTTACAGAGCGTAACGGAATCTACATTATCGACTTGCAAAAGACGGTAAAGTTGGTTGACCAAGCTTATAACTATGTTCGCGATGCAGCGGCTGATGGTGCAACGGTTTTGTTCGTTGGTACTAAGAAGCAAGCTCAAGACGCAATTGCTGAAGAGGCAACTCGTGCAAACATGTACTTCGTAAACCACCGTTGGTTGGGTGGAACTTTGACTAACTGGTCAACGATCCAACAACGTATCGCGCACTTGAAGGAGTTGCGTGCGATGGCTGAAGATGGTACTTTCGACCGTTTGCCAAAGAAGGAAGTTGCGCTTTTGAACAAGAAGCGTGAGAAGTTGGAGAAGTTCTTGGGTGGTATCGCTGATATGCCTAAGGTTCCAGACTTGATGTTCATCGTTGATCCACACAAGGAACAAATTGCTGTGCAAGAAGCACACAAGTTGAACATTCCAATCGTTGCCATGGTTGATACTAATGCTGACCCTGACCAAATCGATGTTAAGATCCCATCAAATGATGACGCTATCCGTGCCGTTCGTTTGATCACTGCAAAGATGGCTGACGCTATCATCGAGGGTAACCAAGGTGAAGATGCTGTTGCTGCAGAAGACTTTGACAACGAAGGTTCAGACAAGGCTGCATCAATTGAAGAATTGACTGAAATTGTTGAAGGTAACAACTAATTTAAATTTGCTTCGGTAGATTTAGAAAAAAACTGGGTGCAGAAATGCAGCCAGTTTTTTTGCGGATAAAGTTTTATACAACATTGAAAATGTCCTATTCAGTCATAAGTAACATATTTTGATTGGGTAATCAGCTATTAAAGTAAAACAATTCAAAATAATAACGGGGACCGCTAGGAAAAGGCTCGATATTTGTGTATAATATTTTAGATAACTAATAAGATTTTTAAGGAGACTTAACAACATGGCTATTACTGCATTGCAAGTTAAGGAATTACGTGAAAAGACTGGCGTTGGAATGATGGACGCCAAGAAGGCTTTGGTTGAAACTGACGGTGACATGGATAAGGCCATTGACGTTTTGCGCGAAAAGGGTATGGCAAAGGCTGCTAAGAAGGCTGACACTGTTGCCGCTGAAGGAATGACTTATGTTGCTGTAAAGGATGACTTTGCGGCAATCATCGAGTTGAACTCACAAACTGATTTCGTTGCTGGTAACGCAGAATTTAACGAATTGTTGCACGCCGTTGCAAATGCAATCGTTGAGTTTAAGCCAGCTGATGTTGAAGCTGCTTTGGCTTTGAAGGTTTCTGCTGACCAAACTTTGAATGAATTGATTATTCACACTACTCAAATCACTGGTGAGAAGATCACTTTGCGTCGTTTCCAAATTATTGAGAAGCATGCTGGACAAAACTTCGGTGCTTACTCACACATGGGTGGCCGGATTTCATCAATCGTATTGATGGACGGTGCTGATGAAGCAACTGCCAAGGATATCGCAATGCACATCGCTGCGATTGCACCACAATACATTTCACGCGAAGAAGTTCCTGCTGATGTCTTGTCACATGAGAAGGAAGTTCAAATGAACTCAGAGGACTTGGCTGGTAAGCCTGAAAACATCAAGGAAAAGATGGTTGAAGGACGTTTGAACAAGTTCTTGGCTGATATTTCATTGGTTGACCAACCATTTGTTAAGGGTGACGGTAAGGAAACTGTTGCACACTATGTTGAGTCAAAGAATGGTTCAGTTGTTTCCTTCGTTCGTTACGAAGTTGGTGAAGGAATCGAGAAGGCTGAAGTAGATTTCGCTGCTGAAGTTATGAGTCAAATCAAGTAATTGAGGCTGATAAAAAATGACAGACGTAAAGTATAAGCGCGTTTTGTTGAAGTTATCAGGTGAGGCTCTAGCCGGTAAAAAAGGTTATGGAATTGATCCAGAAACTGTCAACAATATCGCTCAAGAAATCAAAGAAGTGTATGAACTTGGTGTGGAGATTGCAATCGTGATTGGCGGTGGTAATCTTTGGCGTGGTGAAGCAGGTGCAAAGCTTGGTATGGAGCGCGCACAGGCTGATTATGTTGGCATGCTAGGAACGGTGATGAACTCACTTGCAATGCAGGATGCGCTTGAGGCGCTTGATGTACCGACACGAGTACAAACTTCGATCGAGATGCGTCAAGTGGCTGAGCCTTATGTAAGGCGTAAAGCTGTTCGTCATTTAGAAAAGGGTCGCGTTGTAATTTTTGGTGGCGGTACAGGCTCACCATACTTCTCAACAGATACGACTGCTGCCTTACGAGCTGCCGAGATTAATGCTGAGGCAATCTTGATGGCGAAGAATGGTGTTGATGGTGTTTATAATGATGATCCACGTAAGAACCCAAATGCGATAATGTTCGACTCATTGACGCATAAGGATATCATTGCGCAAGGTTTGAAAGTTATGGACTCAACAGCATCATCTCTATCAATGGATAACGATATTAACCTAGTAATTTTCAATATGAATACTCGAGGAAATATCCAACGTGTTATTCTTGGTGAAAGTATCGGTACGACTGTAGAAGGGAAGTAAGATGGCTAACTCTATCATTGATAATACAAAAGATAAGATGGCCAAGGCGGGCGATGTTTTACGTCGTAACCTTGGTAACATTCGAGCTGGTGTAGCAAATCCATCAATTCTACGTAATATTACGGCAGAATATTATGGTGCCGATACACCCTTGAATCAATTAGCTTCAGTGACGGTTCCTGAAGCACGTGTTTTGTTGATCACGCCATTTGATAAGTCAGCGCTAAAAAACATTGAGCAAGCAATTTTTGCTTCTGATTTAGGTTTGACGCCGGCCAATGATGGTACTGTGATTCGCTTGGTGATCCCTGCTTTGACTGAAGAGACTCGTAAGACTTTGGCTAAAGAAGTTAAGGGTGAAGCAGAGCAAGCAAAGGTGGCAATTCGAAACGTTCGTCGTGATGCGATGGATGAGACGAAGAAAGCCTTAAAGAATGGTGAAATGAGCGAAGATGAGGCTCATAAGCTAGAAAACGATATTCAAAAAGCAACTGATCAAGCTGTTAAGGATTTGGATGCCATTGCGGCTGAAAAGGAAAACGAGCTTTTGACCATTTAAGATGTTCGTTTAATTTATATTTAAAGCCTAGATTGAGTTTTTCAATCTAGGTTTTTTTGTTGGAATCAAATATTACTTGCAAAATCACTTACTTTTGACCTATAATTATAGTTGTAAAATTTAATACTTCAGGGCAGGGTGCAATTCCCGACCGGCGGTAATCTGTATTTAACAGTAGTCCCGCGACTCACAATGTGATTGATCTGGTGCGATTCCGGAACCGACAGTATAGTCTGGTATGAAGAAGGAAAGGATAGTCTAACTAGCCGTCTTTTTTGTGTCGCCCTGATACGAAAAAGGCTTTTTTTGTGGAAACGGTTAGCTTAGCGGTATATTTTTATGAATTCTACACGTCGTTTAACAGTGATTTCACTGTTGTCAGTTGTTGCATTTGGGTTAATGATTTTCCCAACCTTCCCGCTCATTCCAGGTGCGAGCTTCTTGAAAATTGATTTTTCAATTGTGCCGATTGTTTTGGGTGCCTTAATGTTAGATCTACGAAGCGGGTATATGATTTTATTCCTTCGAACGCTTTTGAAGCTACTGTTGAATAATCAAGGTGTTAATGATTATATTGGTCTGCCGATGAATATCATTTCAATGGGGATCTTTTTGACGATTATCTACCTATGGTTGAAACGGTCAAAGAGTTTCACGATTAAAAACTTTACAGTTAGTATTGTTTTAGCGACACTTGGACTGACCATGGCGATGGTCATATTAAATTATTTCTATGCGGTTCCTTTGTATGCGATGTTTGCCAATTTTGATATTAAGCAGATTATTGGCTTGGGCACGTATATGCTCTACATGGTTGTACCATTTAACTTGGCGCAGGGAGTGATCCTAGGATTAGCAACGGGGCTAGTATATTCAGCATTACGGCCGTTTATTAATCGAACAGCACAAGAGTTAGCAAAATAAATAAATTTAACAATTCGACTATGCTACACTAGTTAAAAAGACTAGGAGGTAGCCATGGTTAATGATTTTTTAATCACCCTGTTTTCTCCGCAACAACCGCGTAGAAATCGGGTGATTTTTGGTTTGTTGAAAAATCAAACAACGGTGTCTACCCTATACTGGGGCTTGAGATACCAATTGTTAGATTATATTGGTTTGTTGGCTAAATTAACTTTGCCCGAATTCGAAGCGATTTTAGCGCAATATGAAAAAGATGAGATGGTTGTGATTGACACAGAAGGCCAGGTTCTATTAACGAGTAAGGGGCTTGAAGTACAAGAACGCTACTTGCAAGAGCACGTGAAGCTGGAAGATCCACATGAATTTAGCCAGATTAATGCCGAAAATTGGCAAGCGGGCTTCTTACTGGCCAATCAGATTGTTTCTGAACGAGCGTATCAGAATAAACAATATTATCCATTGCAAGTAGGACCGCAATTGATGTTTCTTGTACGGCGTTGGTATTATCAAGTTCGCCAGCCACAATTAACAGCACAATGGGTTCAAGAGGTTCGTGACTTCCTAGTCGACTTACCCGCAATGCAGGCCAACAAGTTGGTGGCAACTTGGATTGGCCATTATGAGGCTGGTGCTGTGCAAGAGCAATTGGAGTTGCCAACTTCATGGGATCAATTTGATTTCATGCTATGGCAACTTAATCACTATGTTGCTTGGTCGCGGAAAATCCGCGAGCTGCCCGATGACTCGCCAAAGCCAATTCGCGAACTTTGGCAGTTGGTGGCTGTCAAAGCACTATTACCAGGTCCGGTCGTCCAAACGCTACAAGCGATAGAAAATGATTTATCAATCGAGCAGATTGCAAATTATCGTAAGTTGAAAATTAGTACAATTCGCGAGCATTTGTTAGTAGCGGCAATTATGTTAGATAAGGCGAAGTTCCCTTATGAAAGATTTTTAAATGCGCCAATCGTTACATACTTACAGGCAAAGTTGCAGGGAAACATTGATAATTGGCAATTCAAGCAGGTTCGGCAGAGCGCTGATCCAATGGAATTTTTCTATTTTCGCTTATATACGATTTTGAAAACTAAGGAGGCCGTGACTGAAGATGCTCAAGACTGATTTGGACGCCTATTTATATCAAGAATTCGGCTTTAAAGATTTTCGCCCCGGACAGGCAGAAGTAATTTCAGCGATCTTAGCAGGTCAATCGGCTTTGGCGGTTTTACCAACGGGAGCTGGTAAAACATTAATTTATCAAATGCTGGGGCGATTAAGAAATGGTTTAACGATTATCGTGACCCCGTTGCTTTCGCTCATGCAAGATCAAGTTGCCCGGCTTAATTATTTAGGCGAACAAAAGGCGGTGGCGTTGAACTCAACTTTGGTTGGGAGAGATCGCCAAATGGTAATGGATAATTTGGCTCAATATCGTTTTTTGTTCATCTCGCCGGAAATGTTGAGTCAAACAACGGTTATTAATCGACTAAAGAAAATTGAGCTAAACCTACTTGTGATTGATGAGGCGCATACGATTATTAGTTGGGGACCAGATTTTCGACCCGAATATTTAAAGCTGCCTTCAGTTCATCGGATGCTGGGACAACCGCAATTATTGCTATTGACTGCAACTGCAACAGTTACAATGCAATCAGAGACGCAGGCTTTATTTACTTTAGCTAATAAGCAGGATTGGTTTTTATACCGGCAGAGTGCTGATCGGCCCAATATTCATTTACATACTGAGCAATTAGCGGATGAGCATGATAAACAAACTCGCTTGGCGGGATTAGTTAAACAGCTTCAAGGGCCGGGGATTATTTATGTGAGTAGTCGTCGCCTAGCGCTTAATTTAGCAGAATATCTGCAGACTAATGGTGATCAAGCGGTAATGGCCTATCATGCGGGGATGAACTATTTGACGCGCTATAAAATTCAACAACAGTTTATGCTTGGAAAATTAGATGTGATTGTAGCAACCTCAGCTTTTGGAATGGGAATTGATAAGAATGATATTCGCTATGTAATTCATTATCATCCAAGCCAAGATTTAGCGAATTATTTGCAAGAAATGGGGCGTGCTGGCCGCGATGGTGCGGCGGCACTTGCGGTGACTTTATATGTGCCAGGGGATGAAATGTTGCAACAGCGCATGATTGATCACGCAATCCCAACCGATCAGCAACTTGATATTATTTATGGTGATACTGACAATGGGGCTACGATCGAGCCACAAATGTTGCGCTTAGTAAAAGGCTACCAAGAGCAGGCAATTGATCTAGGAACAGCTAAAAGATTATTTCAAGAGCGTCGTCAAGCAAAGTTACAGGCCGTGACGCAGATGATTAGCTATATGCAGTCGACAAAAGATCTTCGGCGTCAGTTATTGGTTGAGTTTGATCAGACAGTTGCCAACCAGGCTGATCAAACTAATGAGAGTTCGGGAACAACCGCCAAAGAACTTGATCAATTTCGAAAAAGTCATACTGTTTTGAACAAAGCAAGTCAGATGTACACAGAAACATGGCAGGAAAACTTAAGGAAACTATTTAATTTAGATTAAAAAAATGACGGAGTGGTTTTATTTGCTTTGGATATGTGCTAAATTATCATAATGATATTGTAGATTAAGAAAGCAGACGAATTGCGGGGAAATCAGAGATGACAGAAAAAGATAACCAATCAAAGCCTTGGGAGGCATCTTTTGATGAGCAACCAGCTCAACGTTATTCACGTTCACAAACGCGTCGTCGGTCACAGCGTGTGAGTATGATTGTTGGAATTTTGGTAGCGGTGATCATTGCCCTTTCATTTATTCCAGTTTATAAATATTTACAAGAGTTAAATCAACCTAATAACGATTCAACGGGAGTTGCAGCATTGTCACAGAGCTCAACAACCAAGACGTCAAATGTTGATATATCTGCTTCGAGTTCAAAGAAGGCTGCATCGAAGGCCGCTTCACAAAAAGCAGCCTCCGAAAAAGCAGCATCAGAAAGTGCTGCGTCTGAAAGTAAGGCTGCATCAGAGAGTGCTGCTTCGAGTTCGGCCGCAGCTGCGTCAAGCTCAGAGGCTGATTCGACGGCTAAGTTTGCAAGTGGAACCCTGTATAGTTTTGCTCGGGAGAATAATACAACTCCAGAAGCATTGTACTCGCTTAATCCAGGGTTAACTTCGTCGAATTATGCTCAGTATTACGGACAAGAGTTAAAGATCAAATAAGAAATCTCCAAAGGTCGGATAGAACCGTTGCAATCGGCTTTATTCGGCTTTTATTCTGCAAAAACAAAAAATGAGGGAAAATCATGACTATTCAAATTGCCATCGACGGTCCAGCTTCGGCAGGTAAGTCAACCATCGCAAAAATTCTGGCGAATAAATTAAACTATGTTTATGTCGATACTGGAGCAATGTATCGGGCAATCACGCTTGCGGCATTTAATGCTCAGATTGATCCAAATAATGAGCAAGCCGTGAGTGCTTTGTTACCTGAGCTAGAGATCACATTTGCACCAGGTGAACCGGTACAAAGGGTTTATTTGAATGGGCAGGAAATTACAGATGCAATCCGTTCCACCGCGGTAACAGCCAATGTCTCTGCAGTCTCGTCTTATGCGGCGGTAAGATCGTCGATGACTAAATTACAACAGGAAATTGCGCAGACTAGTAATGTAGTTATGGATGGCCGTGATATTGGGACAACGGTTTTGCCAAAAGCGCAGGTGAAGATCTTCTTGATTGCGTCAGTCCTCGAACGAGCTGAACGTCGATTTAAGGAGAATCAAGCCAAGGGGATGAATACTTCCCTGGCTGAATTGGAGGCAGCGATTGAGAAGCGGGACTACCTTGATTCACATCGCGAAATCTCACCATTAAAGAAGGCTGATGATGCAGTTGAGGTTGATACAACTGGTCATTCAATTGAAGAAGTTGTCGCAATCGTCGAGGCAATTATAGCCGATAAGACAAAATAATAGAAAATCTTAAACAAAGTCGAAAGATTTGCTAGTAATTAGATTATATTTTTAGTATAATTGCTGTTAGAGTCGTGTGACCAGGAGGATATATTGTAATGAACGAAGAGAACAACGAGCTATTGGCAGCTCTTGACAGCGTAGCCGAAGTTAAAGTTGGTGATGTTGTTAAGGGTGAAGTTTTGGCCATTGATGACGCCCGTCAAGTTATCGTCGGTATCGAAGGTGCCGGTGTTGAAGGTGTGATTCCTTCACGTGAATTGACAGCTGATCGTGATGCTAACATCAACGATTTGGTCAAGGTTGGAGACGTTTTGGATTTGGTAGTTGTTTCAACTATCGGTTCTGACAAAGAGGGTGGATCATACCTATTGTCAAAGCGTCGCCTTGAGGCTCGTCGTGCTTGGGAAGAAATCGCAAGCAAGCACAATGTTGATGACATTGTAGAAGCCCCAGTAACACAAGTTGTTAAGGGTGGTTTGGTTGTTGATGTTGAAGGTGTACGTGGTTTCGTACCTGCTTCAATGATTGAGAACCGTTTTGTGCAAGATTTGAACCAATACAAGGGACAAACTATTCGTGCAAAGATTATTGAAATCAATGCAGCTGACAGCCGTTTGATTTTGTCACGTCGTGATGTTTTGAATGAAGAGCGCGCAGCCGCTTTGTCACGTGTGTTCAATGAATTGGCAGTTGGTGATGTTGTTGAAGGTAAGGTTGCTCGTATGACCAACTTTGGTGCCTTCATCGACCTTGGTGGTGTTGACGGATTAGTACACGTATCTGAAATCTCACACGAACGCGTTTCACAACCATCAGATGTTTTGTCTGTTGGTGAAGAAGTTAAGGTTAAGGTTCTTGGCTTGGATGCTGATAAAGAGCGTATCTCATTGTCAATCAAGGCAACGCAACCTGGACCATGGGAAGCAGCAGCAGCTGAAGCTCCAGAAGGAGCCATCATCGAGGGTACGGTTAAGCGTGTCGTTGACTTTGGTGCCTTCGTTGAAGTATTCCCAGGTGTTGAAGGATTAGTGCACGTTTCACAAATCTCACACAAGCACGTTGATAACCCATCAGACGTTTTGAAGGCTGGTGATAAGGTTAAGGTTAAGGTTTTGGAAGTAAACCCTGACAAGCAACGTTTGTCATTGTCTATCAAGGCTTTGGAAGAGGCTCCTGCACGCGAAGAGCGTTCAGAGCGTTCAAACAACAATGGTGGCAACAACAACAGCGACCGTCCACGTCGCAACAGCCGTCGTCCACGTCAAGAGTCAGCTCCTATGAACTACTCAACACAAGACGAAGAAGGTTCTGCAACTTTGGGTGATGCCTTTGGTGACATCCTAAAGGACTTCCGTTAAGATATACTTCTGTATATAACAAAAAGCACTATTCACTTTGTGAGTAGTGCTTTTTATTTTGAAAAATGGTTTTTGATGTTTTGCATAAAGCGCAAATATGCCCGTGAACGTTCCATTGCCCGGTACCGGCGCGGATTCTTGCGGTAAAAGTCTTGATGATAGTCCTCGGCAGGCCAGAATGGCTGATTGTCGCGAATTTCAACAATGATGGGTCGATGATATTTCTTGCTGGCAATCACATCAGCTTTACTAGCTTCAGCAAGGCGACGTTGTTCTTGACCATTAACAAAGATCACTGGACGGTAACTCTCACCACGATCTGCAAATTGACCGTTGGCATCCGTCGGATCGATAATCTGCCAGTAAATTGTGAGAAGTTCGCTGTATGAAATCTGTTGGTTATCAAAGGTAATCTCGACTGCTTCAACGTGACCTGAATACTGACCGATGACTTGATCGTAAGTTGGATCAGCGATGTGACCACCGGTGTAACCACTAACAATAGAAATAATTCCGGGTTTACTGGCGAATGGTTCAACCGTACACCAGAAGCATCCGCCAGCGAAAATTGCATGTTCTTCGGTCATTCTTTTCACCCCTTTATCGGATAATTTCAATCATTATATCATGTAAGCGCTCTCGTGATATAATTTAACTATGGATAAAGTGACTGCTTTAAATTGGATGTACAACTTAATTTTAGATAAGCATGTTCGCACATGGGAACGTCAATTATTACAGATAAGCAAGGAGCAAATTGAAGACGGCCAATCATTAACTCGAACGCTGGAAGAGCTCGAGTTCGCGTTACGGCCGCTTGCATTGCGATCAAATTTAACGCCAAAGGTGGCAGAATTTTATCAAGCCATTAGCAATCAACATTTGTTTGGTAATGGAGTTGGTGGTATGTTGCCTAATGATTGATTAGCTAGAAAAATACGCTAGTTACTAATAAAAGTAACTAGCGTATTTATGTGAAACTGATCGTTTTTGCACTAGCAGGTTAATCTGCACGTGTGGTGTTACTACTGACAATAAAAAGCGTTGCAGCAATCAAGATGAAAACGATCATTAGGACCAAGAAAATTTCTGTTAACCAGGGTTGCTCAGTGCTATCGATGATGAAAATTGAGGTGAGTCCAAAGAGGTTTGCTAAAACGATACTGATGTAGCCATAAATGCTTGACTTGTTCATAGATGCTTCCTTGTTAGTATATAAAATATATTATTCGTGATTTGGTCATAAATGGATGATTAATGACGAAGTGGCGATGGTTCTTGGTGATTGATAAGGAAGCCGCTTTAAGAAGCGCGACAACCTTAGCGAAATGTATATAACAGTGCATTATTCTAGCCCTGTCTGGTGTTTGAGTCAAACATGTTGATTGATGGATAGTGAAACATTTATGGACCTTGTTATGAAAATTGATTAAATTAGTGTGACAATGATGTATGATGATTTTTTTCGTATTTACGTTGCCTGTTAAAGAATTAGATTGATAAATGGCAAAAAATATCATGAAAAAATGATAAAATTGATAAAAGTAGATTTATGGGGAGTTATTGATGAAGGCGTATATAAAAAATCTGTGGGCTTTTTTGACGACTAGTCGGCGTTATGTTCGACCGGTGTTGTTGTTTCATTTGTTGGTGATTACTTTTATCATCCCGGCATTAGTTTTAATTACGAAGAAGATTCTAGCGCAGCAAGATTTCTCAACGATTTCGGTTGATAATTTGAGCACGATTATAACAAATCATTTTTGGATAACCTTAGGTTTAATTCTGGTGATACTGCTGATCTTAATCTTTATCTACCTAGAATTTACCTTTATGATATTCTTAGCGTATTTTGTGAAGCGGCGTGAATATGTAACTTTTCGTCAGTTAATTTTTATTTCATTCTCACGATTAAAACATATCCGGTTTTCAACAATCTTGTTTTTCATTGCTTATTTCTTTTTTATCTTACCGCTAAGTGGGTTAGCTGGTAGTGTTGATTTTATCTCTAGAATTAGAATTCCAAGCTTCGTGATGGAAGTTATGATGACCGGTCCATGGGTCTTTAAGGTGCTCTATCTCATGGTAACGTTATTGAGTATCTATCTAGCTTGGCGATTGATCTTTACATTGCCGTTAATTATTTTAAAAGAAATGCATCTGCGAGCTTCAATGAAAAAGAGTTGGCAGTTAACGCGTAAGCACTTCTGGGCCTTTTTCTTGCAAGTTGCGAGTCTCATGGTAATCGTTGTTGGAGTGTTTGTGTTGGTTGCATATGGTCTGGTGAGTTTGCAGGGCTATATTGATAGCACTTGGGCACAGTATGCTTTACAGTTCGGGATTGTAAATCTCTTGATTATTCAATTATTTGGGTTGATTGAATTAGTTCTGTCGCTAGTATTGGTTTTCTTTGTGATTATTCAGTTGTTGGATGTGAAAAACGAACTACCTGAGCAAATTCCGGTCATTGCTTTTAAGCGTTTCCGATTAGGCTTTCGAATACTGGGTACATTCAGCGCAATTCTAGTGTTGTTAGTATTATTGTTAGCTGTAACGGTGGTAGCCTATGAATATATGCAACCAAAGCGACTTGCTCAGCCAATGTTAATCTCGCACCGGGGGCTGTCAAATCAAGAGGGTGTGCAAAATACGATTCCGGCACTTGAGAAGACGAGTCGGGAATATCATCCTGATTATGTTGAGATGGATATTCGGCAAACAAAGGATCATAAATTCGTTGTAATGCATGATGCAAATTTGAAGACCTTGGCCAATAAGAACTGGATTGTCGAAAAGAAAAATTATAATCAACTGGTCGGTTTAAAGTTATCGGAAAATGGATACACTGCTAAATTACCTGGTTTTGAGGAGTATTTTGCGGCTGCTAATCAGCAACAACAGAAGCTCTTGATCGAAATAAAGACCCGGCGTGGTGAAGATCCAGATCAGGTGGCAGATAATTTCGTCAAGCAATATGGCGCTGAAGTTGTTGCAAATAAGGCGATGATGCACTCGCTCGATTTGAAAGTGACAGAACGTTTGCGAGAGAAATTACCCAAGACAACCTCAAGTTATATTATGCCGTTCAATGTACTTGGTGTTCCAAGTATTAAGGCGAATGCTTTCTCAGTTGAGGTGTCGAGCCTCGATCAAGACTTTGTCTGGGACGCACATGATCAGAACAAAAAGGTCTTTGCCTGGGACGTTGATGACACTGATACGGTTCAACGAATGCAAATTTATCAAGTTGATGCGTTAATTAGTGATAACATGCCGCTGGTAAACAAGATGGTCCGTGATGAGCATAAGGACTTAACCTATGCCCAGAAACTTAGAATTTATATTCAAGACATGAACAATAAAATATTTAATAGCTTTTCAAATACCGACTGGCAGGATAGAGACGTGTAATGTAGCTATCTTTATACCTATAAATACGATACAATTAACTGTTAGTTAATGTACATTTAGTAAAAAATAAAGGAGGCGTCTAATGGCATATCCAATCGTCGCCATCGTTGGCCGCCCAAATGTGGGGAAGTCAACAATTTTCAATCGAATTGCTGGTGATCGAATTTCGATCGTCGAAGATACACCAGGCGTTACTCGTGATCGAATCTATACGCGTGCAGAATGGTTGACCCGCGAGTTTCGATTGATCGATACTGGTGGAATTGATATGAGTGATGAACCATTCATGTCACAAATCGTCCAACAAGCAGAAATTGCGATTGACGAAGCTGATGTAATTGTTTTCATGGTCTCAGCTATTGAAGGATTGACTGATGCGGATGAACGCGTCGCAAAAATTCTATATCGCTCAAATAAGCCGGTTGTTTTGGCAGTCAATAAAGTTGATAATGTTGAAAAGCGTGCAGATATTTATGATTTCTATGCACTTGGATTTGGTGAGCCTTTCCCAATCTCTGGTTCTCACGGAACTGGATTGGGAGACTTGCTTGATGAAGTGATGGGACATTTCCCAGAAAAAGAAGAAAATGTTGAAGACCAAACGATTCGTTTCTCATTCATTGGTCGACCAAATGTTGGAAAGTCATCATTGGTTAATGCAATCTTGGGTGAGGAACGCGTGATTGTTTCTGACATTGCGGGGACAACTCGTGATGCTATCGATACAAGGTTCACCACGCCTGAAGGCGATGAGTTCACGATGGTCGATACGGCGGGAATTCGTAAACGTGGTAAGGTTTATGAGTCAACCGAGAAGTATTCAGTCATGCGGGCAATGCGAGCAATTGATGATTCGAATGTTGTCTTGATGGTTTTGAACGCTGAAGAGGGTATCCGCGACCAAGACAAGCACGTAGCTGGTTACGCTCATGAAGCAGGCCGAGCTGTGATTATCTTGGTTAATAAGTGGGATACGCTTGAAAAAGATAATCACACGATGGGCGAATTTGAAGATTTGATTCGGACAGAGTTCCAATATCTATCTTATGCCCCAATCATCTTTGTATCCGCTAAGACTAAGCAACGTTTGGACAAAATTCCAGCTTTGATTAAGCGCGTTAATGAGAACCATCAACGTCGCATTCAATCATCAACCTTGAATGAAGTGATCATGGATGCATTGGCATTGAACCCAGCACCAAATATGAACGGAAAGCGTCTGCGTGTATACTATGCAACACAAGTAGCAGTTCAGCCACCGACATTTGTGGTCTTTGTGAATGAGCCAGAATTGATGCATTTCTCTTATGAACGGTTCTTAGAAAACCAAATCCGTAAGGCATTTGACTTTACTGGAACGCCAATTCACTTAATCAAACGTGCCCGAACTTAATCAAATAGGAGATTAATATGGCAAATAAGCAAGATTTAGTTGAGTTGGTTGCGCTACAAACTGGTCTTACAAAGAAGGATGCTACAGCGGCTGTTGAAGCAACTTTCGATGCAATTCAGGATACGTTATCCAAAGGCGAAAATGTTCAATTAATGGGCTTTGGTAGCTTTGAGGTACGAGAACGGGCCGCAAGAACGGGTCGTAATCCACAAACGGGTGCGATCTTAGAGCTTCCAGCGACTACCGTGCCAGCATTTAGAGCCGGTAAGAGTTTGAAAGATGCTGTTAAATAAGGTTGCTCTTTTATAACTGAATAACCAGAAAGGTGAGACAACTTTGATTTCAAAGTTGCCTCGCCTTTTTTGTGGAATTAATAGAACAAGTACAAATTTTATCCGATATTAACCGAGGAATATATATATGAAATACAGCTTTAAATATATTCTTGACATGGGTGGGCTTGAACGAAATGAAAGGTCTTAAACTCGATTTTGATAATCCTTCAGTGTTCCTGATTTTGTTTGACCTGTATATTGGAAAAGTATTGATTTTCTTGAAAATAGGACTAATATTTGTCTTATGTATGGTTATATTGAGAGAGGTCAAGAAGATGCAACATAATTTTAAATTATACAAAAAAGGTAAATATTGGGTGTTTGCCAGTAGTATCATGGCAACGGTTGTTGGGGGAGTGTTTTTAATGAATACCCCAGCTGTCGAGGCGGATACCGTTACAACAGTGGTGGGGAGCGTTTCACCGACGAGTGCGGTAGCGGCATCGAGTGCTAATTCTTCAACAGTTCTAAATAGCACGGGTAGTTCAGCAACTAGTGCAAGCTCTGCAACAGCAAACATAAGTAGCAATGCTTCAGTTAGTAGCACATCAGCAAACAGCATAGGTTCAGTGGCCGGATCTACTAATAGCGTTGCGGCATCTGCAAGTCAAAGTGACTCTGCGAGTAATAATTCATCAGTTGCGAGCTCTGTTAATAGTTCGACGGCTGTGAGCTCAAGCCAAGTACATCCAGCTATTGCGATGCGTACAATGGCGGTAGTTGCGGCACCAACGATTGTTGACTCTGGTAATTGGTCATATCAAAAGATTGATAATTATCCTGACCCTAACTCTCCTACCAGTGCACCGATGCAACAGGTTGATACGTTTGGTGTTCCTTGGACTTTAGACTCCAATGGTGTGTTGACCTTGGGTCAAGATGCAAACGGAACGGTCTATAGTGGACCGATTAATATGGACGCAGTTCCAACACAATTTAGTGTTCAGCAAAATAATACGAGCAATAGTGGAACTTTTGTAAATGGGGTGGGCGCTGATGTAAATCTAGTGAAGTCAATCGTGGTTGCAAAGGGAGCAAATTTAGAGATCATGCGTGATTCTGCGTCGACATTAACACCTGTTAGTGCCAGTTCGCCTTTTGCAAACTTACCTAATGTGACGAGTATTGATTTAACGGGGATTACCAATAATGGTGGTTGGAACGGAACTTATAATTTGTTTAGTAATGACCCCAAATTGACTAATATTGTCATTCCGAGCGGATTATTGACCTCGGCCGTCAAAAATGTTGGCGCAATGTTTGCGGGTGATGCTGCCTTAAAAACAATTGATCTTTCAAATTTTGACACAACTAATGCAACAAGTATGGCATATATGTTCGCAGGTGACACAAACTTAACAAACCTTGATCTTTCAAATTTCAAGACAGCAAATGTAACTGACATGAGTGCCATGTTTAATGATGACCCAGCTTTAACAAAGCTTGATCTTTCAAGCTTTAATACAGCAAATGTAACTGAAATGTATGATATGTTTGCTGGTGATACCACATTAAATAGCATTAACCTGTCAAGCTTCAATACGTCGAATGTGAAATCAATGGCCGCAATGTTCTACAATACGCCCGAATTAGCAAATTTGGATCTTTCAAATTTTAATACAGCGAATGTAACAAGCATGGGTAGTATGTTCAATGGCAGTTCTACCTTAACAAACCTCGATCTTTCAAATTTTAATACAGCAAATGTAACCGACATGAGCAACATGTTCAAGAATACGACTAATTTAAACACCTTAAATCTTACTAGCTTTGATACGGGTAATGTGACGAGTATGGACTCGATGTTTCAGGGGGCAGCGGCGCTGACAGACTTGAATCTTTCGAATTTCGATACTGGTAATGTAACCGATATGGTCAACATGTTTGCAAGTGATTCTAAACTAGCAACGCTCGACGTATCCAGTTTTAACACGGCTAATGTTAATAGCATGTTTGGCATGTTTTATATGGATCCGCTTTTGAAGTCGCTTGACCTTTCAAAGTTCAATACGGCAAATGTAACGAATATGGCCTACATGTTTAATGGCGATTCAATTTTAAATCCGCTTGATGTGTCGAGCTTTAATACAGCTAACGTTACTAATATGCAGAGTATGTTTGGCGGAGATTTTGCTTTAAAGATACTTGACCTTGCAAACTTTGATACAGGTAACGTCACCAACATGAATGATATGTTTGGTGCTGATACTTCGTTGACTAATTTGAATGTTAGTAGCTTTGATACTGCGAAGGTAACAGATATGTCGCAGATGTTCTTTGGAAATGTGGCACTGCCAACACTAAATCTTGCAAATTTTAATACCAGTAACGTTACTAAAATGGCCTCGATGTTTGCTGGCGACGAGTCGATGACAAACTTGAATGTGACAAGCTTTGATACTTCAAATGTAACGAATATGGTAACGATGTTCAGTGATTTAGCAAGTCTTCAGAGTCTTGATATGAGCAGCTTTTCATCAAAATCGCTAGACAACGGCGGTGTGTATGGAATGCTTGAGAGTGATCCGATTTTACAAGTTTTGAAATTAGGCAATCAATGGTCCTTTTCTCCAAGTGGTTCCGGTCCAGATGGCTCTGGGACAGTATTAGAAAATGTGTTTAAAGGCAATATGGGATATTTGGGGCGGTTTGGGATTGCACCGATTATATCTGCAAATGGAACGGTTGCAATGAGTAATCTGGTGTACCTTACCGCGCCTGATGCAGAGAATGGTTATTATACAGGGCTTTGGCAGGAAATGGGCTCATCGACGGATATTTTAAAACCTACAGGACAGGTAATTGCTAAGAATGCGCTGATTAATTTACCGGTGGGCTCATTGGCGGGAACCTGGGTCTGGCAACATATGCCGGTGACGTTCTTCAATAGCAGTTTAACCACATCAGATTCGGGCACTTTTACTAATTTTCTGGCACCCTTGGGGGATGGAACGAATGGGCTCAGCTTAGGAGCTTTGTATACTTCTAACCCACTTACGAGTGCGCTTGTAAGTAAAAATAATTATTTAACAACTACCCAAGCCAATGTATCCGTCAATTATTTTGGCGAAAGTGATGGTGGATATAATGGTGTATCAAATCTAGCGGAGGTCCCAACTACTGCCTATCAAAGTAGATCAAGTATTCTTACAATCAAACCAATTGTTAATGTGGGGAATATCGTTGAAGGACCTGATGTGCAGACGATTTCAGCAGCAATTTTAAATTCGACTGATCCGACTAATACGAATGGGTTATTTGGGATGGACTTAAATAAGCCGCTTGCCATGGATGCTAGTACTGGGCTTTCGAGAGTTAAGGTTACAACAAATAATGCCTTGCCTGGCACTTATGATATATGGACAATGTATGGTAGTACCAATATGCCAGGCGGGTACAATATGTTTACAAACAATACGAATATGTTAATGGGAAGTGCTCACCTTACTGTAAACTATACACCTACCGCAACAACTGTCCTCGGTACTGCTATTAAAACTAATGCAAACACTTACCAAATTGTCGATACAGTTACGGCAACTGGCTTACCAAATGCAACCTACTCGTTGGTAGGTAATTTAGTTGACTTGGCGAATAACTTGGCTTCTGCTTCGACATCTGATACGGCAACTGGGGTTTATGATGCTTCCGGTCATGCAACTGTTAATTTGACGTATAAACTACCCTTGAACGAATATGGTCAATTATTGAATGAAGGTGCCCAGTTACAAAGTCAGGTTACCGGTAGTTCAACCACCATTAACAATGCTGGTAATATTACTAAAAACGCTGACGGGACTTATTCGATGACCGATCCCGTTACTTTAACTGGAACGGTCGGCGATAATTTCACGCTGACGGGTACGATGTCAGCAGCGCCGGAAGGAGTTGATCTTTCAAGTGTAACAGCGAAAGCGACTGGTACTTACGACGCTAATGGCAATGGAACAGCCCAATTAGTTTATACATTAACTGCCACGCAATATATGGCATTAGCAGCGGGGCAAGCTCAATTAACTTCAACTGTTAATGGCATTGATACCACTAATAATACTAGTTGGATGCAGAGTGATTATATGGGTGCTTTTGTTCAAAGTGCAATTGCTGTTGATCCGACTTTCACGAATGAGGAACAAAATCTACCTAAAATAGTTGAGAGTGGCGTTTCCAGCATTGATCAGGCGTTTCAAAATAAGGACGGCCTATTTGAGATTAATGATGCGATCACCTTAGCAGGTGGGCCGGCTGGTAATCCATTTACCTTAACCGGAAACTTGGTTGATCTAACAAACTCTGCAAATCTTAGTAATGTTATTTCAAACGTGACTGGTGTTTTTAATGCCGATGGTAGTGCAACAGCGCAAATAACTTATTATTTGACGCCAGCTCAATATGGGCGTTTGTTACAAGCTGGAGATACTGTTGAATCACAAGTTAGTGGTAGTGATTTAGTTAATGGAATTTCGATAGCCATGGATCCAACTTACACTAATGAGAGTGCCAAAGCTCCAATGGTACACGAAACTGGTGTTACGAAGATTGATAATGCAGTTCGCAACTCCGATGGAACTTATACGATTAGTGATGCAGTAACATTAGCAGGTGGTGTTGCCAGTGATAACTTTACTCTGAACGGCACGTTGGTTGATTTAACCACCGCTAGCAATCTTGTAAACGTAACTGGGACGACCGCTGGAATATTCGGTGCAGATGGGACTGCCACGGCTACGATTACCTATAATTTGACTGGATCACAGTATGCAACATTACTAACAGCTGGTGATACGATCGAGTCTCAGGTAACGGGGATGGATACTACTGATGGAGTAATGATTGCCATGGATCCGACATATACGAATGAGAGCTTGGCGATCCCTAAGATTAGCGAAAGTGGCGTGACTAAAATTAATAATGCTACGCGCAATACTGATGGTAGTTATACGATTAACGATGTGGTTACATTGGCGGGTGGAATTGCCGGTAACGACTTTGCCTTGAATGGTACATTGGTTGATCTGACCACTCCCGATAATCTTGTGAACGTAACTGGGACAACCGCCGGAACGTTCAGTGCAGACGGGAGCGCAACGGTTACGATTGCGTATACTTTGACTGGAGCACAGTATACGACATTGCTAACAGCTGGTGATACGATTGAGTCTCAAGTAGCGGGGATGGATACTACTAATGGACTAACAATTGCCATGGACCCAACTTACGCGGGCGAGAGTTTAGCAATCCCTAAGATTAGCGAAAGTGGCGTAACTAAAATTAATAATGCTATGCGCAATGCGGATGGTAGCTATACGATTAATGATGCAGTTACATTGACAGGTGGGATTGTAGGTGATGCCTTTGCTCTAAATGGTACATTGGTTGATCTGACCGCGCCTGATAATCTTGTAAACGTAACTGGGACGACCGCCGGCGTATTCGGGGCCGATGGGACGGCAACAGCTACCATCACCTATACCCTGACCGGAGCGCAATATACGGCGTTGCTTAATGCTGGCAATACAATTGAGTCTCAGGTAACCGGGCGTGATTCGACCAATAACCTAACGATTGCGATGGATCCAACCTATACAGGCGAGAGTTTAACAATTCCTAAGATTACTGAGAGTGGTGTGACTAGCATTAGTAATGCTAGCCGAAATGCTGATGGTAGCTACATGATTAATGATGCAGTGACTCTAGTTGGTGGTCTGGCTGGTGACACTTTCGTTTTGAACGGTACGTTAGTTGATCTAACAACGCCAGGTAATCTGTCAGGTTTGACTGGTACAGCAACTGGGAGTTTTGATAGCAACGGAAAAGCGACTGCCACAATTTCGTATACACTGACAACTGCACAATATGATGCGTTGTTAACCGCCGGCGACACAGTTGAGTCACAGGTAATCGGAAATGATTCAACTAATAACCTAGTGATTGCGATGGACCCAACGTATACGGGTGAAAGTTTGACGTTGCCAAAGATTAGCGAAAGTGGTGTGACGCAGATTAATCGTGCAGTTCAGAATGCTGATGGAAGTTATACCGTTGATGACGCGGTTACATTAACTGGTGGCCAGCCAGGAGATCAATTTGTTCTCGATGGTCGTTTAGTTGATATCTCTATAGCAGGTAACTTGGTAAATGTCACAGCATTGTCGACCGGCGTATTCGGAGCCGATGGTACGGCGACTGCTACCTTGGTCTATCACCTCAGTGCAGAACAATACGCGTTGTTGGCAACAGCCGGTGATACGATTGAGTCGCAAGTGACAGGAATTGACACAACGAATGGCTTGACGATTCAGATGGATCCAACCTACACCGGCGAGAGTGAGGCGATTCCTAAAACGCCTATTGTGCCAGCGCAACCGAAAGTTGTGACGCCTAAGGCACCGCAAGTTTCGCCAGCGAAGTTGCCAGCGACTGGTACGGAATCACAAGCTGGAATTCTTGAGCTTGGCGAAGCGATGAGTTTAATTGCGTTATTAGGCTTGTTGGATATTCTTCGTAAGCGTAAAAGCGCAGACGAGGAAATCTAAAAAGTACCTGAGACCTTGAAAAAAGTAATCAGATAAAGTCAGCTAATTCACAGCCATTTTAAATGGTTATGAATTAGCTGACTTTTTGTGAGAATCAAAAAAATGGCAGGTAGTTGAATCTGTTATTTACCCAAATGTTTGCTATGATTATCTTAGCAAATTGTATTGGGGGAGTATTATGCTACTTGGGGGAATTGAGGGTGGACATCAGAAGTTTATTGTTGCCGTTAGTAATCAAGCCTTTGGCATTATTGCCAGAAAAGAGATTGCTACGGATGTCCCAAGTGTAACAATGCAGGCAATTTTTGATTTTTTTGATCAATATCCTGAACTGGTTGCGATCGGAATTGGGGCATTTGGGCCAATTGACACGCGACCGTTATCTTACACATATGGTCAGGTGCTAACAACACCAGTAGCGGGATGGTCAGGTTATCAGTTCTTGGCGGGAATGCAAAAATGGCGTGATGACCTTGCCTACTATTGGACGAGTAATATCAATGCCGCCGCGTGGGCGGAATATCTAAATGGTAGTGGTCAAAGAGCTAACACGATGCTATATCTAAATGTTGGTAATGATGTTGGCATGAGTATTGTTCATAACGGTAAACTATATGCTGGTGCTGGTATGCCACAAGGGGGGCACGTGTTAGTAACGACACGCCAAGATGACTCATATGAAGGTTATTGCCCATTCCATGGTAATCGTTGTTTGGAGGGGTTGGTTGCAGGACCGGCAGTCAAGGCGCGTTATGGGATCGAGGCAGTTGATTTAGCAGATGATCATCCAGCGTGGGAATTGATAGCAGATTATGTTAGTCAAGCGTTGATTTCTGCGACAGTCCTATTACGACCAAATTGTATTGTACTTGGCGGTGGAATTCTGCAACGACCGCATTTAGTTGCGCGCATCAAAGATCAATATCAACTTTTGTCGAATCATTTCTTAGAGCAAGGCTCGATCATCGATCAATATATTTTGCGCGGTGAGTATCAGGAAGAAGCTGACATTTTGGGAGCACTCGCGCTTGCTAAGTCGCTTGTGTAATAATATGCTTGCTTGTGGCAGATTTCTTCCGGTATACTGGATCTCGACGTGAAAAAATATGTTAGGGGGATCTGGCTTTGCAGAAAAGTAAAAAAATAAGTCTGGTTGTAATTGCAGTAATTATGATCGGCTTCGTGATGCGATCAACGTTCACAACATTACCATTAATGTTGGGGGATCTATCGCAAGCCCTAGATATGCCAATTGGCAGTCTGGGAATTTTAACGACAATTCCTTTGGTGATGTTTATGCTAGTATCAAATTTTGCTAGCAAGACGATTGAATTGTTAGGTCTCAAGCGAGCGTTACTCTTGATGTTGATCACTTTAGCGCTGGGAGCGGGTCTTCGGATCATCATTGCCTTACCAACGATGATAATTGGATCGGCTTTGATTGGGATTGCAATTGCGCATCTGAATGTCTTTATGCCTACTTTAGTTGCAACGTTCTTTCCGACGCGCGTGGGATTGATGACGTCAATTTACTCAATTGCGATTACAGTTGGATCAGTTTTGTTTAACTTATCAACTGCCTCAATTGTCGCTTTGACTGGCTGGCGTTCGGTACTTTGGCTGTTGTTCATCATTCCACTGGGTGTGGTGGTCTTGTGGTTTTTGGCAATGAAACGGTTACCAGCTGAACCACATGCACAGCATAAATCAGCGCATAAGCAGGCGTTTAAAACGTGGCGTAATATCAAGGCTTGGCCATTCTTACTGGCATTTGGAAATCAGTCAATGTTGAATTATGCGTTTGTAGCTTGGTTGCCCGTAATGATGGCTTACCATCATTTGAGTACTCAGCAAGTTGCAATTGCGATGACCTTGATGGCTTTTACCAATATCCCAGTCGCAATGACTGTTCCTAATATGTTGACCCGCTTGTCTAAGCGTAAGATGCTTGCCTTGGTAATCATAATGATGGTGATTGGACTGACTGCGGCAGGAATGATGTTCTTTCAAACTGATAACTTCAGTTTCTGGATCTTAGAGGCATTGATGGCGGGCTTGGTAATCGGATTCTTCTTTATTTTTACCATGACGATGTTTGCGGTTAAGACTCAGTCACCGTATCAAACAGCATCACTATCAGGAATGGCCCAGGCGGGTGGATACTTTATTGCCGCGATGGGACCTAGTCTATATGGAATTGCTTATGGAATTAATCCGCTTGGCAATATTCAAAATATTTGCTTCGTATCGGCAATTCTTATCGCGGGGGTTGCAACAATTTTTATTGTTAAGATGGATCATGTTTAGAATTTAATTATATAGAAAGTCCCATTGACGGATTTAACCAAGGTTTTAACGGCATGGTAAGTTCGTTTGTGGGGCTTTTTGCAGATAATGGGCAAGCGCCGATTACATGCGAATACGGCGATTGCCTGGCAATACTCCTAGTCAACGCAAGTATGGTGATGTGGACAGCTATACAAATAGTGTGATGATTCGGAATTTGACTTGCCATTTTTGATGAAATCTAGTAGCATAATTGAAGTGAGTAAATGGAGATATACCCAAGTCTGGCTGAAGGGAACGGTCTAGAAAACCGTCAGGTCGGGAAACCGGCGCGGGGGTTCGAATCCCTCTATCTCCTTAGATGTAAGAAAAGACGCCCTGAGAGCTATCTCAAGGAGCGTCTTTTTAATTACTTTAGATGGTTTACTTTGCTTGAAATATTTGCAGTAGCCAAGCGTTAGATTAAACTATTTTATAAATAGATGATATAATTTGACATATATAGTGTGCTTTGTACCTAGGGATAATGAATAGAAGAACAGGTGGAATAGTGGAAAACAATCAAGAGGAACAAGTTCAAACTTTAGACGATTTCTTTGATCGGAATAGTAAGATTAATGCAGCTGTCAGTAAGAATTACGTTGATAAGCGGAAGAAGAAGAACTCACTGAGTCTAAAAAAGACGTTGTCAATTGTGTTTGTACTAATGATGTTGGCAGGAATAATTTTACCGATTGCAAACATATTGTTTAATTAATATATGCACGACACGATTGTAATAAAAAGGCACTGGCAGTTGCAGTGCCTTTTTATTATGTGACATCTCTTAACGGATTGTTTAAGTGGCTTTGAATAAAGTGATTTTAGTTAAATGCTTTTCAAAAAAGAATCGAAAAGGATTATTATAAATGATAGCGATAATTTAGCAGATTATCGGTATAATAAAATCTAGACAACTATTAATAATGTTAAAGAATAATAAGTACAAGGAATTAATGGCCTTGGTTGAAAATGTGGGAGATAATAATGGCACCTAAGGCTCGAATTATAAAGCGACGACGTACGCAAAATTGGGGACAATTAATCAGAGAGACCAATCGTTATATTGATTGGTTGATTTTATTGCCTGCAATTATCCTGATGATTCTGGGAACAATTATGGTTTATTCAGCTAGTGCCGATATGCCAACTGGCTCAGCTTTCTCGTATGTTTTTAAACAAGGAATCTTTGATATTACGGGACTTTTTGGCGTATTGTTTCTATTCCATTTCAAATTCCGTTGGCAGACACGTGGGGCACAGTGGTTTATTCGACTAGCGATGACCGCAAGTATCTTTTTGATGTTAGTTGCTTTCGTTTTTGGGCAAGCAATCAATGGTGCAAAGGGATGGATCTTATTGGGACCAGTTTCGCTGCAACCAGTTGAATTCTTCAAAATTAGCTTAATCTTGTTTTTGGCGTATACCAGCGGTAAGGTGATGAACGAGGATGAAGCGGAGGCACTTGGCGTTGCTGGTCGGCGATGGCCACGAATCTTTATGCTGATTGCAATATTTGGTGTATTTCTTGATGGTATCATGCCCGATATGGGTGGAGTTGGTATTATTACGATGATCAGTATCACCATTATCCTAGCGGCTAAATGGCGACCAATCTTTATGATTGCTTCAGCTGGACTATTATTTTTGATCTACATATTACTGCCAAATCTGGTCAACTGGTTTGGTCTAGAAAATAGTGGTAGTTACATGGTGGCACGTCTTATCGCCTATATTAATCCATGGGAAGTAGCTTCTTCATCTGGATTGCAGTTGATAAATTCACTGTATGCCATTTCAAATGGAGGGATTTTTGGACGCGGTTTGGGTAATAGTATCCAAAAGTTTGGTAATTTACCCGAGCCCAACACCGATTTCATTATGGCGATTGTGGCTGAAGAGCTGGGGATGTTTACAATTTTGATTATCCTAGCTTTGCTATATTTGATGATTTTTAGATTGATCACCTGGGGAATGCGGACCAAAATCATGTTTTATCGCTTGACCTTATACGGTTTTGCAACCTATTTCTTTATGCAGGTATTGGTCAATTTCGGTGGTGTTGTGGGCGCCCTGCCAATCACAGGAGTTACTTTCCCGTTCATATCATATGGCGGCTCATCAATTTGGTCTTTGTCGATTGCACTTGGTATTGCGATGAATATTATTAAACAAATTAAACACGAGGAAGAACTAGGTAAGGAGGGTTAAGCTATGGATTTTGAAGTTGTACCGCGCAGAAGTATCATTGTTTATTTGAAGAATGTTCGACAGGCGCGACAGTTACGCCGTTTCGGAGTGGTGGAGTATATTTCGGATAAGATGAAATATGCCGTCATTGCAATGAACGAACAAGACGTTGCGACTAAGGTGCCGTTGATTGAACGACTTGGTTTTGTACGAGCAGTGGAACTTTCACATTGGCCCGATGTTGATACAACTGTCGGAAGCGCTAAGGATAATTATGAATTGATTATTGATCCTTTGGAGCTGGCAGACGAACCTGTAGATGAAGAGGAACTTTAATGAGAATTGTTGGTGGAGAATTCGGTGGTCGAACGCTTAAAGCGGTACCGGGGACTGCAACGCGACCAACCACGGATAAAGTTAAAGAGGCCATTTTTTCGATGATTGGACCTTATTTTGATGGTGGTCGGTCGTTAGATCTTTATGCTGGATCAGGCGGATTGAGTATCGAAGGGGTCTCTCGTGGGATTGATGAAGCTGTTTTAGTGGATCGCCAATATGCGGCAATCAAGACGATTAACGAAAATATTGCTGTCACAAAGGCCCCGGAGCGTTTTAAGGTGTTCAAGACTAATGCGGATGCCGCAATTCAGCGTTTAACGGGACAGACGCCATTTGATTTACTATATTTTGATCCGCCATATGCTAAGCAAACAATTGTGCATGATTTAGAGAAGCTGCAGGCAGCTGGGTTAATTGCGCCAGATGCGCTTGTAGTCGCTGAGACAGATCAAGCAGCTGGTTTACCAGATGATTTGGCTGGATTTGAGTTTTTGAAAGAAAAGGATTATGGAATTACAGTGGTCACACTGTATCGCTATATTGGAGTTGCTGATGAAAAAAGTCGTATTTCCGGGAAGCTTTGATCCATTTACAAATGGACATTTGGATGTTGTCAGGCGAGCAGCTAATTTATTTGATGAGGTTGTGATTGCTGTTGGAACAAATAAGAGTAAGCAATATATGTTCTCAGCCGAAGAAAAAATTGCATTGATTGAGGCGACCGTCTCAAATCTTGAGAACGTTAAAGTTGTTGAAATGAGTGGCTTGGCGGTTGAATTCGTTAAGGCACTGGGAGCACAGACAATGGTTCGGGGCTTGCGTAATCAAACTGATTATCAGTATGAACGCGATATTGCCGAGATGAATTATCAACTTGGTGGAGTTGAAACAGTCTTTCTAATGGCTCGGCCGGAAAATCAAAATATCTCAAGCAGTATTTTAAAAGAGGTTGCCAGCTTTGGTGCAGATATTAGTAATTTAGTGCCTGACCCAGTTGCTGAGGCGCTTGCTGAACGTTATAAAAGATGAGAAGTGATGGTTGATGATGACAAAAAAAGCAAAAGGCAAGTTTAACTGGCGTCGATTCGGTAAAATTAGTGCAATCGTTGTTGGTGTACTTGTTGTCTTAGGAATTATTATTCCCTTACCAATTTATGTTGAGACTCCTGGAGCGGCAGATTCCTTGACTTCATACATTAAAGTCAATAATAAGCCAGCTAAGGTTGACGGCAAGTATCTGATTACGTCGGTCTATCTGCAAAAGGTGACCGGACTGGGAGCCTTAATCTCATTAATGAATCCACATGCTACGCTAATGAGTGAGGCGACTGCTAATTCGGGAACGACGGCTGAGAACTCCGCAAAGATTAACCAGATCTATATGAATTCAGCCGTGAATGAAGCTAAAGTTAATGCTTTTAGAGCGAGTGGGATTGCATATCAACGTTTATATAATGGATTATATGTGATGGGTATTCAAGATGACTCACATTTTAAAGGCGATTTAAAAGTTGGAGATATGATTACGGCCATCAATGGTAAGCATTTCTCATCTGCTAAAGGGTTCCAAGACTATATTCGACGGCAAAAGGTCGGGACTAAAATTACGATCAATTATCAACGTGGTAATACAAAGAAAGTTGCCCGACAAAAAACGGTTGCTTTAGCAGGTACTAAAAATCTGGCAGGAATAGGAATCATGTTGGCAGATGCGGTGGATGTTACTGCAGATACCCAAGTTAGCGCTAATATGGGCGATATTGGTGGCCCTTCAGGTGGGCTCATGTTCTCACTTCAAATGTATGACGCACTAGATAAAGATTTGAATTTAGCGAAGGGTCGGACAATTGCTGGTACTGGTACGATTGATAATGAAGGCAATGTTGGTGAGATTGGTGGAATCGATAAAAAGGTGATTGTAGCGCGTGATGCTGGTGCGAAAATCTTCTTTGCCCCATATTTGAAACCAACTAAGGAAAACTTAAAGTACGAAGAAAACGGACAAACGAATTATCAGGAAGCGAAAGCAACAGCAGCTAAATACGCCCCTAAGTTGAAAGTTGTACCGGTTAAAAACTTTAAAGAAGCAGTGAATTATTTAGAAACGCATTAAGGGTTATGCTAGTCCAAATTTGGACTAGCATTTTTTTATTAATTTTGTATAAATCAACGATATGGTTGATCTGGCTCAAAGCAGATGATCAATTTGCGTTACTAGTATTGGAGCCATTATTCTGAATGACAATCGACTGACCAAGATTAAATATTTTTCAAATATTACATAGAAATTGACCTATACCAATTTTAGAACACGGGCTTAAAGAAAATTGACATTCCGTGCTACAGCGTGGATAATAGCCGTATTGATTAAAAAAATGAAAAATAATTTATATAGACCGTTTCGAAAAAGGAGTAAGTATGTTGTATTGCGGAATTGTTGGTTTCACGAGTTTAAATTATCAATCTTCACCAGTATTGCTTAAAGGATTAGAAAAGCTAGAATATCGCGGTTATGATTCTGCAGGTATTTTTGTACCAAATTCTGATGAAGGCATGGATCAATTAGTTCGTGAGAAAGGACGAGTTGCGGACCTTGAGGCTTTAGTAGCAACAAAGCATGTTTCAGGTACAACCGGTATTGCGCACACCCGTTGGGCAACTCATGGTGAGCCATCAGTTGAGAATGCTCATCCCCACATGTCAAATGACGGTCGTTTCTACTTAGTACATAATGGCGTGATTGAAAATTACGAAGAACTAAAAGAGACGATGTTGAAAGATGTTGAGCTACATTCTGATACAGACACAGAGGTTGGCGTTCAAGTAATCGCCAAATTAGTAGCTGATGAGGGACTATCGACTTTTGATGCCTTTAATAAGGCTTTGACTTTGTTCTCCAATGATTCTGAGTCAGCCTATGGATTTTTGCTGATGGATCAGACTGAGCCAGAACGGATGTATGTTGCCAAGCGCAAGTCACCATTGCTAATTGGTTTGGGAAAAGACTTTAATGTCGTGACATCTGACGCAATTGCAGTACTGGATCAAACAAAAGATTTTCTTGAGTTACATGATGGTGAAGTTGCAATTGTTGATCCTAGCGAAGTTAAGTTATTTGACGAGCATGGTGCAACGGTTACTCGGGAACCTTTCCACTTGGATATTGACGCTTCAGAGACAGACAAGGGAACGTATCCCTTCTACATGCTAAAAGAAATTGATGAGCAACCAATTGTGATTCGAAACCTTTTGTCACGCTACTTTGATGCAGATAAGCATGTGCAATTTGGCTCAGAAATCTTGCGCGAAATTCGTGAAGCTGATCGCTTATATATTATTGCTGCAGGAACTTCATACCATGCCGGCTTAGTTGGTGGGCGGATGTTCGAACAATGGTCAGGCAAGCCAACCGAAGTGCATATCTCTTCTGAGTTTGCCTACGAGCAACCTTTGTTGTCAGAGAAGCCATTCTTTATCTTCTTGTCACAATCTGGTGAGACGGCTGATTCTCGAGAAGTATTACAACAGATCAATGCTCAAGGACACCATTCTTTGACTTTGACCAATGTTGAGAAATCAACGTTATGGCGTGAGGCAACCTATGCTTTGCCACTTTTGGCTGGACCAGAAATTGCGGTCGCTTCAACCAAGGCATATATTGCACAAGTAACCTTGGAAGCAATGTTGGCATATGCAGTTGCCGATCAAGCCCAACTTGGTTTTGACCTAGAGCAAGAATTGTCAAAGATTGCGGTTGATATCCAAGGAATCGTTGATGATAAGGAAACTTTCAAGCAAGTTGCTGAGGAGTTACTAGTACCTGCACAAAGCGCCTTTTATATTGGACGGGGAGTTGATTCAGCTGTTTCACTTGAGGCTGCTTTGAAGTTGAAGGAAATCTCGTATGTTCAGGCGGAAGGCTTTGCGGCCGGTGAATTGAAGCATGGTACACTTGCTTTGATCGAGAAGGGAACGCCAGTGATTGCCTTGATGACACAACCTAAAATGGCCTTGCTAACGCGTGGGAATTTGGCTGAGACACAAGCTCGTGGAGCTAAGGCTTACACAATTGTTTCCAAGTCAATTGCTAAGGCCAATGACAATTATGTTTTGCCTGATACGATTGATTTGTTATCGCCATTGCTGTCGGTTGTACCAACGCAATTGTTGGCATATTATACTTCCTTGGGACGTGGTCTTGATGTTGACCGTCCACGTAACTTGGCAAAGTCGGTTACAGTACAATAAAATTAAATTTGTTTAGAACGCTATCTATTTAGCCTGTTAGTCACATTGGGATTAACAAGCTTAAATGGATAGCGTTTTTTTTGTCTGGAATTACTGATTAAATGTCAATGAATGGTTGACTGCTGATGTTTATTAAGACTATTTAAATATTAAGCATATTAACTAAATATTACTAGAGGATGAGAAGCGTTTTTGGTCACTAAACTTAAAATTAACTTGGAAAGTTGTCTAGTTAATGATTATTGATAGATCAAGGTTTCCAGTGAACCTGCCTAGTCAAATCAGTTAAAGCCCACAGCCAAGGCGTTGAAATCGCTTACAATGTTGATATACAATAATACTGTCATTTAGGAAGGAGACTCGGAAATGGATAAATACCAAAGGATTTATCAAGATGTGTTATCAGATTTAAGGACTGGGAAATATCAGCCGGGTGATTACTTACCAAGTGACACGAAGTTTGTCATGCGCTATCAGGTTTCACGCGAAACTGTTCGTAAGGCAGTTGGGGCGTTAGCTGAAGACGGTTATGTTCAACGCTTAAAGGGTAAAGGGACCCTCGTACTTGACCGAAAGCATTTTGCTTTTCCGGTATCAATGATCGAGAGCTACCGAGAGTTAGTAGAAGAGATGCATTTGGAGTCAACAAACGATGTTTTGCGGATCCAAGAACAAGTTATGATTCCGCAGGAATTGCAATTTGAGAAGGCTGCATCTGGTTTGAGTATTCAAGTGGTCCGACGGCGAAATGTCGATGGCGATCCGATGGTATTGGACTATGACTACATCAATCCTGAAGTTGTTGAAACTGTCCCAAAATCAGCAGCGCAGGATTCATTATTTAATTATTTTGAGAATCAGTTAGGTTTGCAGATCGACTATGCGGTTAAGCATATTACGATTGAAACGGCGTCAGCTGAAGATCGGCGATTATTGCAGATCTCAGAAGATATTCCAATGGTAGTTATCCGCAGTGAAACCCACCTAACTGATAATCGGTTGTTATCATTCACGGAGTCGCGGCATCGTGCAGACCGCTTTACAAGTATTGAGTTTGCCCGCCGTCGTAAGTAGAGGAGAGAATAAATGTTTGGTTTTGGAAAGAAAGCAACACCAGCAGAAGATGAAGCTCTATATTCACCAGTGACAGGAAATGTTATTGAGCTAAGCGCAGTATCAGATCCCGTCTTTGCTGGCAAAATGATGGGTGATGGTTTTGCCGTTGAACCTAGTGCTCAAGAAATCGTTGCACCGGTTGCAGGCCGAATTACGATGCTACAAGGGCATGCGATTGGAATTACAAGATTTGACGGCTTAGAAGTCTTGCTACACATGGGGATTGATACAGTTTCCTTAAATGGAGCACCATTTACGATTAAGGTGACTGAAGGTGAACTTGTTGAAGGCGGACAGACACTCGGAGCCGCAGATTGGGACCAAGTTGAAAAGGCTGGGCTGCCTAAAACAACAATGGTATTAATTACAAATACTGCCGATCGGCTTGATCAGCTGAATGTGACAGTAGGTGAAGTCTATGGTGGCGCTGTGGTTGGTCAAGCAACTGCAAAGTAGGGTAGGAGAAAAGGAAATGGCAAAGAAAGATTACACGGGCTTAGCATCTGAAATTATTAATGGTGTTGGTGGCGAGGAAAATGTTGATAAGGTAATCCACTGTGTGACACGTTTACGTTTTTATTTGAAAGACAAGGATAAGGCTGATACACAGGCAATTCAAAGCTTAGACGGCGTTGCGGGTTCTGTTTATAACGAGAGTCTTGGACAATACCAAGTTGTAATTGGTCAAGCAGTTGCCGATGTTTATGACGAAGTGGTTGATCAGTTAGGGAGTCAGGTAACGGATGATGATGCAACCGATGCTGCAATGGCGGCAACTGGTGGCCAAAGTAATGGAAACGGGCCACAGAAAAATATTCTGGTACGAGCCTTTCAAGGGTTAGTTGGTACGATCACAGGCTCAATGATTCCGATTATTGGCTTGCTAGCGGCAGGAGGTATGATCAACGGACTCTTAACCTTGTTGTCGGATCCAACATTGTTACACTGGATCAATCCAGCTTCAGATACGTACGCAATCTTGTCATCAATGGCAATGGCGCCATTCTACTTCTTGCCTGTGTTGGTTGGCTTCTCAGCCGCTAAGCAGTTGAAGTCGGATCCATACGTGGTTGCAGCGATTGGTGGATTAATGATTCACCCTGCAATTCAAAACTTAACGACTGCGCATATCGTGAACGGCAAGATTGTAACACCCGCTTTGGTTGGACATTTGTTCAATGTTCCGCTAAATGCGACCTATCTGGGACTGCCAATCAACATTCCATCATATGCTTACACAATCTTCCCAATTATCTTTGCGGCATGGTTGGCACGTCCAATTGGCAACTGGTTGAAAGAGCACTTGCCATTAGCATTACGGCCAATCTTCCAACCAATGATTACTCTATTTGTGGTTGGATCAATTGTATTGATCGCTGTTGGACCTGTAATCTCAGTGATTTCTTCAGGAATTGCAGCCGTTATTACAGCTTTGTTGAATTTGAACTTAGGAATTGCCAGCTTTATTATTGGCGGTTTGTATCAGGTTTTGGTGATCTTTGGTTTGCATTGGATGGTTATTCCAATTCTAACTCAACAAATTGCTCAAACTGGACAATCAAATATCAATATGATTGTTTCCTTCACGATGTTGGCACAAGGAACTGGTGCTTTGGCAGTGTTCTTCAAGACGCGTAAGACAGCTTTGAAGGGTCTGGCTGGTTCTGGTGCACTTTCAGCTTTTGCGGGAGTCACCGAGCCTGCGATGTATGGAATTAACTTGAAGTACGGTCGAGTATTTATCATGTCATCAATTGGGGCAGCCGTTGGAGCAGGTGTGGCTGGATTCATGCATTTGCATATGTATGGTTTCGCAGGATCATTGATTGGATTCCCTAACTTTGCTTCACCAAAGGACAATCCAAATAACTTTATGATCTTCTGGATTGCAACGATTGTAACAATGGTTGTGGCCTTTGTCGGGGTGTATTTCTTCGGCTACAAGGATACCGACGTGGCAACTGATGGTGTTGAGAAAAAGAATGTCTTTAAAGACGCGGTTAAGTAATCAGGAAGCGAGTTATAGGTGAATTATGGTTGATGAAGCATGGACTTTAACTTACAACGGTTTAGCAAGCGGTAAAAGAGCTTATGGACAGGAGTCATTATTGACCTTGGGCAATGGCTACATTGGTTGGCGTGGTGCGACTGTCTTCACTAAATTTGATGAGGATCATTATCCAGGGCTGTACGTCGCCGGGGTATTCAATCAGACAAATACGGCTGTCGCAGGACGCGATGTTGTCAATGAAGATATGGTGAATATGCCTAATCCACAATTGTTTAACATCTATGTGGCAGATCAAGCCGTTATCTTTAATGCTGAAACGATTGTGGATCGTAAAGCTCAGCTTGATTTTAAAACAGGCGAATTAACGGAACATTTCTTAGTTAAGGTAGCTCAGGGTAAATTAACCATTGATAGTAAAAAAGTAGTTGATCCGCTTGAGTATCATCGTTTTGGGATTGCTTTGACGATAACAGCCGATTTTGACGGTGAAATGACTATTGAGAGTTTGATTGATGGCAGTTTGTTGAATCAGAATGTTGAACGCTATCGTGCCTTTGAGTCATCAGAGTTTGAAATCAAGAAAATTGAAAACGAATTGATGTTTGGACAAACTAGGACAACGGCAATTGATTTTGTAGTTGGGGCTAAAACATACGGGCCAACTGGGGCATTCGAATTAGTTAAGAGTGAGAATCCTGCGCTCCAAATGGCACGTGAAAATTTCAAATTGTCAGTTGGACGGCCAGTAAAGATAACCAAAGTCATCTCAATTGCGACTTCTTTGGAGATCAAGGTGCCGCGGGAACAAGTTACTAATGACTTGGCCACTAGTTCCTTTGATGATATCCAGAAAAATAATCTGGCTTATTGGGAGCAGGTTTGGCAAAAGGGAGATATTAGTTTAGATAGCGATAATCCTGATATGCAACGAATGATTCGGATGAATATTTTCCATATTCGACAAGCGGCACAGCATAATGCGAATAAGGATTTGGATGTCTCTGTTGGATCACGCGGATTAACTGGTGAAGGATATCGAGGGCATATTTTCTGGGATGAATTATTTGTAATTCCATACTATGCAGCAAATGATCCAGCAACAGCTCGTGATTTGTTGCAGTATCGAATCAATCGTCTAGCAGCAGCTAAAAAGAACGCACTCGTGGATGGTGAAAAGGGAGCGATGTTCCCTTGGCAGTCGGGCCAGCTGGGTGATGAGCAGGCGCAATATATTCACTTGAATACAGTGAATAATGAATGGGAGCCTGATAATTCACGACGGCAACGCCATATTTCTTTAGCAATTGTTTATAACATGTGGGTTTACACGCAATTAACTGGTGACGACGATTTCTTAAATCAAGGTGGACTAGAGATATTATTTGAGACAAGTAAGTTTTGGTTAAATAAAGCTGAATTAGGAGATGACGGTCGTTACCATATTGCTGGGGTGATGGGCCCGGATGAGTATCACGAAGGTTATCCAGAGGCTGATGAAGGTGGCATTACAGACAATGCCTACACTAACCTAATGGTTACTTGGTCACTGAATTGGTTATTAGAGCTACAACACCGGTCGACGGTTAACTTTGACACAATCGCTGAAAAAAGTGATTTTGATTCGGAGTTATTAAAATTGGCCGAGCAAGTTGCTGAAAAGTTGGCCCTAGTGATTAATGAGCAAGGCGTGATCGCCCAGTATGCAGGATATTTTGATTTGAAGGCCGTCGATTTTGCTGAGTACACAGAGAAATACGGCGATATCCATCGGATTGACCGTTTGCTAAAGGCCGAAGGATTGTCACCAGATGATTATCAAGTTGCAAAACAAGCTGATGTATTAATGACGATTTATAATCTGGGAGCAGATAAGATGGCTCAGTTGGTAAAGCAGCTTGGATATGAATTACCTAATGACTGGTTGTCAATTAACAAAACATATTATTTGGAACGAACAGTCCACGGTTCAACAACGTCACGTCCTGTTTTTGCTGGAATTGATGTGAGTTTAGATAATCAAACAGAGGCCTTGGAGTATCTGACAACTGCCATTGGTTCTGACTATTATGATATCCAAGGTGGTACTACTGCCGAAGGTGTGCATATCGGTGTGATGGGTGAGACCTTAGAGGTCGTGCAGAACGAATTTGGTGGCGTAAGTCTACGCGACGGGAAAGTTATGATTGCGCCTAGATTACCAGAATCTTGGCGGATGTTAAGTTTCCATCAGCAGTATCGAGGAATCTGGCTGGAGTTAGAATTGACGGCAGAAACGGTCACGATTACTGCTGATCATCCAATCACGGTTAATGTCTTTGGACATGATTATATGTTACTAGCTAATCAAACTGAATTAATCACAAAGGGGTAGCATTTTATGGTTGCGTTTGAAGATATAGAAGGTTTTGCTTTTGACATGGACGGTGTACTTGCGGACACTGCACGTTTTCATGCGATCGCATGGCATCAAATCGCTGATGAGGTCGGTACAGTTTGGGACGATGAATTGGCAGAAGCACTAAAAGGAATTGACCGGATGGGGTCATTAAAGCTGATTTTAGAGCACGGAAATGTTGCCGAAAAATATGATGCGGCTGCTCGAGATGCGTTGGCCACGAAGAAAAATGATAATTATCGCAATTTAATTGCAACTTTGACGCCAGCAGATGCATTACCCGGGATGCTTGATTTTTTGGAAAGCCTACAAACGGCCGGATATAAGATGAGTATTGCATCGGCTTCAAAGAATGCGCCTTTCATTGTGGAGCGCTTGGGTATGCAGAAGTATTTTGATGCAATTGTTGATCCAGCATCCTTGTCAGCGGGAAAGCCGGATCCGGCAATCTTTATCGCCGCCGCTGCAGCAATTGAATTGGCACCGGAAAAGGTGATCGGTTTAGAAGATTCAGCCGCAGGAATTAAGTCAATCAATGCCGCGGGTGAGCTTTCGATTGGAATTGGTGATTCAAAGGTACTCCACGAAGCAGATCTTAATTTTGCAACAACTGCTGATGTTACGTTAGCGCGAATTAAAGCAACATTGGATTAGTAAACAAAAATTTGAACAGTCTAAGATAATAAAATGTCGAGTCTGAGTAATTAATATTGACTACTCAGGAAATCACATTGGATTCTTCTTGGACTGTTTTTATGTTGAAATTAATTCCTTTGGTGAGCCGGACGTGTTATTGTACTGAAGATTTTTGTTATGATAGTAGATAATGAGTAAAAATGGGGGGGCGGCTATGTATAAGCACTTGATTTTTGATTTAGATGACACATTGCTTGATTTTAAGGCGGGTGAAAAGTTGGGACTTGATATGGTTTTGACGGGGCACGGAATTAGTGACTTGGCCTCAGCCTTGGAACGATACCATGTGATTAACCATGAACTATGGCGGCAAGTTGAGCAAGGTGCAGATCGAACGAAATTGCTGGATGGTCGCTTTGCAAAATTGTTTGCGGAGTTTGGTCAGGCAGTCGACGGCCATACACTAGAGATGGAATATCGACATTATCTAGATACCAATTATGCAAAGGTTCCGGAGGCCGATACCATTCTAAGGGCGCTTGTGGATCAGAACTATACGATTCTAGCTGGTACTAATGGAGTTAAGGCAACTCAAGAAGCACGCCTTAGTCATTCAGGGTTAGGAATTTATTTTGATGCGGTGTATACCTCAGAGGAGATTGGACACTCAAAACCAGCTGCCGAATTCTTCCAACATATCTTTGATCATGAGCGTGGCATGCAAAGTTCGAAAACGGTTATGATTGGGGATGGCTTAACGGCAGATATTCAAGGAGCCCAAAACTTTGGTTTGGATCGCATTTGGGTCAATTTGCGCAATGAGGCGAATCAAACTGAATTCATACCAACACATGAGGTGCATCAGCTAAGGGATTTGCAGGCGATTTTGGCCTAGGTGGATCAGCAGGGCTAGCGTGTGGCTTCGGGCAATTCATGGTAAGATGGAAGCTGACGAATAACGGAGAAAAATTATGACAATGAAAATTGGCGATATTATCGCAGCGAAGGTCACTGATGAAAATGACCACTATTACTTTGCCCAAGTTGATGGGTTGACATATCAAGTTGATAAGCAAGAACTAACAGATCCACTGACCATCGGTGGATTGGTTAGTGGTTTTGCCTATGAAAATAATCAACATCAACTTCAAATTACAAAAAATATTCCAGCGGTACGCTTGGGGCATTATGCCTGGGGGACTGTTACAGATATTCGACGGGATCTCGGTGTCTTTGTTGATATTGGGCTACCTAATAAAGATGTAGTCGTTTCAATTGACGAATTGCCTACAATCAAAGAACTTTGGCCGCAACGGGGTGATCAGCTAATGATTACTTTACGTGTCGACAATAAAGACCGTTTGTGGGGTGAACTAATTTCAATGGAGATGTTGCAGGCAGTTCGAATTCCAGCAAAAGGTGACTTGAAGAATAAAAATGTTCAGGCAACTGTATTCCGTTTGAAGATGGTGGGAAGTTATGTAATCACACCTGATTTTAATTTTGGATTTATTCATCCAGATGAACGAATTCGTGAACCACGCATGGGTGAAGTTGTTCAGGCACGCGTGATTGGAATGCGACCTGATGGCATTTTGAATCTGTCGTTGAAGCCACGTGCTTATGAAGCAATTGGTGAGGATGCTCAGATGATTTTGACGCTGCTTGAGCGATCAAGTGATCGTACATTGCCATTCACTGATAAAAGTGATCCGGTTGCGATCAAGCGTTATTTCAGTATGTCTAAGGGACAGTTTAAGCGCGCAGTTGGTAATTTGATGAAGGCTGGTAAAATTACTCAAGACTTGGAAGGTTTACATTTGAAGACCGAAGGGTAGGCTGCTAAATGACAGATTTTGAAACTTATCTACAAGATTACCTGCAGTATGTGACGGTAGAGCGCGGCTTGTCACAAAATACACGAAGTTCATATCAGCTTGATTTAACGGCCTTCTTCAAATATCTACGAGCTCAAGAAATCACGAGTTTGGATCAGGTGGACCGTTTTGTAATTTTGGCTTTTTTGGGTGATTTAGAAAAAGCGGGTAAGGCCCGAAATACGGTCATCCGAATGGTGACTTCGTTGCGAAAGTTTTTTCAATTTGCACATCGTAATCAGTTAGTGGCGGTTGATCCAATGTTACAAGTTGATCCGCCGAAAAAGGGGCAATATCTGCCGGCTGTACTATCAATTGAAGAAGTTGAAATGTTGCTAGAGGCACCTGATTTGACAACAAATCTTGGGGTTAGAACGCGGACGATGTTGGAAGTTATGTATGCGACCGGTATGCGGGTCTCTGAGCTGGTAAATCTAACGTTTGATAATTTACATCTGGATTTAGGGTTAATTCAAACCGTGGGTAAAGGCGATAAAGAACGGATTATTCCAATTGGTGATACCGCGGCAATGTGGTTGCAACGGTATTTGAACGATGTCCGTCCTTTACTTGGTCGAGAACAAGATCCAAAAGTTGTTTTTTTGAATGACCACGGTCATCAACTAACTCGACAAGGGGTCTGGAAGATTATTAAGCAATTGGTTGCGGCAGTTGGAATTACAAAAGATGTTTCACCACATACGTTACGCCATAGTTTTGCGACCCATATTTTAGAGAATGGTGCAGATTTGCGGATTGTACAAGAGTTATTGGGGCACGCTGATATCTCGACAACCCAGATTTATACGCATATTTCAAATAAGCGTTTGGCTGAGGTTTATGAACGTAGTCATCCGAGGGCACAAAAGAATTAGTGAGGGGGGAAGCTAATGTTTGTCGTGGCAAAAAAAGAGCAATCGAAAATATTGATGGGCATGTTATCGTACGCAAATGATCTGACTGATTTGACAGCTATTCAACAAGAAATCGAATGGTACGATCATGACGAACATCGTGAATTATTACTTTGGCGTGAGGTGGACAGTGATCGCTACCCTGTTTGTATTGGAATTGAGCCGTTATATGGAACGGTCTTGGTCCGACGGATTGTTTTTAGTCCTGGGCTAAGTGAGGCTGAGAAACAATATCTTGGTCAGACCATCCTACACGAACTAACATTACGATTTCCAGACGAGGGAATTACAGGCACGATCATTACTCAACCAATCCTCAACACTTGGCGGGATAAATAAGTATGGCAGAGACGATTACATATCATTTGGCGGATTTTGAAGGGCCACTTGATCTACTTTTACATCTGATTAAAATCAATGAGATGGATATTTTGGATATCCCAATTGTAAGTATTACAGAACAGTATTTGAATTTTCTGCACGCGGCCGAGCAAAATGATTTGGATATTGCGGGAGAATTTCTCGTAATGGCGGCCACTTTGATGAGTATCAAGGCGCGCTATCTCCTCCCTAAGCCGGAACTAGAATTTGATCCTGATGGCGAATTAGCAGAACTAACTTACGAAGAAGATCCTAGAGAAGCCTTGATGCAGCAATTGTTAGAATACCAGCGTTATCAAGTCGCGGCTGACGAATTACGGGAACGCGAGGATGCCCGTCAATTGCAATTTTCACGAAGCCCCTTGCCAATCCCAGATGATATTGATGGCTTGCCTTTGCCTGAGGGACTTGAAATTGCTGATTTACAAACCGCATTTTCAAAGATGGTTCAGAAAAGAGCACAAAAGCAGGTTCAACCACGAACAATGGCAAATGAGACTTGGTCAATTCGGAAACAGATGACGGCGGTAGTGCAAAAGCTTCAAGCTGCAGCTAAGTTAGAATTTACAGAGCTGTTTGATGATGATTTGACCAATGACTTACTTGTCACAACGTTTTTAGCGGTGTTGGACTTAGTACGTCACCAGCATGTAGTGATCGAGCAGACGGCCGCTTATGGCGCAATTACATTACGAATCGGCGACACACCTTTTATAGGTGAGAGTGAGGAAGAACAATTAGATGAATAGTATGCAACAAATTGAAGGGCTGCTGTTTGTGGCTGGTGAAGAAGGTATTTCAACTACAGAAATTGCAGCGGTGACGGGCTTTGAACGGCCAGCAATTTTATCTTTGTTAGGTGAGTTGGCTCAACGTTATCAGGATGATGACAGTTCAGCACTCGCCTTGATGCAGACTGAGGATAATTACCAACTGGTTACTAAAACAGAGTTGGCGGCTGTGATTCATGAATATTTCACAGCACCATTGACGACCGCCTTATCGCAAGCCTCGCTTGAGGTACTAGCAATTGTTGCGTATCGTCAACCAATTACGCGGGTCGAAGTTGATGAAATTCGTGGCGTTCAATCGCAAGGAACGTTGCAAAAATTGGTTCTACGTAATTTAATCGAAAGTAAACGTCGCTCAACGGAGCCAGGTCGGCCAAATTTGTATGAGACGACGGAATATTTTTTGAATTATTTTGGTTTGCCAAATTTGAAGGAATTACCACCACTGGTGGATGCTGAATTATTAGAAAGCCTAAAGTCGCAGAAAGATTTAGCAGTTCCGCTGATGGAAGATGCGGGGACATCTAGTTTTGATCTAGACACGTCAATTTAAATTTACCTTGGTGAATAATAAATTTATGGTATGCTGGTTCTTAGTAAATAAAAGTGGTTAATGAATTAAATAACCATCGTTGTTTGAAACGACGGGGTTGCATAAGGAGAATGCAAAATGGCTGAACGGTTACAAAAGGTAATGGCACAGGCGGGGGTTGCTTCACGACGGGCTTCTGAACAATTGATTTTGGACGGCAAGGTTACGGTGAATGGTGAGACAATCCGGACATTGGGAACCAAAGTCTCAGTGAATGATCATGTTGAGGTTAACGGTACACCAATTGATAGTAAAGAAAAAGCGGTTTACTTCTTGCTAAATAAGCCACGCGGAGTTGTCACAACAACCTCAGATGACAAGGGCCGCCAGACTGTTATGGATATTATGGATGAGCCTCAGCGACTTTACCCAGTTGGACGCCTTGATTATGATACAACTGGGGTTTTATTAATGACCAATGATGGTGAACTGGCTAATAAGCTGATGCACCCTTCATATAAGATTGATAAGGTCTATGTTGCAAAGGTTAAAGGAATTCCGACCAATGATGAATTGAAGGCCTTACGTTTGGGGGTTGAAGTTAAGACCAAGCAAGGAAATCGGTTCATGCGATTTAAGGCGGCTCCAGCAAAAGCTGAAATTATTGGTACTGATATGGCCAAGAAGACAGCCATGGTTCGATTAACGATTCATGAAGGACGTTATCATCAAGTCAAGGAGATGTTGCGGACTGTTGGTCATGATGTGATTAAATTGACCCGTGAGCGCTATGGAATGCTTGATTTGACAGGTCTGCAGGCAGGTGAATATCGGCCATTACGTTACGAAGAGGTTGAAATCTTAAAGGCTGGTCGACAATATCGTCGTTCAGCTGGTAGATTATAATTTAAAAAATAATTAGCTGAGTGTGTCTGAAGCAATATTTAGACATGGTCAGCTTTTTAATTGTAATTATTGGCGGAATTAGAACACAGCTACCCATTAGAAATGGTGGTGATTATGCTAGAATTTAGATAGGACTTTGCATGGTTATCGAATAATACAGGACATGGTCTGGTGGGTTAGGAAAATCTGACGATTAGTGGCACAATACATATAAAGAAACGATACTACAGGAGGACGGTACGATGAACTTACAACAATTACCAAGTGAGTTTACAGCAGCCTTGCCAATTTTGGAAAAGATTGAGCAAGCTGGTTATGAGGCATATTTTGTTGGTGGGTCTGTGCGCGATACGCTCCTAGGAAAGCCGATTCATGATGTTGATATTGCAACATCAGCCTTTCCAGAAGAAATCAAGGCAATCTTTGATCGAACAATTGACACCGGTATTCAACATGGAACGGTGATGATTTTGGATCACGGACAAGGTTATGAGACAACCACATTTAGAACTGAGTCAACTTACACGGATTTTCGGCGACCAGATGAGGTAACCTTTGTACGTTCGTTGGCCGAGGATTTACAACGTCGTGACTTTACGATAAATGCTTTTGCTCTTAAAGCGGACGGCGAGATCATTGATTTATTTGATGGATTAACCGACCTTAAAAATAAAACTTTACGGGCGGTTGGTTCACCTGAAGAACGTTTTCATGAGGATGCACTCCGCATGATGCGGGCACTGCGCTTTAGTAGTCAATTATCATTTGAGATTGAGCCAGCAACGCTGCAAGCAATTCAAGAAAATGTCGCTCTTCTGAAAAACATTGCAATCGAACGAATCAATGTTGAATTCACAAAAATGATGTTGGGGAGTGCGGTTTGGTATGCAGCACTAGAAATGATTCGAGTGGGAATGCATAATTATTTGCCTGGCCTGCAAGATACGGATATCGATATTGTTGGACTTGCTGACCTCTTAAAAGGTGAGCAAATCTCAAATGAGACGGTTGCTTGGATGTTTCTAGTCTTTGAGCTGGGGCTGACGGCGACGGATACGAATGGCTTTTTGCGTTTGTGGAAACACAGCAATGATTTGATCAAGCAAGTTCGCAAGGGGATTCATTTATTAAATGAATTACGCCTAGGGGAAGTTAGTGATTGGGATCTTTATGAGGTTGGGGATGCAATTGAGCCAACGTTAGAGACTTTGGCACTATCAGAATTAATGGTTGATGATACTGCATTAAGAACACGCTATGCAAACCTGACAATTAAGAATAAGCAAGAATTGGCAATCAACGGTGGCATCCTAGCAAGTGAGCTAGGACTAAAACCTGGACCAGTCTTTGGTAAGCTTTTGCAACAATTAGAGATGCAGGTTGTTGGTGGGCAATTAAAGAATGAGCGAGCTGTCTTGATTGAAGCAGCTCAGAAATTGATCGTGACAAAAAAATAGAGTTAATTAAAGATTGAGGCAGATAAAAGATTATGAAGCAATTACGGGCAACAGACCTAAAAAGTACTTACGGCGAAAAAGTGCTCCTTGATCAAGTGTCCTTCTTGATTGAAACTGGCGATCGAGTTGGAATTGTGGGCGTTAATGGTACGGGAAAGACAACGCTTTTAAATGCGATTGCTGGTAGCAATCCTGCTGAGGGCGGGCAAATTGAAACACCGAACGATTATACGATTGGATATTTACAACAAGAGCCAGCCTTGAATGGTGAAATGAAAGTTATGGAGGCCATCTTTGCTGGTGCGCAACCTGTTTTTCAATTAATTCGGGATTATGAGGATGCGTTGACTCGTTATGCGGCGGATCCGAATGATGAAAAAATTCTCAACCGTTATACAAAATTGGAACAACGAATGAATCAAGAAGAGGCTTGGACAGCCGAGTCAGAAGTGAAATCAATTTTGACGCAATTACATCTTCCTGATTTAGATTTACCAGTGGCGGCCCTATCAGGTGGTCAACGAAAGCGAGTTGGCTTGGCGCAAGTTTTGATTCAGGCGCCGGACTTGTTGCTATTGGATGAGCCAACCAACCATTTGGATTTTGATTCAATTGCTTGGTTAGAAAAGTATTTGGCTGATTACAAGGGTGCAGTAATGACGGTTACGCATGATCGGTACTTCTTGGATCGCGTTACGAATCGTATCTTTGAACTATCCTTTGGTAAATTATTTATCTATCAGGGAAATTATGAAGTCTATGTTTCGGCAAAAGCCGAGCGTGTAGCTGCTGAAAAAATTGCTGAACATAAATCAGCGCAGTTATATCAAAAAGAGTTAGCTTGGATGAAAACGGGCGCAAAGGCGCGTTCGACGAAGCAAAAGGCACGTGAAAATAATTTTTATGAATTGGCAGATCAACAGGGTACCCGTCAAGAAGATGGTGAAATTGCAGTTAATCTAGGCCAATCGCGCTTGGGTAAGAAGGTTATCAATATTCAGGATGCCAGTTTGGCATTTGATGGACGGGTGATTTTAAAAGACTTCAATCAATTAATTCAAGGGCATGAGCGGATTGGGATTACCGGAGCTAATGGAACGGGTAAATCAACACTATTAAATGCGATTGCGGGAATTCAGAAACTTGATCAGGGTGAAATCGAAATTGGTGAAACGGTAAAGTTGGCCTATTATGCGCAAGTGACTGAGCCAATTCCAGAAGATAAGCGCGTCATCGCATATCTAAGTGAAGTCGCTGAAGAAGTGATTGATCGGGATGGAAATAAGATTTCGGCAGCTGAACTGTTGGAGCAGTTCCTCTTTCCACCATTTATGCACGGAACTTTAATCCGTCAACTATCCGGTGGTGAGAAACGGCGCTTGTATTTGCTAAAATTATTGATTCAACAGCCGAACGTTCTCTTGCTCGATGAGCCGACAAATGACTTAGATATTGCAACTTTGACAATTCTTGAGGAATATTTGGCAAATTTCAACGGAACTGTAATTACGGTGTCGCATGATCGATACTTCCTGGATAAAGTGGCTGATCAACTAATTATTTTTGCTGGTCAAGGTAAAATTGAACGGGCGCAGGGACGTTTCACCGATTATTTGGCGCGTGAGATCGAACAACGGACTGAGGACAAGAGTGCGGCTGTTAAGACAAACAAACCTTCAGCGGATAATCAGACCGCTGATAAAAAGAAAAAATTGACTTGGGCTGAGCAAAAAGAATGGGCCACCATTGAAGATGATATTGCGACTCTTGAAGGGACAATCCCACCGATCGAAGCGGCGATGATTGAAAATGGTGCCGATTTTGGTAAGTTAAGTGATTTGCAAAAACAGCTTGATGAGGCTAATGCAGCCTTGGAAGCAAAGATGGAGCGCTGGGAATACCTGTCAGAGATTGTTGAGGGTTAGCGAATGACGCAAATTAAACTTATTTGGGCGCAGAGCAGAAACGGGACCATCGGTAGAGGTGGAATGATTCCTTGGCATCAAAGAGCTGATATGCAGCTTTTTAGAAGCGAAACTACCGGCAAAGTTGTTTTAATGGGGCGTAAAACGATGGAAAGTTTAAACGGGCGACCTTTGCCGAACCGTGTTAATCTAGTTTTGACGCATCGTGCACAAACGGATCTACCAGCAGGCTTCCAAAAGGTTGCCAGAATTGATGATGCGATTGATTTTGCCAAAAGAACAGCGAATGATCTAGTAATCATTGGTGGCAAGGCAATTTATGAGGCAAGTATCAAGCTGGCAGATGAACTTTTGATAACTTATTTGGAGGCGGAAATTGACGGTGATGTCAGTATGGCAACAATTAATGAAAGTGCTTGGAGTGCAGAGAGTGTTTTAGCGGGACCAGCTGATGAGCAAAATGATTACGCTTATCGGGTCGTGCGCTATCAGCGGAGATAGGAGCGATTATGCTATTAGCAACTGATTTAGATGGAACATTTTTAAGAGATGATAAGACTTTTGATAAAGCGCGCTTTGCTTCACTTTTAGCACAGTGGCAAGCGGCCGGACACCATTTTGTGGTTGCATCCGGGCGTGAACTAAATTGGATTGAAAATTGGTTTGGTGAATTGCTACCCAATATTTATGTGATCGCAAGCAATGGGGCTGTGTTGCAGATGCCCGGACAAGAGCTCCGGCGGACTTTGATTGATCCGGCTGTATATGCTGATTTACAAGGACTGATTGATCAGAATGATGCTAAACCACTTGAGTTGCATGGGTTTACAGCACAGAAAATGTACTTTCATCAAGATTATAAGCAGATGGACGCGACAAATTTTGCCTTTGCTAAAACGGTCTATGAAGTAGTCTATGTTGCAGACCTTGCGGATATTGATGAACCAATGACGACAATTACTGGTCGCTGGTCGACTGAAGGGGCCGAGGCAATTATTGCGGCGGTCAATCAATCCGATTTACCACTATTTGCGACAACGTCTGGCTATGGGGCGGTTGATATTCTACCTGCTGGTGTTAATAAGGCGGCCACCTTAAGTAAGTTACTTGCTGAGTTACCAGTGGCGGCTGGGGAGACGATGGCTGTTGGCGACGGGATGAACGACTTAGAAATGTTGAAATTCGTTGATCAAGGATTTATCATGCCCCGCTCAGACAAACGATTGTTAGCATATGGTTTTAACCAAGTTGAGACTGATAACAATCATGACGGAGTATTAGAGTTAATGGCCAGCTTACTAGCGAAATAATTATTCGACATTTGTTACTGATGAGCGTAGAATAAACTTAATAAAATTTTGCCAGATGGCTAAGAGGTAACTGATATGAAGTATGTAACCCTAATTTTTTGGGCATTTATTTTGGGTGAGGTTCTTGGCTACATCGGATCTTCATTAGAAATGGTTACATTTCAACCAGGTCCAGTAGCAATTTGGGCCACCATTGTAGGAACAATTGGTGCCGTAGTGGTTGCCAAAATTTCAGAATCTGCAAGTAACCCAAAGCAAGATTAGTCTTTGAGAGAAGAGCTGAGGAAACTTAGCTCTTTTTCTGTATAATAAAGTTATTAAGGCGAATGGAGGCGGCATGATGGTTCCTTTACATACAAAAACAGCATACTCTTTGTTACAAAGCCCCATGATGCCAACTGACCTGGTTCGCGGAGCAAAAGATAAAGGCTATAAAGCAGTGGCGTTGACTGATGAGAAAATTCTCTATGGAATGGATAGCTTTTATCGTGCGGCGCAGCAAAATGAAATTCAACCGCTTTTAGGTTTAACGCTTAATATCACAGGAATTCTACAGTCTGGTCAGAGTTTCCCTTTGCTAGTAATTGTTGAAAACCAGACGGGCTATAAAAACCTTTTGAAATTGTCATCGTATCTACAAACGCATACAGAAACACTCAACTTAACTGATCTAACACCATTTCTACCGGGGCTGTTCATCATTTTCCCGGCGATGAGTGAATTCCATTATTTGTTGAGTATCGAGCCAGAGCAGGCGCGAGCTCTGTTGGATGTTTTGCCACAGTATATGGATTTGGGACACGTGTTGTTGGGTGTGACACTGACAATGGCTGAGCAATATCTTAGGACAGTACAGAATCTGGCCAATCAGGCTGAAATCCGGTTAGTTGCAACAGATCCAGTTAGCTATCTTGAGCCAACAGATGCGTTCTCAACAACCGTTTTGCAATATCTGAAGCAAGGTCAAACGATTACAAATGTCGGTGAAACGCAACGTAGTAATGCTGATGAATTTTTACGTGAGGCTGGGCAAGTTGAAGCTGCCTATCGCGATCTAAATTTAAGTGAAGCGACTGAAAATGCAGATTGGCTAGCAAGCCAGAGTCATTTTGAAATCTCCAAAACAGCGGTAACGTTACCCGCCTTCGTAACGCCTCGTCAGCAGAGCAGTGTCGAATATTTGCATGAATTGGCTAAAAATGGACTGGCTGCTCGACTACAATTACTTGACGGAGTTGATTCAGAACAATATCAGCTTCGTTTGGAAGAGGAATTGACAGCAATTGCAGCTATGGGATTTGCAGATTATTTTCTAATTGTTTGGGATGCACTGAATTTTGCACATCGTGAAAACATTCGGACTGGTGCCGGACGTGGTTCGGCGGCCGGGTCGTTGGTAGCTTATGCTTTGTGGATTACGGATGTCGATCCACTAAAATATGATTTACTGTTTGAACGTTTTTTAAATCCTGATCGAGCGCAGATGCCAGATATTGATATTGATGTCCCCGATAATCGCAGAGAGGATATTCTAGATTATCTGCATGATAAGTATGGTCATGACCGATTTGCACAGATTATTACGTTTTCAACGCTCGGAACAAAGGCGGTAGTGCGTGATGTCGCACGAGTATTTGGGCTTACACCTAGTCAAATTGACGGTCTTGCCCGTGCGGTTCCAAATGATTTGAGTTTGGAAGAGGCGTTTGCGCAGAATCAAAAACTACAAAACACCCTGTTAGACTTGCCGATTGATGCTGATTTATTTGTACAGACGGCTAAGAAACTGACTGGCCTACCACGAAATAAATCATTGCACGCGGCGGGGGTTGTATTATCAGCGCATCCGCTGGAAGAAACTGTACCAGTTGAGTTGAGTGAAGAAAAGCGCTTGGTAACGCAATTAACCAAAGAGCCGGTGGAAGCATTAGGACTTTTGAAAATTGACTTTTTGGGGCTATCAAATCTAACGGTATTAGAAATCGCCCTAGATGAAGTTAATCGTGATCGAGCGGAGAATTTCGATATTAATCGAATTGATTTGGATGATCCGGCCACAATGGCAGTTTTTCAAAAGGCGGAGACGGATGGAATCTTTCAGTTTGAGTCGGCTGGGATGAAACAAATGCTGAAACAATTGCAACCAGATCGATTTGAGGATATTGTGGCGGCCAATGCGTTGTTCAGACCGGGACCTAGTCAGAATATTGGACATTTTATTGCCAGAAAGCATGGACAGGAGCCCCAAACGGTCCCTGATGAAAATTTGCGTGATATTCTAAATGCAACGTACGGAATCATTGTTTACCAAGAACAAGTAATGCGAGTGGCTGAACGGTTTGCTGATTTTAGTTTGGCAGATGCAGATCTATTACGGCGTGCAATGTCGAAGAAAGATGGTACTAAGCTTGCTAAGCTTAAAACACAATTCTTGGCGGGAGCAGAAGCCCTAGGACATTCAGCGACGGTTGCGACAGAAGTGTATGGCTACATTGAAACTTTCGCGCAGTACGGCTTTAATCGATCGCATGCAGTTGCTTATGCCAAATTGGCGGTTCAGCTAGCGTATTTAAAGGCGCACTATCCCAGTGCCTTTTATAAGGCTGTTTTGAATAAAAGCTGGTCTGACAAGCATAAGGCTCAAATCTATTTGGCCGAAGCACGAGCGGCAGGTGTTGATGTCCTTGCCCCCGATATTAATCGATCATGGCAAGGCTTCAGTGTGACGCAAGGCAGTTTGCAAGTTGGTTTGGGATCAATTGCGGGGCTACGTTCAGATTTGAGGACGAATATTCTTGAAGAACGTCGCCTGAATGGACCTTTTAAGGATATGACTAATTTCATTGGTCGGATTGATAACAAGTTCCGAAAATTTGAATTATTAGAGCCACTTGTTTTTGCAGGGGCTCTAGATCGATTTGGACCTAACCGTCGTTCTGTTTATGCTTCATTGAATGGTTTCATTGAGGCAGTCGGACTAGCCGGTGAATCAATGAATCTATTCGAGCAGTTGGCACCGATGATGCGAACAATCGAGGAATATCCGTTAGCTGAGAAATTGGCGGATGAATATAATGTTTTAGGAATGTATGTGAGTGGACACCCGCTAGAAAGTACCTACCAACAATTACCAGACAATTTTGTTCGGACTGATATTAATAATCTGGTAGTCGGGATGAACCAAGTAAATTTGGTGATTTACATTCAAGGTGTCAAGGAAATTCGGACCAAAAAAGCAGAACAAATGGCTTTCGTAGACGGTATGGATTTAAGTGGCAAGATATCGGTGACGGTCTTTCCAAATTTGTATAAGCAAGTTGGATGGTTGTTGAAAAACGATCACATAATCGTTGTGCAAGGAAAGGTTGAGCCTCAGTTGGGCCGTGATGGCATTCAGATTGTTGCAAATCGAATTGTGAAAGTGAGCGATCTAATTCAATCAAAACCTGAAACGGGGCGTTGGTTCTTGAAATTAACAGATCTTGCACAGGAGCAACGGTTGATGGAGATTGTCAAAGAACATACCGGTAATAATTCAGTGCTAGTGGTTGATGAATTGGCTGGTAAAAAGTTTCTGTTAGAGGATCAATATCGGCTAAACGATGATCAAGAGACAAAACGAGCCTTGGAAGCAGTGTTTGGTGAGCATAACGTTGCCTATCAGGCGCGGAAGGTATAAAGCTTTCAATCGTTGAGCTGTTAGGGAACGCTGGCACGTCTAAATACGTTATACTAGGTAAATAGCTACGTTGTATATGAAGAATAAATGGAAACTGCGGGTTTGAATCCCAATCGGTTTTGATTTAAGAAGAGGAAAACGATGGCAGAAGTTAAAATTTTGACTGCAACCGATGTACATGACTTGGTTGCTGATTATATGAATGAAGAACACGTTGCGATAGTTGATCAGGCTTTTGAATTTGCGTCACTCTTACATCAAGGGCAACAGCGTAAATCAGGAGAACCATATATAATTCACCCGATTCAAGTTGCCGGGATCTTGGCTGAGCTACACATGGACCCTGACACGGTTATTTCAGGATATTTGCATGATGTTGTCGAGGATACTAAGGCAACTTTAGGTGATATAGAGACTTTATTTGGTAAGGATGTCGCCGCGATTGTTGATGGTGTTTCAAAGCTTTCAAAGATAAAGTACAAGTCATCTAAGGAACAGCTAGCAGAGAATCACCGAAAACTATTACTAGCAATGTCACATGATATTCGAGTGATTATTGTTAAATTGGCGGATCGGCTGCATAATATGCGGACTTTGGGGGCTTTGCCACCTGAGAAGCAAAAGCGAATTGCATCAGAGACTTTGGAAATCTACGCGCCACTAGCAGATCGCCTTGGAATTATGACGATTAAATGGGAACTTGAGGACACGGCTTTACGCTACTTAAATCCTGAAGCTTATCATGAAATTGCTAAGTCCATGCAAATGCGTCGGCAGGAACGGCTTGATGTTGTTGAACAAGCGGTTGAAGAGATTCAAAAGGCGATTACGGAATTGCATATCGAGCACGCCGAAGTCTATGGTCGACCTAAGCATATTTATTCGATTTATCGGAAAATGGTTGATAAGAAGAAAGCCTTTGACGAGATCTATGATCTATTGGCCATTCGAGTAATGGTTAATTCAATTCCTGAAACTTATGCCGTGTTAGGGGCGATCCATGCGCATTGGACACCAATGCCCGGTCGTTTTAAGGACTATATTGCGTTACCAAAAGCTAATGGCTATCAAAGTCTTCATACCTCGGTAATTGGCCCAGGTGGACGGCCCTTGGAGGTACAAATCAGAACTTATGCAATGCATGAGGTGGCTGAATTTGGTGTGGCCGCGCATTGGGCATATAAAGAGGGTAATTTTGTTGGTGCTGATGTGCAAAACGCAGACCAACAAAAATTAAACGTGATTCAAGGGATTCTTGATTTGCAAAATGATGCTCGGGATGCTGATGATTTTATGGAGTCGGTGAAAGGTGATCTATTTACCGACCGAGTGTACGCCTTTACGCCAATGGGCGACGTGATCGAACTTGCTAAGGGTGCGGGCCCACTGGACATGGCTTACAGTATCCATACGAACGTTGGGAGCCATACAACTGGGGCGAAAGCCAATGGTCGGATTGTTTCTTTGGATTATCAAATTCGTACGGGTGATATTATTGAGATTATTACTTCTCAATCGGCCAAGCCCAATCGAGATTGGTTGAATATTGTTTCTACTCGACGTGCGCGAAATAAGATTCGACAATATTTCCGTAAACTTGATAAAGAAGAAAATATTGAAGCGGGTAAGAAATTACTTAACGAATATTTGTCAGCCGCAGGCTACGATCCAGAGGAAATATTCGCCGAAGAACACGAGGCTCGAATTCTTGAGAAAACACATTTTATTGCCTTAGATGACTTATATGCATCGGTTGGTTTTGGTGATTTTTCGGTTCAAATGATTGGAAACAAAGTTTCTGAGGATCAGCGGCAAGCACTTGAAGAGCAGCGTGCTGAAGAAGAGCAGCGTGCGGTTCTAGAAGAACATCAAACGCTCGACATTGAAACAAAGAAGAAGAAAAGTTCCGGCTCAGATAAAATTGTTATTCAAGGTGTGGATAATGTATTGGTGCGTTTAGGACGGTGTTGTACTCCTGTACCTGGTGATGATGTTGTGGGTTACGTTACGAAGGGGCGTGGTGTTTCGGTTCATCGTCGGGGCTGCCCAAATCTGCTTGCTGCGGAAAATCAAGGACAACGGATCGTTGAAGTTGGTTGGGAGAGTCCAGCGGGCGACAATAAGACCGAATATGACGCTGACTTCGCTGTTAATGCCACAAATCGTAATAAAATTCTGAATGAGATTATTAGAACAGTCAATAATTCGACTCGTGCACTGAATTTGGTAAATGGTCGAACTGATCATAATGGCAATGTACACATCTCGATGACGGTTGGCGTAAAAAATCTTGAACAATTAGAACATATTATTGATAGTATTAAAAATGTTAAAGATGTGTATGAAGTAGTGCGAACATACAAATAAATACTATTTTAAGAAAATAATACAAATAACTGCTTGCTGCAGGGCTTTGCAAATGCTTTTTAGCTATAAATTAATAGATTTAACTTGGCAAATTCTGTTTTTTTTGAGATAATTTCAATGACCAGATAAATTAGAATACAAGAGGGGTCTAATATGGCAGAGAAACTAATTCAACTTCGAGTTGAAGATGCAGTAAAGAATCAAGCAGATGAAATTTTCAAGAGTCAAGGTTTGACTACGCAAACAGCAATCAAGATTTTCTTGACACAAGTTGCAAACACAGGTCAATCACCATTTGATAACTTGTTTGTTAGTCATCAAAACAGTAAGTAAATTTTAATATTTTATTCGGTTGGGCATATGCTTCAAGACAGTTTGGTTGGGGAACCAAGTCCTTGGGGGTATGCCCATTTTTTGTAGTTTTATTTTGGAGGCCAGATGACGATTATAATTTTAATTATTGGCAGCTTATTATTTGGAGCGCTTGGGAAAAAACTCGGATTGGCTGCGGTTGTTGGGCAATTATTAGCAGGCGTTATCCTAGGACCAGCCGGTCTAGGTTGGTTAACATATACCCATTTAATTGAATATTGGGCAGAAATTGGGGTGCTCTTACTAATGTTTAATGCAGGGTTAGAGACTGAACTAAAGACCCTGATGAAAAATTGGCGGATGGCAAGTGCCGTTGCAATTGCTGGTGTGGTTGTCCCGTTGATGGCTTTTTATGGGGCGGCGTTGGCTTTGGGGTACGATAACAACGAAGCAGTGCTATGGGGAATTGTTTTCTCAGCAACCTCAATTTCAATTACCATTGCGGTTCTAGCGGAACAAAAATTATTGGCTGGAAAGCTGGGCGCGGTAATTTTGGGTGCGGCAATTTTAGATGACGTAATTGCTTTGGTCATGGTTAGTGGCTATACATTGGCTGTTGGATCTAACGGGCTAGGAATCACATCTATTTTGCCAATGCTGGTTTTCTTTATTGGTGTAGCGATCCAACGTTTCTTTCCAGGAAACAAAATTCTCCAAGCGACCGATTTCATTGGTAAATTTGGACTGTACCCGCTCTTTTTCGGATCGATTGGTTTGCGGATTGTAATGGATCAATTAAATCAGTCGTGGTCGGTGATCATTGCCTTGATTATTTTGGCAGTAATTACTAAGATGGTCGGTTCTGGGATTGGTGCTAAGCTGACTGGAGGGTCATGGGATTTCTCCTTGGCTGTGGGAGCAGGGATGATTTCACGTGGTGAGATGGCGTTAATTATCGCTTCGCTAGGATTGGCCGCTGGTGTAATTGATCAGGTGGTCTTTAGTGAATTAGTGATTGTAATTATTGCTGCAACGATTTTGGCACCGCTAATTATGCGACCATTATTTAAGAGACAAGGCAGCTAAAACATATTTGCGATTAAATAGTGGATAATGCTATTATTAAAAAAAATCAGTGTAAAAGGGATGCAGCATGAAGACAATCACAGTTGACCCACAGTATCTTGTAGATATCATGATTGGGCAAAAGACTACAGACATTAAAACAGAAGCCACAGACTTTCGGGGTGATATCTTAGTTGCTTCGAATGGTATTAGACAGAGCGGTTTGCCAACTCGTATGGCCGGTGCAGTAGTTGCGCTTACAGACGTTGTTGAGTTGGCAGATGGCCGCTTTGAATGGCAATTTACCTTGCGCAATTTGGTGCGTCCCTTTCGAGTGGTCGGTCAGGCTGGTTTGTTCGATGTTGATGAGAATGTGATCGTAGAGCCGATCAATTGGTATGATACTAAGGCAGAAGATGCGGCGCACGCTAAAATCGGTGCGTGGATTGATGCTTATGTGGCACAGCATCCAGATATTGAGCGAATTCCGCGAACGGACATTCCAGATGAAATTGCCGCAATGGCAAGTTCTTTTGATCAATGGCGATTGGCCTATTACCCGTTTATTGAAAAGCCTAGTAAGCAACAGAAGTTGGCTTTCCGCAAGACGCGTTATGATGTTGATCACGAATAAATTTGAATTGAACTGCATATCTTCGGATATGCAGTTTTTGTTTTGAATGATTAATCTCTGTTTTGCAAGATATCCTATTGACAACATAGTAAACTTCCTGTAACTTAGATTAAGTTGTTTCAGCGATGAAAAAATACTTGAATATTTGAAATATTCCGTTAACTTAAGTTGTTGACAGTATGAATTAATTCATGTAGTATATATCAAGTCGTCAAACGACGTAGATCATTGAAAACTGAATAACGTTTCGATGTAACAAATGTGTAGGGTCATCAAGTTTACTTGGTGCAAAAACATTTGCGAAGTC
>NZ_SDGZ01000023.1 GCF_008107635.1 Weissella muntiaci | reverse complement strand
GTGATTCCGAGTCAGTATCAGGAAGCACCTCAGAATCTACTTCAGAAAGTGGATCTACAAGTACTTCAGAGAATAATTCAACGAGCGGTTCAGAATTAAATAATTCTTTGCCGATCACAGGATATTCAGATTCAGAATACTTTGAACTCCTTGGTGGTTTATTACTAAGCTTGGCCATTATTGGTATTAAGCGTAAGAAATCATAATCAAGATGATTAGATTAGTTTGCAAAAAAGTAGTTGCACAAGTTGCAGCTACTTTTTTTGTGTAAAGATATACATTTTTTGACCGATTGTTCAATAAGGTGAACTTAATAACTTGATAAAAACAAATCATTCAAAAGGACATCCATTTGGATATCAAAGGGTGGGAATTGATATTTGCAAACTTCCCTTGTTGCATTTGTTTACTTGTGATAAGATTATCAGGTGCTCGTTTGTGATTTGCAAACGAAGATATTTTTGTAGGAACAGTAAGAGGGGAATTAGAAATGTCACAAATTTCAGTAACGCCAGAGACGTTGATCCAACAAGCTAAGGTATATACCCAAGCACGTGATCAAATTGAAGCAGCAAAGCAACAAGTTAAGTCAATGAATGATCAGATTGCTTCTGAATGGCAAGGTCAAGCTTTCCAATCATATTTGCAACAATATGCTCAATTGGAAAAGCAAGTTAATCAATTCGAAGAACTTTTGACCAACATCAATCAACAATTAAATCAGTATGCTCAAACAGTTCAAGAGCGTGATCAACAAGATGCTAAAAGTTTTGGGTTCTAAAAATAATTGGTGAGTAAATTTTGATGAGTTCGTTTGAACTCATCTTTTTTTTGGGGATTAACAGGAGATCAAGTGAATGAGTGGGTTGCGGAAGAAGTTAAAGACCGCTTCGATAATTATTACGGGACTAGTGCTGATCTGTGGGCTAGGCTGGGTTGCTTTTGGTAATCAGGCTGTTCATCGTGTGAATACACAAAAAACAGGTAGCATGAATTATGTTCTAGTAAACGAAGATACTGGTGGTAGCTTCAATAACAAAAAATATAATCTAGGACAAGAACTATTAAATTTGATTGGTAAGGATACAAACAATACTTGGGCGAATGCAACGTTAGACGTTGCGAATGCCGGACTGAAGAATGGATCTTATGATGCTGAGATTGTGATTCCACAAGATTTTACAGCTCACTTATTAGATTTAAAAAGTATCAATCCAACGCAAGCGGAGATTAGTTATCAAGTTCGAGATGGTAAAAACGCGCTTGCAACTTCGGCTATTAAGCAACAAGTTGGCGGAATATTGAACACTTTTGATAAAAAGATTGTGGAGATGTATCTGACTAGTATCGTTGATAATTTGTCAGAGGCGCAACGAAACGTTTCAGGAATTGTAACCGGACAGTCAACTCAAGCTCAGACATTAACGAATAGCGTTGCAAAACCATTGAACGATTTACCAGATACGTTTTCAGCGGTTACAAGTGATGCAGATGGACTTGAACAGCAGAACAATGCTTGGGAGGATCAACAAAATCAATTCTCTAAGAGTACGCAAGAACTTTTGACACAAAATAGTGATAGTATTTCGCAGAATGCATTAACTCTGCAGGACTATGTTAAATTACAAGAAATAATTAGTAAGCTAAATCAGAAGACTAGCCAAGATGTGGTTACAAGTCAATCTGATGAAGATACAAAGATTTACAAAGAATATTACGATAATTTGGATACGAAAGTTTTGCAAGAGTTCTTATTGCTGAACTCTGAAGATGGCGCAACAGGAATTTTGCCGGAGTTAAGTGCAACAGGAAAAACATTTTCTGATAACCAATCGGCGCGAATTGAGGAGCTGAAACATGAATTGGCGTCCTTGACTAATCAACAGAGTGATGTTCAAACCCTTCGTAAGCAGATTGCGACGAATTTCTTTGGGGACAGTTCATTGGCCGACGGCACGAAGAAATTATCAACAAACGATCTTTCTGATGACAAAGTTAAAGAAGCTTTGCAAAAATGGATTGCCGGTAGCAATGACGATGGTCAAACGAACTTACCAGAAAAAACATTCACGGATATCAATGCCAGTTTAGAGACTCTGAATGTTGATGATCTAACGCAAATGCTTAAAGCTTTGAAAACAAATGGCCTAATTAGCGCGGATCAGTGGACGCAGTATATGGCTGATATTAAAGTTATCCGGCAATACGCAACAGACAATGGAGTTACATTTCCAACAAGTGATGCATCAGCATTTAAATATGTTTCTGATGGCACTAGTGATGCAGCGGTAACGAAAACGGAAGAGAAAACGAGTTCATTTGGTACATCAATTGACTTGAGCAAGACAACTACTCTGACGCTAACGGGTACTGGTAGTGGAACTGTTGATTTGAAAAATACAAGTGACTTAAAGCGTGCGATCAATAGCCAGCTTGGAAGTTTGGGCGGACTAGTAACACCAGTTGATGTAAGTTTTGATGGCAATAAAATTACAATTACCCCAACGCCGGATAGGAATAATCAGCCAACTTCTACTGAGACAAAGACATTAGATGCGATACCTTTGGACTTTGAATGGACACTGGGGGATGATACACCGAGTGGATATTTTGATATGAACGTCAAGTTGGTTAAAAATACGGATGGTAAGGATTTGGGCAATCTTCTTGGTGATAACGACGACGGACAGGACTTCTCGGAGTTCTTTGACATCACAAAGTCAGCACGTGCCCTTAAAACAGATTTGCCTCAGTTGCTGGGACAACTTAGTGTGCTAGATACAAATGCAGCTAATATCGCACTGATTTATAGTGAACCAGATAATGTAAACATAACTGCTTTAGCGAAGTTATTAACTGATGGGAAAACATTGAATTCTGTTGCGGCGTCAGGCTCAATTTATAAACTTTATAATAAGTTGACAACAACGCAGCGAACGGACATGATCACCGACGCTATGCTCAAGAGTTTTAAAGAAAACGGGCTTGAAGTTTTCAACTCCAGTACAGATCAATACAACGCACTCGGTGCGGTAATTGGTGGCCCTGATGCTGACAACTCATTGAGTAAAACATTGAACCTGATGACCGATCCACAGACTTTGACTAATCAAGCTAACAATGTCTGGAGTTGGTACGGCACAGCAATGACCGAGATTGATGCGCAGTATAAAACATGGCAGAAAAACCCAAGTAAGACTGTGAAATATGAGCAGTATCACGAGGGAACGGCTGATGAGAATACGATTTATTATGATGATGATCAAGGAAAGTCACTTAATGAGCAATTCCAGTCATTGGCCAAATCATCGAAGGATTCAGCGGACTCAACTAAAGAATCGGCAGCTGAAATTAAGCCATTAACTGACGAATTCAAGAGCCTGACTAGTACAACTAAAGATGTAAAAAATTCGGTAACCAATGTTTTGGATGATATGAACGGCTTAAGCTCAACGATGACTAAGACTGTGACTAATAACCAGACCTATTCGAATAACTTTGGTAAAGTTCTAGCGAATACTCATAATGGTGGTGCTAATAACATGAATGTCTTTGGTTTCTTAGCGAATCCTTTGACGAGTGTTGGAAGAACGGGTGTCTATCAACAAACAACGCTTGTACCATATTTGCTAACGATTATTAGCAGCGTAGTTGCGATTGTTGCAGCGTACCTACTTATGAAAGGTGATAAACTTCGTAAACTGACAGAGGCTGATCGGATGCGTGTGTTAACTCGTAGATGGTACAACACGCCAATTGCCATTAAGATCATTGGCGGTGCACTTGGTTTGGGAATCCTTTTAGCAGTGATATTAAAGCTTGCTTTCAGAATGGCATCGCCGCTTTTGATGGTGACCTTCGGTATGGTGATTGTACTGGGAATTCTATTAACGACGATCATATGGCGCTTAATGGGTAAATTTGGTGCAATGATTGTTGCTGCAGTGATTGCCTTCTATTTGATGCTCACGCCAGTCTTGGGACTGACAGTTTCGTCTGGAACATGGTTCATCTGGCTGTATCGCTTGTCTCCTTTGCAAAACATCGAGAACTTATTCACGGTGATATATGGTGGCGGCACAGTTGGTTGGCAAGCAGTGTTGATATTTTTGATAATTGCACTGATTGCGCTATTTGCTAACTTCTTTGTAAAGCCAAAAAATACCTACAGCTTAGAGGAGTTAGATGGGGAATGAAAAAGATAGTGGGATTAGGGTTTGTTGTCATACTACTGATGACTTTGACAGCTGGCAGTCCAGTTCATGCGGAAAATGGTAATTTGGATTTGAATGATCAGGTGCTATCGGGAACCGATGAGTCAACAAAAGTTAGTGATCAGAATATTGAATACGAAGTTGCGCCGGACTTGTTCATGAAGACGAAAACGACGATTGTAAAAAAAGCCCAACAGGCGGATGAAGATAAGATTGCGGTAGCAAATACGGTTAATTTTTCGAAATCGAAAGCGGAAGATGATCAAATTAATAGTAATCAAAGTGAAAAAGGTTTGTTTGCAAGTAAAAGTGTTGACTGGAATAAAACGGGGACTGGTGGTCAAAGTTCAATCGCAAGCTATAGTGAACAAATATTTACAACTTGGTTAATCAGAATAGTGCTTGGCTTACTAGCTTTAGCGGTAGTGATTGCTGGTATTTTCATTGGGCAGAAATATTCTGAGCGTATCCGGACCTTAGGACGTAAGAAAAATTAATGGGGAACAAAATGGCAGAGAGAACAGTAATAAATATTGGGGTTTGGTATCAGGGACAGGTTGTTGATTTGGCGGTACCGGTCGCTGTGACCTTACCACGATTGAAACAATTATTGATTGCAGTATTTAAAGAATTAGGAATTGGGCTGCCAGAGAATTGGCAATTAAGTATAAAAAATAAGAGACTAAATTTATCAGAAGATGTACCACTGAGTGCGTATCCGGTTGGTAATGGGGATCAGTTCGAGATTGAGGTTGGGAAGTAAAAATGGAAATTCAAGTGGGAAAAGAGTTATTGGACATTACACGGGTTAAGAATGAAGTAACCGTAGTATTGAATGCAAGTCAATACCGTGATGTATCAGAGTCAATGTTAACAAGGCTGGTTACTGCCAATTCAACCTTTGTTCCGGGAATGGGACAAATTGAGGATAGCCAGATTCGTTTCCAATATGAATTGCCAAAGGGTGCCTTAACATTGAATCAAGCACTTACAAAGCAAAGTACTATTGAACGTTTACGATTGGCACAGAAGGCAATTAAGTTGGGCGACTGGTTTAATGGCGATATCATTCCAGTGTTGAATCCAATGAATTTATTTGTAGTAGCAGGTGATATCAAGATTGCTCATCGTGGTTGGCGTGGTCTTTGGGCACCTATGCAAAATAATGATGTTGCAGATTTGACCGCTCTACGTGCTTTGGTTGCATCAATTGTCAATTCAAAATTAGCTTTTGAAGATGCAATGGGCGATGCGAAAGTAGTCCGAGACGCCTTTAGTCGCGATATTTTGACGGCAAACTCAATCGATGATTTGAGAGTACTGATTGATAATCAATTGCAGATTGCGCTAAATGAGCAGGCAATCTCAAAGGAGGTTGTTAAGAAGACAACTTTCAAGACTTACAAATATGGCTTTATGTTGGCAATTATTGCTGTTTTGGCGATTGGTGGCTATGCCATTTATCAAGGTGTTGAAGTTGGACCTAAGCAAGGGCGTGTGATTGCAAGTCAAGCTGATTTTATGACGAATGACTATGATGAAACTACTAAAACGTTAGAAAATGATCAGCCGGAGTCATTACCAAAATCAGCTCAGTATGTATTGGCGGCCAGTTATGTTAATTTGGATTCTTTAACTTCAGCACAGAAGAAGACCGTTTTGAACAATCTCTCTCAAAATACCGAAACTAATATCTTGTTGTACTGGATTTATTTGGGTCGAGGTGACTTTGATAAAGGCTTGAGCTTGGCGAAAAACGTTGGCGATGATCAACTAATTTTACATGCTTACGCAAAGCTCTATGATAGTACACAAGCAAACACCAAGATGTCTGGAAGTAAGAAACAAGAATTGTTGGCAACATACAAGGAACAGATTAACAAATATGTTAAGAAGCTAGGGGGCAGCACTGATGGCGTGGAAAAGTAATGAATCAGATGCGTTTCCTGATGTAGCTAACATTGATGATCAAATCCTTAGTAAAACTGATGTTAAATTGGACGTATTTTATCTTTCGGATCGTTTTGAACATGGTGAGATATCACAAACTAAGCCGACTTATCAATTGCGCAATAACAACGTGATTGATATAGATGGACAGATCTTAGCTAGTGAAGCCCCTTTGAATAATTCGCTCCTGATTAAAGCGCACAGTGAGCTTGAAACAATTGTGACGAACTTACCGGGTCAAACGATGACTGTCAGTAGCGATGAAAGCGCAACTGTTAGAACAGCAAGTGGCAACAGTATGGCAGTTATCAGTATGGATGAGCAGGGACTAACGTTTAGTGTCTATGGACGTGGGGGAGATTTGTTCGTAAATGATCAACGAGTTCCAGTTCTAACGGGTGCATTTACTGTTGGAACGCGATTGCTATTGAATGGTGTGTTGATTGAACGTGCGGAAGAGCAGTTGAAGATTACTGGAATCTGGAACGAATATGATTTGGATGAAACTGTGTTACGCAAAGCCAAATTTGAGCCAACCTATCCAGTCGAATTTCCGGATTATCGCAGGTCACCACGAATTATATATACAAAGCCTACTAATGAAATTGCATTGGCACTTCCAGAAGCTGAGCAACCGGCGCAAAAGGGCGAATTAATGCGAACGATTTTGCCACCATTAGGTATGTTTGCGATGAGTGGTTTAATGGCAGTGATGTCTGGGCGCAATCCATTGCTATCCCTAGGAATGGGCGGAGCGGGAATCTTTACCGCAGGATTAACAACTTCATCCTACTTTAAAAATAAGAAGCTTGATAAAGGTGCGAAAGAAGAGCGACTTGATCGTTACCAACACTATCTTTTACAGAAATCAGTTGAATTAAAAGATGTCGCTGAGACCCAAAGGCACGCAGAGGCGTATCAATATCCTGATATGGGTGAGCTGACGCAGTTGATTGAACACTATGATTCACGAATTTACGAGAAAACAGCCGATAATAGTGATTATCTAAATTTCTCTTTGGGAAAAGGAACCGTTGATGCATCGTATAAAGTTGATTTCAAGTTGGAAGGTGATCCAAAGGATGATTTAGAACGAAGCGCATTAGACTTGGCGGTACATTACCGGCAATTAGCGGATATGCCGATTAGTACGACATTACGGAACCAGACGTTAGGGCTTGTTGGTGTTTATCCAATTTTGAAAAATGCAGTTACAACAACGTTATTGCAGATTGCAACTTTCCATTCTTATCGTGATGTTCAGTTCATCGCTTTAGTGCCTGAACAGAGCTATGATGACGATTGGGCTGAATGGCGTTGGTTGCCACATTTCCAAATGCAAGAATTGAACTTACGTGGTATTATTCACAACGCACAATCTCGCGATATGGTTTTGGGGTCGTTTTATCAATTGCTGAACAAACGACGTCAGTTGGTTCGCGAGGCCGGGCGTGATTTGCCACAATTTGCAGTTCAATATGTCTTAGTAATCTTGGACAGTTCATGGCTTGCTGGTCATGGTTTGAATGAATTTTTGGCTGAGGATATGAACCAATATGGTGTCTCGGTGATTTGGGGTAAAGAAGATCGGGCGATGTTACCAGAAACGGTAACGACGATGATTGAATATACCTCAAATGCCTCAGCTGAATTGGTCACAGAAGACCAAAAACTGCGCGAAATTAATTTCAAGCCGTTGCAACTGCCGAAGGATGTAACGATTAGTGATTTGACAACTCGTTTGGCTAACTTAAAACACGTCGAGGTTGAAAAGAATGCAATTCCGACAGCAGTAACGTTCTTGGATATGTACAACGTTAAGCGAATTGAAGAATTAAATATCGTTAACCGTTGGCACAAGGCAGATACCAGTAAATCGTTGGCAGTTCCACTTGGACTACGTGGAAAAGATGATGTGGTGGACTTAAATTTGCATGAACGTGCTCATGGTCCGCATGGATTAGTTGCTGGAACGACAGGTTCAGGTAAATCTGAAACCTTACAGAGTTATATTTTGTCATTAGCCGTGAATTTTGCACCTGAAGATGTTGGTTTCTTGCCAATTGATTTTAAGGGTGGTGGAATGGTTAATTTGTTCCAAAACTTACCGCATTTAATGGGCGCGATTACTAATTTGGATGGAGCTGCATCGGCACGTGCCTTGGCATCAATTCGGGCTGAATCACAAAAGCGTCAAGCCATGTTCAATCAGTATGGTGTCAATAATATTACCAAGTATGCGAAGTTATATAAGAAGGGTAAGGGAATCTCAAATGATGACCCAGATAAGGCAAAGTATCCAACTGAGCCGATTCCACATCTTTTCTTGATTTCTGATGAATTCGCTGAATTGAAAGCCAATGAGCCAGACTTTATGGCTGAGTTAGTTTCGGTTGCTCGAATTGGTCGTTCGCTTGGAATTCATCTGATCCTGGCAACTCAAAAGCCATCTGGGGTAGTCGATGATCAAATTTGGTCGAATTCACGCTTCAAGTTGGCTTTGAAGGTTCAAGATGTCCAAGATTCACAAGAAATCTTGAAAACACCTGATGCAGCCAGTATTGTTGAGCCTGGTCGGGCGTATCTACAAGTTGGTAATAATGAAATTTATGAATTGTTCCAAAGTGCCTGGTCGGGTGCAACTTATGATCCAGAAGCAGTTGTCGAGGAAAAAGTTGATGAGCGGATTTGGCTAGTTAATGATCTGGGGCAACGTCAATTAGTGGCAACGGATATGGATGAAGATGATGCACAGGCTGATGCAGTTGCACTTAATAAAGCCGAGCAAGTCTCACAGCTGGAAGCAGTCGTTGATTATATTGCTGAGTTAGCAAAAGAGAATGCGGCTGTAATTCCTGAGAAGCCATGGTTGCCACCACTTGGTGAACATATTGTTACACCAGTTGCTGACTTTGAAAGCAACTGGGCAGACGGTGAACGCCGCCTTGCTGTGCCATTTGGTGTAATGGATCTACCTGCAAAGCAAGCGCAAGAAGTTTTGAATTTTGACTTAGAGGAAATGGGTCATACTGCTATTTTCGGCTCTGCCGGATATGGTAAGACGATTGCCTTGCAAACAATCATTATGAATCTAGCGCGTGTGAACACACCTGAGCAAGTTCAATTTAATTTGTTGGACTTTGGAACCAATGGACTGTTCCCAGTCAAGAATTTGCCGCATGTTGCTGATTTGGCAAGGCTGGACGAAGAAGAAAAAGTTGTGAAGTTTGCTAAGCGGATTCGCGAAACATTGGATGAACGAAAGGCTGCATTTGCACAAGCTGGAGTGGCTAGCCTGTCACAGTATGAGAGCAAAACTGGTCAACAAATGCCAGTGATTGTTACCGTCGTGGATGCGTATGATGCACTTCGTGAGAGTGATCTGGAAGATGGGCTTGAGCCGATCTTCAATCAGCTCTTACGTGAAGGTGCAAATGTGGGGATGTATTTCATCACAGCGGCATTGCGTGAAAACACCTTCAAGATTTCGATGATGTCAAATATGCCAAATCTACTAGTTTATTATTTGGTTGATGATACATCGGCACGCAGTTTGATTGGTAACGATGCGATCTTACAGCAGGAAATTATTGGAAGAGCCCAAATCAAGTTAGATGAGCCCGTTGGTTATCAGACATATCTGTCAGCTGAAGGGGAAGCTGATTTGGATCGAATGCATGCAATGGAGACTGAGATTAAGGCGATGGAAGCAATGTGGTCAGGTGATCGACCAATGGCGGTTCCAATGTTGCCAGCTGAGTTGTCGATTGCGGACTTCTACGCCCTACCAGCGGTTGAAAAGCAGTTGGAGCTTGGTAATTTACCAATGGGGATGGATGTTGAAACAACTGAGATTGTTGGTTATCAACCTGAAAAGGATGATTTCTTCTTGATTGTTAACGAAACACCAACTCAGGCAGAATTACTAACACCGGTCATTGTGGAAGATTTGGCACGTCTGCAAAATCAAAAGAACACCGAAGTATATATTTTTGATGCGGCGGATCAATTTGCTGAGGATGATGCTAGATTCACACAGGTACTGAAGGAAGATAAGTTTGCTGAAGTTTTGCCGAACCTTGCGATGACTGTTGATAATCGAATCATGCAAGCAGAAGGTAATACGCCAGCAATCTGGTATTTCCCTAGCTGGAAAGAATTTACGATGAAGACAATGCCTTCAGAGGCCTTCTTTAGTAAAATTATTAAACATGTTAGAGAAAGTAATATCCATTTGATCATTCAAGCGGAGAAGAGTGCTTTAGATTTCGATATGAACGAAGCTTCAAATTATTTGAAGCAGATTGTTCGATCAGGCTTGGTTGGCTCAAAGCTGAACGATCAGAAATATGTCAAAGTTAAGACGAGTTTCAATGAACCCGAGGTTCCTGAAGATCAAACAAATTACTTTGATGGTCGGCATGCTTCACGGATAAAAATTCCCGGCGGAGAACTTTAATCGGTTTTACGTTGGTTAAATAATAGAATTGACAGTTGGTAATATTATTACTAACTGTCTTTTTGTTAACAGTCGCGGACAGCCATGATTAAAATTAAATAAAACCTAATCACAATGACTAGTACAATGCGCTATAATAGGTTAGGAAAATAAAAGAGGTCGATTAGATGTACGAATATTTAAATGGGGTCATTACAATGATTGATCCAACTTTTATCGTTGTGGAAGTTAGCGGAGTTGGATACCATGTCCAAGTGGCTAATCCGTATGCGTTTACTTTAGATAAGACGACGCGCGTATATATTGAACAAGTCGTCCGTGAAAATGAAATGGCTTTGTATGGCTTTGCAGATAGTAATGAAAAGATGCTATTCTTAAAGTTACTTGCCGTATCGGGGATCGGACCTAAGTCAGCGTTAGCAATCTTAGCGCGAAATGATCATCTTAGCTTGGTCCAGGCAATTCAAGACAATGATGTGACTTATCTGACTAAGTTTCCAGGCATTGGGAAAAAGACTGCTCAACAAATTGTCTTGGATCTGCAAGGTAAGTTGGGTGAATTACCATTCATTAATGAAATTGATGTTGATTTGGTAGTACCAATTAAGACAGTTGCAGATAATCAAGCGTTGGCTGATGCCTTAGAGGCCTTGGGGGCCTTGGGTTATACTGCCAAACAATTACAAAAGGTAGAAAAGGAATTAGGTCAGGCAAGTTTGGTTGATTCAGCCGCCTATATTTCTGCAGGACTAAAATTATTGAACTAAAAAGTGAGGCAGCGATATGGATGATGAAATATTAAATAATCAACCGCTTGATGCTGGCGAGGAAAGTATTGAGAAGTCACTGCGACCAAATCGACTTGACCAATATATCGGTCAGCAAGCACTCAAGGAGCGGCTGGCGGTTTATATTCAAGCGGCGCTTCAACGGGAAGAGCCACTTGATCACGTTCTTTTATACGGCCCGCCAGGTCTTGGGAAAACAACTTTAGCCATGGTAATTGCGAATGAACTTGGCGTGAACATTCGGACGACAACTGGTCCAGCAATCGAAAAGAGTGGCGATCTACTAGCTTTGCTTAATGAACTAACTCCAGGTGACGTCTTATTTATTGATGAAATCCATCGAATGCCACGGGCGGTCGAAGAAATGTTGTATTCGGCCATGGAAGATTACTACGTTGATATTATCGTTGGTGAAGGTCAGGTTGCACGACCAGTGCATTTCCCATTACCACCATTTACTTTGATTGGGGCAACTACCCGCGCTGGAATGTTGTCTCAGCCGTTGCGTGACCGTTTTGGAATTGTAGAGCACATGAACTATTACAATGCACGGGAATTGACTGATATCGTTCAGCGCTCAGCGGATATCTTCGATACGGAAATTCAGTCAGCTGGTGCGTTTGAGTTGGCCCGCCGTTCACGTGGGACACCACGAGTTGCGAATCGCCTATTACGGCGGGTGCGTGACTTTGCAATGAACCGTCAGCAAAACCTAATTGACGATCAATTAGTTGATTATGCTCTGCAACTATTAGAGGTTGATGTAGCAGGATTGGATCAAGTTGACCACAAAATCTTGCATACGATGATTGACTATTATCAGGGCGGACCTGTAGGCGTGAATACTATCGCGGCTAATATTGGTGAAGAAGTGGAGACGATTGAGTCGATGTACGAACCATACTTACTACAAATTGGTTTTCTACAACGAACGCCACGTGGACGAGTTGCTACTCAGGCTGCGTATGAGCACCTGCAAATCCCATTTGAGAATAAGGAGCATTAATAATGGAAGAGAAGCATTACACATTAGAAGATTTCGATTATGATTTGCCACATGAATTGATTGCCCAAACTCCTTTGAAACAACGTGATACATCACGTTTATTGGCTTTGAATGCAATTACTGGTGCATGGGCAGATAAGCACTTTTATGACATTATTGACTATCTTAATCCCGGCGATGCTGTGGTTATGAACAATTCACGTGTATTGCCAGCCCGGCTATACGGTGAGCGTCCAGAGACTGGTGGGGCGGTTGAAGTGTTGTTGCTACGTCAGGATCATGACGATGTTTGGGAGACGTTGGTCAAACCCGCCCGAAAGTATCCAGTTGGTCAAACAATCACTTTTGGTGATGGAAAGTTGACGGCGGTTGTGACCGAGGAACTTGAACATGGCGGCCGAATGATTGAATTTAAGTATGACGGAATCTTTTTGGAGATTTTGGAAAGCTTAGGTGAAATGCCTTTGCCACCATATATTAAAGAGAAATTAGCAGATCAGGAACGTTATCAAACCGTTTATTCAAAGGTAAATGGTTCAGCGGCAGCGCCAACAGCGGGATTGCATTGGACACCAGAATTATTGCAAAAGGTTGCGGATAAAGGAATCAAGTTAGTTGAGTTAACTTTGCATGTAGGTTTGGGGACGTTTAGACCGGTAGAAGAGGATAACATTGAAGATCATAAAATGCATTCTGAATTCTATCAGTTATCAGCAGAGGCAGCTAACACCTTGAATGAGGTACGTGCTAACGGTGGTCGTATTATCGCCACAGGCACAACGTCAATCAGAACGTTGGAGACAATTGGTTCAAAATTTGATGGTGTGTTACAGGAAGATTCAGGATGGACAGATATCTTTATTAAGCCAGGCTACCAATGGACAGTTGTTGATGCATTTATCACTAACTTCCACTTACCAAAGTCGACATTGGTAATGTTGGTCGCTGCTTTCACTGGTCGAGAGAATATATTGAACGCTTATCAACATGCCATTGATGAACGTTATCGGTTCTTCTCATTTGGTGATGCAATGTTTGTTCATAAATAAGGAGTAACCAATGAAGCGAAGTAAGTTTGATGAGTATCTATTAGAAAAGTACCCAATCAAAGAAGAATATGTTAATGACCCGAACCGGCCAGTTATTTATGAGCTTTTGCATGTTGAAAAAGATACAGGGGCACGCTTAGGTCGGATTTATACGCGTCATGGAATTGTACACACACCGATGTTCATGCCGGTTGGAACACAGGCGACGGTTAAAAATGTTTCACCACGTGATTTGGATGAGATTAATGCACAATTTGTGTTGTCCAATACTTATCATTTATGGTTACGTCCAGGTGATGATTTAATTGCCGAGGCTGGTGGATTACATAAGTTCATGAATTGGGATGGGCCAATGTTGACTGATTCTGGTGGATTCCAAGTTTGGTCACTCGCAAAGCATAATAGTATCGCCGAAGAAGGTGTTACCTTTAAGAATCATTTGAATGGTGATGAGATGTTTCTCTCTCCAGAAGTTGCGATGCGAATTCAGAATAACCTCGGATCTGATGTGATGATGCAATTGGACGAAGCAATTCCGTATTTTGAGAGTTATGAATATGTGAAAAACTCGGTTGAACGAACAACTCGTTGGGCAATGCGCGCAAAAGAGGCGCATCAACGACCAAAGGATCAGGCCTTGTTTGGGATTATCCAAGGAGCTGGTTTTAAGGACTTGCGTAAGTTGTCAGCGGATGGATTAGTTGGTCTTGATTTACCTGGTTATGCGGTTGGTGGCCTCTCAGTTGGCGAAACAAAGGAAGAAATGAATCGAGTTTTGGACTTTACGATGCCAATGCTACCAAGCGATAAACCACGCTATCTAATGGGAGTTGCAGCGCCCGATTCATTGATTGATGGGGCAATTCGCGGAATTGATATGTTTGATTCTGTGTTGCCAACTCGAATTGGTCGTAAGGGAACGTTGATGACTAGTCACGGACGAATTGTGATCAGAAATCATAAGTATGCAAATGACTTCTCATTGATTGATATTGAGACTGAAGATTATGGTTCACAGACCTTTACGAAAGCTTACTTGCATCACTTGTTTAAGACAAATGAATTGTATGGACAAAATATTGCCAGTGTTCATAATCTACGTTATCTGTTAAAGTTAATGGAGGACATGCGCCAAGCAATCGACGAGGATCGCCTTCTGGAGTTCCGAGCTGATTTAATGGAGCAATATGGGTATAATAAGGCTAATGCCCGGCTATTTTAATGTAATGAGGAGCTATTTTACATGAATTCTATGAATATTTTACTTATCTTGGGTCTTTTTGTTGTTATGTACTTCTTTATGATTCGTCCACAACAACAACAACAAAAGAAGCGCGTTGAGATGCTTTCAAACTTGCAAAAGGGTTCTGAAGTTATCTTACGTTCTGGGTTGCACGGAAAGATTGATAGTCTTGATAACGAAAACAAGACGATGACAATCGATGCTGATGGTGTATACATGACTTTCGAACAAAGTGCAATCCTTTCAATTGTTGCACTAGATAAGCATGTTGAAGCTAAGCCTGACAAGCGTGAGGTAAAGCGTGAAGAAAAAGCAGTTGAGTCAGAGGCGCCAGTCGAAGAGGCTGTAGCATCAGAAACACCTGCTGAAGATTCAGCAACTGAAGCTAAGGATTAGTTCTTAATTTAAAAGGACCCTATGAAATGAAGAATCTGCTAAAAATGCTTTTAAATTTTTAGTAGCTCTTTATAAATTAGGGTTTTTTTATTGGGCAAATATTTGATGGTGGGAGGGGCGTATGGCTGATTTGTTAGAAATACCGATTAATTTAAAAAGTGAACGTCGAATTTTGCACATCGATATGGATGCCTTTTATGCGCAAGTTGAAATGCGCGACCATCCTGAGTATCGATCAGTCGCTTTGATTCTTGCGCGTGATCCTCGTACATCCGGTGGGCATGGAGTAGTTGCGACTGCAAATTACCCGGCTCGTAAATTAGGCGTACACTCTGCGATGAGTTCGGCGGAAGCACTGCGCTTGGCTCCCAATGCGGTTTTCCTTCCACCAAATTTTGATCTATATCGAGAGGTATCTGAACAAGTTCATGAAATCTTCTATCGACTTACACGGAAAGTTGAATCGGTGGCCTTGGATGAGGTTTATTTGGATATAACGGACTCGTATACCACCTTTCAAGATGCGATCATGGTTGGACATCAGTTACAGCAGTCAATTTATGCAGAGTTGAATTTAACGAGCTCAATTGGCATCTCGTATAATAAATTTCTAGCGAAATTGGCCTCGGAACATAATAAGCCGGTTGGGCTCACGGTGGTCAAGCCGAGCGAAATTCGGTCATTTCTTGATCCAATGCCAATCGAGGAGATTCGGGGCGTTGGAATAAAGACTGCCGAAAAGATGCATACCCTAAAGATTGAAACTGGTCACGACCTGTTCTTACAAGATCAATCAACCTTGTTACAAAACTTTGGCAAAATGGGGTATGAATTTTACCGAAGAATTCGGGGTGTCGATGATCGTCAAGTGGAGTGGCAGAGAGAACGTAAGTCGATTGGTAAAGAACGAACCTATAACCCTTTCCTCGACACGGAGGAACAAGTAGCAAATGAACTAAGGCATATTACCGAGCTATTAGTTGCGTCGCTGGATCGACGTCAAATGCAAGGAAAGACGCTTGTAATTAAGACGCGGACAGAGGATTTTGAGACTGAGACACGGCGTAAGTCATTTCCCGATCTGATACCTAATGACATTCAGTTTATTCTTGAAGAGGGGCAGGCCCTTTTTGAAGAGTTAGGCGGTTATCAGCGCCCGTTACGGTTGCTGGGACTTACAATTACGAATCTGCAGAATCAAAGTCAGGCAGAAATTCTGTTGCCATTATTTTGATTTGATCCGGTGAAAATAGCTGTCCTATGCTATACTTAGAACATTATTAATCCTAGCAAATTACCTAGATATAGAAATGGAAAAAAGCATGACAGCGCAAACTGCAATTTTAGCAGAAATAAAAAAAGCTTCAAAAATAATTATTCATCGGCATCAACGGCCTGATCCAGATGCTTTTGGGTCACAATTTGGGTTGGCTGAACTAATAAAAACATCTTTTCCGGAAAAGCAGGTATATGTTGTTGGAAAACAAGTACCTAGTTTATCGTGGATGGGCGATATGGATGTGATCGAGGACGCCGTTTATCAAGACGCACTTGTGATAGTTACAGACACTGCCAATGAACCAAGAATCGATGATCGCCGTTATGATATGGGGGCAACGGTGGTTAAAATTGACCATCATCCAAATGAGGATCCGTATGGCGATTATAATTGGGTGGTTGAGGGTGCTTCTTCAACGAGTGCTCTAATTTTTGCCTTTTACAAGGAATTTGAAAATGAGTTAAAAATGTCAAACCAAGGTGCAGCCTACTTATATGCTGGAATTGTTGGTGATACCGGACGTTTCCTCTATGCAACAAAGTCAGAGACGATGCAGGTTGTTGCTGACCTAATGAAGTTTGATTTTGATTGGTTTGAGATTAATCAAAAGCAAGAGACAATCTCTCTAGAAGCGGCACGTGCATCAGCTTATGTTTATGACAACATGGTGATGTCAGAAGCAGGGCTCAATTACATTATTTTAACTAATGAAGTTGTTGCTAATTTTGACCTTGGTGAATTTAGTACAGCCTTTATTGTGCCACTATTAGGCCGGATTAACACAGTCAAAGTATGGATTGTATTTGAGCAACAAGATGAGGGTTACTATCGTGTCCGCTTACGTTCACGTAACACCGTTATTAATGAAATTGCTAAACGGCATGGCGGCGGAGGACATCCCTTTGCATCAGGTGCGTTGGCAAAAGATGAAGCTGAAGTTCAACAAATTATTGAAGAGACAAATGCTTTACTAGAAGAGGAGGCCTAATGGCTAAGTTTACAGACTATAATCTGCGTCCAGAAATAAATGGCGCGTTAGAGAAGATAAGATTTAATGAACCAACAGAGGTACAAGCACGTCTAATCCCAGTCGTTATGCAAGGGCGCTCAGTTGTTGGTCAATCACAAACTGGTTCCGGAAAGACGCATACTTTCTTAATTCCGATTTTTCAGAAGCTTGATACAAACAATCAAGGTGTTCAGGCGATTATTACGACACCTTCACGTGAATTGGCGCAACAGATTTATGCAGCTGCCAAGCAAATTGCAAGTAATTTTGCTGAAAATACTGAGCCACGAATTGGTTTGTATATTGGTGGAACGGATAAGGCTCGTCAATTGCAGCAATTGAAGTCCCAACAACCACAAATCGTAATTGGGACACCAGGACGAATTAAGGATCTTTATGAGGCAAATGCAGCCTTGGATATTCACACAGCAGCAACCTTGGTAGTTGATGAAGCTGATATGACCTTAGATATGGGCTTCTTGAACGAAGTTGATGCAATCGCAGCAGCATTACCAGCCGATCTACAAATGTTGGTCTTTTCAGCAACGATTCCACAAAAGTTGCAGCCCTTCTTGCGTAAATATCTAACAAATCCGGTTGTTGAAGAAATTCCTGCTGAAACAGTTATCTCGCCAACCATCGAGAATATTTTAGTTGGAACAAAGGGACAGACCAAGGATGAATTGGTTTATTCATTGTTGACAATGGGGACACCATACATGGCCTTGGTTTTCGCCAATACCAAAATTCGTGCCAAGGCCCTTGCAAAGTACTTGCGTAATCGTGGGCTAAAGGTTGCCGAAATTCATGGTGATATTCAACCACGTGAGCGTAAGCGGACAATGCAAGCGATTCAAAATTTGGATTATCAATATGTAGTTGCGACTGATCTAGCAGCGCGTGGAATTGATATTCCAGGTGTGTCTCTGATCATCAACGATGGTATTCCAAATGAACTTGAGTTCTTCGTACATCGTGTGGGTCGGACTGGTCGTAATGGTCAACCAGGAACTGCCATTACGGTTTATAACCCTGATGAAGAAGATCGGGTTGGTGCTGTTGAACACATGGGTGTTGCATTTAAGCCGATGACGTTGACAAAGAGCGGTGAGCTTCGTGATGGTTATGATCGTCGCCGTCGTGAGCAGAGAAATAAGACGAACGTTAAACTTGATCCAACGATGATTGGATTGGTAAAAAAGAAGAAAAAGAATGTTAAACCTGGCTATAAGCGTCAAATTAAATCTGCAATTGCAAGGGATGCTCGTTATAAGAAGCGTGTCGAAGAACGTGCATCACTTCGAGCAACTCGCAAAGCTAAAAAGAAGGCTAATAACGGTTAAAGAGCGCAAACTCCGGATCTAATTTAGTCTGATCAAAACCACTACTTATGCAAGCGTACTAGTAGTGGTTTTTTATCGCCGTGGCAGTTAGATCTTATATAGAACAAATTGGAAGCGGTATATAATGTTTCAAAATGTGCTAAAATTATACGCTAGATAAAGAAAAGTGAGGAGCTGAACTATGGAAGTTATTTATTTACATCATCCATTTCGGCCAGATGAAATTAAAACAGATGCAGTTGTGCTAGCAATGGGGTTCTTTGATGGGTTGCATTTAGGACATCAGGCTGTGATCGAGCGGGCGCGTATCGAAGCAGAACGCCGACATGTACCTCTTGCAGTTTTGACGTATGATCAACATGCTTCGGTGGTTTTCAAGCAACATACAGAACGCTTGACCTATTTAACAACCATTGAGAAAAAGCAGGCCTTGTTAGCGGACATGGGCGTTGATTTGATGTACATTATCAATTTCACATCAAATTTTGCGAAGTTGACGCCACAGCAATTTGTTAATCAATACATTGTCGAGATGCATACGGTTGCAGCAGTTGCCGGTTTTGATCACACTTATGGACCAAAAGATGCTAATATGGCACATTTGGCAGAATACGCGCAAAATCGCTTTGATGTGATTGAGGTTCCGGCAGTTGCTGTTGACGGCATCGAGGGTGCCTCGACAAGCGGCCGAATGTTTGTTGATAGAGGCGATGTAACTTCGTTAAACAAGTTGCTTGGACGGGTCTACGAGACGAGTGGGGTTGTTGTACATGGTGAAGCTCGTGGACGAGAGATGGGCTTTCCCACTGCTAACATTGAAGCACCAAGCGACGAGCGCCTACCGGGAGTTGGCATCTATATTGTCGAATTGGCGATTGGTGGTAATTGGCATCAAGGAATGGCCTCAATTGGCTATAATGTTACCTTTGGTGATAATCGTCCAAAGACAGTTGAAATTAACCTGTTTGATTTCAAAGAGGAAATCTATGGTGAGGCGGTCAGCGTACGTTGGCATAAGTATCTGCGTGGTGAAGTGAAATTCACGGGGATGCCTGCTTTAATTGAACAATTACACGATGATGAACGTCAGGCGCGTCGTTATTTTAAGGAAAAAGAATAGGAGGATACCATGTCATTTGATGGACTATTTACACATGCGATGGTAAAGGAACTTGATGACACGCTTGCAGGTGGTCGAATTATGAAAATTCATCAACCATATGCGAATGAAGTGTTTTTGATAGTTCGAAATAATCGTAAAAACTATCCACTATTATTAAGTGCTCATCCAACCTTTGCACGAGCACAAATTTCAAACATCAAATATGTTAATCCACAGACTGCACCAAATTTTGCGATGATGTTGCGTAAACATTTGGAGGGTGCGACTTTATTGCATATTGAGCAATTTGAAAATGACCGGATGATTAAAATCACTTCATCTGGGCGAAATGAAATTGGGGATGAGGAAAAAACTTCATTGGTCTTGGAGATGATGGGGCGACATTCCAATCTATTCTTGATTGATGAGGCTAGCCAGAAGATTCTAGATTTGATTAAACATGTGTCAGCAGATCAGAACCGAGTGCGGACTTTGATGCCAGGAGCTAAGTACATCTTGCCGCCAAAGCAGGATGTGATAAATCCTTATGCAAGTTTGGATGGGTTAGCGAATCTCATTCTTGATAACCCAGCTCAAAACGATTTAGCTAAGGCAGTTCAGAGTCGCTTTCAAGGTTTTGCCCGGGATTCAGCTAATGAGTTGGCACAAGTTGTGTCACAAAGTGGTGATGCACTTAAGTTAGCAGAAGATTGGTTGCAACATTTCAATGAAGTTGATCCGCAACTGATTTTAACTGCAAAAGGGGTTAATTTCGCTCCATTTGATTGGCTTAGTTTGCCAGGTGAAAAACAGCAATACGATACCTTGAGCGAGATGTTGGACGGTTATTTTGCTGAGAAATCAGAACGTGACCGTGTGCAACAACAGGCGGCGGTAGTTTTGCGAGTGATTCGAAACGAATTAAAGAAGAATCGAACCAAGCTAAAGCGACAACAAGCCGAGCTTAATGCAGCCGCCAATGCTGATGAATTTAAGGTCAAAGGGGAGTTGCTGACAACCTATCTGTATCAACTTGAGCGTGGGATGGAGCAAATTACGTTACCTAACTACTATGATAATGAGAAGCCATTGCAAATTACGTTGTCAAATCAATTAGGGCCATCGCAAAATGCTCAGAAATATTTTACTCGATATAATAAATTAAAAGTGTCAGTTAAATATCTGAACGAACAAATGGCATTGGCACAAGCTGAGGTTGATTACTTTGAGAATCTCTTGGCGCAAGTTGATATTGCTAGCCCACGTGATATTGAGGAAATTCGTGTTGAGTTAGTGCAAGAAGGTTATTTGCGTCAACAAAGTAAGAAGAAGCAGAAACCACAGGTTAGTCAACCTGAGAAGTTTTATGCTAGTGACGGGACTTTGATTGAAGTTGGTAAGAACAACCTGCAAAACGAACGTTTATCGATGAAGTCAGCCAATAAGAATGATATTTGGTTACATACGAAAGACATTCCAGGATCACACGTAATTATTCATGACCCTGAGCCAAGTCCCGATGTTTTGACAGAGGGAGCAATGTTGGCAGCATACTTTTCTAAAGCTCGTGAGTCAGCCAATGTACCGGTGGACTATTTGCCGGTGCGACGACTACGAAAGCCCAATGGTGCAAAGCCTGGTTTTGTGATTTTTGAAGGGCAGACAACGATTAATGTCACGCCTGATTATGCATTAGTACAAAAATTGCGTACGAACAAAAATCAATAATTTATTAAAAAAACATGAGCACTTAACAGTGTTCATTTTTTTTACATAAATTAAAGGTAAAATAGGTTAAATACAGGAGGGCAGACATGATTAAAGAAATGGCTGTTGCCGATTTACAAGGCATACAAGCAGGGATTGATGCTGGCGTTGACCGAATTGAATTGAATAATCATTTAGAACTTGGCGGTTTAACACCAAATTTTGATTTGGTCGCTAAGGCGGTTGAGCTTACGACAGCCGCGGGAATTGATTTAATTGTGATGGTTCGGCCAAGGTCGGGCGATTTTAATTACTCTCATCTTGAAATTGAAACGATGTTACAAACAATCTTACACTTACGGGCCTTAGGGGTTCGTGGAGTTACCTTTGGTGTTTTAACTCCAAAGGGGAATCTATCACGACATTATATGGTTGAACTACTTGAAGCAGCAGGATCAATGGAGGTCGTTTTTCATATGGCCTTTGATGATATCCCACATGAGAACCAGTCAATGACAATGGATTGGTTACTTGATCACGGTGTTCGACGAATTTTGACGCATGGTGGAGCATTAAGCCAATCAATTAACACAACAATGGATTGGCTGAAGGAGACGATTGCCAATGCGCCAGCAGGGATGACGATTCTGCCAGGTGGTGGGGTCAATTACGAGAATGCTGGAATAATTGCCAATGAATTATCAGTGTCTGAATTACATGGAACAAGAATTGTGAAGCTGGTGTAATTATGAAAACAATTTTGGAAGCCCTTTGGGATACAGAAAAAATTTATCGTGCAGATTTAACTAAGATTACTAAAAATAGTGGGGTAACGATTGCTGAGTGGCAATTGCTTGCACGAGTAAGTGCAGGGATTGATACACAAGACAAGCTGGCCAAAGATATGCTATTGGATAATTCAACTTTATCACGGCAATTAAGCTCACTGTATAAAAAGGAATTGGTTGATAACACTGCGATTGGCCGTGACAAAAGGCAACTTGTTTACGGTATTACAGAGGCAGGTGATACTGTTTTAACGACCGTAAATCAAGCCCATGAAGCGATTGAAGCCAATTTATTCCAACGCTGGGATCAAGAAGAGCAGCGAATGTTGCAAATTCTTCTGAATCGACTGGAAAAATCAATGACAAATGTAAGAATCAAGTCAGAATAATGACGAAAGTAAGTTGTTTTTGTGTTAAACTTATATATTATCATTTTGAATGGGTAGACAAACGGCTATCCTGGAGAGGATCTTTAACATGAAAATCGCGATTGTAACGGATTCAACAGCCTATTTGACGGCTGAAGAAGTTACAGAAAATAACATAAACGTCATTCCTATTCCTTTCATCTTGGATGGTGAAGTGTTTCAGGAAGGTGTTTCGATTTCTAACTCAGAATTTTACGAACGGTTAGCCCAATCGAAAAGCTTCCCTTCGACGTCGCAACCTTCTGCAGGAGAGACAGTTGAATTATATGAAAAACTTCGGGATGCAGGTTATGATACCGTGATCGCAATTCATCTTGCGTCAACAATCTCAGGTTATGTAGAAAATGTAGCTGCGCTTGGCGATGAAATTGAAGGTATGCATGTGTATGCATATGATTCAAAAATAACGGTTCGATTGATGGGTGCCTTAGTTATTAAGGCTGCTCAGCTTGCAAACGCTGGGAAAGAAGTTGCTGAGATTATTGCAACTTTGGATGAGCTACAAGCTTCAATGGATGAGTATCTAATCGTCGATGATTTACAAAATCTGGTGCGTGGTGGACGGTTATCAAACGCTTCAGCAGTAATTGGTAGTTTGTTGAAGGTAAAGCCAGTTCTGACTTTTGATGATGAGAGTGATTATATTGTTCCCTTTGAAAAGGTGCGCTCAATGAAAAAAGCAATGGCGCGGGTTGAAGAACTCTTTGAGCAGGGACGTGCAAAGGCGACTTATCCGCTACAGGCGACGGTTTATCATACTCATGCACATGAGGCTGGACAAGCATGGCGTGAAAAAATCCAAGCTGCAAATCCGGATATGAAGATTGATTTCGCAGAAATTGGTCCAGTTGTCGGTGTTCATCTAGGTGCGGGAGCATTGGCGTTGGCATGGATGCGCGATATTAATTCGCTGTAAGTTGATGGTACTTAATTTATTTAATAGTTTTAAGAACTAGTTTAGATAGTTTCGTTTGCTAAAAGACTTGCAAAAAGAATTATTAAAGGCGATAATAAGAGTAATTATTATAGATTTGACGGGGAAATGGAACTATGGCCCAAGTAAAAATTGTAACTGATTCAACAGCACGTTTATCAGACGAAGAAATTGCTGAATATGGTATTAAGGTTATTCCGCTGACCGTGATGATTGATAATACGGTCTATGCTGATGGTGAGACACTATCAGCTGTTGATTTTATGGATCGCATGGCAGAAGCTAATGAATTGCCAATTACGTCACAACCGGCTTTAGGGGCATTTACAGATGTCTACGAGGGTTTTGCACCGGATGATGAAATTATTTCATTGCATTTGACGCGCAATCTTTCAGGAACTGTGACGGCCGCTGAGCAAGCTGCTCGAATGGTGGATCGGGATATCACAGTTGTAGATACAACCTTTATCGATCGAGCATCCGCATTTCAAGTGTTGGAGGCGGCTAAGTTAGCGCAAAGTGGTGCCTCTAAGGTTGATATCTTGGCCAAAATAGCTGAAACACAGGCTAATACAAAATTGTTTGTTACGATTGCCGAGTTGAAGAACTTGGTTGCTGGTGGACGTTTGTCTAAGACAGCTGGATTCATTTCATCTGTGTTAAACGTTAAGCTGGGTGCACGGGTTGTTGAAGGTAACATTAATGTCGAAGCAAAGGGTCGCGGTCAGAAGGCGATCGCAAAGTACATTGATGGAATCATTGAGGAAGTCCAAGCTGATGCTAAGGATGTTGCATGGATTGGCTTATCTTATGCTGGTAATCCAGAAAGTGCCAAGGAATTGAGTCTTAAGATGCAGGAAGTCTTCCCTGGTGTAAAGATTGATGTCCAACAAACAACGCCGGTAGTTGCAACGCATACAGGTGTTGGTGCGTATGGCCTTTCATTTTTGGAAAAGTAAAATGATGGGTGAATCTAACTAAATTGGCAGATATAATCCTGTCACCATTTTAAAGCCGGTTAGCATTATTGTTAACCGGCTTTAAAATGGCCTTTGATAGTTAAGGTATAAATATTAGAATTTGGTAAAATAGAATAACGAGTAGGGAGGGACAGCTATGAAAAGAAGATTTCAGCTGATATTGGTTCTCCTTGTGACACTTGGATTTAGCTATGTTGGTATTTGGAACCAGCCGGTTGCCGCCAAAGAAAAAGCAACGATTCATTTAGTTGCAGTGGGTGATTCCTTAACTGAAGGGATTGGTGATACCACTGGACAGCAAGGGTATACTAAAAGAACGGCTAAATTGATTGCCAAAGAAAACAATGTCAAAGTGGTGACAGCAAATTATGGTAAGGCCGGCGATCGTTCGGATCAAATTATTAAACGTTTAAAGAAGAATAAGCAGGCACAAAAGGATTTAAAGAATGCAGACGTTATTACATTAACTGTCGGAGGCAATGATTTACAGCAGACATTGTTTACTGCTTTCCTCGCCGAATCAGAGGCAGACGTGACTAAGACGGTTGATGAAAGTATACCAACATATACGAAAAACCTGGAAAAACTTACCGATTATATTGAGAGTCAGAACAGTACCGCACCGATTTATTTGTTCGGTAATTATAATCCGTTATATGTTTATTTAGCTAATCGTGATGATATAAATAATGATGTCAAACGGTATAATGCAATTAATGCGGGAATGGCAGCAAGTGATTCGCAGATAAACTATGTATCTACATTTTCAACATTAACCTATGGACAATATAAGACGGCTAAACAGAAAAAAGCGCTGGTAAAGGCGGCAGTCAAGGCTAGTAGCGGTTCGTTAGACAATAAATCAGTTCAAGAGACTTTGAATGGTGACGATGAAGAGAAAAATGCGTATATTACGAATGAGGATCATTATCATCCCAACGATATTGGTTATGACAAAATGAGTGCGCTATTGGTTAAGCAGATGCAAAAAGATAAGAAAGCATGGCTAGGAGGATAAGGTGGAAAAGAGAAAAGTAACGCGGTTTGGGACACTGTGGCCTAGTCGTGAACGACGACAGGGAATGATTACCGGAGCAGGACTTATGCTGATCCTAGTTGTGCTTGCAGCTGTGGTTTTAATTTTTATGCCACAAAGCCAGAGTAAAACAACTGAGTCGAGCACAAAGATTGGGCAAGCGGGCTTTGAGGTTTCTGTTAATCGATCAGAGCTGAATGGTTTAGTCGATCAATATATAAATCAAGACGCCACATTAAACAAGTCACTTAGATTTCAGATGCAGTCTTCTGGCATGATTGTTTATGGCACATACCGATTGTTGGGTCAGAACGTAGACTTTGGGTTGAAAATGAATCCTGAGGTTACTTCAAAGGGGAATGTACTATTAAAGGCGAAGTCAGTTGCCGTAGGACAACTGCCCTTGCCAGTGAATTATGTGATGGGGTATGTTGAGAGTAATGTAGATCTTCCAAATTGGATCACAATTGATAAGAACGAGAAGACACTGCTAATTGATTTATCAAAGATGCCAGAAGTGCAAGGGGTCCGTTTTAAGGCTGAGAAGATTGATCCACAAGCAGATAAATTTGTCTTCCGAGGAGGCTTTGAATAATGCGACGATCTTTTTATCAATGGTTAATGACACAGCGGCAACCGGTTTCTGCTAACGAGGTAGAGACGTTTGCTAATGCAGCATTTTTTGATCAACAATTTCCTAAACAGAGTGATAATTTTGAACAAATATCATTATATTTGGAAGAAAATGCAAGCTATTTGCACTCAATGACGATCTTTGATCAGGCATGGAGCTTGTACTTGGCAAGTGAAAAATAGAGGTTATAATGGCACAAATTATTCAATGGTTCCCAGGACATATGGCAAAGGCGCTACGCCTGATGCGGGAAAATCTTAAATATGTCGACATTGTATTCGAATTGGTTGATGCACGCATTCCTTTGAGTTCACGTAATCCAGAATTGGATGAACTCTTAGGACAAAAGCCGCGACTATTAGTGATGACAAAAACCGATTTAGCGGATCCCGAGCGAACAAAAATGTGGAAGCAATATTTTGAAGCCCAGGGGATGACAGTTGTTGCTTTGGACACTCGCGGACACAAAACTCCTCAAGTAATGACTAAGGCTGCTCGGAATGTGTTGGCAGATAAGTGGGCCGCACTGGAAGAGAAGGGCGTCAAAGATAAGGCGATTCGGGCATTAGTTGCAGGAATCCCAAATGTTGGGAAGTCAACTTTGCTTAATCATTTGGTGACCAAAAATGTTGCGATAACAGGGGATCGTCCGGGTGTGACTAAAAAGTTGCAATGGTTGAAAACACCAACGAATTTGGAATTGCTTGATACGCCGGGAGTGTTGTGGCCAAAGTTCGAGGACCAGCGCGTTGGGTTACATTTGGCGATGACTGGAGCTATTAAAGATCAGTTGATTAATCAAGATGATGTTGCCTTGGCAACGCTTGCGTTCTTCCGTGATTATGCGCCCAAAGCGATCGTTGAGCGCTATCATTTACCTGCAGACGCGTGGGAATTGAATACTGATGTAGAGCTGTTATTGTTGATTACACAAAAATTAGGCTTTAAGGACGACTATGATCGGGCATCAGAACGTTTACTAATTGATTTGCGCCGGGGAAAACTGGGAACTTATACAGTTGAATTACCCGAAGATAACATTGGAACTGTGATTGATGGCAACAAATAAGTTGACAGTCGGTCAAATTAAAACTCATTTGGTAGATGGCGAATTTAGCCGAATTGAGCTCGAAGAGTGGCGGAGCGATTCACGAAAGGGTGTCAGAACACTGATGGGTCAATTCGATCGGCAAATCGATCAGAGGAAAGCAAAAAAGGCCGCCTTTAATGAGCGACTTGCTTTTGAACGAATTGCTTGGGCCGATCAAGAGATAGTTGCGGGTATTGACGAGGTGGGCCGAGGGCCACTAGCTGGACCAGTGGTCGCGGCTGCGGTGGTAATTGATGAGAATTTTGATTTGCAGGAGGTCCATGATTCGAAGCAGCTTTCGCTAAAAGCGCGACAGGAATTGGACCTTGCAATTAAAAACAAAGTTGTTGATTATGCTTTTGGCGTGATTTCAGTTGAGATGATTGATCAGGTTAATATTTATGAAGCTAGTCGGCTGGCCATGAAGTTAGCTGTCGAGAATCTGACAGTCAAACCGCAACGTTTGCTGATTGACGCCATGACTGTTGACCTTGATTTGCCTCAGGAAAAGCTGATTAAAGGTGATGATCGTAGCATTAGTATCGGAGCGGCTAGTATTTTAGCAAAAAACTTTCGGGATGCACTAATGCAAGACTATGCGCAGACTTATCCAGGTTATGATTTTGAGCATAATGCCGGTTATGGTACCGCAAAGCATTTGCAAGGAATGGCTGAATTGGGAATTACGCCTATTCATCGGCGAAGTTTTGCGCCTGTAAAAAAATATCTATGAATTTTTGATAAAATCACGAGTGAGTTAGTCCTTTATTACTAGAGGGATTGATATGAACATTCGTGATTTTATTTTGGCGTTGTTTTTAGTAAAGCATTTGAGTTATCGTGGTCGAGCGAAAGTTTGGCAATATTTATCAGAACATCCGACGGTCGCTTTACCTTTGCCCATTAATCTGTTGAAAAAGATTACTGGCTCTGAACATCTCGGTAATTATCCTTCTATAAATGAACTAATTGAATTGAAGCGATTAGCATACATTACGATTATTGACGAATGCTATCCGGCTATGTTGAAAGAGATTATTCATCCACCGCTAGTGCTTTTTTATTGTGGTAATCTGCAACTACTAGCGATGAAGAAGGTTGGTATTGTTGGTGCGAGAATGCATAGTCAGTGTGCGACCAAGATTATTAAAGGTTGGGGTAAAGGTCTAACCAAGCAGGCATATGCGATCGTTTCGGGTTTAGCACAAGGGATTGATAGTTTGGCGCATGATACAATGCTTAACAATGGTGGGAGCACGATAGCCGTTATTGGAACTGGATTGAATGTTGTTTATCCGGCACGACATAGGACGTTGCAACACAAGATTGGGCAACACGGTTTATTACTTTCTGAGTATCTACCAGATACGGGGCCGCGACAATATCATTTTCCAGAGCGCAACAGGATTATCGCGGGGCTTTGTTCAGCAATTGTAGTGGTCGAGGCGCGAAAAAGATCGGGTTCGCTGATTACAGCTCGGTTAGCATTGGAGGCTAATCGGAGTATTTTTGCTCTACCGGGACGAATTGATGATCTTAATTCGTTTGGGACTAATCAGTTAATAAATGATGGCGCAATTCCAATTTTGTCGAACGAGGATTTGTTTGAAAAGTTGGCCGAACATCAGTTCTATATTTGATATTTTCTGAACACTGTACTTGACATATTTGAATGATGTTAATAATATGAGTGGTACTCAATTCGCTACGACGTAAATGTCGATAAATTTTGTCAAATCTGATAAATAGTGTAATATTGAGCTATATTATTAATAAAAGAGAGGTGCACGCATGGCAAGTACAACTGAAGCAAAGCCAGCTAAGAAGCCTGCGAAAAAGCGCGCCACAACGAAGCGTAAAAAGAATTTGGTGATTGTGGAGTCGCCTTCAAAGGCAAAGACGATTGAAAAGTATCTAGGAACCAACTACAAGGTTGTTGCAAGTATTGGTCATATTCGTGATTTACCAAAGTCACAAATGGGTGTCGATATTGAGAACAATTATGAACCAAAATATATCAATATTCGCGGTAAAGGCGATGTAATTAAGGGACTTAAAAAAGAGGCCAAGGCGGCAAAGCACGTTTATCTTGCATCTGATCCGGATCGAGAAGGTGAGGCGATTGCTTGGCATCTATCACATATTTTGGATTTGGACCTTGATGCTGGTGAAAATCGAGTTGTCTTTAATGAAATTACGAAGGATGCGGTTAAAGAAGCTTTTAAACATCCCCGTCAGATTGATATGGATCTAGTAGACGCACAGCAGGCGCGTCGTGTTTTGGATCGATTAGTTGGCTATTCAATTTCGCCAATATTGTGGAAAAAAGTTAAAAAGGGTCTTTCAGCAGGCCGTGTACAATCGGTTGCTTTGGGTCTCGTAATTGCTCGTGAAAATGAAATCCAAGCTTTCCAACCAGATGAGTATTGGACTTTAGATTCGGAGTTCACTAAGGACCGGCATAAGTTCAAGGCTGCATTTTGGGGGCTTGATGGTAAAAAGACGGACGTTCCTGATAATACCAAAGTTCAAGAGATTTTGGAGCGCCTTGATCAAAAAGGTAATTTTGCAGTCACAAAGGTGGAAGCAAAGGAGCGTAAACGTAACCCGCAACCACCATTTACAACTTCAACGATGCAACAGACTGCCAATACCCAATTGAACTTCCGGACTCGTAAAACCATGATGGCCGCGCAGCAACTTTACGAGGGAATTAATCTTGGTGGGAAAGAAGGAACGGTTGGGTTGATTACGTATATGCGTACCGACTCTACTCGTATTTCAAGTCTTGCAAAGGGTGAGGCGGCAACATTTATCGTTGATGAATATGGCCCCGAATATGCGGCAAGTAAGCCCGTCGCTAGTAAACAACAAGAAGGCGCTCAAGATGCCCATGAGGCAATTCGGCCAACTTCTGTCATGCGAACACCAGACTCAATCAAAGATAAGTTGACTAGTGAGCAGTTCCGGCTGTATTCATTGATCTGGTCAAGATTCGTTGCTAGTCAAATGACCGCTGAGGTCTTGGACACAATGGCAGTTACAATTGAGCAAAATGGGGTAATGTTCCGAGCAAATGGGTCGAAAACAAAGTTCGCCGGTTTCACAAAGGCGTACCCGGCTGCACGTGAAAAGGATAATAAACTACCTGAGTTACTCGTTGGGGATGATGTCAAATTGGCGCAACTTTCACCAGAGCAACATTTCACACAGCCACCTGCCCGGTATACCGAAGCTGCCTTGGTTAAGGCCTTAGAGGAAAATGGGGTTGGTCGTCCATCGACGTATGCTGCTACGATTGAGACAATTCAAAAGCGTAATTATGTACGATTGGATGCCAAAAAGTTCGTACCGACAGAGCTTGGAGTCTTGGTACAGAACACGGTTCAAGAATTTTTCCCCGATGTAACAAATATTAAGTTTACCGCCGGAGTTGAGACAGACTTAGACAATGTTGAGCGTGGTCAAGAAGAATGGGTCGAAGTAATCGATGAGTTCTTTAAGCCTTTCCAAAAAGAACTGCTTAAGGCAGAGGTCGAGATGGAGAAGATCGTCTTAAAAGATGAGCTTGCCGGCTTTGATTGTGACGTCTGTGGAGCGCCAATGTTGACCAAGATGGGACGATATGGAAAGTTTTACGCTTGTTCACGTTTCCCAGATTGCCGTAATACACAAACGATTGTCGAAGAAATCGGTTTGACTTGCCCAAAGTGTGGGATTGGTCAGATTGTAGAACGCAAGACAAAGCGTGGTCGAACTTTCTATGGTTGCTCACGTTATCCAGATTGTGATTTTGTATCATGGGATAAGCCAACTGAGAAAACACTTGCTGATGGGACTACTCCTAAGGAAGATGATGAAAACAAGGATGACGATAAGGCATCTGAGACCACAAAGACTACAGAGGTAAAGTCCTAAAATGATGACATCAGAGACGAACTACTTAGATTTATTTGTTGAATATCTAAGAGTTGAACGTCAATATTCTGCTGAAACAATCAAAGCATATCGGTCAGATATACGACAGGTGATCGACTTTATTAAGATTGAAGATGAAAAAAAGAATATTTTGTTGATGGATCAATTGGATGTGCGGATTTATTTAGCGCAACGATATGAGGCTGAAGATAGTCCGCGGACGATTGCGCGTAAGGTAAGTTCCTTACGTGCTTTTTTTCAATTTATGATTCGCAATGACTTGGCAAAAGAGAATCCTTTCGCTGACGTACAACTTAAAAAAGGTGGTCAACATTTGCCACGACATTTTTATGAACAAGAGTTGAAGCGATTGTTTGAATATGTAAAAGAAGGTGACGGTCCACTTGAGATTCGTAATCGCTTGATATTGGAAACACTGTACGGAGTTGGGCTGCGCGTTTCAGAGCTGGCAAACTTGAAGATTAACGCTGTTGATCGACGTAACAAGATTATCACTGTGCTGGGTAAGGGAAATAAAACACGGACCCTACCATTTGGTGATTATCTGGCGGATGCATTTTCGGAATATCTAACAGTTGCTCGGCCAATTTTGGTGGCGAAGGCTGAACAAGACGCAGGATTTGTTTTTTTAAATCAACGGGGCAACAATATTTCGGCATCTGGCGTTGAATATATTCTGAAGCAATTGGCGAAGGCTGCTGGTATTAGTCAAAATGTGACTGCCCATATGTTCCGGCATACTTTTGCCACTGACTTGCTAAACCATGGTGCTGACTTACGTTCCGTTCAAAGTCTGTTGGGGCATAGCAATTTATCGACGACCCAAATTTATACACATGTAACGACTCAGGATTTACAAAAAAGTTATCGGAATTTTTTCCCACGAGCTTAAATTATGAAAGCGCTCCCCAAATTAATAGTAAAGCCTTCAGAACTTTGTTAAAATATAGCTGTGAAGGCAGAAGTATACGGAGTGATAAATTATGTCAGTAAAATTAGATAATGGTAGTATCTGTGTTGAAGTGTCAGAGCATGGAGCAGAGTTGATCTCAGTTATTAATAAAGAGACTGGTTTAGAATATATGTGGCAGGCGGATCCCAATTTTTGGGGACGACATGCACCAAATCTGTTTCCGATTGTGGGGCGGCTGCGTGGAGATCGTTATAAGTATCGTGATAAAACATACTTCATGACACAACATGGCTTTGCCCGTGATAATGAATTTAATGTCGTTGAGCAAAGTGATACTACAGTAAGGCTTCGATTGACTGATAGTGAGGAGACTCATGCAATCTATCCTTTTCGATTCCAGTTCGACGTTGAGTACCGTCTTACCTCACAAGATACACTGGGAATTGCCTATATCGTGACGAATACCGATAACCATGATATTTATTTCTCAGTCGGTGGTCACCCGGGGTTCAATGTTCCACTGGTTGAAGGTGAAAAGTTTACGGATTATTATCTCAATATTGAGCCGCGACGACATTATGAGCGTGCTAAATTAATGGGACCATATTTGGATAATAATTTAGAGAGTTCTTTTGATACGCGAGTACCGCTACGTTTGCGACGCGATGACTATAAGGACGATGCGATTATTCTGCGCTTAGGGGGGAATCCAGTCTCAATCGTGCTTGCACGTCTGAATGAATCACATGGAATTACGATGCATATTCAAGATGCAAAGTATGTAGGACTTTGGACACAATATGTAAAAGAAGCGCCCTTTGTGGCAATTGAGCCTTGGTGGGGAATTGCGGACACAGTTGATGCAGATGGAAATATTGCTCATAAGTACGCAATTAATGAGCTGTCGCCGGCGCAAACATTTACAGGATCATATTCACTGACATTCTTTTAGACGATAATTAGGTCGTACATTTTCAACTTTGGTTACACCATTGTTCTTGAAAAGCGTATGGCTTTTCTTTTTTGAAGATTAAGGAGGCAGATATTAATGAAGAAATATTCATGGCTGCTAGGATTATTGGTTGTACTTGTCATTGGTGGAGTAATATTTAAGCACTTAAATACACAGACAACAACTAGTGATTCGAGTAAAAGCACCAGTTCAAAGGCTACCTCAGCTACCTCACAAAGTGATCTACCAGCGGCGAGGGCTTCTGATTGGAACTTATTAGTAGTTAATCGAGACCATCCGCATGATGAGCTTAATCCAACGCTTACGACGGTAGCGGGGGTGCAAGTTGACCAGCGAATTGCAAACGCTACGACTGATTTTTTGGCCGCTGCGCAGAAGGTTGATTCGGCAGAACACCTGATATCTGGATATCGATCGGTCGCTTATCAGACACAGTTATATGACCGATATGTTGACCAAGAAATGGCCGGAGCAGCTGGAACCGTAAATGCAGGTGGCGGTTCAATAACGCGTGCACAAGCGGAGAAAAACGTTCAGACTTATTCCCAGCCGCCAAAGATGTCCGAGCATCAAACGGGGCTGGCTATTGATATGAGTACCGTAGATTCTCTTAACGAGAGTCCCAAGGCAGTCGTAAAGCAAATTGCGGCTCTTGCACCAAAGTATGGGTTTATTCTCCGTTTTCCAGCGGATGGAAAGAAGAGTACTGGTGTTGGTTATGAGGATTGGCATTATCGCTACGTCGGGGTTGCAAATGCAGAGTACATCACGAAACATAATCTGACGCTTGAGGAATATGTCGCAATGTTGGATAAATAAGTGCAAAAAAACGAATAAGATTTAGCAGATAGCTAATCCTATTCGTTTTTGTTGTTTTAAGATTGACGATGTTTTGACCAATAGTATAATCCAAAAGGCACTAGGCTTTCGGTGCCAGCTTTAATTCGCTTAATATTCTCACGATGCCGATAGAAAACAAAAATTGTCAGGGCAACGGCAATAACGGTTAAGAGCCAGTCTTGTTCAATAATGGCGGCTAGCGTTACGAGCGTGAAGCCAATCATTGATCCAAGTGAAACCATACTTGATAATAGGATAACCGTAATAAATACTAGCGACGCAAAGACAAATAAATGCGGTGTATATGCCAGTAAGACGCCGGCACTGGTAGCGACTGCCTTACCACCGCGGAACTTGATCCACATTGAGAAGGTGTGACCAATGATGGCGCCTAGACCAACGAAGAAAAGCCACTCTTTACTAGGGACATTGCCCCAGATTGCCGCCATATACGCACCAGCAGTTCCTTTTAAAATGTCCAAAACAAGGACGGTAAGTCCGGCGCGATTGCCTAAAACGCGGAAGGTGTTAGTGGTTCCAATGTTTCCTGAACCTGCATTCAATATGTCTTGATTATAAAATAGCTTGCCAATCCAGTAGCCAAAGGGAAGTGACCCCAAACAGTAGGCTAAAATAAATGAAATGATGAAGTGCATTGAACTCATCAAATTTCCTCCTAGAAATATTTTGCAAATTTGCAAAAATAAAAATCAAATCTTATTATAGCAGGAATGACCGAAAAAAAAGTAAGATATTGCTATGATTTTATGTGAGTTTAAAAACAAAACTTGCAAAAAAACAAGACCTTGCGATATTATGAAAAACAGAGTGTACTAAAAACATAGATTAAAAAAAAGAAAGGGAGCGTCCATGGCAAGTAAAAATAGTTATTCGGATGATTCCATCACAGTCTTAGAGGGACTTGAAGCAGTTCGCAAGCGTCCCGGTATGTACATCGGTTCAACTGATGGACGAGGGCTGCACCACCTAGTATATGAAATCTTTGATAACGCAGTTGATGAAGCGTTAGCAGGTTATGGTGATGAGATTAATGTAATTATTCACGCGGACAACTCAATTACTGTAGTTGATCATGGTCGTGGAATGCCAGTTGGGATGCACGCATCCGGAAAACCGACACCTGAGGTAATCTTGACGGTACTACACGCCGGCGGAAAATTTGGTCAAGGTGGCTATAAAACATCTGGTGGACTCCATGGTGTGGGTTCATCGGTTGTTAATGCACTATCAAAGTCACTTACAGTAACGATTGTTCGTGATGGGGTTAAATACCAAGAGCATTTTATTGACGGTGGAAAGCCTGACGGTACGTTGAATAATTTGGGTAAGACCAAGGAGCCAAACGGAACAACCGTAACCTTCAAGCCAGATCTTACAATTTTCTCAACTACAATTTATAATTTTGATATTTTGGCTGAACGATTGCGTGAGTCGGCCTTTCTACTAAAGGATATCAAGGTAACTTTGACTGACGAACGTATTGGACAAGAACGTGCTGAAGAGTATCACTACCCAGAGGGCATTCAAGCATTTGCAGCTTATTTAAATGAAGATAAGGATACACTTGGTCCTATCATGTACTTTGATGGTAAGTTACAAGATGTTGAGGTAGAGGTGGCTGCTCAATATAACGACGGATATTCGGAGACGATGATGTCTTTCGTTAATAATGTGCGGACGCCAGGTGGTGGAACACATGAGGCCGGTTTAAGAACGGCATGGACTAAGGCATTTAACGATTACGCGCGTAAGGTTAGCCTTTTAAAAGAGAAGGATAAGAATTTAGACGGATCCGATGTTCGAGAAGGTCTGGCAGTAGTGATTTCGTTACGAATCCCGGAAGACCTCCTACAATTTGAAGGTCAAACCAAGGACAAGCTTGGAACTCCAGAAGCTCGTTCAATCGTTGATACGGTGATTCAAGAACAATTAGGATTCTATCTGATGGAGAACGGTGAATTCTCGCAAGGGTTGATCCGTAAAGCGCTACGTGCCCGTGAAGCGCGTGAGGCGGCCCGTAGAGCACGTGATGAGGCTCGTTCAGGTAAGAAGAAGGGGAAGCGCGAAAAGCTCTTGTCAGGTAAGCTATCACCCGCACAGTCAAAGAACGCATCCAAGAATGAATTGTTCTTGGTTGAGGGAGATTCTGCCGGAGGCTCAGCCAAGCAAGGGCGAGATCGCAAGTTCCAAGCGATCTTACCTTTGCGTGGTAAAGTTTTGAACACTGAGAAGGCCAAGCTGGCGGATATCATGAAAAACGAAGAGATTGCCACGATTATCTACACAATTGGTGGCGGTGTTGGAGCAGAGTTTGATGTTGCGGACATTAATTACGACAAGATTATTATTATGACCGATGCCGACGACGACGGCGCGCATATCCAGACATTGCTATTGACCTTCTTCTATAAGTACATGCGACCATTAATCGAAGCTGGTAAAGTATATATTGCTTTGCCACCACTGTATATGTTGCGTAAAGGGACTGGTAAAAAGCAAGATATTCAATACGCATGGACAAATGCTCAACTTGCAAGTAAACAAGAAGTGACTGGCGATCGTGGTGTGACATTGCAACGCTTCAAGGGGCTCGGTGAAATGAATGCCGATCAGCTTTGGGATACCACGATGAATCCAGATTCACGGACTTTGATTCGCGTAATGATTGATGATGCGATGTTGGCAGAAAAACGAGTCACTACGCTGATGGGTGATAAGGTTGAGCCACGACGTAAATGGATTGAGGCTAACGTGGCTTTTACCCTTGAAGAAGGTGGTTCAATTTTGGAGAGTGATGACGAATCAACTGCTGTGGCGGTTGAAACGGATGATTTTCAAGTGCCGGTAATTGAAACATGGCAAGATAGTGAGGACTCAAATGGCTGATCAAAATATTCAAGAATTAAGCCTAGAATCCGTCATGGGTGACCGTTTTGGGCGCTATTCAAAATACATTATTCAAGAACGTGCATTACCCGATATTCGTGATGGCCTGAAGCCAGTACAACGACGAATCTTGTATGCCATGAATAAGGACGGAAATACTTACGACAAGCAATTCCGTAAGTCCGCAAAGTCGGTCGGAAATGTAATGGGTAATTTTCATCCACATGGTGATTCATCGATTTATGAAGCCATGGTGCGGATGTCGCAAGATTGGAAATTACGTGCACCACTAGTTGAAATGCATGGTAACAACGGTTCAATTGATAATGATCCACCAGCCGCAATGCGTTATACGGAAGCTCGTTTATCAAAATTAGCCGGAGAAATGCTGCGGGATCTTGATAAAAAGACTGTTGAAATGGTTTTAAACTTCGATGATACGGAGTACGAGCCAACGGTGCTACCAGCACATTTTCCAAACTTATTGGTAAATGGGGCGACCGGAATATCAGCAGGTTATGCTACCGATATTCCACCACATAATCTAGTTGAAGTGATTGATGCCTTGGTATATTTGTTAGCGCATCCGAATGCCAAACTAGCAGAATTGATGGACTTTATCAAAGGACCTGATTTTCCAACTGGTGGAATTATTCAAGGAATTGATGGGATTAAGTCTGCTTACGAAGACGGTAAGGGACGCGTTGTATTGCGTTCAAAGACGCAGATTACACCGCTTAAGGGTGGCAAGTCGCAGATTGAAGTCACAGAGATTCCATACGAAGTTAACAAGGCCGCTTTGGTTAAGAAGATGGACGAAATTCGTTTGAATAAAGATGTTGCTGGAATTGTCGATGTTCGTGATGTTTCTGATCGTGACGGACTATTAATCGTAATTGAATTAGCAAAAGATGCTAATGCGGACGGGATTTTGAATTATTTATTCAAAAAGACGGATTTGCAGATTACTTATAATTTTAATATGGTTGCGATTCATAATCAGCGACCTGAGCGGGTTGGCTTGAAGACGGCCTTAACAGCCTTCTTGAATCATAAAACTGACATTATTACTAAGCGGACGCAGTTTGATTTGGTAAAGGCGCAGGAACGTCAGCATATTGTAACTGGTCTGATTAAGGCATTGTCGATCTTGGATGAGGTGATTGTCGCAATTCGAGCATCAGAAAATCGTAAGGATGCTAAACAAAATCTGATTGAACAATTTAATTTCACCGATGCGCAAGCTGAAGCAATTGTAACTTTGCAATTGTATCGTTTGACGAATACCGATGTGACTCAGTTACAAGCTGAGTTTGCTGAATTAGAGGAGAAGATCGCCAAGTATCAAGAGATTCTATCTGATCCTAAAGCCTTGCGTCGGGTTCTACGTGGCGAATTACAAGCAATCAAAAAGGAATACCGCTCCGATCGTCGGACAGCAATTGAATCAGAAGTGCAAGAGCTAACCATCGATCGAACGGTCACAGTTGCTGATGAGGATGTGGTTGTCTTAGTATCGCGCGAAGGTTACGTTAAACGTGCCTCACAGCGTTCATATTCAGCTTCTGGGGATGAGAATGGTCTTCGTGAAGATGATGAGCCAGTTTACCTTAATAAGGTCAACACACGTCAACATATGTTCATTTTGACTAATCTGGGAAATGTGATCTATCGTCCAGTACATGAGATTCCTGAGGCAAAGTGGAAGGATGCGGGGGAACACTTATCACAAACGATTACTGGAATGGCTTCCGAAGAGCTAATTATTGCGGTGAAGGTGATCGATGACTTGAATCAGCTAACTGGTGATTGGTTGGTTGCAACTAATGATGGCATGATTAAGCGGACCGCCTTTGCTGACTTGGCACCGCGTTCGTCATATAAGAAACGGGCGATGCCTGTAATCAAATTGAAGGACGCACATGCCCAAATTGTAGGTCTGCAATTGTTGGATCAAACCCAGCTATTGCAAGCAGATGTATTGATAGTAACGCACAGCGCTTACGGATTACGTTATCCGATCAACGAAGTGCCGACAACTGGTCCGCGAACGGCCGGGGTGAAAGCAATTAATTTGGGTGCCGACGATTACGTCGTTAGCGCGATGGCAATTACCGAGCAACAGGCTGTAGCAGTGGTCTCGAATCGTGGAGCCTTTAAGTGGATGCCAGTGAGTGAGGTGCCAGTTACAAGTCGTGCTCGTAAGGGTGTTGCAATCATGCGTGAGCTAAAAAAGGATCCGCATCGTTTAGTTGCCGCATTAGCAGTCGCACGTGAGCATCCGCAGGCAATTACAATCGTTACCGAACGTAATAAACGGTTTGATTTCGTCCCTAATGAGCATCCTTTGGGACAACGTTACAGTAATGGTAGCTTTATCATTGATGTCGATTCAGATGGACTGCCTATCCGGATGACAACTTTCTTGGAAAGTTTAGTTCTGGCATAAAGACGTTACTTAAAATGTGTTAAACTAAAATCATAAATTTTGAATGGAGATTCTAAACATGGCAAAGACGCTTGTTTTTGGACACCAAAATCCTGATACAGATACAATTTCCGCTGCTTTGGCGGCTTCATATTTGTTAAACAATGCTTATCATGAGGAGACCGAGGCAGTTGCACTTGGTAAGCCAAATGCTGAGACACAGTATGCTTTGGATTATTTCAAGGTTGCTGCTCCACGTGTGATTAAGGAAGCTGATACTGAAACAGTTGTTTTGGTTGATCATAATGAAGCTGGTCAATCTGTTGCAAATATTGCTGATATTACTGTTACGGGTGTCTACGATCACCATAAGATTGACTTTAAGTCAGCAGCACCAATGTACTTTATTAACATGCCATATGGTTCAACGGCTACGATTTTGTACTACGAGTTCAAGAATGCTAATGTGGAAATTCCAGCAGAGCTAGCAGGAATGATGGCGTCGGCAATTATCTCTGATACTTTGTTGTTGAAGAGCCCTACGACTTCACCGATGGATCAACCAGCACTTGAGGCTTTGGCAACGTTAGCTGGACTAGCAGATTATCAAGCTTACGGATTGGCAATGCTTAAGGCAGGGACTGACCTGTCATCACGCACAGCTAAAGAGTTGATTGATGGTGATGCTAAGTCATTTGATATGGCTGGTCAGAGTGTTCGAGTTGGTCAAGTCAATACTGTCGATGTCGAAGATGTCTTTGCACGTCGCGATGAGGTTGTTGCAGCAATCGAGGAAGAGCTTGCCAGTGAAGACTATGATACATTCATTTTTGTTGTGACAAACATTCTGGAATCAAACTCAGATGTGCTTGTCTTGGGAGCAAATCAAGATAAGGTTGCAAAAGCCTTTGCAACCACTTTGATTGATGGACGTGCATCGTTGCCTGGTGTGGTATCACGTAAGAAGCAAGTTGTACCACCATTGCAAGCAGCATTTGAAGCATAAGAATCCTGAATTATCCGATTCATAAAACTATAAAACTGTTAACTTTCATCTGTCATGAAGGTTAGCAGTTTTTTTGTGACAAATAGAAAAGTTTTTTTACCAAATCGCGACAATTTGGCGACAGTTATGTTATATTATTATCTATTGATTACAAATGAAGGTATGAACATGAAAAAGCTTATTTTCCTAATTAATCCGGCGGCACAATCCGGAAACGCCATGCAGATTTGGCAAAAATTTGAAGCTTACCTAAAAGGAAAACAAATTGACTATCAAGCTCAAATCAGCACACGACCACGTGATATCTATAATTGGAGCTATATTTGGCAAAAACATAACAGCTATAACAGTGTCTTGGTAATTTTGGGCGGTGACGGCTCACTCAATGAGGCTGTTAACGGTCAATTAGCAGCGAATATTGGTTGGTCGGCGCCAATTGCTTATATTCCAGCGGGCTCTGGCAATGATTTTGCACGCGCTTATAATTTATCAAATAACTTACAGCCCGAGGTAATTATTCCACAGTTAGTGACGGCAATTGAGACTGAACAGGTTCAGCAGCTTGATATTGGTCGGATGCTGGATCGTGTTAATCATACAAGGCGTTATTTTGTTAATAATCTGGGCGTTGGATTTGATGCCGCAACAGTGGCGGCGACGAATGATTCGACCTTAAAGAATTCACTGAATCGGCTCCATCTGGGGAAATTAGCTTATTTTCTATCACTTTTTGGTGTGCTAAGGACACAAGATACTTTTAATGTATCTTTAAAGAGCGATCAAGGGCAGGTGCAGTTTAATCATGGATATTTGTTAACTTTCTCAAATCATCCCTATTTTGGTGGTGGAGTGCAGATCATGCCTGACGCGAATCCAACAGATGGCAAGATGGATTTAATTATTATTGAGAAAAGGAATATGCCACAACTGTTGCATACTTTATTCAAGGTTTTACGTTCAGAGCATTATGGCATGCAACAGGTTTACCGTTGGACAAGTGACAAGTATGAAATGGTTATCCCACGATTGGAGTATGGACATGTCGATGGTGAAGAACTAGGGGTACATGCTTTTGACTTTGAAGTAACAAGCCAAAAGCATTCATTTTATTTAATTACGACAGACAAATAAAAAGGTTCCGGAAATTTCCGGAACCTTTTTCATTTAGATAATCGCCCCAGAATATTTTCTTGGGGTAATATCGAGGAAATTATAGTTAGTCAGTTCTTTTGGATCTAGGACAAATGAATCGGCGCCAAACGAGATCATTAAATTGATAGGGGTGATATTAAGGTCACCGGTATACGTGGTGATAACAGGTTTGTGGGAGGCAACAGCGTACCCAACTTCCATCGCAGTTCCAATATCTTGAGATTCAGCGGGGAAGAGGGCGACAACTAGATCAGAGTTATCAATAGCCTTAACATCGGACTTGTAAGTCATCGTAGCCCATTCAAAATTAGGAGAAAACTCGCCGTCTTCAATAAACTCCTCACCGCCATATTGATGAAGTAATGGGACGTGAATGTGAGCAATTGTCGGATTTTGTAGCAGTGCCCGGTAAGCATCCAACAAGAGCGTTGTTTGGAGTTCGTCAAACCAGCCAGCGGCTAAGTAAATTGATTTAGCACCAAGGTCTTTTTTAGTACTTGCAGGTACTTGCATCTGAATAGTGTTGAGTTGTTCAATTACGTCGGTTACGGTCATTATCACTGTCTCCTTAATTAATAAAACGAAAGTATCTAACAAATTTAGTTTATCATTAATCGCTATAAAAATATGGGTGAAGGCAGTGTTGCAGGCAGAAAAAAAGGATTAATAGCAATTGCTATTAATCCTTTTTAGAATGTTAATTAATTTTGAGCCGACTTTTCATTAATCATAATGAATTCGGGTAAGATTAGCGGACGTCGCTTAGTCTTTTCATACAAGAAACGCTGCAGATGAGAAACGACTGCGTTACGAATTGTATGTTCAGATGCGTTTTTGTCACGCATTGCGGTCAGAATAGCATGGAAAATTTCCTTGCGACCTTCATTGATCAATTCTTCTGATTCACGCATGTAGATGAAGCCACGTGATAAAATATCAGGGCCGGCAGTGATTTCCTGGCTGTTCAAGTCGATTGTTGCGACAACCACAACCAATCCATCTTGCGATAACATTTGACGGTCACGTAACACAGCTGCGCCGACATCGCCAATACCATTACCATCCACATAAGTGTCTTCGGCAGGGAAATGATCAGCCAAGCGTGCAGAATCAGCAGTCAAAGCCAATACATCACCATTATCTAGCACGAAAGTGTTCTCAGGTTCGACGCCAATCTCGTGGGCCAAGCCTTCATGAACTTTGAGCATCCGGTATTCACCGTGGACGGGCATAAAGAACTTAGGCTTAATCAGAGAAAGCATTAGTTTCTGCTCTTCCTGACCACCGTGACCAGAGGCGTGAATGTTGTTTACTTTACCGTGAATAACTCGAGCACCAGCTTCTTCTAATTCATTGATAACACGATTAACTGATTGAGTATTACCAGGAATTGGTGAACTTGAGAAAATCACTGTGTCATCAGGTTGAATTGAAATCTGTTTATGCGTACCATTAGCAATTCGAGCTAAAGCAGCCATTGGCTCACCCTGCGAACCGGTTGAGAGAATCAAAACTTCGTTTGCAGGTAGGTGATTGATTTCATGAGCGTCGACAAGCATTTCCTTTGGAATATCGAGGTATCCAAGAGCCATACCATTCGTTACGGCTGACTCCATCGAACGACCAAATACAGCAATTTTACGTCCGTGTGCCAAAGCGGCTTCAGTGGCCATTTGGACACGTGACATATTAGATGCGAAAGTCGCAAAGATAATCCGACCATCAATGTCATCAAACAATTTATCAATGGTCTTACCAACCCATTTCTCAGACTTGGTAAATTCAGCGCGCTCGGCGTTAGTTGAATCGGACATCAAAAGTAGGACACCCTCAGAACCAATTCGAGCCATCTTTTGTAGATTAGGTGGCTGTTTTGTTGTTGGAGTCAGGTCAAACTTAAAATCACCGGTTTCAACAATTGTTCCAGAAGGAGTATGAATTGCAACTCCAAATGTGTCTGGAATCGAATGGGTTGTTCGGAAGAACTCAACCGACATATTATCAAATGTTAGAATTGAGTCTTCGTTTAATTCGTGAAGCTCAGTGCTATTTAATAGACCATGTTCATCAAGTTTGTTTTTAATTAAAGCCAGAGCGAGTGGGCCTGCATAGACGGGTACATTGACGGCATTCAAGAAGAAATGAATGGCACCAATGTGATCCTCGTGACCGTGTGTGATAACCAATGCCTTGATTTTGTCACGATTTTCCTTGAGGTAGGTGTAATCAGGGATTACGTAATCAATTCCCAAAAGTTCGTCTTCGGGGAATTTAACACCGGCATCAATAATGATAATTTCATCACCATATTGAATACCATAAGTGTTCTTACCGATTTCGCCTAACCCACCAAGGGCATATACAGCTGTCTCGTCTGGACGAATCTCCAGATCCATTACCATAAGCTAGAACTCCGTTAGCTTAAAGTCTGCGGTTGTTTGCTCGTAGGCTAAAGCTTTCTCTGACAATTCCTCGATGAACTCAACATTGTATTCAGTGTTGCTTTCAACTGCTAAACGCGCAGCTGGCATCGAATCCATGTCGACATAGAGGGACATAGTGTTTTCCCGTTTTGGGTTTTGAATTTTGTTTGGTTGATAATAAACCTTATAAATCATAAATTTTTGCTCCTTGTTATCGAATCAGTCCGGTAATATCCAGACATTACTATGAATAAGTTTAGCAGATTTATGTATTTAAAGCTATATAAGAGCAACGAGCTCTTTGCTGGATAAGCTAATGCACAAAAGAGAGGCTTTACCTTTATCCGGACAATCAAATTTAGTAAACTAAGCTTATAGAAAATCACGGAGGCAAAAGAGGATGCGTGGATCAATTTGGAATAATTTGAAGTTTCGTCTGAGCGGTGCCAAAAACAAATGGCGCCGAACCTATGTGACGATGACAACACCCGCCGAGGTAAAACTCGCAAATGAACTGAAAAAGCAATTACCAACACGCTTTGCTAGTTATCTGTATGTTGGGGGGCAACGTGATCAAGCTACCGGACAAACACTAGCTGGCTACCTACTATTGACCTATAATCTGCCGGCGAGTCAGGGCGTAGTTGTTCGTGGTTCAACAGAGTCAACGATTGAAGCCGAACTGAACGCAATTATTGATGGCTTGGATAATATCTCAATCATGAACAGACAAGGCGGATCGTATGTTGTAGTTACTAGCCTAAAGGACTTAGTTCGCGAGTATAATGATTTCTCATTGGCCGAAGATGTACATGGAGCGTTAGCATCAAATTCAACAATTAAGCAGTTGAAGGCCGAGATAGCAACCTTGGCCTTAACATATCGGAATATTCGATTCGTTGCTTATGATCAGGTTGATAATCCGAAGGCACAGTTCTTGCAAGCAAAATTAGAACGGATTATGCTTGCTCACGCCGATTCTAAGAGGAGAAAATAATGCGCGGATGGTTATTGGTTGGTGTTGGTCTAGTAATTTTATTAATTGTTATTGTGACGATTATTCGGCGTCATGGCCGGCGCGTGACTGAGCGTGAAATCATTGAGTCACAGCAAATAGTCAATCAAGCTATAAAAAGCGCCTTGACAGTGTTGAAGGCGTTTGGTGTGCTTGAACCTAAAGATTTGACATCGGAATTGGTTGCCAATATTTGGGGCCATAATGTTATGGCGTTTGAATTTATTCTGCCGACAGAAAGGCGCGATGACGTAAAAAAAATTACTGAACGGCTGGATCTTGCCTTGAGCGATTATGCCCAAGCAAACGGCTTACATGCTTTTGGCATGCAAAAGGACCCATTGGTTGTGACCGATACTTGGTATGACAACGTGCATGACTATTTGCATATTGATGTTGCCTGCGTTAATAATGCGCAAACGTTGGCGTATTTGCGAGATTTGAAAAGGTTGAATCAGCCGTTGTTCTAAAAACTATATTTAGATATTGAGTAAACGATTGGCGACTTAATTGGCTAAAACGTGAGTAATTTAGGCGGGTAAGCCGGTCGCTTGCCTCGAAATAATGCTATACTGAAAATTAGTAATTATTGATTTAGGAGTGACAAAGATGTATTTAATGAACGATATTGTGCGCGATGGAAATGCCGTTTTGCGAGCACAAGCAGCAGTTGTTGAATTTCCATTATCAGATGAATTAAAAGCAGTAGCCAAGAATATGATGGACTATCTGGTTGTCAGTCAAGACGAAGAGCAGAACGAAAAGTATGGTTTGCGTCCAGGTGTTGGTTTAGCAGCTCCGCAGGTAGGTGTATCAAAGTTATTTTCATCGATTCTAATTCCCAGTGCGGATATTGACGAGCTAGATGAGGCAGATGTTGAAAGTGAAGATTACTTCTTCAAGGGTACGATTTTTAACCCAGTAATTACGCGTCAGTCTGTGAAGCAGGCGGCACTTTCAACAGGTGAAGGATGCCTATCAGTTGATGAGGATGTACCAGGATTCGTACCACGCTCAAATCGTATCACTGTAAAGTATCAGGATGAGACCGGAGAATCGCACGAATTAAAGCTGGAGGGCTATCCAGCAATTGTTTTCCAACATGAAATTGATCATTTGCATGGGGTACTGTATTATGACCACATTAATAAGCAGGATCCTTGGACTGAGCCAGCAAATACAAAGTTGATTGGATAAAATATGTCAGGCGATAAACAATTTAATTATCCGATGCTGGATGGATGGACGACCGCTGATATTATTGCCGTTTCGACTCTGTATTCGGCAGTCGCACAGGCCAACGAACAAGGCATCAAGAAGACTGATTTGATTGCGGCCTACCAGGCTTTTAAGTTGGTTGTACCCAGTAAGGGCGAGGAGAAGCAGCTTGATCGCGAATTCGGTTCAGAGTCTGGTTACAGCATTTACCGAACAATGCAGGCTGCGAAACAAGCGAAGAACATCGTAAGGCTGGAGGGGTGATATGACCCCGACCGAAATTAGAGCTTTAGACTTACAAGGTTTAAAATGGTTGCACACAGCACGATCATTGATTATTCAGCGAATGTCTGAGAATTTCCAAGTTGAAACCAAAGCTTCGCGGAGTGATTTGGTGACAAGTGTTGATCGTGAGGTCGAACAGTTATATGTTGAATTAATTCGGCAAGCGGATCCGGACGCATCAATTATCAGTGAAGAAGGTTACGGTGATCATCCGCAGGATCTCGCAGGGCATGTCTGGTTTATTGATCCGATTGATGGAACGATGAATTTTGTGAAACAACAAAGTGAGTTTGCATCAATGTTGGCGTTGTATATCGACGGCGAACCAATTTTAGGCTGGATTATGGACGTTATGGCAGATGACATTATTCATGGCGGACCCGAAGTTGGGGTAGCAATGAATGGAACCAGGTTACCCGCTGTTCAGAATGTTGGTTTAGCTGATGGAATTATTTATTTATCGGGTGCTCGGTTACTCTATAATCAGTTTGATTTTCAGGCGATTGCGCGTAGTGCACTAAGTTATCGTGTCTATGGATCAGCAGGTATATCCTTCATTCAAGTGTTGTTGGGTCGAGCGGTAGGCTACGCGAGTCGTATGAAACCGTGGGACTTTGCTGCTGGTGTGGCGCTGGGCGCTGGTCAAGGATTAACAGCGCGACTTATTGACGGCAGTAATATAAATATGTTATCATCAGGGACAGTTTTATTAGCAACTACACAAGCATTTGCTGACATTCAGTTGATCAGAAATTAGTTGAGCGAAAAGAAACGGGTCGATATTTCGGCTCGTTTTTGTGCGGAAGCGACAAATGAAATCGTTTACAAAGGGCGGACGCCCCAAAAAAGGAGAAATTATTTTGGCAAAGCGGGAAGATATTCGAAACATTGCGATCATTGCCCACGTCGATCACGGTAAGACGACGTTGGTTAACGAATTGTTAAAGCAGTCAGATACTCTTGATCTACGGACCGAGTTGGATGACCGTGCCATGGATACAAATGACTTGGAAAAGGAACGTGGAATCACGATCTTGGCCAAGAACACTGCCGTTAAGGTTGGGGATAAGCAAATTAACATTTTGGATACCCCTGGTCACGCGGACTTTGGTGGTGAAGTTGAGCGAATCATGAACATGGTTGATGGTGTGCTTTTGGTTGTGGATGCCTTTGAAGGTACTATGCCACAAACTCGATTTGTTTTGAAGAAAGCCTTTGAGCAAAATCTTGTACCAATCGTTGTTGTTAACAAGGTTGACCGTCCTGGTGCGCGTCCTTCAGAAGTTGTTGATGAAGTGCTTGACTTGTTTATCGAGTTGGGTGCAGATGAGGAACAACTTGATTTTCCTGTAATCTTTGCTTCAGCAATGAACGGGACATCATCATTGGATCCAGATCTTGCAACACAAGAACACACAATGAAGCCTGTCTTCGATAAGGTTTTTGAAACAATTCCAGCACCAGAAGACAATTCAGATGAGCCATTGCAATTCCAAGTGGCATTGTTGGATTATAACGATTTCGTTGGTCGTATCGGAATCGGACGTGTTTTCCGCGGTAAGATCAAGGTCGGAGACTCAGTTTCAGTGATGAAGGTCGACGGTAAAGCTGAAAACTTCCGTGTAACTAAGTTATTCGGTTACATTGGTTTGGACCGAATTGAGATTAATGAAGCCGTTGCTGGTGACTTGATTGCCTTGGCAGGATTGAACGATTTGTCAGTTGGTGAGACTGTTACAGATGCCGCTCATCCAGATGCCTTGCCAATCTTGCACATTGACGAGCCAACATTGCAAATGACTTTCCGTACGAATGATTCACCTTTCGCTGGTCGCGAAGGTAAGTTCGTTACAAGTCGTCAACTTGAGGATCGTTTGAACCGTGAGCTTCAAACTGATGTCTCATTGCGTGTTCAAAGTACAGATGTAGCTGCTACTTGGCTTGTTTCAGGTCGTGGTGAGTTGCATTTGTCAATCTTGATCGAAACTTTGCGTCGTGAAGGATTCGAGCTACAAGTTTCACGTCCAGAAGTTATCTACAAGGAAATTGATGGCGTATTGTCAGAACCATTTGAAGTAGTTCAAATTGATACTCCTGATGAGTCAACTGGATCAGTAATTGATTCAATTGCTCAACGTAAGGGTGAGATGCGTAACATGGAATCAACTGGTAACGGTACAACTCGTTTGGAGTTCCTTGTACCTTCACGTGGTTTGATTGGTTACTCAACTGAATTCATGTCAATCACACGTGGATATGGTATCTACAACCACACTTATGAGGCATACGGTCCAGTTGTTAAGAACTGGAATCCTGGTCGTCATAATGGAGCGTTGGTTTCAATCAACCAAGGTACGGTTACAACATATGCCATGATGGGTGTCGAAGATCGTGGAACATTGCTTGTGCACCCTGGTGACGAGATTTATGAAGGAATGGTTGTTGGAATCAACAGTCGTGACAACGATATCTCAGTTAACGTTACTAAGGCTAAGAACATGACCAACGTTCGTTCATCAAATAAGGACCAAACTGCGTCTGTTAAGACTCCACGTGACTTTACTTTGGAAGAGTCATTGGAATTCTTGGATGATGATGAATATGCTGAAGTAACGCCAGAAAACGTTCGTATTCGTAAGCAAATTTTGAATACTAGTGAGCGTGAGAAGGCAACTAAGCGTCGTAAGATGTCAACACAAGGTTAATCATTTAATTTGAAACAATCGATGGTATATTTTAAGACGATTGATTGATTTGTTTAAAAAAGCGTTTACTTTCAGTATACTGTGAGTAAACGCTTTTTTGGTGGGATGGAATGATGAATACAAAGACAAAGCAACTATCCTTTTTGGGAATCTTTTTACTGGGAATCAATGCAATTGTTGGTTCTGGAATTTTTTTGCTACCTGGACAGATTTATCACGAGACCGGGATTTTTTCGATTTTAACGATTCTGCTAGCGGGAGTGATGGCGTTTATCATTGCTTTGAATTATGCCGTTATGTCTGCAAAATACTCAGAAGATGGTGGCGCATGGATTTATGCCGACTATGTTTTTGGTCGCTTCGCTGGTTTTGAAGTTGGCTGGTTTGGTTGGTGGCTGGCAGTTATCACACTGAGTGCTGAGATCGTTGCTTTATTAACGGCACTGAGTACCGTCATTCCTGCATTGCACGATAAAGTGATTTTTAACGCCATTGCAGTTGTGATTTTACTGATACTAGGTCTGGTGAATTTCTTTGGCACTGCGTTAATGGAGCGTGTCGATAATATTGCAACAATCGCCAAAATCTTGGTTTTAATTATTTTTATTGGAATTGGTTTCTTTGCTATCAAGGGGAATAACCTGACCTTCAGCGTACCAGCTAACATGCAGACGCCCAGTGGCTTCTCAGGGCAACTCTCAAAGGCGCTCTCAATTATCTTCTATGTTTTCACTGGCTTTAATTTTCTACCAATTGCTGCTCGTGAAATGAAGAATCCGCAGAAGAATCTTCCAAGGGCATTGGTGTTAATCATGCTAACGGTGACATTAATTTATGCGGCAGTTCAAACAGTCGCAATTGGCTTACTAGGTGGAGATTTAGTTAAATCAACGTTGCCGGTTGCCGATGCTTTTGCAATTCTATTTGGTCCAGCTGGAAAATTATTCATCGTTGTTGGAATGAGTATTTCAATCTTGGGAGTCGCGATTGCTGGTTCGTTTAATGCACCAATTGAAATGGCGTCGTTGGCGAATGAAAAGCAGTTGTTGCCGAAAATATTCGGGCGGAAGAATCGCTATGACTCTCCTTGGGTTGCCAATATAGTAACGATAATCATGGCAGCTTTGTTAATTTTAAGTGGTGGTTATATCTTCTTGGTTCAATTAATTGTTTTGGCGTCGTTCGTTCAATATGTTCCGACGATTTTGGCAGTTATTAAAACACGCCATAGTCCATTAGTACCAGGAGCCTTTAAACTACCAGGTGGGATGTTATTACCGATTATTGCATTGTTAGTGATTGGCTATCTATTGACGGCACAATCACCAACCGTGTTATTATGGGGTGTAGGAATTTTCATCATTGGCTTAGTTATCTATATTGTTGATCGAAAGTTTAGTAGATAGCTTGGAGAATCTAAGCAACGAAAATATTTGGGATGTCGAGGGGAAGAAGAGATGCGGAAGTGGTTCAAGCGGTTCAGTTGGTTGCTATTAGTGTTGGTAGGTTTAGCTTTGATTTTTCATAATCAAATCGCCTTTTATACATTGTCAAAGTTTCAGCCAACGGTAACCCAAAAATCCGTAGCAAAAGGTAAGGAAAAGCAAGGTAACTATAAGTGGGAAAAAGTTCAATCACTTTCTGCTCAACAAGTCTTAAAGGCACGGATGGAGGCTGGAAAGATTAACTTTATTGGTTATGTGGCAATCCCAGAAATTGGATTAAATGTGCCAATTTCAAATGGGGTTGATAATATCAATATTGCATTAGGTGCTGGAACACTGAAGGAAAATCAAGTTATGGGGCAGGGAAACTATGCCCTAGCCAGTCATTTCATTCAAGGATCAAGTGGGCGCAACATCTTGTTTTCACCTTTATATTATTCAGGTAAGGTTGGTCAAAAGATTTATTTAACGGACCTGAAGAAAGTTTATGAATACAAGGCAACGGTCTATAAAGTTATCGATCCTCATCAAGTCGAAGTTGTTGATGATGTGCCAGGCAAAAAGATGATTACGCTAGTAACCTGTGATTACACGGCAGAGGCTGGTCGTGTTTTGATGCAAGGGACACTTGAAAAAGAAATGAATTTCAAAGACACACCTAAGTCAGTTTTGGACAAACTGGTGATGGATGACAATCGATGGGTTAAATAATTAAAATGGTTCAGGTAAACAAATGTTGTTGCTTGAACCTTTTTTTGTGCAAATTTAAAAAAGGTATATGTAAGCGCTTACCAAAAGAGTTATAATAAATCTAGAGAGCTCTACAAAGAATAAATAAGGGAGATGGGTATATTTAATTTAAGAAACAGAGAAATGGTTTGAGAAGCTATATGTTGATGATTTAGTAAGGAGAGTACAAAATCATGGATGAGACGATGCAGAACAATCCGAATAAGCGCTGGCTAGTCATTCTTGGGACGGTCTTAGTGCAAATCGGTGTGGGTTCATTTTACGCTTGGTCAGTTTTTAGTGTTGGTATTCAACAAATGACGGGAGCAACTGCTAAGGTTGTTAACGGTGTGCCAACTTTGGTTGGTGGCATTAAGCCCGCTACCATTTCATTTACCTTCACATTGGGTATGTTAAGTTTGGCTTTGGCGACGTTGATTGCGCCGAATCTTATTAAGCGATTTGGCATTCGGAATGTTAATATCGTAATGGGAATTTTATATGGGATAGCAGTTATTGCTCTTACAACAATTCATTCAACGGGACAGTTGGCATTATTATGGTTGTTTGGTGGTGTTCTATTGGGTGCTACAGATGGAATTGCTTATATTACAACTTTATCAAACGCAATTAAGTGGTTCCCTGAGCGGACAGGTTTAATTTCTGGAATCGCAGTTGCCAGTTATGGATTAGGTAGTTTTATTTTTAAGTATATCGATTTGGGTGTTGCAGGATCACTTGGCAAAATCACGGGAACAAACATCACTAAGACTTTAATGGTATGGGGTGTTCTAGCCATGATCATTATCGTAGTTGGTGCATTCTTCCTAAAGGATGCTCCAGAGCATCCGGTTGTTAAGAGCACTGCTAGTGGTTCAAATAACTTCACGACTAAAGAGATGTTGCATACACCACAAGCTTATTTGATTTTCATTTGCTTGACGACTGCTGTTGCGTTTATGGGCTTGTTGGGAGCTGCGGTTACACCGATGGCCTCTAAGTGGCTTGGTGAGCCCGCTACATGGGCTGGAACAGCCGCTGCTGCATCATTCGTGGCGATTGTGGCGATTGCCAATACAATTGGTCGATTTGTCTTAGGCGCCTTGTCAGACGTCATTGGGCGAAAGAGCGTCTTCTTCATTACATTTACGATTCAGTTAATCGCAATCGTAATGCTTTTGCTCAATCAAACGATGAGCGCACTATTGGTTAATTTGGTTATTATTGCAATGGCCTTTAGCTTTGGTGGAAATATTACTGTATTCCCGACTTTTGTGGGAGACTACTTTGGTTTGGAACATCATACACGAAATTACTCATTGATTTATCAAGGGTTTGGTGTAGGTGCAATTTTGGCAGGATTCTTACTTGCCAGTGGTAATCCTTTGAATCCACCTAAGACGATGCCTTTGAATTTCCATCTTACATTGGTAGTGTTGTTAGCAATGGTTATTGTAAGTTTGGTAATCTTGGTATTTATTCGCAAGCCGGTAAAGCATGCTTAATTAGCTTTGATAAATTTGATTTTTAAAAAGACTAGTCGATTATTAATATCGATTAGTCTTTTTTAAATCGGCTACATTTAACAGTGCTATTAGAATTGTTTATTGAAAGCGCTTAAATAAATACTATAATCAAGGTAAACATGGAAGTTAATCGAAGATTGATGGGGGTTAATATGCGATATACAAATGGAAATTATGAAGCTTTTGTTCGACCAGCAAAAAATGCTGGAATTGAAGATAAAACGGCGCATATTGTTGGTGGCGGTTTAGCAGGTTTAGCAACTGCAGTATTTTTGATTCGTGATGCATATATGCCGGCAGATAATATTCACATTTATGAAGAGTTGGATGAATTTGGTGGATCGTTGGATGGTCATTTCATCTCAAATGTCGGTCTTGTAACTCGAGGTGGTCGTGAAATGGAAAACCATTTTGAAACCCTCTGGGATTTATATCGAAGTATTCCATCACTCGAGATACCTGATGCTAGCGTTTTGGACGAATTTTATCGTCTGAATCGAGCCGATCCAAATTCATCCAACTGTCGAATTATTGCCAATCGGGGTGAACGAGTTCCTGATGATGGCGATTTTACACTTAGCAGACAAGCTCAGCAGGAATTATTGGATTTGTTTATGCGTTCTGAAGATCAATTGATTGGCGAGAAAATTGAAGATGTGTTCTCCGACGAATTCTTTGCCTCTAATTTCTGGCTATATTGGAGCACAATGTTTGCTTTTGAAAAATGGCATTCGGCTATTGAAATGCGACGTTATATTCATCGCTTTATTCATCATATTGATGGTCTACCAGATTTTTCAGCATTAAAGTTCACTAAATATAACCAATATGAATCGTTGGTGAAACCGGTACTGGCTTATCTACAGAAGCAGGGTGTGAACTTCCATTATGGGACGCAAGTCGAAAATGTTAGCCTACATGAAGGCACAGAGGAGCTGCAGGCCCAAGCACTTCAAATCAAGGAAGCGGATGGCACGGTAAAGCAGATTACCTTGACGTCAGATGATTTTGTGTTTGTGACAAATGGTTCGATTACAGAAAGCTCAACACAAGGCGACCAGCATACTCCGGCACCGATAACCAAGGAGCCTGGTGGCAGTTGGAAGCTTTGGGAGAAGCTTGCCGCACAATCACCAGCGCTTGGTAATCCAAAGGCCTTTTACCAAAACCTGCCGGCTGAAAGTTGGTATGTTTCAGCGACCTTGACCTTTAAAAATGCGCAGATCGATCCATATATCAAGCGATTGACCAAGCGCGACTTACGGACTGGTAAAGTTGTAACGGGTGGAATCGTTACGGTTAAGGACTCGAATTGGTTAATGAGCTTTGCCATTCATCGGCAACCCCATTTTAAGATGGATCAAAAGACTGACGAAACGGTCATGTGGGTTTATGGACTATTATCAAATACCGCCGGTAATTACATTAATAAGCCAATTGAGCAAGCCAGTGGCGCAGAAATTGCAGAGGAGTTGATGTATCACCTTGGGATGCCTGAGGCTGAGATTCATGACTTTGTTGAAAATGCGGTAAATGCAGTGCCAGTGTACATGCCGTTTATTACCTCTTACTTTATGCTTCGCCAGCCGGGAGATCGGCCAGCGGTGGTGCCAAAGGGCTCAAAGAATTTGGCTTTAATCGGTAATTTTGCTGAGTCGGAACAGCAAGATACAGTCTTTACAACGGAATATTCTGTTAGGACGGCAATGGAGGCGGTTTATACTCTTTTGGATGTTGATCGTGGTGTTCCAGAGGTATTTGATTCAGCATATGACGTCCGTCAATTAGCGAAGGCGATTTATTACTTATCTGATCGTAAGAAACTTGCGGATATGGAATTACCATTTATTGAGAAACGTTTAATTGAGCATGAAATGAAGAAATATACAGGAACATATCTCGGTGAAATTGCCCGAGATGCTAAACTTTTATAGTATATAACATGAAAGCGGATACATGTCTAGATGAGAGAATGTAGATATAGCGCTGTTTGTAAAAAATAATTTATAAATGGTATAGTTGATAAAATGAACATTAAAAAGCGTCTAAGCTGATTCGTTGACTTAGATGTTTTTTATTAGCTAAAATGGTATAGATAATTATTTTTGACAGAAGGTTATACAAAGTGTTTACAATATTTAGAAGAACTTACGGAGAACGTAAGTAAACTGCAAGGTATACTTATTTATAAAATTAAGTATTAAAAAATTTGCAAACAAGTAGGGGAAGTAATTCATGACGAAAGTAAGCATTCAGCATTTAACGAAAATCTTTGGTAAAAAGGTGAAGCCGGCATTAAAGTTGGTGGAATCAGGGGAAGCTAAAGAAGACATCTTAAAGCAAACTGGAGCGACTGTTGGTGTCTATGATGCCAATTTGGATATAGAAGAGGGCGAGATTTTCGTCATTATGGGACTATCCGGCTCGGGTAAATCGACACTGATTCGACTTTTGAATCGGTTAATCGAGCCCACAGCAGGTGAAATCTATCTTGACGGGCAAGATATTTCTAAGCTAAAGAAAGATCAGCTACTTGAAGTTCGTCGTAAGAAAATGAGCATGGTGTTCCAAAGTTTCGGTTTGTTCCCACAGCGGACAATTCTTGAGAATACTGAATACGGCTTGGAAATTCAAGGCGTAGCCAAGGCTGAACGACGTGAACGTGCAGAGAAGGCGCTTGATAATGCCAATCTATTAAGCTTTAAAGATCAATATCCAACACAACTTTCTGGTGGAATGCAACAACGAGTTGGTTTAGCGCGTGCGCTAGCGAATGACCCAGAAATATTATTGATGGATGAAGCCTTCTCGGCTTTGGATCCATTGATTCGGCGTGAGATGCAAGATGAGCTTTTGGACTTACAAGCTAAGTTCCAAAAGACAATCATCTTTATTTCGCACGATCTAAATGAGGCTTTACGGATTGGTGATCGGATTGCCATTATGAAAGATGGTCAAATCATGCAAGTTGGAACTGGTGAGCAGATTTTGACACATCCAGCGAATGATTATGTACGTGCCTTTATTGAGGATGTTGATCGTTCGAAGGTCTTAACGGCTGAGAATATTATGATTCCGCCTTTGACAACTAATATTGATGTTGATGGACCGAATGTTGCATTAAAGAAGATGCACGATGAAGAGGTTTCGGGACTGGTCGCTGTCGATCGCAACCGGCAATTTAAGGGCTTCGTAGCAAGTGAAGACCTTTATGCCGCTCGTCGGGAAAATAAACCACTCGCTGAAGCAGTAACAGAGATGATTACGATTCCTAAGGATACTTTAGTGTCTGAGGTTATGCCATTAATTTATGATTCGCCCACACCTTTGGCAGTTGTAGAAGAAGGTCGTTTATTGGGTGTCATTATTCGTGGTCGCGTGTTGGAAGCCCTAGCTGAGACAGAAATGAATATCAACGAGGGGGAAGCATAATATGATTTTAATGGGGAGTTTAATGAAATTGCCTTTGGCCGATTGGGTCGAAACAATTGTCAATTGGCTGACCAACCACTTAGCTGGTTTTTTTGCTGCCTTGCAATCTGGCGGAACTAGCTTTATGGATGCCATCACGAATGGGTTAACGGCTGTTCCGTTCTGGATATTTGTAATCGTGATGACAATCTTGGCAGCCTTAGTATATGGGAAAAAATGGGGCTTTCCACTCTTTACATTCTTGGGATTGCTATTGATTCAAAACCAAGGTTTGTGGGATGACTTAATGAGCACAGTTACATTGGTGCTAACTGCAAGTTTGATTTCAATCATTATCGGAATTCCACTTGGAATTTGGATGGCGAAGAAAGAAACTGTAGCTAAAATAGTTCAACCAATCTTGGACTTTATGCAGACGATGCCAGGGTTCGTGTATTTAATTCCAGCCGTAGCTTTCTTTGGAATCGGTGTCGTACCAGGGGTCTTTGCATCAATTATCTTTGCATTGCCACCAACAGTTCGATTTACCAATTTGGGAATTCGTCAGGTACCAAAGGATTTGGTTGAAGCGGCTGAGTCATTCGGTTCAACCTCACGACAAAAGCTCTTTAAATTGGAATTGCCTTTAGCTAAGGGAACAATTCTTGCAGGTGTTAATCAGACGATTATGTTGGCCTTGTCAATGGTCGTGATTGCGTCAATGATTGGTGCGCCTGGACTAGGTCGTGGTGTTCTATCAGCTGTCCAAAATGCTGATATTGGTAAGGGATTCGTCAATGGTCTTGCGCTAGTAATCTTGGCAATCATTATTGATCGCTTTACGCAAAAGCTTAACCGACCAATTGAAGAAAAAGTTAACCAGACGAATCGTCCATGGAAAAAGTGGCTTGGTCTGGGATCAGTGATTGTGCTTTTGGCAAGTGGAATCGGCGGCGTGTTGGTTTCTAACCAGGAAAATGCTAAGACTGTTGATTTAGTATACGTTCAGTGGGATTCAGAAGTTGCTTCGACAAATGTATTAGCTGAGGCAATGCGTGAACATGGGTTTAAAGTCAATACGACGCCGCTTGATAATTCAGTCATGTGGCAGTCAGTAGCGACAAATCAAGCTGATGGAATGGTTTCGGCTTGGTTACCGGTAACTCACGCTGCACAATATAAGAAGTACAAGAAGGACCTTGAATTGCTTGGGCCAAATCTTAAGGGTGCTAAGACGGGGCTGGTGGTTCCTGATTATATGAACGTTAATTCAATTGATGAATTAACAAATCAAGCAAATCAGACTGTAACAGGAATTGAACCTGGGGCCGGAGTGATGAACTCAGCTCAAAAGGCACTTGATCAATATGGTCTAACAAGCCAAGGTTGGAAGATTACTCCTGCCTCAACTGGCGCGATGACGGTTGCCTTGAATAAAGCTTATGAGAGCAAGCAAGATATCGTTATTACAGGTTGGTCGCCACATTGGATGTTCCAAAAGTACCATTTGAAGTATTTAAAGGATCCTAAGGGTGTCTTCGGTAAAGAAGAAACGATTAATACTGTAGTTCGTAAAGGACTTAAAACAGATAAGCCTCAGGCATATAAGGTAATGAAGAACTTTAAGTGGACCTCTGACGACATGGAGTCTGTGATGTATGATGTTCAAAATGGTCAGACGCCAGAAGCGGCTGCCAAAAAGTGGATTAAAGCACATCAGAGTCAAGTTGACAGTTGGTTTAAGTAGTAGATTAAAGAGCCTATGACAAGCGAAACATGTCATAGGCTCTTTTTTTTGTTGTGATTAGTTAAGAATCAAGTGTAAAGCATATAGAATCCATAAATGAATTGGATAGAAGAAATAGAAGAAGTACTTCTCAAATGGACGTCCAGTGCCACCGCGTTGATGATTATAGAGATAGATAAATGGCAAAACTGTAATCATCATAAATTCATTGTCGAAGGTTAGATAGGCATACAGACTTTGGTCACCAGTATGACTTTGAACAGCAAGAAACAGTAACGCTAATGTGAAAAGTGTAATCCCAATATAATTAATTTGTGGAAGCTTTGCTTTTCTTGCAGTGTACATAATTAGCGTAATTGGCAACAAGTAGATCCCACCTTCGCTGAACAGTAACAGAAAGGCCATGACTAGAATGCCAAGTAGTCCGAGCAATCTACCTATTAATTTTGCTTCTTTAAAGTTTTCGAAGAGCATTAGTAAAGCAAAAATCAATGTTAAGGTGAGAAAGATATTTTGAGGACCTAAAAAATTGAAGTAATTTATCTGTTGGTCATACGGATTGATGTATGACTTACTGATTAGATTATAAACGATATTCCCGATTGCCATAACTCCGGTTGCAAGCAAAAGTCGTCTTAAATAACGCCAACGATTGCGAGTGTAAAAGAAGCCCTCAATCAATAAATATACAAATAGCGGAGCGACAAAGCGACCGAGCCAGGCAACCCAAAGTGGCAAGTGCAGGCTTTGCCCAAGATAGGTATTGATATGATCAATTAGCATGAAAACAATCGCAATCATTTTCAAGGAATAACTTGATAAGCCATATTTTTTTTGCACGATTTAATTCCCCCTAAGAAGTAAGTTCGCAATGGTAAAGAATGATTTTGCCTTAGCGGCTGTGCCTCCCGTAAGCAAGTGTAATTGATTTGAAGTCGAAAGCGGGGCTCCTTTAGAAAAAATTGAAAATCATCTATGAGTTGATTGTTCAGAAAAATGGTAACTAGTGGTATTATTGTTTATAATTTATGAAGAAAGTGTGAATTTGAATTAATCAGCTAACTTTTGGTTGATTGATTAATATGATAGAAAGTAGTTGAGGGACCATATGGCAATTATCAGAAACCCATGGACAAAAATCCTAATCGCAATCATCTTCGAAGATGGCTGGGTTGTTGGGATTAAGCATGCGAACAGTTTGTTAACTTGGGGGCTAACGCTGTTAGCACTTGGTATTTCTTTTTTGCTGTTTATGACAGCTAGTGCTCAGTTGCCAGTTGGAACGGTATATGCCGTTTTCGTTGGTCTTGGAACGGGTGCAACGGTGATCACGGGATGGCTCCTTTTTGGAGATCATTTGAGTTGGTCGGAAATTTTCTTCTTACTTGTGCTATTGACAGGTGTGATTGGTTTGAAGTTTATTACGGAGGAACAATAGTATGGCTTGGATCATCTTAGTATTAGCCGGACTAATGGAAGTTTCTGGAGTCATCATGATTAATGAATGGCATAAGAAACGTAAATGGTGGGCAGCTTTAGGCATGGTAGTAGGCGGAAGTCTTAGCTTAGGATTGCTAACGCTTGCGATTCGATCAATCCCGATGGGAACGGCTTATGCAATTTGGACTGGTATTGGTGCTGCTGGTGGGACGATTGCTGGGATGTTTTTGTATCATGAGTCCCGTGATTTAAAAAGAATTTTGTTTATTATTTTGATCATCGTTGGTGCAGTTGGTTTAAAGGCAACTACTGGTGGTGCTTAAATTTAAAAATAGTCTTGGAAATATTCCAAGGCTATTTTTTTGCTTAGACCATTATGATCATGGATGATATGAAATAAAATTTGACTTCATAAATAGCACATTGTTATCGAGGCATGGTGATTGCAACTTTTAGGGATTTTGAAGAAGAATCAAACAATCTCATTGCAATAACAATCACTTTTTAGTGAACTTCGCATAAAAAACGATAAACAGTCAAAAACGGCATAGTTCTGACATAAACTGTTCGATTATTTAAAAGAGCTATCCGAAATCTCTCTGATATATATTGATAATATAATCTTTGCCTTGTTACTAGTCGGTAAAAAAACAAACAACATGTTTGCTAATTAAAAACCAATGTTTAAAGTGTGACAAGAAATTATTAATCGGATAGACTGTAGACATTGAAAGCGGTTTACATACTGTCATTAGGTATACGTATGACTTTTAAATTGTACGTGTATTTTAGTCTTGGGATGACGGTTCCGCGAGCTTAAAAATATTGTCTGTTTTAGATTATACGGAGGGACACGGAATGAAGAATACTAAGAACCAGGGAAATGCATCGAAGTGGCCAAAGGCTGATGCAAAAAAATATCGCGTAAGTCAGGCGAATAAAGTACAAGTAGGCGCAAAAGCAGCTCAAAACCCGAAAATCTTGAAGTTGAAGCATTTGGCTTTGGCGGGAAGTTTGGTTTTGGTTGGTGCAACCGTCGCAAATCTTGAGCCTGTCTTTTCAGATCGTAATTCAGCATCAGCGGCAGTTCTGGACATCGATATTCTTGGAAATATGACTGCTAGCAACAATAGTGGTACAACATCGAAAAACCGGATGGCGGCCGGAACGCAACGTGATGTTACTTTTACCATTAATGGAACAAGTCCAGTCGGAGTATCAGTATTGAATGGTAACCGTTATGCGGTTGTTACAATTCCGGAGGAACTACGTGGGTACGTGGCGGCCAATGGTAATACTATGACGACTACTAATATGACGATTGACTTTAACAAGGTTGGTTCATTAACAGAATTAATTTCATTAACTGATACGCTTGCGACAACCATTACTGAAATTCTTGATGGTAGCCTAGGTGCGTTGACCGGTGTTAATTTTGATACAACAGAGTTTTATAATACCTTGGACCTATTAAAGAATGTGCAAGATGTTGGTGGTGGGACATTCGCATCTACGACAACGGTTGATCCAAGTGGCGATTTCGTTTCGAGTGAACTTGATGACGGGATGGGCAGTATCTTAAGAGAAAACTTGATTGAGATCTTGAATTCCCTTGAAGACGCTATTAATGGGCTAGAGGCGACTCCTCAGAATTCGTTAAATCCAGTCCAAGTTGCGTTAGCAAACTTGATCAATACGACCTTGAGCCTACCAAAGGCGGCAGTTAGCACGGCAATTGAAGGACTCTTGGTTCCATTGACTGAAGGTGCAGGAGATATTACAAATGAATTGTTAGACGCCTCGGTTTTGGGTGATACTTCAATTGCGATCCCAACAACGATTACGGCACCCGACAATCTAGCGACTGATCTGGATGGACGTTTCGTAGCGGCGGCGGTTCAAACAAATCTCTTGAATGTGGATATTTTGAACACGTCTGATAGTGCAACGACTGTCTACTTCGGGAAAGCAGTTTTGCCAGAGCAACCAGCGGCACCAGTTATTAGTAGTGTTACTGGAAATTCAACTGACGGCTATGTTGTAAATGGAACTGCAGAAGCAAATTCGACAGTTAAGATTTATGATTCAAGCAATAATGTGATTGGAACAACCACAGCTGGTGGGGATGGCTCATTTACGATTAATCTACCAGGTAGCGTAGGCGAAAATGCTAACCTTACGGCAACGGCAACGAATGCAGCTGATCTAGAAAGTGATCCAACGGCATTTGTTACACCACCTGACGTTGATGTAACAGCGCCGGACGCTCCAACAGCAACGGCGACAGGAAACTCAACTGACGGTTACACGGTAACGGGAATGGCTGAGCCGAACTCAACTGTGAATATCTATGATAGTGAAGGCAATGTGATCGGAACTGGTACAGCTGGAGGCGATGGCTCATACAGCATTAACTTACCAGGTAGTGTCGGCGAAAACGCTAACTTAACGGCAACTGCAACAGATGCAGCGGGTAATGAAAGTGATGCAACCCCATTCACAACGCCAGCTGACGTTGACGTAACCGCGCCGGACGCTCCAACAGCAATGGCGACAGGAAATTCAACTGATGGATATACGGTAACGGGAATGGCCGAGCCGAACTCAACTGTGAATATCTATGATAGTGAAGGTAATGTGATTGGAACTGGCACAGCTGGAGGCGATGGCTCATACAGCATTAACTTACCAGGTAGTGTCGGCGAAAACGCTAACTTAACGGCAACCGCAACAGATGCGGCGGGTAATGAAAGTGATGCAACCCCATTCACAACGCCAGCTGACGTTGACGTAACCGCGCCGGACGCTCCAACAGCAATGGCGACAGGAAACTCAACTGATGGATATACGGTAACGGGAATGGCTGAGCCGAACTCAACTGTGAATATCTATGATAGTGAAGGTAATGTGATCGGAACTGGTACAGCTGGAGGCGATGGCTCATACAGCATCAACTTGCCAGGTAGTGTTGGAGAGAACGCAGACCTAACAGCAACCGCAACAGATGCAGCGGGTAATGAAAGTGATGCAACCCCATTCACAACGCCAGCTGACGTTGACGTAACCGCGCCAGACGCTCCAACAGCAATGGCGACAGGAAACTCAACTGACGGTTACACGGTAACAGGAATGGCCGAGCCGAACTCAACTGTGAATATCTATGATAGTGAAGGTAATGTGATCGGAACTGGTACAGCTGGAGGCGATGGCTCATACAGCATTAACTTACCAGGTAGTGTCGGCGAAAACGCTAACTTAACGGCAACCGCAACAGATGCGGCAGGTAATGAAAGTGATGCAACTCCATTCACAACACCAGCTGACGTTGACGTAACCGCACCGGACGCTCCAACGGCAACGGCGACAGGAAACTCAACTGACGGTTATACGGTAACGGGAATGGCTGAGCCGAACTCAACCGTGAACATCTATGACAGCGAAGGTAACGTGATCGGAACTGGTACAGCTGGAGGTGATGGCTCATACAGCATCAACTTACCAGGTAGTGTCGGAGAGAACGCAGACCTAACAGCAACCGCAACAGATGCAGCAGGTAACGAAAGTGATGCAACTCCATTCACAACACCAGCTGACGTTGACGTAACCGCGCCAGATGCTCCAACAGCAATGGCGACAGGAAACTCAACTGATGGTTATACGGTAACGGGAATGGCTGAGCCGAACTCAACTGTGAATATCTATGACAGCGAAGGTAACGTGATTGGAACTGGCACAGCTGGCGAAGATGGCTCATACAGCATTAACTTACCAGGTAGTGTCGGAGAGAACGCTAACTTAACGGCAACCGCAACAGATGCGGCCGGTAATGAAAGTGACGCCACCCCATTCACAACGCCAGCTGACGTTGATGTAACCGCGCCAGACGCTCCAACAGCAATGGCGACAGGAAACTCAACTGACGGTTACACGGTAACGGGAATGGCCGAGCCAGGCTCAACAGTTACTATATACGATAACAATGGCAATGTAATCGGAACTGGCACAGCTGGCGAAGATGGCTCATATAGCATCAACTTACCAGGTAGTGTTGGCGAAAATGCTAACTTAACGGCAACCGCAACAGATGCGGCAGGTAACGAAAGTGATGCAACCCCATTCACAACACCAGCTGACGTTGATGTAACCGCGCCAGATGCCCCAACGGCAACTGTAACCGGAAATTCAACTGACGGTTACACGGTAACGGGAACAGCCGAACCTGGTTCGACAGTCACTGTTTATGATAATAACGGTAACGTGATCGGAACTGGTACTGCTGGCGAAGATGGTTCATACACAATTACCTTGCCAGGTAGCGTAGGCGAAAATGCACATCTGACTGTAACGGCAACAGATGCAGCTGGTAATGAAAGTGGACCAACATCAGTTACGACTCCAGCAGATCCAACTAACCCCGGCGGTGGAACAAACCCTGGTGGTGGTAATGGAGGCAATAACGGCGGTAACGGTGGTGGCAACAACGGTGCCGGTAATGGTTCAGGAACAGGCAATAATGGCGGAACAGCTGGCATGAACAACAATGGCCTCGGTAATAACAACGGTCGTGGTTCAGGACGGACAAGTGCCAGTAACCAGAATTTGATGGGACAAGGCAACATGAGTGGTATTAGTAACACGGCAATGACAAATGCCGATGGTACCAGTGGTGAGCTACCAAAGACTGATTACAATCAAGGATCAATCTTTGCTCAAATCGGTGCAATCCTATTAGGAATCTTGACTTTGGGATTGTTCTCAATGAAGCGAACAAAGAAAAATCAAGATGATTAATCAAGTTCTTTGACAATCTTGAAAGAGAAAATAAACATAAGAAAAGCTTGGGGTAGTCTTACTATCCCAAGCTTTTTTGTGTTTAATAGATTAGACTAATTAGCAAAATTGCGGCAAGGACTTGGAAGGTAATTGTTACCAATCCGTAACCCATAAATTTAACGCCGGATGCCTTGATTGTTTGCCATTTTAGATTAAGACCAATTCCAGCTAGATTCACAACCCCGAAGAAACCAGTAACGCTTTTAGCGCCAAGAACGACTGAGTGTGGTAGTGCAACAATTGTGCTGAAAGCTAATAGACCTAAGAAAGCGTAAATGAACCAGGGCACCAATTTGTGAATTTGGATGTGTTTAGCGGCTTGAGCTTCGTGGTTACCGGGCTCATTCTGGCGCATTTTACGAGCTGAATTTGACATTGCTAGCACCACAACTGAAAGTAGAATAACACGTAACATCTTGAACAAAGTGGCGTAATCAATAACCGCCGGGTTGACCAGTGAGGCTGTACCAATAACTTGTCCAACTGATTGAACCGTACCACCAATCAGAGCACCGATTAGAAGATTATTGCCATGATAGATGGAGGGGCCAAGAATTGGTAGGATGAAGAGCAGAAGAACGCCTGAAAGTGAGACGGTTGCAACAGCGGTTCGACGTTGGTCATCTGTCGCATCAATTTCAGGTGCAACTGCGGCAATTGCACTGGAACCACAGACGGCGTTACCGGCACCCATTAACATCGCTGATTGAGCGCTGACCTTGAAAAGCCGACCACCAATGAATAATACGAAGAAAATGGTAGCGGTCATTTGGATTAAGATAAAAACAATTCCTTGCCAACCAAGTGATTCGATGGTGGTTAAAGTTACCTCTACGCCAAGTAGTGCGATACCAATCTCAATTGGATATTTCTCAGCCCATTTGACGCCCGGTTCCCAGCGTTTGTTTGTTAAAATCGTGTTTCCTAGGAGCATCCCTAGGATTAGGGCAAGCGCCTCAGCACCGATATTAGGAATGTAGTGGCTAAGGAAGTCTGAAAAAACTGCTAGGCCTAAGGTTAACAAGATCCCAACAAGCATTTTCTTAGTGATTTTCATAATAGTACCTCTTTCTATATAAATAAATATAAAACCCTTTGATTAATTAGTAAAATAAATTATCATTATGTAATTAATTACTTTTTTTAATGAGGTCAATATGTTTACTTTGTTTGAAACTTTTTTGGCGGTGTATGAGACGAAGAGTTTTACTCGGGCTGCCGATCATTTGTATGTGTCGCAACCAACAATTACCGTTAGAATAAAAAAATTAGAGTTAGAATTAAAAGCGAAGCTGTTCATCCGTGGTCAAAACCAAGAAGTGACCCCGACAGAGGCAGCAAATATCTTTTATGGGCAGGCAACTCAATACCTTGAGGATTGGGAGACGTTGCAGGCCAAGATCAGACAATCTGATGAGGCGCGACATTCTTTTAAAATCGCCGTCTCACATAGTGCGGCGACAACGATTATGCCAATTATTTTTGAATCCTTTGTTGCCGACCTCAAGCAGCTCGATGTTGAAGTGTCTTTGCACAATTCAGAGGAAGTTTTCGATTTGGTCAAGAACCATGAGATCCACTTCGGAATTATTGAAAAACCGATTATGGGCGACCAATTAATTAGTTTCCCGTTGTTCAAAGATGAACTAGTATTAGCGGGCGATGTTTCAACTGGTGTATTTTTTATCCGCGAAACTGGTTCAGGGGTTAGCCACTATACACAGAAATATTTAAAGGATCAGCAACTTATTCCAGAGAATCTAATTCGAATGAATAACAACGATATGATCTTGGCCCATATTAAAGCTGGGTTAGGTGCCTCGCTGATGTCAAAGCGCTTTATGACAGATGAGATTACTTATCAGACAATTGGTCAAGGTTATCAGCGCCATTTTTATGGCCTAGGATATGCTGACGAGCATGATCCACTGATTAAAAGACTTGTGGCTCAAATCAGAAAGATGACGGAGCTAGCTTGATTCTTTGTATCAAGAATTTAGATGTGATAAAATCTTAGGATAGTTTAATATTGTCTTTCCACCGGGGAAGACGTTAAAGGTAACCCCATACTTCGTAGGTCTTAGCAGAAGTATGGGGCTACCTTTTTTATTTTAAGGAGGAAATTATGACGTGGCTATACTTATTTTTGGCAGGGATTTTTGAGGTTGTTTGGGCATCAACTATGAAGCTTAGTCAGGGGTTTAGTAATTTAAAATTTACTGGATTAACCATCTTAGGAATGTTACTAAGTTTTGGCTTTTTGTCGTTGTCACTAAAGAATTTACCTTTGGGAATTGCGTATCCGATTTGGACCGGAATTGGGGCGGTCGGCTCAATTGTGGTCGGAGTGCTTATTTTTCAAGATCGAGTATCGGGACCAACGTGGATTTTCGTAGGATTTTTACTGATTGGTATTATTGGAATTAAAATTACCAGTGGGCATTAACAGCAAAAAAGACGATTGCGGATAAAATCTCGCAATCGTCTTTTTTAGCGCCAATTCGTTTGAAAGCCTGTGAAAATACCTGAACTAAGCGAAATGAGTAAAATTAGTACGAAAATTATTAAATGAAGTCGCTTGTGTTGCATTAAGATGGCAATATACTCTCGCAGAATTGCTGAGGGTACAAAGTATTTACGGGTTTTGGCACCAAGACCGTTAATGTTCAGACCGGCAAAGAGGGCATAGCCCGTTGCGCGATAGACATGGTAGTCACTTGTTGCGAATAAGCCTTTGCGTAAGTCCCATCCATGATCTTGAACAATTTGCTTGGAAAATTGCATATTTTCAAGGGTGTTTAAAGATTTAGTCTCGGCAATTAAATAACTTGGATTGTACAAGCCCTCGTTAATAATGAATTCTTTCATGGCTTGTCCTTCAGGTAAGCTTTCATCGGAACCTTGCCCACCGGAAAGAATTATATAAGGGATTTTGTTTTTGATTGAAATTTGTTTCTCAGCAAAAGCAATGGCCCGCTTGATTCGTGAAGCAAGCAAATTTGAAACCGTTTTTCCATTGATTAAGCCGGCTCCGAGAACTATTAAATAGTCCTTATCATATTTTGGCCGAATTAATCGTAGGATTATAAATGAAAAAATAAAGGCAATGAAATTAAGTAGTAGGTAGGCCCAACTTAGATTCTCAATAGTGTTTAGTAAGGTAATTAGCCAATTTGGCAGAATTTTGGATAGCCACCCAATAATCATTGGGTAGATTACTAGGCCAGCACCTAAGATCAAGGTCAAGCTGTTAGCAAGATTTCTCGACTCGCGACGCCACATAATAATACCGTTGATGATTAGAAACAACCATAGGAAAATAGAGATCAATAAGACGCCTAAACCTAGGACCGAAATTAAGGCCAACCAGATAACTATTAATATCTCGTTAGCGGTCATGATGATTAAAGTAGTTAATAGTAAAATTAATACTCCGACAGATAGGCTGAGAAGATAGCCATTCAACAATCGAACACGATTTGATCGATAAGAGCGATAAAGTGCGTAAATAGCGAGCAACAGCATCAGGGTCAGTGATAGAGCTATAACACTGAGCATGTCATTTTGGACGTAATTTGATATTTCTTGTTCTAACATGATAACCTCCTAAGCATCACTTAAATATACCATAGGTTAGGAGCGTGTTAATGACAATCATAATAATGATAAATTTTAACTTTTAAACGATCGGATCGACCAAGGTTAAAGGTGTTCGAGGATGCTTGCTAATTTGGATAGGTCATTTTACTATTATATAGTAGAGAAATAGATTAATAGTAAATATAAAGATACGAGGATGAGGGGCAAATGGAGCGAATTTTTATTGTTGGTGCAAAGCGTACTCCGATTGGCAAGTTTGGTGGGGGTCTAGCATCAGTCTCGGCATCTGATTTAGGTGCAACCGCGATTAGAGCAGTTGTAGAGCAGGCAAATATAGATCCAAAGCAGGTTGATCAGGTCTTGATGGGAAACGTTATCCAGGCTGGGCAAGGACAAAATCCAGCACGGCAAGCGACTTTGAAAGCTGGTCTACCGGTCTCGGTCCCAGCAATTACGATTAATGATGTATGTGGGTCAGGTTTATCGAGTATTAATATGGCTGCGAGTTTAATTCAGACCGGGCAAGCCCAAGTAATTGTTGCAGGTGGAATGGAGAGTATGTCTAAAGCTCCCTTTGTACTGGAAAAGAATCGTTTTAACAAAGATGATCACACAGTAATCGAGAAAGATGCGATGCAGACGGATGCATTAATCGACGCTGCGGGTCAATTCAGTATGGGAATTACGGCAGAAAATGTTGCCGAAAAATATGATATTACTCGGTCAGCAATGGATCATTTCGCCAAGGAAAGCCATGAGAAAGCGGTTCGTGCACAACAACAAGGACTTTTTGACAGCGAAATTGTGCCAGTGATGACGACCGATAGTGCTGGACAGTCGAAAATGATCATGATTGATGAAGGACCGCGAGCAAATAGCACTTTTGAGAAGTTGAGCACGCTAAAGGCCGCTTTCAAAGAGGATGGGATGGTAACAGCTGGCAATGCTTCGGGGCTAAACGATGGTGCCGCCGCTGTATTGCTCATGAATGAATCAAAAATGTTGGAGCTTGGGCTAACGCCACTTGCCGAATGGCAGGGAGCGGCAACAGTTGGGCTAGAACCCGCATTAATGGGGATCGGACCGTATTATGCAATTGAAGAGTTGATGACGAGAGATTCTGAATTAACATTGGATGATATCGACTTGTTTGAATTAAATGAAGCTTTTGCGGCGCAAGCACTGGCAAGTAATCAACTACTTGGAATTAACTCAGAACAAGTTAACATTAACGGTGGTGCCTTGGCTCTAGGGCACCCTGTTGGCGCATCAGGTAGCCGGATTTTGGTGACTTTGATCTATAATTTGATACGCGAAAAGGCCAAAACTGGTGTAGCTGCACTATGTGTGGGTGGCGGTATGGGCGTAGCTGCTTTGATTCAAGCGCATCAAGAATAAAAAAACATCCCCTTAAGGAACGGAGAAATCAGGTCCTTAAGGGGATGTTTTTACTATGAGAGATATTTAAATTCATATTGAAGATTTATGATAAGAAAAAGCAAACGGGTGATTAGCATATAGCAAAGGACTATTAACAATCATGAATAAGAATAGCAAAAGTAACTGCTATTGATTAAAAGTAAGTTAGACAAGTGGAATTGTGGCAGTTATTAAAAATAATTTGCTCGTTTCATTAACTACTTGTAAGTGATGCTTAACGACCGGTCTAGTCGTTTTGCGGTCTAGTATAATCATAAGATGTTCAATACATACCTAAGGTATTGATAAACATAAAATGAATTCCACACAAACTTTTGATAAATAAATCTTAAATTCGATGCTAATTTATAAAATTCAGCGATAAAGCTGAAATTAATCATAAATTTTTCAATTAATAGATAAGCACATCATTCATATATGAAATTGTCGATTATCGGAAAGGATTTGCAGACGACAATGAACGAAGCTCATTGAATGATATGATTTTCCTTGAATAAATCTCGGACATCTCAATCGAAATTGTACATAAAAAGTGAATTTTTTTGGACCAAAACAATTGGAATGCTCAAATCTATATGTTAAAATTCTTATCGAAATATGTTGATATAATATTTCAATGACCAGAGTGACTTACATATTATTTCAATTTAAATATAATAAAGAGAATTGGGAAGTCACATTTAAAAAAAGGATGTCAAAGATAACTTGGGTTATCAAAGCAAGAGGAGGAAGTTGTGATGAAGAAGAGTGTATTGGTAAGTTCAATTGTGTTGGGTGTAATTGGTGTTAGTGGAGTAGTAGGTGGTTCTGTATTTGCTGATGATACGCAAACACAAACGACAAACGCGACAGCAGCACTTACTCAACCAGGTACAACACCTGGTGGATCAGACAATTTGAAGTTGGAAAGCGCGCCTACATTTGATTTTGGTTCACAGGAATTGTCAGGAACTGGTAACACGTTTGATAAAGCTGCAACCGTTACTGGTGATTTGACAGTTAACAATATTGGTAACACAAGTGGCTGGAACGTTACAGTTGCCCGCTCAGAATTTCTTGATGGAAGTACTACATTAAAGGGTGCTGATTTGAAGTTGGAACAAGGAACAGTTTCGGCAACTTCATCTGATAACACATCAACTGCACCAACAACAATGTTGGCAGATTTGAAGAATACTAGTGCAGCACCAGTATTTACTGCAGCTGCTGGTAACGGTATTGGTGAATGGAAGGATGTCTTTGCTGTAAGCAACGCTTCACTTTATGCACCAGCCGGTAATGTTGCTGGTAGCTATACTGCATCATTGACTTGGACATTGACTAACGCACCTGCATAATCTAATAAAAACGACAGGGGGCTGAAGTTACTACTTAATTTATTATGGTGGTCTTTGGCCTTTTGTATTACATAGGACAAAAATCAACAAAGAGGGAGTTGGATAATCTTGAAAAAATGGATAGCAATCGTAGTGGCCTTATTGGGAATCGTTCTTCCAACGGTAACGCATGCAGAAGATTTGAATTTCTCTGTTAACGCGAATTTGCCGGCAAATCAAATTGATAGTAAAAACACTTATTTTGACTTGAAGGTCGAGCCAGGGCAAACACAGAACTTAGAAATAACGATTCACAACAATTATAAAACTGCGCATAAATTCAAAGTTTCGCCAAATCAGGCAGTAACCAATGTAAATGGAATTGTTGATTACAGTAATCATAATCTCAAAAAAGACTCTACGTTAGCGGCACCATTTGAGTCGATGATGGCTGAACCAAAAACGGTCACGGTTGCTGGAAATACTGACCAAACGGTTTCCTTAAAGTTGACTGTACCCGAAAAGGCCTTTCGTGGAACAGTACTTGGTGGGATTCAAGTTCGTGATCTAACTGCAGGTGGGCAAGCTAAAAAGACTAAGGGAATCAGCCTTACCAATAAATATGCTTACGTGATTGGTGTACAGTTACGTGAAGAAACCGACGAATTGATTGAGCCAAATTTAAAACTTAATCAAATTAAAACCAAGCAGACAAACGGATACAACAGTATTGCGGCCAATTTGCAGAATACTGAACCAGTGATTCTACATGACTTTGTTGTTAAGGCACATATCAATAAACGCGGGTCAAGCAAATCGGTTATTACCACTAATAAAAAAGATATGACAATGGCGCCAAACAGTAATTTTGACTTTGAGTTGACGCCAAAAGATAATAAACTTACACCTGGAAAGTATACCCTTTATCTCGATGCGAAGGGTGAGGATGGAAAATATCACTGGAAGTTTAAGCGTGATTTTGTGATCACACAAGCTGAGGCAAGTCGACTAAATCGTTCAATTGTCAACGGTCAAAATTATTTCTGGTGGTTAGTAATTGCAATTGCGTTCATTATTTTGCTGATCCTAGCCTTGATTTACATGATCTGGCGTTTAAGGAAGAATAAAAAGGCACAAGATTAATTAGGACGACTACTTACGGGGAGAGGAGCGGTGCAATGCGTTATCAAAATATACTTCGGCGAAGTGTAATATTCACGGTTGTGATGTCGGTATTCAGCGGGATCGTAATTACACCATTATTGTCAGTGGTTCATGCTGATGATTATTCAACGGCCTTAAGCACAACCCCTCAAGGAATTAAATTAACGAATGTTTTTACACCTGCTTCATTTTCAGGAAATAGTGCACAAGTTGTTGCTGCTACTAATCCGAATGTGACGAATACAGACGTTGTTCGAGTTACTAGCGGACAAGCGAATCAGATGGGGGCAATTTGGGCAACTGATAACAACCTCTTTGACTTGACCAAGTCAGCAACTGTCTCAATGTGGCTAAACTTTGGAAATCAAGGGAAGAACGCGGCGGATGGAATGGCATTGGTCTTTAAGAATGATGACAAAGGTGCTGATTCGATTGGACAAAGTGGTCAAGCATTAGGCGTTTGGGGAACCGATGCACATACTAGTAAAGCTAGTGACGTTTCTGCAAAGGCAATTCAAAATAGCTGGGCAATCGAATTTGATCCATATTTGAATACAGCGAATGATGCAACTAAGGGGGCGGCCTCGTTTGATCTGAATAACGGTCTTAGTGGTGCTCATATTGCATCGAATTATCCAGGTAATAGTAATACTTATCGACAACATTCGTCAGGTTTTATTTTTAAAGATTATTGGTACGACATCGAGCATAAAGGAATTATCGATAATCTAAACTTGTCAAATGGAAATTGGCATCATTTCACTTTGAAATGGAATGCGACAACTAGTGAAATGACCTACACCTTTGACGATAAGGATCCAAATACCAGTGCTGCATTAACCGGCCAGTCACAAACAATTGTGTTAGATAAAACGCAGTTCAAGACGACAACAAATCAAATTCGTTGGGGATTTACGGGTGCAACGGGGCTGTTATTTGAGAACGGGTTGGTAGTTTTCGAACAGGTTCCAGGGTTGGTCAATGCTACCGCTTCGGCTACAATCAAGAATGATACTCGGAATATTGCCGTTAATAGTGGGACGAATATCTATGATGGTGATCAGTTAACTTACACTTATAACTTGAATTATGCGAGTGGAAAACAGAATTGGACGGCTATCGTCGCACAAATGCAGATGGCAACGACTGGAATCGACTATAAAAGTGGTACAATCACTTATGCCAATGGTGGTTCGGAAAATGTCGATCTTTCTTCAATTAAGAATGGAGAGTTTTCGCAAAAGCTTAAGAACGATTTATCAACAGCCAATAACTCGGCAACAATCGTGATCAAAGGTCAGGCTAACAATAAAACTGGCACAACAATCAAAGTTGCGGATGAGACAAGTGATTTTGCTGGGAGTAATTATATGGTGTCGGCCACCACACCAACGTTCAATATTTTACCAAATCCAAATTTAACACTGGCAGTTAATCCAAGTAGTGTGGATGTAACTCCAGGTAACGATGCAACAACGACGGGAACGTTAACTTATGGTGTTGCTGGTAATGTGGTTACGAACAGCCAGATGAATTTGAAGGCAACCTTGAATGGAACTGCAGCCACGATTGGAACTGATGTTAAGATTGCTTGGCAGGGAAGTGCAACATCTGGACAATTTATTGCGACGGTACCAAGTGATAAGCTTGTACTGGGTAATAATTCACTAGTGTTGACAGCGACTGATGCGAATGGATTTTCATCAAATTCGGTTACAGTACCAATCAGAAACGTTGGCGAGTTGAAATTGACTAGTAAGTCGGATAGTAGTTTTAAGTCAACCGTGTTAACAGGTCTTTCAACCTTAATTCAGCGTAATGGTGATTGGGGCCTATCTGTAAGCGATACACGTGGACCTGGAAATAAGTGGCAGTTACAAGCTTCAGCAACGACTTTAAAGACTGCAACTGGAACCCAGCTAGCTGGTGGTTTGGTTTATGTGACGAATAGTAATGTTCAGCAAAATATGACAAATGCAGCCGTGAACATTATGTCACAAACGACCACTTCAACTAATACGAACACCGATGTACTTTCATCATGGAAAAGCAATCAGGGAATTCTGTTGAATGCAAACGCGTCAGCTTTGAATGGAAACTACTCAGGTAAGATTAGTTGGACATTAATGAATGTTCCAACGCCTTAGAAGATTGATAAGTCTAGCACTTCGGTGTTAGGCTTTTTTTGTGTAATTATTTATTGATATCTATTCAATTAGGTAGAGAAATGATATTTTTCGGCTTGTGAAAATGAACGTGTTATAATGAAAGCGTGTTCAGATAAATTTCAGATTTGTTTGTGACAGAGGAATTTTTGGGAGTACGAAGCATTTTGTATGAAAATTTGAGGAGGAAATAACTTATGGCAAATTATGATGATTTTAACAGTATGGACGATATTTTTAACCAGATGATGGGACGTATGAACGGTCTGAATTCTGAGAATTCGCGTTACTTGATTAATGGTCGAGAAGTAACGCCAGAGCAATTTGCGCAATATCGGCAAAGCGGACGGATTCCTCAAAACGACACACAATCAATGCAGGAACTAGCACCTAGTAATCAAGTTCCAAAGCAAGACAGCATGCTCGCCAAGCTAGGACGCAACCTAACTGAAGAGGCTCGGAATGATATGTTAGATCCCGTCATTGGGCGAAACAAGGAAATCCAAGAGACCGCCGAAATTTTAAGTCGGCGAACAAAGAACAATCCCGTATTGGTGGGCGACGCAGGGGTCGGTAAGACGGCTGTTGTGGAAGGCTTGGCGCAAGCAATTATTGCTGGGGATGTACCTGCTTCAATTCGTGATAAAGAGATTATCTCAATCGACTTATCGAGTATCGAAGCAGGAACCCAATACCGCGGTAGCTTTGAAGAAAATGTTCAAAATCTAATCAAGGAAGTCAAAGAAGCCGGCAACATTATCATCTTCTTTGATGAGATTCATCAAATCTTAGGAACTGGTGCGATGGGTGGCGAGAGTGGCTCAAAGGGCCTAGCTGATATTTTGAAGCCAGCTTTGAGTCGTGGTGAATTCACAGTGATCGGTGCAACGACCCAGGATGAATATCGAAACACAATTTTGAAGAACGCTGCATTGGCGCGTCGTTTCAATGAAGTTACCGTGAATGCCCCTAGTGCTGAGGACTCTTTCCATATTTTGATGGGCTTACGTGATCTGTATGCGCAACATCATAATGTTGAAATTCCAGATAGTGTTTTGAAAGCCGCCGTTGATTATTCAATTCAATATATTCCGCAACGCTCATTACCAGACAAGGCGATTGACCTGTTAGATATGACGGCCGCTCATCTAGCAGCCAGCCATCCAATGACTGACGTTGTAAGTCTAGAGGCAGCAATTAAACATGAGCATGAATTACAGGAAGCCGCCGTCGAAAAAGAGGATTTTGAGGGTGCTTTGACCCATAAAAGCAAAATCGATACTTTGCAAAAGCAGATTGATGATGCGGGTGAAGCAAAGAAGGTGACAGCGACGGTCAATGATGTTGCAGAAAGTGTTGAGCGTTTGACAGGGGTGCCTGTATCGCAAATGGGCGCCTCTGACATCGAACACTTGAAGGGGATTAACGAACGACTACGCGGGAAGGTAATCGGTCAGGATGAGGCTGTTGAGGCGGTTTCACGAGCAATTCGACGTAACCGAGCCGGCTTTGATGAAGGTAATCGACCAATTGGATCATTTCTATTCGTTGGGCCAACTGGAACTGGTAAGACGGAGTTAGCCAAGCAGTTGGCTTTGGATATGTTTGGTTCAAAGGAGCATGTGATTCGGTTAGATATGTCCGAATATGCTGACTTAACGGCAGTTTCAAAGTTAATTGGGGCAACTGCCGGTTATGTCGGATATGAGGACAATAGCAACACATTAACCGAACGTGTTCGTCGTCAGCCGTACTCAATTGTACTATTAGATGAAATTGAAAAGGCCAATCCACAAGTTCTGACCTTGCTCCTGCAAGTGATGGATGATGGTCGTCTGACAGATGGGCAAGGAAATACCGTTAATTTCAAAAATACGGTGGTAATTGCAACTTCGAATGCTGGTTTTGGTAATGATGCTAAGGGAGACGAAAAGGCTGAGATGGCCCTGATGGACCGATTAGCGCCCTTCTTTAGACCAGAATTCCTAAATCGTTTCAATGCAATTGTTGAGTTTTCGAATTTGACCAAGGAGAACTTGCAAGAGATTGTTGATTTAATGTTGGATGATGTAAATAAAACTTTGGCCAAGAAGGATATTACACTTGTTGTGACAGACCAGGCTAAGGGTTGGTTAATTGATGAGGGTTATGACGAAGCAATGGGCGCTCGTCCATTACGACGGGTTATCGAACAACAAATTCGTGACCAAGTAACCGATTTTTACCTAGATAATATGGATGCAAAGCATCTACAGGCAGATTTGGTTGATGGTAAGATTGAAATCTCCGCAATTGATGTAGATTAAGTATAAATTGAGAGCAATCAATTCATTAAGATGAGTTGATTGCTTTTTTGTGGTAAATAGATAAAGTTGGTTAGCAATCTGGTGCAGGGCTTGTTATACTCGAAGATAGTTTGTTTTAAGGGGGCATGGGTAGAACTGATGGCAAAAAAAGTTAATACCTTTCAACTATTTTTATTTGGAGTAATTAGTGCATTTGCACCACTAGCAATGGATTTGTACTTACCGGGGCTACCAGAATTGCAAAGGGATTTAAATACAAGTGCGTCATTGGCGCAACTAACAATTACGGCATCGTTAATTGGAATTGGTCTGGGACAGGTTGTGATTGGCCCACTTTCCGATCGAGTGGGGCGGCGAAAGCCTTTGTTAGTTGGGATTCTGGTGTTTACAGTGAGTTCTTTGGCCATTGCAACGACCGATAGCATTGGCGTAATGATTGGGTTACGATTATTGCAGGGACTTGGTGGAGCAACTGGGATTGTACTATCCTTAGCAATGCTGACGGATTTATTTTCAGGTCGGGAACTTACCAAACAAATTTCAATTAATCAAACGATTAATGGTATTTTCCCAGTTTTGGCACCTGTATTTGGTGGTGTGATCGTTGCTATTTCCGATTGGCGAGTAACTTTTGTCCTTTTGGCAGTTTTGGGAATTGTTTTGGGGATCAGTATATTCTTGACGACACCAGAGACTTTGCCAATGGAGGAACGACGAACAGCGGATTTGGGGTCAGATTCCGTGATTGCCGGTTTCAAGCATTTGTTTAAAGAACATAACTTCATGGTGTACACGCTAACGCAGGCGTTCCTGACGGCATCATTATTTGCCTATATTGCTGGTTCAACATTTATGTTGGAAAGTATTTTTGGGCTGTCAACGGTTGCTTTTGGTGGCGTTTATGCAATAAATGGCTTGGGAATCGCAATCACCGCCGGCTTGTCGGGACGGTTAGCGCTTAAATATGGTGAGAAGACAGCTTTGAAAGTATTTATTTATATTGGGCTGTTAGGAAGCATTGCTTTGCTGGGAACTACATTGCTTGAGAAATCAATTTGGCTAGTGTTGCCACCATTATTTTTGATAGTTGCAACAATTGGTGGAATCATTGCAATGACAACCACGCTGGCAATGCAAGATCAGAAAGCACGTGCTGGATCGGCATCTGCTTTACTAGGTTTATTTCGATATACGTTGGGCGGAGTTATGTCGCCATTGGTGGGATTATTCGGAAATGCGACTTACCTACCATTGGCAATCATTATTCTTACTTTACAATTGCTTGGCTTAATTATTTTTACCCAAGTGAAGTCGTCATAGTGTAAGAGAGCTTTTAGGAGGAGCAAATATGCAACTTGAAGAACATCAGCGTTGGTTAGTCGACTTTTATAAAGGTCGGAATTGGTACCGGTTTTCACCGTTAATTCGGTTGAATTTCATGACTGAGGAATTGGGCGAATTATCACGTGCGGTGCGCGCACTTGAGATAGGTCGAGATCATCCTGGTGAGCACATCGAAAAAGCTGGTTGGCAAGACAACTTGGTTGAAGAAATGGCCGATGTGATGGATCAACTGTTAATTCTGGCGGATAAATTTGATATAAAACCAGAACAATTAATGCAACAGAGTGAGCGAAAGTTACAAAAGCGTTTTGAGGAAAAGTAGTTGGTTGCATCATCCATTTGTACATACAAAGGATGGTGCATTTTTTTTATATTATGGAACGATTGGAGAACATTATTGCATATTTTACTAAAAAGGACTTGCTCAGAACTACAAAAAAGTGTTTAATAATAGATGAAGAACTTACTTTTTGTAATTACAGGAGATTAGCAAATGTCTAAATACGGAATTATTGTTGGATCATTACGGAAGAATTCATTTACTTTAGGGGTAGCTGAGGCGCTTGTAGCAGGCCTTCCAGAAGACTCAGAAGTAACTTTTATTAATATTGCAGATTTGCCTTTATATAATCAGGATTATGATGCTGATTCACCAAAGATATATACGGACTTCCGTGAAACAATTGCTAAGCAAGATGCAATTATCTTCGCTACGCCAGAGCATAATCGAAGTGTCCCAGCTGCACTTAAAAATGCGATTGATATTGCTTCACGTCCTTGGGGGGAGAATGTCTGGGCACAGAAGCCCGCATTGGTTGCTTCACAATCAATCGCTGGAATCGGCGGAGCAGTTGCCAACCACGTACTAAGAAACTCATTGGACTTTCTAGATATGATTGTGATGCACCAGCCAGAATTATACATTGGTAATACGCCAAGTTTGTCAGACGAAAATGGTAAGATTACAAACGTTGATACACAAGCTTTCTTGAAGGACGCAGGGATGAAGTTTGCTGATTTTACGAAGCGTGTTCTAGGCTAAAATGATGTTAAAAAAGCACCGATACAAATGTATCGGTGCTTTTTTATATTATTAATTGGTTAGACCGAATAATTTTTGGCAATCTTCACATAATCCAGTGAATTCTAAGCTACTTTGTTCAATTAGATAATGGCTTGCTTCACGGGCAAGTGTTGGGAATTCATGCATATCAATGTTCTCACCATCAACAATTTTGCCACAATTACGACAAACGACATGATAATGTGGATGACCGAAATAGTCGAAATGTTTTTTACCATCTTGACTGCTATCAATAACGTAAACTAAGTCAATGCTAACAAGCACCTCCAGTGTATTATAGACGGTTGTCAAATTCATACCTAAACCTTGAGCAATCGTATCCGCACTTGGATGAATTCGGTTCTGGATCAAATAATCCAAAATACTAACCCGTTGGCTGGTTTTTTTAATGCCATGTTCTTGAAGAGTTTTTAGCGCTGCGTCTAGTTCGGTCATGAAAGCCCCTTTGCAGATTTTAGAAGAGTGTCCCAATTGCATAGTGAATTGCAATTGTAATCAACCCAATTATAACATTTCTGATAATAGATTTTTTCATAAAGGCGTGGCCAAACCGGGCACTCAAAGCACCTGTAAGAGCGACGGCAACCGTTGTGGCTAAAATTGTCATCGCAAATTGAACTTTGACGGGGCTATAGATCAATGCCATGAGTGGGAAAAGGCCACCCAGTGATGCAGAAATGGCTGATGAAATTGCCGCTGACCATGGATTAACATAGTGATTGACTTGAATATTGTATTTAGTTGCGAGAATCGTTTCTAATGGTTGCTTGGCCATTAATTCCGCGGCAATCTTGGTGGCAGTGTCAGGGCTAACACCGCGTTCGAGGTAAAAGTCCATGATGTCTTGTTGGACTGCTTGAGGAGCAATTTTGACACGAATATGCTCATTTTTAACAGCCACTTTCTCAGCATCTGCTTGTGCACTGACAGATGCATATTCGCCCGAGGCCATCGCTAACGCACATGCTAACAAATCGGCAGTTCCAGCAACAATGATTGTAAATTGATTACTTGTAGCGGCCGCAACGGAGAATAATACGCCAACGACAGTCAAGATACCATCATTTGATCCTAAAACACCTGCACGGATTGTATTCAGGCGCTCCTCCATTGTGGCGTTTGAGGAACGATTATGCTTAGTTCGTATTTTAATTTGTTTTAACATGTTTTATCTCCCAATCAAACTACCAATTAAAAATGTGACAACCATTGTAAAGATCCCCGAAATAACATTCCTGAGTGTGGCGCGATAGAGATTAGCACCTGAAAGCTTAGCCGCCGAGTAGCCGGTTATGGCTAACGCAATGGCAACAGCTAAACCAGTCGCAGGGATTTTAATGTTAGCTGGTAACAGTGTAATAGCAAGCATTGGTAAAAGTGAGCCCGTTGGAAATGAAATCATTGATGCAATTGCTGCACCGACTGCTGAAACCTCGTGGTGTAAGGTGAAACCGTGACGTTCCCTAACGGTAGTCCCCAGTGCGTCCTGAGCCATCATCTCGTTGGCCGCCAAGGTGGCCAATTCAAGCGATACACCTTGATTTATGTATTTATCTCGCACAAAACGGTATTCAGTTTGATAGTCGTTCTCGAGCGCATAGCGTTGTTCTGATTCGGCGCGAACTTGAGCATCATTTTGAGAGTGAACGGAAACATATTCACCCATGGCCATTGACACTGTACCGGCTAGTATCCCAGCGAATCCGGCGATGAAGATCGTAAACGAATTGGACGAAGCAGCTGCAACACCGATTACAATGCCAGAAATTGATAAAATTCCGTCATTGGCGCCCATAACCGCTGCACGTACAAGATTGTTTCGCTGTGAAAGATTGAGTTTCTTTTGCTTCGGCATAAAATTAACCTCGTCTAATTTATAATCATTTTAAACTACACAATAAACTTAGCACATTTTTCAAGAATTGAATAGTAAATATTCAAGGTTAATAATTTGAATTAAAAAAGAGCCCTTTATCTAAAAAGGACTCTAATGAATTAAGATTTTGAGCATGTTTTGCTACTTATCGTTGAGATATAAAGTGATCAACTTTTCTAAAAGCAGTGAGAAAGGCCGCTCTTTCAGCAGATGTTAGACCTTCAAAAGCAGCTTCGAGAATTCTTAGGCGTGTTGAACTGATTGCAGAATTTATTTCAAGACCTAAGGGGGATAAGATTATTTTCCTAATTCGTGTATCCACATCATCCTGGAAAGTTTGAATTAAACCACTTTTTTCCAAACGATCGATTTGTCGGCTTAACGTTGAGGGCGGACGATTAAAAAGGCTAACTAAACTACTAACTTGAGTTGGGGCAGTATTTGCAATCGTTACAAATAATGGGAATAGCTTTGGATCAAGGTCAACGCCAGCCTCATTAAGTAAATTTTGGTCCTGTTTGGGATCATCAAGAAAGCAGATTAGCTTAAAGATATGTTGATAAACTTCAGTATAATAGTTATTTTTCATACCATTATTTTAACAAAATAATTTGCATTTTGCACAGATAGTGTTATATTTATTTATGTGCAAAACGCAAATAAAATAAAAAGAGGGAATTTTAAAATGAAAGCAGCAATTATAAAAGGAATTGGACAGGCTCCAACGCTTAGCGAAATATCTGCCCCAGTAAGTGACCAACCATCAGTACTTGTAAATGTGAAGGCAAGTGCCCTTAGTAATGTTACAAAAGCTCGTTCAATGGGAAACCATTATTCAAGCGCAAATGATTTTCCACGCACTGCAGGAATGGATGGAGTTGGAACCCTTGAAAATGGTAAGCGGGTCTATTTTGCAAATTCGATGACAGGATCATTGGCTGAGCAAACGCTTGTTGATCAGAAAATGTTAATTTCATTACCAGACAATCTAAGCGACCATATGGCGGCCGCAATCGCAAATCCAGGGATGAGCTCTTATGCAGCGTTGGTATATCGTGCTCAAATCAAGCCTGGGGATGTAGTCCTGATTAATGGTGCAACTGGGACAGCGGGAGTCCTTGCGGTCGCAATGGCTTACACACTGGGGGCGGAGAAGGTGATTGTAACCGGCCGCGGTTATGAACAATTGAGATCAGTCAATGCTGATGCTTATCTAGCGACTGATTCATTTGATTTAGCAGATCAGGCCGGCCAAACAGCATATATGAATGAACTTGGAAAGCTAACTACAGACGTAACAATTGTCTTAGATTATTTGTTTGGCGACACAGCAACCTTGATTATTAATAGTTTGGCCAAAACAATTGGTGGTGCACATCGAATTCGTTATATCGAAATCGGTGCGATTGCCGGTCAGGATGCCAAAATCTCAGGAGCCGCATTACGTTCTTCTAAGATTGAAATCATGGGTTCTGGTCTCCGTTCTGTTGATATGGCTGATATGTACACTACATTGCAAAATGTGTTTAGGTTAGCAGCCGAGAACCAATGGAGTGTGCCGATAGCAATATTTACTCTTGATCAAATCAGTACGGCTTGGTCAGCACCAAATGCGCCACGACCAGTAATAGCGATTTCTTAACGTGATAATAAAAAAGCGACCTTGCATGAACGGTCGCTTTTTGTGTATGTTCGATTAATTACTGAGTTGCTTGTGTATGATAACGAGTGATTAAATCTTCGGCCGCCGTGATCTGGTCTTCACGGGTAGGCATGTCTGAATAGTAAATCGGTGCCATTCCGGGGTTAGCGGGCTTAATTTGATTGACGCCAAAGGCGATGCTACTTTCAGGGACATCTTTAGTGATGATTGCTCCCGTTCCAATAATTGAATTATCGCCGATAATAATTGGTCCTACGATTTTGGCACCGTCCGCAATTATTACATTTTTACCAATGACAGGATTACCGAGATTTTCCCAGCGCTTAGTTGAACGATTATAGGTCTGGTTGGCCCCAATTGTAACATTCTGAAAGATCACGGTTCCGGCGGAAATTTTAGCTGCGGCAATTGTGCAGCCCTTGCCATTATGAGCAAAAAGGACGGTCTCATCAATTTCAACGGCGTTGATTTCACAATTATATTGTTGCTGCAGAATCTCTGCAGCTAGCATGCGTGCATCTGGATCGCTTGAAAAGGAATTTATTTGGAATAGTTTTTTGAAATTCATGTTTGATACCTGCTTAATTTAATGTGAGATATACACGACCACGACTATGGTGGTCATTGGTATAGTGTTGGGCTTCTTTTGCATCGCTGAAAGCGAAGCGTTTACCAACTGGACCTTTGAGTTCGTCAGTGGATAATTTTTCAATCAATTGTAGATAGACTTGTCGGTTGAATTCTTCGTGAACAAATTGAATTTGTGGATTATCTGTAATTGCGATAGAAATGGCCTGGACATTTGGAATCATTGATGACAAGGATTCTAAAAGGTGTGTATTTCCAGCGATATCGATGATTGTTGCATCAGTCAGTTTGGGTAAGCAATCAATTGTGTAGACTGGTGCTTTTGGTAATCGAGACTGGAAATACTCGACACTGCTAGGATTTACTAAGGGGAAGATCATATGATGATCTAAGGTAAGCAATTGAAGTAGTAATATGCCAATCACAGAGTTTGCGCCGGTGATGATGATATTTTGTGACGAAGCTTTCTTAATGATTGAGGCGAGGAGTTCGGCGGTGCCACCGGCACCAACTAATGTAAGTGCTTGTTCATCTGAGACGTTGTCTGATAATGGGAAAAGCCAATTTGAATTTTTGGATGTAAGATACTCTTGGTAAGCTCCAGTAGGATTAAGCACCAAGACGCGTTGATGCATTAGTGCGGAGTCCCGTTGTTCGCCAACCTGCACTACCTCACCAACTCCGCCAACGCCGATTACCCGCGGAAGGTTAGTTAACTGTTCAGCAGTGGCGTGATCATTAAACTCGCGCTTTATATCTGAAGCGGTAACTGGAAGCGCATGCATTTTGATCAAGACTTCATTCGCTGCAGGCGTTGGGAGATCAACCTCCCTGAAACTAAGATCGTTGATACCTCTAAAGCTATGTTGAATAAGTTGTCGCATAATTTAATCCCTCTTTTATTTACATGTTGTATCTATAATACAAAAAGAATTATAACGCACTGGTTGAATAATACAAGTTTTTATTTACAATTTGTTCTTAAAAATAAAGGATGTTATAATTTAATCAGTTGGAAAGACCAGGAGGGATTCAAGAATGGTAACGAGAGCACCACGCAAATCAGTTGCTGAACTTAACGAGGCAATATTTTCTGCGGTCATTCATCTTCTGGAGACGTCGGGTTATGAGAATGTTACTTTTAACAATGTCGCGAAAGCATCCGGTGTTGGTCGACCAGTCCTTTACCGGCGATTTGCTGATCCATTTACAATGGTATTAGCGGCAGAGCAGTACTATTCAGTCGATGAAGTTCAAAGCTACGATCAAATTGATTTTTCTGGAAAGCGCCTGCGTGAAAATTTAATTGATAGCCTGATGCATTTTAATGGATCACCACCGTTTATGCGGGCTTTTCTAATTGAATTAGGGCGTGGAACTGAGACAGTTAATAACTTCTTTGCTGAATTGAGCAAGCAAAATGAATTAATCATGACTCGAATGTTGGAGCAGGCGATTCTCGACGGTGAACTTAAAAATGATGTGATTAGGGAGGTGAAGTTGATGCCTTTTCGTGCATTGCTTTACCAAGTTCTAGTCGATCAGTCGGCAGTATCATTAGAATTTGTGACTGACTTGGTAGACAATATTGTGATACCAGCAATTCATAATCAACAAAAATAAAAGGTTCACCATATTAAGTATGGTGAACCTTTTTAGCTATGTGCTATTTCTGCCTCGTAGATAGACCTAAGCTCTGGTTGTACGTGGCTTGTACCAGTTTCAAAATTAATTGTTTCAGTTCCAGCTTCCTTTGCTCGTGAGTAATACCACTTCTTCCAGCGCAGGAAGGCCAGTTGAGCTTGGAGATTTTTAATCTCATCTTCAAGGATTGCTTCGTGCTCTTCAATGAAGTCGAAGCGTTGATTTAATGTTGAATCGCCTTCCAAACACCACGTCATAAAGTGGCTGATATCTTTGATTGGTATGCCGGACTGCTTCAGACAATCAATAACCTCGATATAATTCAAGTCATTTTCATTAAAGATTCGACGACCATTGAGATCTCTTTTGGCAAAGGGTAAAAGACCTTGTTTATCATAATATCGAATTGTGGAGGTTGGGACGTGCATAATACTGGCAATATCGCCGATTTGATAGTTTTTCATAGTTTCCTCTTGACTTAAACTTAGGTTCAAGTGATAGTATAACACTTATAATAAATAGAACGGGGAATAATCATGACAAATAAGCCATTAATTGTTATCACAGGAGCAAGTTCTGGATTTGGTGCTGAAATTGCAAAGATTTTTAACGAAGCTGGATTTCCAGAGTTGCTACTAAGTCGTCGTACTCAAAAGATTAAGGAGCTTCCATTAGACTTTTCAAATGTATTAGTTGAGGAAGTTGATGTAACCGATAAGGAACAATTTGAAACAGCTGTTAATAAGGCAGTCGCAAAGTTTGGTCCGGTTGATCTTTTAGTAAATAATGCAGGATTGATGTTACTTGGTAATATACAAAATCAAGATCCTAAGGAATGGCAGACCATGTTAGACACCAATGTGATGGGTGTCTTGAACGGTATGCAAATTGTTTTGAATGAGATGATCGAGCGCCAAAGTGGAACAATCATTAATATGTCCTCACTTGCAGGAAAGAAGACCTTCACAAATCACGCCGCATATGTGGCAAGTAAGTATGGTGTGCATGGCTTAACTGAGACTGTCCGTGAGGAAGTGTCAGGCAAAAATGTGCGTGTTGCTGTAGTTGCACCAGGGGCTGCGGAGACTGAATTGTTGACGCATGTAACTGACGAAGGTGCGCTTGAGAGTTATCAAGAGTGGAAGAATGCAATGGGTGGTGTTGTGCTAGATCCGAAGCATGTGGCTGAAGTAGTTAAGTTTATTTACGATATGCCACAAGATGTTACCATTCGTGAGATTGATATTGCACCAACTCGTCAAGATAGCTAAAGCTTTGATTAAACTGACTTCCAGTATTTTTTGCTGGAAGTTTTTTGCTGTTTGTAGAATTAAAATTTAATGAGTTTTAAAAGAAAGTTGACATTTTAGACGCTTTAAGGTTTAATTAATTTTAATCATTTGTAGAGGGGTTATGAAATGACACATACCAATTACTCACAACTGAATAATGAATTTGGCTTTAGCTTTTTCTTTAGATAGCGTTTGTATTCTAAAACAGGATACGAACGCTTAACACTAAGTGTTCGTATCTAAAAAAGGCTAATGCTTTTCAACGCGAAAAGAGCCAGTTAGATGCGGTAATTATCTAACTGTTTGAGGGCCCAAAACCAGTTAGATGACTATGTCTCTAGCTGGTTTTTTTTATTTTAAAAAATGGAGCAAAATTATGAAAAAAACATTACTCATTACCGCAGGAGTTCTCACAACTTCAGCAATCTTATTGACCGAGACCGTAAATGCGTCAGCACAGAAGACGATTAATATCGGCGTATTACAAGTTGTGCAGCATGGTTCGTTAGATGCTGCTAGGAATGGATTTGAAAAGGAACTAACCAAGGAAGTTAAAGCCTACAATTCAAACTGGACAGTTAAGTATAATTATCAAAACGCTCAAGGAGATCAGGCTAATTTACAGTCGATGAGTAGTCAGATTGTTAAAGGCAAACCAGATTTAATTTTGGCAATTGCGAAGCCTTCGGCGCAAACAATTGCTAAGACAACGAAATCAATTCCGATTTTGACAACGGCGGTGACCGATTTAAAACGCGCGGGGTTGGTAAAGGATAATAACAAACCGGCAACGAATGTTTCTGGTACTAGTGATTTGACACCGGTTGATAAGCAACTGAAGCTATTATCAACATTAACCAAGTCTGAGAAGCCCTTGGGGGTGATTTATAATTCGTCAGAAGAAAATTCTACTTTACAGGTTGATATGGCAAAAAAATATGCGAAGGAGCACCATCTTAAATTGAAGATAGTAAGTGTGACATCGACTAACGACATTCAATCAGCGCTGAATAGTATTGATGGTCAAATTGCTGGACTATACGTTCCTAGTGATAACTTGATGGCCAGCGCAATGCACACAATTGGTCGGGTGACACAAAAGGCAAAGCTTCCTGTTGTGACAGGATCAATTGAGATGGCTGAAGATGGCGGTACAGCGACCTACGGACTAAATTATCAGGATCTTGGTAAGCAGACTGCTAAGATGGCGGCGCAAATTATTCTTGACCATAAGGATGTAAAGCAAATGCCAGTAGAGCAGTCTGACAAACTACATCTATATGTGAATAAAAGCAATTTGAAAAAATCGGTCTTAAAGCCGGTGACATCAAGGAACCTTAATCTAGGAGGAAGCCAGCTATGTTAATTAACAGTATCGGTCAAGGGCTTTTATGGACACCGCTTGTTTTAGGCGTGTATATTACTTTTAGAATTTTGGATATTCCTGATTTGACCACAGAGGGAAGCTTTCCGCTCGGTGCGGCTGTTACCATTAGCGCACAGTTGTCAGGGCAACAAGTCTTGGTTGCTTTATTACTTGGTTTTCTGACAGGCACAATTGCAGGGATTATTACAGGTATTTTAAACACTAAGTTACATATTCCAGCGCTTTTGGCAGGAATTTTAACCTTAACGGGGCTCTATTCAATTAACATGCACATTATGGGACGGGCAAACTTAGCTTTGATCGACCAGAAAACATTGATTGATCTTATTCCTGTAATTGGTAGTGATGATGTCCGAACAATCGTGGTGACACTACCGATCGTATGCGGAGTGCTGGGCTTGTTGTATATCTTTTTCAGCACTAGGCTGGGATTGGACTTGCGGGTAGTCGGAAATAATCGAATTATGAGTGTTACAAATGGGATTCGGGCTGATAGAATGACTATCTTGGGTTATGCAATTTCAAATGGTTTAATTGCTTTATCTGGTGGCTTAATCGCCCAAGGCAATGGTTTTGCGGATATCAACATGGGAGTTGGGACGATTGTAATCGGTCTAGCATCAGTTTTGCTGGGTGAGATCATGGTTGCTTCGCGAAAGATTGTCTGGCAGTTAGTTTCGATGGCGATTGGGGCAATCATATATCGGACGATTCTAGCAGGCGCAATGAATATTGGAATATCGCCAGATGATTTGAAGATCTTCTCAGCGTTGATACTAGTAGTCGTGATTGTGGCGCCAATGATTGGAGAAAAATTGAAACAAAAGTATCGTTTGGCGGCTTATTTAAAGCAACAGAAATGATGGAGAAAAGTTGACATATGATAAAAAATAATCCTGTTCTAGAACTAAAAGGACTTCAAAAAATTTTTTTCCCAGGTACAGTAAATCAGCGCCATATTTTAAAGAACATTGATCTTAAAGTATATCCAGGCGAGTTTATCTCAATTATTGGTAATAATGGTGCAGGTAAGTCGACATTGATCAATGCAATTGCTGGTGCTTTGAAGGTCGACAAAGGCGAAATTGAGATCCTGGGGCAGACGATTACAAAGACCAATATTCGTAAACGAGCTAATTGGATCGCCCGGGTATTTCAAGATCCAAAATTAGGAACAGCAGATCAATTGTCCGTTTATGAGAATATGGTGCTAGCAGACGATAAACAATTATCAGATTACTTCAAAGGCTATGATAATACTAAAAAGAGAACCCAGTTTGCGAGTCGATTGGCGGCTTTGGATATGGGGATTGAAGCACATATTGATACGCCAGTGAAATATTTATCAGGAGGGCAGCGTCAGGCGCTTTCGTTATTGATGGCGATAATAAGAAAGCCACAGCTGCTGTTATTAGATGAACACACAGCGGCCTTGGATCCGAAAACAAGTCAAACGGTTATGGAACTAACGGCACAACTAATTGAACAAGAGCGACTTACCGCATTGATGATTACGCACGACATTGACGACGCATTGGCATATGGTAATCGATTGATCATGGTACAGGATGGTCAGATAAAACTTGATGTGCAAGGAGCAGAGAAGGCACATCTGTTAAAAGCAGATTTAATAAAAATGTTTGCAATATAGTTTATTTATAAAACGTTTGGGCTTGTAGGGAATCACTACAAGCCTTTTTATGTATATATGTTTTATGAAAAGAAACCTGCTAGATTGATTCCTGAGTTAATTTCAAGCAAATTATTTGCATGATACCCAATGAAATTGTACATTTGAGATGTGGAAATATTGCAAGCGTAATCATTTGAATGGAGGGGTACTTATGCATTTAATTTGGGTGTTAATTGTAGGTGCAATTATTGGTGCTATTGCAGGGATGATCACAAAGCGTGGTGGTGCAATGGGTTGGATTAGCAACATAGTTGCAGGTATTGTTGGTTCATGGTTGGGAGAGATGCTCCTAGGATCATGGGGACCATCACTTGCAGGAATGGCGTTAATCCCATCATTGATTGGTGCGATAATTCTGGTACTGATTGTTTCATTTGTACTTAGTCGAATGAAGTAAAGGTGGGTGTCACTATGAGACGATGGCAAAAATTTATATTAGGTTTGCTAATCTTATTATATGTTTTACCGATCGTCGTTATTATTTGGTTCCCAGAGAGTCAAAAGATTGGACATCAAATAGACGCTTGGCTGGTTCAGAATAACTTTGGTGGGGTGGACGTTAATACAATTGTCTATTATTATGCAGTTGTGTTGGCAATTATCTTGCTGGGGGGATTGATTATTCTAATGTTCTGGCCACGTAAGAAGAATGATTTGGTGCTTGAGCAAAGTACTAGCGGAACGTTGTCGCTTGATAATCGCGGGATTACAGCCTTTGTCAATCGAGCGCTTTCGGGTGAGGGCCTTGAGAATATAAATGTCAAGGTCACGAATCATCCTAAGCGGATTTCGCTAACAGTTACGGCGAGCGCACCATATCGTTCGGCGGTGATTGGACAACTTGATAGAATTAAAGCAAAGCTTGATCGGAATTTAGAAGAACTTCTACGTGAAACCAATATTTCTACGATTAAAACAAAAATTGTTGTCGGTCAATCAAGTAAGAATAAAAGTAATACAAGAGTGATATAAGTGGAGGTAGTGGATGAATAATTTTAATTTAGACCCGCCGAAGATTGGGCTATTGATCGGATTATTACTTGCCATACTGCTACTTGCTTTTGGTTTTTGGCAGGCTGTGCTAGTAATCGTATTGGCAGGTATCGGCTGGTTGATCGGCTGGGTTATTAAGGCTTGGAACATCTCATTTGATAAAATTAAGCAAATTTTCAGTAAGTAATTACAGAACAGGAGATTAATTTATGGACGCTACATGGAATAACAACGGTGAACAACACGATAACGCAAAGAACATTAAAGGACAATTGACTTTTGACGATAAGGTTATTCAAAAAATTGTCGGTCATTCAATTGAAAAGGTTGATGGATTACTTGGTGTAGACGCCGGATTCATTGCTAATGTTAAGAATAAGATCGTAAATAGTTCTGACCCAACGGAGGGCGTTGGCGTCGAAGTTGGCAAGGAACAGGTTGCAGTCGACCTTGATATCATTACTGAGTATGGAAAAGACGCCCGCGACGTTTATAGCAAGGTTAAGGAAATCGTCAAAGAGCAGATTGCTAAGATGACAGGACTGGACCTTGTTGAGATGAATGTTAAGGTTGTTGATATTCAAACCGCTAAAGAGTATGACAAAAATCAAACTACTTTGCAGGATCACGCAGTCGATGCTGGGCAAACAATCAAGCAAAAGACAAGCCAAGGTTATGATGCTGTGAAGGAAACTGTTGCAGAAGATGCAGATGATTCCCGCGTAAAGTAATTTTATTAAGAGAGCTGAGAAGCCCTCTTTTTTAAGATAGTGGATGTGAGGGTGGTGATGTTAGTAGATTTCAAAGTGTTAAAGAAACAGCTGAAGAAAATTCTGAAACATTACGATAAGCTTCAAACAATACAGGTTACTATAGACGATGATGGGGCGCATGCTTTGAAATATGTCTTAAATGTTACTGTGATTGAAGGGATTGATTTATCCATTCTATTAAAGGATTTACAAACAATCTTTGCAAACAATGACGATGTGCCACTAATAATCAATGTTGTGGATTTGATTACTAAAAATGGTGCAAAAAAGAAAAAGACGCTTGAATTCATTTTTAACGGGCCAACGGTTAAACTAGTTTATTAGTCATAGGATATGCGGGATTCTTTTACAGGAGGTTGACGAATGGAAAAAGATGGGAAGAAACATACGGGAATTAAAATCGCCATGGTGGTAGCTGGTTTACTATTAAGTAGTGAAACGGTAAGGCAGAAGATTATTGATCAATATGACCACATGCGAACAAAGAAGCCCACTAAACGAACTAAATAGAAGCGGGCAAAAGAGCGACGGAAGATGGTCGCTCTTTTTTAATTTTGTGAGACCATTTGAGGCATGTAAGCATTTACTTTGACAGTGTCCACCTTTACGAATATATTTGCTATATATAGGATAGTTATGATAACTTTCGGAATTCTTTTCCAAAAGTCGAGGGAGGATGTCATGAAGAAGTATTTAGTTGTTTTTAACGGAGCTGCTGGGAAGAGTAACAATCGAGCAATCGCAGAACATTTTAAGAAGATTGCGGAGAGCAGCGAACGAAAGGTAAGATTGGTAGCAACTAAGAGTCGTGAAGATGCACTTAAACAAATCGAACAGCAGGCACATGCGATTGATTACATTATCGTGATCGGAGGTGATGGTTCAATTAATACAGTTTTCTCTGCTTTAAATAGGGTTGGAATTATGGTGCCAGTCGGAATTATTCCGGCAGGGACCGTTAATAATTATGCCAAAGCATTGCACATCCCGTTGGACGTCGATGCGGCAATTCAAGTTATTTTGGCAGAACATAAGCGATCGGTTGATATTGCCAATGATGGGGAACGGGCAATGGTGAGCAGTGCTTTGATCGGCACATTTGCAGATATTGCTAATCATGTCAAGCAATCGGAAAAGAAGAAATTGGGGCCTTTGGCATTTCTGATTCAAGCTTTCAAACAAGGGATTTTCAAAAAACCAGCGAGTTATCGGTTGACGCCGGATGATGGACCTGAGAAAACCATTGCAACTGCCTTAATAATCATTACGTTAACTAATTCATTGGGTGGCTATACGAAGTTTAATTTAGAATCTCAGCCTTCGGACGGGAAGGTATCAGTGGTCATTTTAAAGGAGTTCAATTTATTGAGGCTTCCAAGCTATTTCTCTTATTTAATGCATGGTCGAATCGGTAAAGCACAAGACATCCTTAGTTTCAAAACCAAAGGTCTAAAGATCGAAAGAATTGACCAGCAAGCAACAAAAGTTAGAATTGACGGTGATCGAGCAGAACCACTGCCATTACGACTCCAGGTAAATCAAGTCCAAGCAACTGTATTAGTGCCGGCTCGAGATGATCAATAGTTTGGAGGGGACAATATGTATTTAGCGGTAAAGGAACTCTTATTTTCAAAATGGAAGTATTCTTTAATAATTGGGTTTATCACATTAATTGCGTTTTTGATTTATTTTCTAAGTGGTTTGGCCTTTGGTCTAGCAAACAATAATCGTAGCGCGGTCGATAATTGGCAAGCACAGCAGGTTTATTTGACGAAATATTCCAATAAGAATCTGTTGCTATCTCAAATTAGTCCAGCACAAGTTACCACACCGGCCGACAGTGTACCGTTAAAGGTTAATAATGCGGTAACTGAGATTAACAAGGAAAAGGTTGATAGCACCATCTTCTCAATTGACTCGGACAGCTTTATCAAGCCTGAACTCAGTACGGGAAGATTTATTGATAAATCGGGCGAGGTTGTTGTTGATCGAAGTATTGATCCTGAAAATATTCATGTTGGCCAAAAATTGAAGTTAAATGGACATCAGGAGCAGCTAAAAGTTGTCGGGATCACGGATGATAATCGATATAACACACTACCGGTAATTTATGTTGATAATAGTGACTATTATGCAATTTTTGGAAGTCGCAATATCAATGGTTTTATCACACAGAAGGCAGGAGCGGTTAAAACAGATTCAGAACTTGAACGGATATCGACAAACACCTTAATCAATAATATTCCTGGATATTCAGCACAGGTTCAAACATTTACTTTGATGATTGCATCACTCTTTATAATTGTCGGCTTTATCATTGCTATTTTCATGTACATTCTAACGCTTGAAAAGCTATCAATTTATGGAACGATGCGGGCACAGGGAATTTCAACGCGGCGAATTGTTAGTAGTCTATTATGGCAGGCCTTGATAATCGGTCTAACTGGTGTGGGAATTGCGTTGTTGGCAAATTGGATTACGATGTTATTCTTGCCAGCTACGGTACCATTTGGGGCTAATCCATGGTTGATTTTGATCTTTTCACTGGGATTGATTGGCGCAATAATTTTGGGAACAATTTTCTCGATTATTAAGGTCGTCAAGATTGATCCGTTAGAAGCAGTTGGAGGAAATTAAAATGGCATTGATTAAATTGGAAGATCTAACGAAGTCATTTATAAATGGTAGTACTAAGACTGAGGTTATCCATTCAACAAATTTGGCAGTAGAAGCCGGATCTTTTCTAGCAATGACCGGTCCATCAGGATCTGGGAAAACGACTTTATTAACATTAATGGGTGCCTTGCAAACACCAACAAAAGGAGCCGTTTATTTCAAAGATCAAAATATTGGCGCGCTTGCTGAGAAAGAACGTTCAAAGCTACGGTTAGATGAATTTGGCTTTATCTTACAAGCGTCAAACTTGATTCCTTTTCTAACGGTTAAGGAACAACTAGAACTAGTTGATCGATTGCAAGGCAAGAAACGCATTGAAGAACAGGAGGAGTTATTGAAAAGGCTCGGAATTTGGGAGCAACGAGACCATTACATTAGCGAATTATCAGGCGGTGAACGACAAAGAACAGCCATTGCACGTGCACTCTATGGTGAACCGAAAGTCCTCTTTGCCGATGAGCCAACGGCGAGTCTTGATCGGAAACGGGCACTAGAGGTGATCGAAATGTTCGTTGACCTAGCTCATAATGAGGGGATGGTGATCATTATGGTTACGCATGATGATCGCCTGCTAGAATATGTGGATCAAGTTATCTATATGGTTGATGGAAATCTACAACCCGCTGAATAATAAATAGGCATGCACAAGTGATAATATCGCACTTGTACATGCCTATTTTATTTCTCATTTTCTCGGAAGCCAATAATTTCCAAAACGCCCTTGAGCATAATTGAGTCAATTATTTTAGACACGTCCTCAATATCAATTTCATCACGTTTGAGCCAGTAGCGGAATATGCCCAGTAGACCATTCGTCATAAATTGCAAAGCTAAGTCTTGTTCAAGTGTCGGATGGTCAATGGGTGCACCCAGATAGTACATACCTGCTTTAGCAAAGTCATAGATTTTATTCATTAACTTGTTTTCAAAGGTTAAATCGCCATTTTCGCCAATCATGGCAGTAATGAATAGCGAATGCTTTTTTAAGATTTGCAGAATCTTGACCCGGTAAGCATTGAATTCGCTGTCGAGGGGGCTATTGACTTTCCCTGATAGGACGTCATTGTTTAAAATTGCCTCCAGTTCTTCGAAAATAACAGTTTCGGTTTTCTCAATTAAATCAATCTTGTCATCGAAGTGCCGGTAGAAGGTCCCCCGATTAATATGAGCGACCTTAGTGATGTCATTAATAGTAATTTTTGAAATGTCCTTTTCATGCAATAACTCAATAAAGGCATCTAAGATTTGCTGACGGGTTTGGTTTGTCTTGTGTTCGTACATAATTCCTCCAATATGAAACAATTTAAGGCATCGTGTTGAAAATGCAACAGATTGGTTAAAGTTGACGCTGTCCTCATCATCAAAGACAGAATATACTAATCAATGTCAAAAAGCAACATGATGTTACAAATGAACCAACGTGTATGTTTTACAAATTAAAAATTTGGAGGAGTCATTATGTTTAAGAATAAGTTCCACATTATATCATTAATAGTTGCGTTAGTTATGGGGGTGCTCCTGATCGTTGCGCAAATCCCTAGTACACAGACGGCACCTAAGAATCTGCCAATTGCAATCGTTGATGCGGATCATAGTTCAACTAGTGCGGCAATCGTAAAGCAACTAACAAGTGTTACCTCTACTGGTGGTGAGAATGCAACGACGATCAAATGGTCCAAGGTTGATAGTAAAGCAGCTGTCAAAAAGGCGATGGATCAGCAAAAATATTATGGCGCACTGATTATCGATGCAAATTTTGCCGAGAATGCAATGAGTTTAGCATCGGGTAAGCCAATTAATCCATCAATGAATATCATCATCAATCAGGCAAAGAACCCAACAGTAGCGGCTGCGGTTCAAAATGTGTTAACAATGATGGCTAACAGAGCCGGACAAGGGGTATCAACTCAAGTTCTGACAAAGTTGCAAACCTTGAATATGCCCGTACCAGCTACGACAGCAAAAACGTTATTGAATCCGGTTGAAGTTAAGACTGAGATTGTGCACAACACTACGAATAAAGCGACTGCTAGTTCGAGCTTCTTCCAACCAATTTGGATGGGAGCATTGTTGGGATCGTTGATGATGATGTATGCACAAAAGAGCTTAGACCAATCGGATGCCAATAAGAAATGGCGCAATAAGGTCGTTGAATTGGCAGTTGTCGCAGTGATTGCCTTGATAGCTGGATTTGGCACGACCTTGGCTGCACATACGATTCTGGGTTATGACTATGGACAGTTCATCGAAGTAGCGCTCTTTGCTTCGTTAGCATCATTTGTCTTCCAGCTGTTAATGTTAGGTGTTCAGATGTGGGTTGGGTTCATCGGATTGCCAGTCTTCGCCCTATTAATGTTGTTTGCCGCACCACTCATGGCACTAGCACCTGAAATGTTGACAGCTTTCTATACGAATTGGGTCATGCCTTGGCTACCAATGCGCTTCCTCTTGGATGGAATGCGATCAATCGTTTATTATAACGGAGGTCTTTGGAACGGTAACACGCAAGCATTGATTTGGGTAGGTGTAATTGGCTTAGGATTGATGATTAGCTCAATGTACAAACCACAGAAAGCTAGTATTTAAGAAGACGCTGAACAAATCGGACAGTCAACTTTCCCGAACAGAGTATAATATTATGTAAGTAGCAGTTGAGTTACTTGAAATATGTTAAGGATAATTGGCGAGCTTTGAGAATTTATCGAAGTCGCTAATTGAGGAGGGAAACGTATGGCAATCGAAACAGCAATTTTTGCAGGAGGATGTTTCTGGTGCATGGTTGAGCCTTTTGAGACATTACCAGGTATTCAGAAAGTTCGCTCAGGGTACACAGGGGGCTTCGTTGAGAATCCGACCTATCGACAGGTTGCCTCACATACGACTGGTCACACAGAAGCGGTTAAGGTTTGGTTTGACAACACAGTGGTAACCTATCAACAACTCGTTGAGTTATATTGGCAATTGGCTGATCCAACTGATGCAACTGGACAGTTTGCTGACCGTGGCGACAGTTATCGGCCAGTTATCTTCGTTGCTAATGAAGAGCAACGTAAAATTGCCGAAGAGTCCAAGCAAAATTTGGACAAATCAGGGCGCTTTGATCAGCCGATTGTAACGAAGATCGAAGATGCAAAGCCATTCTATGATGCTGAAGAAGAACATCAGGAATTCTATAAGAAGGATCCTTTACGAGAGCACTTTATGATGATGCCACGAAAGGCATATCAAGCGAAATATTGGAATAATTGATTGACGAGAAATTAAAGAGTTGAGCATGGAAACATGCTCAACTCTTTTTAAATTTAATTTATATGGGTGTGAAGAAATTGTTTGATTAAAAGCTCTTTTTGAATTTTCTTTGAATTTAATACAATTAAAATATATTAAACAGGCAAACGTGAGCTTATCCTTATACAAATGCTTGAGACGGTCTTATAATTAGGGTTATAAAGTAAATCAAAGTCTGATAGGCGAATGATGTTTACTTAAACCGACCACACAGAACCATACAAAATAGGGGGATAAATCATGAAAGCATTAGATATTACAGCATTAATTCTTTTAATTATCGGTGGACTTAATTGGTTGTTGGTAGGATTAATTAAGTTTGATTTGGTGGCAATGATCTTTGGTGGACAGGACTCAATTATGGCGAGAGTCATTTATGTGGTTGTCGGATTGAGCGCGATCTATTGCCTGAAGTTTATTGGAAAAATGGGGATGAAATAAGTTAGGGGGCAAACTATGGCTGAGAAGTTAATTCAATTGCGGATTGATGACGAGATTAGGGATAAGGCAGATGCTGTGTTTAAGCGGCAAGGTCTTTCAACCCAAGGGGCGATTAAAATGTTTTTGACGCAGGTTGCCAATACAGGACATTCGCCATTTGATAATCTGTTCAGCGATCCTAACAAGTAGCAGGTTATGATTAAAAAAGGCTCTCACTGATTGAGAAATGACTGAGTTGATCAGTCAAGTTTCGCAATCGGCGGAGCCTTTTTTTACTTCTGAATAATGGCTAACATCTTACGAGAGAACGGACCAACAAGTAATAATTGTAATGGTAGTGCGACAATAACATTAAACATCCACGTATGAGCATAACCCGCAAACAGATTAGAGCTTTGTAGTGGAGACATAATCATCCCAAACACGGACATGAATGACACCATGCCGAGAACCATAAACAGTGAGATCGTTAGGCCGATGACTTGAATCTTAACGTCTTTAAGTTGTTTGCGCTCGATATAGCCAATGACGGACTTCTTAACAATCGGACCAACAATCAACATATCAAGAACTACGGCGACTAACAGTGCTAGGGGATAACCTGCAAGGCCATCAAGTAGACTAGCAGTGCTAAGCCCGTTGTGCAAGACAACGTTGTAGAGTGTCATACCGAGTACCATTAGGCCGGCCATAAGGGCAGTAAAATAAATTTCTTCTTTAAAATTTTCTGGCATGTGTGCCTCCTCTTTTTTCAAAACTTGATTACTATAACAGAAAAAAATTTTTTTCGTAAGTTTTTTATTTTTGAGGGGAGCGGGTTCTTGATACGAGCTATGATTTTATAATTAGTGAATGTTTATTAATTATAGAATTACCCCTTTTTCGTACAAAAACGACCACTCTGCTCAAACCATGTGAGAAGAATGATCGCTGAAGTTACTTATTGAATTTTTTGATCCTTTTGGTACCAATTATGACGATCGCAAGCATAATTGTGATTAGCGTTAGATTGATGAGATAGACATGTAGGGTCAAGGTACTATATTTATTTGAAAAAAATGCGTATAGGTTAATTTGATTGAAAGCAGCGAAGATGATCAGTACTAGAAAGATTGATGCATAGCTAATTTGGCTACCAAATGATGAAAGATGATACTTTCGGATGATGCCGCCACCCATGCTAAAAGTGTCACCTTGAATATGATGTTGATTTAGGAAGATGTTTAAGTTACCCAAGTATAGTGTTAATGCCAAAATCCCGAATGGATAGGTAATATTAAACGGAATCGCGATCAGAAGCAAGCCAGCATAGAGCAAATAGGTCGGCTTGATCGAGAACTTTTTGACCAATGTCGCCCCCAGCTCGAAACCAAGCAGATATAGGGCGTATGTGAAAAGTGAGGCTCGAGTGCCAAACCAAGCAAAGGTATAGAACGGTGCAAAGAAGAGGATATAGGTCATTAAAATTCCTCTTAGAACTGTTAGATTAAAAATACGGTGATTATCATATTTACGATTAATCATAATAAGTTGAAGGCTTAATAGGATCAACAGGATTGTAAAAATAAAGTCGGGTAAATAGTTTGTTGAGTTACTCTTAGATAGAAAGAATAATACTAGTCGACTAGTAAAAACAATGAAAATAAGAATTAATAACCAATGTGAGCGTGTTGGTAATTTAACCTGGGGCGCATGTTGTTCCTGAATCAAAACGGCTTGGGTCATTTTGATTGCCGCGGGTAGAGCTATGAGACAGACGACAATATAGATAGCAAAATTAAGTTGATAACTATATTTGGGAACAAATATGGTTAAGGCTGCCATTAATGTAACTGCAAGAATAAGAAAGATTAGCCACATATACCGTTTATTAACCGTGTAGCGCCCTTCCAAGTCTGTTTCACCAGCGAGGAATAATGGCCACAGAGTTGAAGAGTGATAACCTAATAGAACTCCTGCGATAATGGCGACGGGTGCATTGAGTTGAAGAAATACTAACATCAACGCGCCAATTAACCCAGTAATCGTCCCCACGAGGATGTTGTTGAGACGCGTAAAGGTTGTGTTTAAGACGATTATACTCATTGAGCGACTTGCGTAAATTACGATCAAGGTTGCCAGTAGTAGCGGATTATGAGAGTAATTATAAGCGTCCAGAATTATGAAGTAGGGCAAAATAATACATATATTTGCAAGAAAATTTAAGAATGAAAAACTAGTTGTCATACAAGGCCTCCTTGTTTTATTAAAGTAGAACTCTTTTTGTTTTGTAGTCAAGATATATTAACTAACCTAGATACAAAATACTTTCGCTCCGTTATTAAAATAAATTTGTTAACTCTTAAAAAGGTTAGCATATTAGTATGGGTTGGCAAAGTCGTCTACCAATCGAAATCGAAATAGGACCAGTAATGTTCAAAGAAAATTCACACTTTCATGTAAATATAAACTAAGTTGATTTAGAATAAAATAAAATGCTGAGCTGTACTTTCTGTAATTTAAAGACTTTGAACTTATTTGATTTGGTATCGAACGATGCCAGGCTATTTGAGGTTTTTAACTTATATTTTGTATAGCTTTTTAGTTTTATTGTAGTAGTATAACTATAAAAACATGGGGAAAATGAGGGGCGAGATGCGTGTAATAAATTTTAATATCGGATTGGGCTGGGCTAGCAGCGGAGTTGAGTATGCTCAAGCTTATCGTGAAAAGATTTTCCGTAATTTGCCAGTTGAAGATTACTATGTGTTCTTAGGAATGACTAAGGAAAACATGGCTAGTATGGCAAAAAACATCGGCATTCCAAGTGAAAAAATTATTTGGGTTTATAATTTCTTTTCAGATATTGCTTTACAGGAAGCTAAGATGAACTTGGCTCAAGTCCTGCTAGAGTATGGTGTGGCAACAGAATTTGTGATGGAGCCACGAAATAAAGATATCCAAGTCGTAAATAATAAAGATCGGAATGAGTATCTAAGAGTATATTTCAAAAAGGATCTTGATTTAGTTGAGCGTGTAGAGCTGGTTTCACATGGAAATTTGATCCGGAAAGATTTTTATACAAGTACACGTTGGATGTCCGAATTCTATGAGCCAGTTGATAAAAAGGCCAAGTTAACACTTCGGGAAGTTTACAATGAAGATCGTGGGATTGCATTAGCAGAAATTGTCAATGTTGCTGATGAAAATCTGAATACATATCTGCTGGATGATCGAATTTACTTTAACAAGGCAGAATTGATTGCGGAGTTTGTTCGACGGCTACAGCCAACTGCATCAGACGTATTAATTCTTGATCGTGCGACTGATATTGCAGAACCAATTTTATTAAATAAGGAGGCTGCCAAAACTGGGTTTGTTGTTCATGCAGAACATTACAGCAAGAATAATACTGATGATGAGCATATTCTTTGGAACAATTATTATGATTATCAATTTACAAATATTGATATATTTGACTTTGTGATTACAGCAACAGAGCTCCAAAAGGTGAAGTTGAGTGAGCAATTGGAAAAATATAATAATAAAATTCCTAAGATATACGCAATTCCCGTGGGAGCCTTGGAACAAATTAAGCCGGTCCAAGAGAGGGCAGAAAATCATTTTGTTACAGCGTCAAGGCTTGCGAGCGAGAAACATATTGATTTGCTAGTTAAAGCGGTTGGCCAGGTACTTAAGGATGGTTATGATGTGAGCTTCGATATTTATGGTGAGGGTTCACAGCGGAAAATGTTAGAAGACTTGATCCGGTCGTTGAACGTAAGTGAGAATGTAAAGTTACTCGGCCATCAGAACATGGCATCGCTATACTCAAAATACGGTCTGTATTTAACTGCATCAAAGAGTGAAGGTTTTGGATTAACTTTGATGGAGGCAGTGGGTGACGGATTGCCAATTATTGGATTAGATGTCCCCTATGGTAATCAAACTTTTGTGGTTGAAGCAGAGAATGGTTATCTGATCCCGTTAAGCGATGATGATGAGCAGGTTGTTAAGCAACTTGCAGGGCGGATCGAGGAATTCCTTGGAATGAACGATAAGACAAGTTTCCATCAGAATTCATACAGGCTTGCTGAGGCGTTTACGGTTGAACAATTGCAGAAGAAATGGCTAGATCTTTTTGAGGAGTTAACGAATGCTGATACTATTTGATTTTTTCAATGCTCAAAACCGTCATTTACATGATGTTTTATTAAAGGCAAATCCAAATGCAGATTATGTGGTCATTAATGATAATGGTTTTCTACCCAAGAATATGGCAAGTATCGTTAATTTCTATACTAAGCATTATGCGGTAAAGAAGGGCTTGCAAAAAGCAATGTACTTTAATGAGTTACCAGTACCTGATTTATATCAGATTGCTGCGAATAATGAGGCCGGTCAGGTTTTCCATATGAATCAGAAGGTTGCCGATATTCATTTTTCTAAACTATATCCAGGTAAGCGATTGATTGAGTCGGTTGATTGGTTGGATAAGGATGCGAAAGTTGTAGTGTCAAACTTTTATAATCGTCTAGGATTCTTATACAAACGTAATCTATATAATGCAGCTCATGAATTAATTCTAACCAGCTATCTCAATGAAGATGGTGTTGAGGTGATTACGATAAATCCAAGAACTAAGGATATTATTGTTAATTTTGCGGGACAAACCAGAGTTTATCATTCATTAACTGAATTCACAGTTGCGACGATTAAATTGATGGGAATTAGTTACGATAAGCTCATCTATGATTCTCTATCAACGCCACTCTTTGTAAACAAGGAATTAAATCAGACTGGCGATTCAATCCTGATCTGGCATGAAGCTTTGCAAAATAAACAAATCCCAGGGAACATGTTGACCTTGGCGGATATGCCAAAGCAACGCGTTCTATTCCAAAATTTGAAAGACTTTAATCAGGTAAGTAAAGAGCTGGCTGAGAAAAAGGTTCGTGCAGGTTTCATCGGAGCGGCTTATCGAGAAATTGCTGATAGCGACTTTAATCGTGACGTTACGATCGTAACAGCTTCAGACTCGTTAGAGGGAATTGAAGAGCTGCTAACAAATTTGGGTGAATATACCTTTAACGTAGTGGCAAAGACCTTAATGTCTAATAAGCTACATTCGTTAGGTGAACGCTACCGTAATCTGAAATTGTTCCCAAGTCAGACGGATAGTAAGATTAGTGAATTCATTAGTAATAGTGGCATTTACTTAGACATCAATAATGGAAACAAGATTCCGGACGTGATCGAACAAGTGCTAGCGAATGGAAAATTGATTTATAGTTTGGACAGTACAGTTGGGGATCAGCAATTGATACCTGTCAAACAGATCTATCCATCCGTAGAGAAATTGTTACAAACACTTTCAGAATTGAATCCAGATGTTTACCAGTTACGAGTTGATCGACAATATCGTGACCTTAAAGATGGGACTTTTGAAGCATATTTTGAAGATAAATTATTTAGTTAATTAAATATATTTAAAAAGGTTAGGTGTTATGTAGACACCTAACCTTTTTAAATTGTGAAGAAAATTAGAACTTTTTAGGAAGAGCAAGTGTGTTTTGTTGCAATAAATCTTATGAATAAGTTATAATTTCAGTTATTGAACGACCGGTCGGTTTTTCAAATCGAAGGAATGTTTACAACCAAAGAGGAGGAACATTATGGAAGTCACAGAGATTAAGAGAATTGTTCAATGGGTATTGGCTGGACTATTAATTATTAGCGCCGTTGCACTTTTCTTCTATACAAGTATTACGTGGATCATCATTGCAACAGTCATTGTAGCGTGCATGTTGGCAGTTGAAGCATGGGATATGTATCAAAATAAACAACGATCAGCGTGGGGCATTTTGATCTTTGCAGTAATGGCTGCTCTATTAGTAGCTCAAATCGTACAACCAAATTTGTTCTCCTATTAAAATTAGGATTCAGATTGTTTTGAAGCCTAATTTTAATAGAATTAGAAAGAAGGAATCATGTTTAATCGAAAAAAACAATTTAATCCTAAAATTGTTAAAGAAAATAAAGAGCATTACAAGTTGTATAAGGCTGGAAAATTTATCCAGACGGCAATGCTTACGGTCTTGGTAGCTGGATCTTTAAGTAGTCCGGTTATACAGTTGATGTCAGCAAAGACGGCAAGTGCTGATATGATACAAACAAGAGGGACCGCTCCAACGGCTGATTACGATGCCGCACCGACCTACAGTAGTGGGTTTCTAACGTTCGGTATGAGGGCAGGAATATCACAACAACCTCAAGGTCTTACGATAAAGAAAGGCTCAAGCTTTAATTTGCAAACTTCTTGGAGCAAAACGTTGGCATTAGGTTCAGCATCGGGATCATTTGCAGACAAGGTTGTTTGGTATCGTTGGGATGCTTCAAATGGTAAATGGGTGGCAGCTACTGGTACGTCAACCGTTACAAAGAGTAATAATACGTGGATATGGCCACTTACAAATTATCAAACAAGTACGTCCACATACACCGACAGTGAGAGTGAAGTTGGAACACAATATTATTATGCAGATTACTATACTTCTCATTTGCTCGCTAGTGATGATCACTATGCTTCGAATGTCGTAAGCGTGAACGTTGTTGAATCTGATTTTGATGCAGAAAGTCTCGACATTAGTGGTAGTAGCTATATGTTGCGAAATTCAACACAGCAGTTGGAGAAGACTGTAAATCCAGGTGATAGTACAGCGACATATACTTGGTCTTCATCTAATGAATCAGTGGTCAAAGTTGACGAATATGGAAACGTTACCTCACAAAGTATCAACGGTACTGCGACAATTACTTTGACTGCTAATAACCCTTTGGGGGCTTCAATAAGTACAACATTCGATATTAATGTTGGTACGGGACTAGAAGATGTATATGTGGACGCCGGTGAAGATGCAGTGTTTAAAATGCAAGGTGTTGATATTACGGATGGTGTTACCATAACGTATAATTGGTACGATGCGGATACGAAACAATTGGTTGGTACTGATTCGACATATGTTGTAAATAAAGTAACTGAAGAGGATGACGGACGTCGTTTTTACCTTGTGTATACAGTAGTTGATGCAGATGGCAATTCTAATACTGCACAAACTGATACAGCTAGTCTGTTCGTTGATACTTCGGCATCAGAGTCAGAATCAATTTCGACTTCTCAGAGTATATCTGAGTCAGAGGCAAACAGCACATCTACATCTGAGAAGGATAGTTTATATAACTCGCAATCGGAGTCGCTAAGCGTTTCTGATTCGGCATCAGAGTCAGAAAGTGCTTCAACGTCAGAAGTAGAATCAACTTCTGAATCAACAAGTTCTTCAGAATCAGAGAGTACGTCAGTATCTGAATCAGCATCAGAAAGCACATCAGTTTCAACGTCAGAGTCACTAGCATCAGAATCAGAGAGTACATCAGTATCTGAATCAGCATCAGAAAGTACATCAGCTTCAACGTCAGAGTCACTG
>NZ_SDGZ01000022.1 GCF_008107635.1 Weissella muntiaci | reverse complement strand
ATTACTGTTTCCAGTATTGTTACTTCCTGAATTGTCAGAACCCACATTACTGTTTCCAGTATTGTGATCGCCGGAATTGTCAGAACCTACATTACTGTTTCCAGTATTGTTGTTTCCTGAATTATCTGAACCTACATTACTGTTTCCAGTATTATTGTCTCCAGAATTATCTGAGCCGACGTTATCTTTCGGCAGAATTGTTAATTGAGAAACCTTTTTTACTGAACTAAGTGAATCTGGATCCAAATAAGTGAGTGTCACATTATATTTACCTGGTACAGATGTATTGATATCTTTAAGATTATTGACAACATCTGCAATTGAACCGTCAGTTCCATCTGATGTCTTAATCGATGTAATAAAAGAACTCACATTAAGTGGATCACCAATACGAATTGTGACATCATGCGTTTGTAAGTCTATTTGGTCAAGTTTTTTTTCATAAACATAATTTAAAGTAATACTATTTTCAGCATACGTATCATTCGGAATACTTCCAAGACTCCGAAATAACTCAATCAGATCATATGCCGATGCAACTCTGGGGTGTCCCAGCGCATCAGCCATCCCATTAACAAATGTTAAATACTCTTTAAACTTGTAAGTCGCCGAAAATGATGTATATGTGCTTTCTCCCGCGTTCAAAACATATCCTGGAAACTTTATTGGATCGCCTAATTGTGACTGAGTTGCCCCAAGTACATTTTGTACAACAATATCATCGTGCAATTTAACTCCATCAATAGTGGCATATGTTGTTGTCTGATTCCCGAGAGTTATACTTTGTATCAAAGTTTGTGCATGAACACCGCCTAGATTCAAATTATCAGCAATGCTAGCCCCTCCCAAAGCAATCAAAACCATTGATGAAAAGACCCAAAACTTTCCAACTTTATACATTTTGAAGTGACTGTTCTTCACATTTTTGTTTTTAAATAAATTCATCTATACATCCCCTTAAATAACACCCGATTAAATATATAAACTTGCTTCCCAAGCAAGCCCCCTTATGATATTTCTCACAATGTTAATTTATGCTTTCTCCGTCGAATAAAGCCGGCTTCTGAAAGTATAACCATATTTTTCTAGCCAAAAATTTGCCTAAAATCTCTCTTATTAAATTCGAAGATTCATTCTAAATTAAACACATACTAACTGGTATAATCGACTTACAATAAAGCGATACAGCATTCTAAATACTTCTGCGAATTCATACTTCAACTAGTATCATCTTTTCAAAAACTATCCTTACCTTGTCGGATAAATTCCGCTAGTAGTTTCACCAAAGACAAACCCACAATAAAATTCGAACTGTACTAAAAACTAGCGTTTCTGCCTCCAAATCACTAAAATGTGTTCAATGAATATTTTTAAATATCAAAATCAAGCCATACACATTACAAAAGATAAGACATCTCTAAATATTTTTCCTCCCGATTTTTACGCTTTGGACATTCAATCACTAAACTATGTCGTGTTTTAAATATTAATCGAAGCAGCTATTATAAGTATCTTAATGGCAAGGTCGCTCCTAGAATTCTTGAGAATCAGAAAATAAGAAAAATTATTTTTGATATTTATTATCAAGTAGATTTTCGTATTGACTCTACTAAAATAACTCATATTTAAACAGTGAACATGGCTACGCCATTTCTTCCGGTCGCATCTATAGACTCATAAAATCTGTGAACCTTCCTCGAATGAGTGCTGTAAAACCCAAATTTAGATATCGAAAAAAATTTGAGAATCAACAACTACCAAATATCCTAGATCAACAGTTTTTTACTGAACAACCCAATCGCAAGTGGACTAGTGATATGACATTCATAAGAACCATAACCGTAAATGTGTATCTAGATATTATTATTGATGCATTTTCTCGGAAAATAATCAGCTGGAAGATCAGTCCAAGAATGACCAGTCAATTTATTGTGGAGTTAATTTCCAATGCTTTAAGAAAACGAAAAACATCTTCAAATCTTATTCTTCATACAGATCGTGGTTCTCAGTATACGTCGCACGCCGTGCGCCAGTTTCTGTATCCTAATCAAATTAATCATTCATTTTCAAAAATTGGGTATCCATGGGATAACGCAATCACTGAGTCTTTCTTTAAATACACAAAGAAAGAAGAATATAATCGCAGAAAATTTCATGATATCTCTGAAGTTAGAAAAGCTGCATTTAATTATATAGAAGGCTTCTACAACACACGCAGGCCACATTCCGCGAACAAATTTATGTCTCCAAATCAAAAAGAATTAGAATTCTACACTCAATAACAATCTAAAAGTTGTCTACTCTATTGACAATGGTCCAGTACTTTACGCCTCACTAGCATATACGCTCCATTCAGAATTAATATTTGCCCTTTGATCTGGAATGCTAATGTCTTGATTCTTTGCAATTCCAATGGAAACTAAAAATACCAAAGCAAAAACCCAATTTTTTCCACTCATATACATTTTAAAATTAGTGTTTTTCACATTATCATTTCTTTTAAATCCAAATAAGTTCATTGTCCTCCGCATAATATCTGAATGTATTAATTAAGATAAATTCTAGAATATGTAATGGCCGGAAACAGAATGCCAACGCTTCTTTCAGCCATCACTCTAGCAACTAAATCCTTTTAATAGCAAAATAAAAACATAATTATATTTTAACTGACCAGTCGGTGAATTACATTTTCACATATTGTCTAATAATTAAGCACTTATTGAGATTTTTTCAGAAACTTGTTACATTTAGGTTTAAGCCATCGATAAATTATGCAACGGTAGAATAAAATTTACTTTTATTTCTGAATTAGTTGTTTAATGAATCCGACTTTATTATTACTCATAGGCGTTTTTAATATGGACTTTACTTACGTTACACTTTATGTAGGAGAAATTTATGGAGTACTTTAATACAGTTTTCAACTCGAGAGTTGAAAAGCTCTTTAGTAAAGAATTAATTAATCAAGTAGCAACGATTGATACAATTCAATCTGCAAGTGATGGAGTAAGCAGTTCAGAATTAGGTGATTTGCTTCTAATTGAAAGACGATCAGTTCTAAATAATGTAGATAAGATAAACTCTATAATTGACACAATTTCAAGTTCTATTCCGATTCCTAAAATAATAAAAGTCGAGAAAAAATTTTTCTTTGAAGGTAGTAGTCTTGATGCACAAAGGATTATTATGCAATTAATTGGTCAGTCGACCTTAGCAAATCTTTGCATTCGTATAGTCAATCAGAAATCAGTATCTACTGAGCAATTTATGGCGGAAAGATTTATAAGTAGCGCAGCTTTTTACAGAATGTTACAAAAATTAAATGACTATTTGACACCTTTAGGAATACATATAATAAATAAGCGTGGTATTTTAACAGTTATTGGGAATGAGAGAGAAATTAGGTATATCCTTACAGGATTCCTTTGGCGAATTTACAGAGGTGTTACTTGGCCATTTGTGTCAATTACGCAAAATGAGGTTAAGGCTGTTACCAATAAATTAATCGAATCATTGGGAATAAATATTAATAACGCAAAACGCGATGAATTAATGTACATTTTAGCGGTTAATATCCTACGACATAGAAATGGCTCGACAATTTCTAACAAAGAACTTCCAAACTATTCGAACAAATTGATCAATTCATTACTGAATAAACAATATACTCAGTTTAAAAAATTAATGACACCGCTCATGGACGAGCAGAACAACGATTTAATCTTTATATTTATTTGGTTAGCGTCTTTACCTGAATTATATTTATCGAATAATTTAGTATTTTCCTTCTACGAAGCTCTCACTCATGTAGAGCCAGATATTGTTAAAGGAATTGATAGTTTTATTGATGCAGTTCAAAAAATAAAAAATGATCTTAATTTATACAAAGAGAAGCTTTTTTTATCAACTATTATTAGTTCACGTATAGCAGCTGATTTATTCCCGCAGTTGACATTTATTATTTCAAGTGTAAATATCTACGAATATAAGGACAGATTTGCACCGTCCCTGATTCCTGTCATTCAACGATTTCTCGAAACTGATTCAACATTGGATAATATTCAAAAACATACTTTAGCATTCAAATATTCGAATGCATTTGCTCTTGTACTTCCCATCAACATATTTGAGCCAAAGATTAACATTTATATAGAAACTGACTTTCCAATATACATTGATGTCCAAATCAAGAAAGAACTCTATGCACTTTTAAGCACAACTTATAATATCGCCATTCGAGAATCTCCTAAATTACCCGAATGTGATCTGGCAATCAATTTCAATTTATCTGCTAATTCAAGTGATAGTGAAGGCATACCAAGGATTTATACTCATGTTCATATGAGTGATGGCGAAAAAAATCAAATTCTTGAACAATGTAGAAAAATATTGATTAGAAAAAAATCTCAACAAATTATATAGAAATCAAAAGCCACAAGTATTCATTATTGCTTGTGGTCTTTTTGACCAAGTTTTAGGATAACCTATGCTAGATGCCTCATTATACGATGTTCAAAATTGGCTAGTTAATAGTATTTAAAATAATTGAATTATTAATTTCAATAAAACCAGCTGTTTAAAAAAGATTGATAATGATGTGTACTCCAAGAATTAAACCAACTTTCCCATCTTATCTCATCTATTATGCTTTTTTTCATTATGCGCAACTTAGTTACATTCATCTTTCACAAAAAAAAACGTCTGAACTTAAGCAGACGTTATTTCCATACATGCTTGAATCTCACTCAAGTCACCAAGTATATTTAACAATAAATCATTGAATCCTTGAGAGTTATCAATAAATTCAATTTTTGAATTATTCATTTCAAATGATTTGCTCTGCAGTTGCTTTTGAATATCCATGTACCTATCAAGAACCTCTGGATTCGTACCGAGTTCCTTGGCATAGGTTATTTCCTTATTAGTCCAAACATATAAATCATTTTTAAAATTTATGATTTCTGTCTCGAGTTTATTATATTCAGATAAAAAATTATTTTTGTCATCCATATTACGTTTGACCCGACTTACTAATTTCGAAAGTTCAATATAATTCTCCTGGCAAACTTTCTTGAAAGAGTTAATCATTTCGTATTTGACTTCAAATATAAATTCCTGATGCCTTCTCTTCAGGTCTTTATCAAGCTGTCTCTGATCCTTTTTCTCTTGGTAGGAAATAACTAGGTAACTCACAATTCCAGCCGATATAACGCCGAGATGTTGTGCCCAAAATCCAAGCCATCCCCCACTTCTGCTAGGAAGGTTTAAGATATTGAACTCAATGAATATCGGAAACAATATCCATAAAAAAAGCAAAACGATAAAAACGTTCTCCTTCTTAACCTTCACAAAATTCATAACCAACCTCCACACACAACCAGCATAATCCATTGAGTAAAATACAAGGCAACTAACAGATATTAGATACCTAAAAATAAGGAGATAGAGGGATTCGAACCCTCGCGCCGATTTCCCGACCTACACCCTTAGCAGGGGCGCCTCTTCAGCCAACTTGAGTATATCTCCGTGAATACTACTGACCCCATTTACCTCAGTCTCTCAAAAAAGGGGCCAGTAGCAAACTTTTTCTCGCTCAGTATGAACTAGCAAATCAGACAGATATGCATGTTGTTCACTCTAATTCAGTGAGTTAGAAAAATTAAATAGGAATACATCTAGCGAACGCTAGGTGCTTTGTTATGAATCACTATCAGTTAGAATAAGTATTAATGACTAATACTTTATCTTGGCCAAAATATAGGGACCGACCACTGATATTTGTTTTTTAGGTAACTTATATCCTTGATAAGTTGATTAATGAAATTTTGGGGATCATTGAATCACGAACCTTTAAAACATATAAAGTATATCATTTTGACAGACGAGATACACTGCCTAAAAATGCTCATATATCTTACATTTTTAAATATTTTTAGATTCACGCTGCTTTTCACCTCTAGGTGTCTTGTTCTCGTGTACCTATTTAAAAAGGTTCGCCGCTGATACATGAAACTCATGTCCCAATGCGAATCTTCACCAAACCTATATCACTTTAAAAGTGATCTATATTGTCATAATTTTAAAATAATTGAGTTACCTAACTTTCTTTCATTGAGCTCATTAGAAGATTCATTAAATGTACTGTTTGCCATCTTCATATATTTGTGTGCTCCTACACATCCCCATTTTGACTCACCATGGGCACTTATCTAAACATCCAAAATCATAATTTAGAATTCTCTCATCCAATTTATTTTGTTGCACATAAAAACTCCTCAAATCTATGAGGAGCTTTTACTTTTACCTATCTAAAAAGATCGCTAAATGGACTTTTATTATTTTTAGCAACTAAGTATAGAAACACTTTAATTGCATTCTGAGTAGATATGCCACTTCGACTAAATATTTCATCAGTTTTAGTCTTAATATCTTTATCAATACGAATTTGTACTAAGACATCCTTCATAAAATCACCCTAATTCTTACTTATGCTTTTTTCCTGATAGATAATATCCAAAGATACCTAAGCTTGAAATCAACGCACCAATGACTGATAGCTCAGAAGCACTTTGCATACCTGTATCAGGTAATACACTTGCGCCCTTATTAGTAGCAGTATCTAACAATGTATTAACTACTTTATGACTATCACCTGTGTTGTTATTTTGATTCACAACATTATTGTCGGTTCCGTTATCAGTTGGTGTGCCAGGATTGTTTGGTACACTAACTTTACTGTAGATTACCTTATATGCCAGATCCTTACTATCAATAGTAATGCCACTTACTGCGTCAATTGATGCATGATCAGCAATATATCCATTGATTATTGGTGAAATCTTCGCATCAAAAGTGGTGTCGCCATCCTTAGCTACCCAATCAGTATACGTAACTTCACCAGTTACTTCATCTACTATAGCTGTACGAGTGTACTCTACTTGATCAACAACAGTATTAGATGCTGTTGTACCATCTTCAAATTCATAGGTAACAGTCTCAGTAATGATAATATCAACAGATTTTTTATCTGTTCCAACTGGCCACTTAGGACCAGTTGGATTACTTGGATCAATTGGCGTTCCTGGAGTTCCTGGCTGATCAGGTGTAACTGTCTTAGTTGCGTGCTTCAAATGTACTTCAAAACTTTGGACAGTTCCATCTTGATTGTAGACAACACCACCAGCTGGATAGCCATCAGAAACCAACTCATAGCCTTGCTTTTCGTAGTTCGCAATATCCCCCGCCGTTGTATAACTATCCGTCGTACCAAACTTACCAGCTAAGTTCTTCGTACCGTCTGTCAACGTCTTACCAGTTGTATCATCAATAAATTTAACCGTAGCATTCTCATCATTAACTACATACTTGATGGGTGTATTAGTTCCAGGGTTTGCTGGAGTGATTGTATCACCCGGCTTCAACGGATTACCGTTACCATCTTGTGGTGTATATCCTGGTACATTGGGAACTGTAACCTTACCAGGTTGCGTAGGATCCATAGGATCATTTGGATAAGTTACACTTGGGATCTTTGGCCAACTTGGATCATTTGGATCACTTGGTGTTGGCACAAGACTACCAAGCTTGTTATAGGTAATAATCTCATTAACGTCCTTACTATCTGCAGTTAGACCGTCAATTTGGTTAACTTGCGCCTTATCGGCATAATACCCGTCAACAACTGGTGTTACCTTCTTATCAAAGGAAGTATCGTTATCCTTGGCTGACCAATCAGTATAAGTTACTGCACCGGTAACTTCATCAACCGTAGCCGTCCGCGTAAACTCAACAGAATCATTAACAGACGTAGGCGTCTTTGAACCGTCAGCGTAAACGTAGTTTACGGTTTCATTAACTTTTTTGTCTAATGAATCCTTGTCTGAACCATTTGGCCACTTAGGACCGGTTGGATTACTTGGATCAATTGGTGTTCCCGGAGTTCCGGGTTGCTCAGGTGTAACTGTCTTAGTTGCGTGCTTCAAATGTACTTCAAAGCTTTGGACAGTTCCATCTTGATTATAAACAACACCACCAGCTGGATAACCATCAGAAACCAACTCATAGCCTTGCTTCTCATAGTTCGTAATATCCCCCGCCGTTGTATAACTATCCGTCGTACCGAACTTACCAGTTAGGTTCTTCGTACCATCCGTCAACGTCTTACCAGTTGTATCATCAATAAATGTAACTGTTGCATTTTCATCATTGGCTACATACTTGATTGGTGTATCAGTTCCAGGGTTTGCTGGGGTGATTGTATCACCTGGCTTCAATGGATTACCGTTACCATCTTGTGGTGTATATCCTGGTACATCAGGAACAGTAACCTTGCCAGGTTGTGTAGGATCCGTAGGATCGTTTGGATAAGTTACACTTGGGGTCTTTGGCCAACTTGGATCATTTGGATCACTTGGTGTTGGTACAAGACTACCAAGTTTGTTATAGGTAACAGTCTCATTAACGTCCTTACTGTCTGCAGTTAGACCGTCAATTTGGTTAACTTGCGCCTTATCGGCATAATACCCATCAACAACTGGCGTTACCTTCTTGTCAAAAGAAGTATCGTTATTCTTGGCCATCCAATCAGCATAAGTTATCTCGCTAGTTACTTCATCAATTGTTGCTGTTCGAGTGAACTCAATAGAATCGGTCGCATAACTTGGTGACTTTGACCCATCCGCATAAACGTACTTCACAGTCTCATTAATCAGTTTATCCAGTGAATTTTTATCAGACCCATCTGGCCACTTTGGTCCAGTCGGATTACTTGGATCAATTGGCGTTCCGGGCGTCCCTGGTTGATCAGGTGTCACTGTCTTCAAAGCGTGTTTAAAGTGTACAGTGAATAATTGATTTACAGCATCATTGATGTCAAATGTAACACCGCCACTAGGATAATCTTGTGAAACAACTTCATATCCTTGTGTCCTCCACTTTTCAATTTCCTCATTTGTTAGGTAACTGCTGGTTGTACCTCCAACACCACTTAACATTACGTTGTTCAATTCAACATCCGTATTGTCGTCAACATAACTAACGTATGCATACTGAGTATCAGGTGTATAAATGTATATCACATCAGCATTAGTACTAGTAAATGTTCCATTTTTGTTTGACGGTGATGATACCAAATGATAGTTCTTTATTATAGCTGGATTGGTTGAATACCGGTCGCCGACAGTTCCAGATACAGTAGTTGAGGGAATTATATCAGTACCATCAGCCGTTTGATATTTAACATTAACTGAACCAGTTTCTGTGCTCGAAGTGCTAATTGTTGCTAAATTATTTGCTTCGGTACTATTAGCCTCCGTTGGCTTAGCGGAGCTATCATTTGAGTTAACGCTTGATGCAATGTTACTACTTGATGAGGTACTTTGTGCAACTGCTTCGGAATTGTTGCTTGAACTTGCTGTATTAGAATTTACACTTTCATCATTCTTCGAAAGCACTAAACTATTCCCATTTGTGGGCGCATTTGAATTAACAGCAACATCTTCTGGCTGGCTCTCTGCATCAGCTGAAACAGTGTCAGCATGTGCACTTAGTGCTCCACCACCAGCAATTGCTAGAAACATTGACGCAGCAAACAACCACTGTTTACCGCTTTTGTACATCTTAAACCGTTTTGCAATTTCTCTCGACTCATGAGCCATTGCCCGATCATATTTTTCCTTTGTCATAACCAATTCTCCTAAACCCCAAAGATTTTAAGTTAATGATTACAAAGTTCAAATCATTTTATGATTAAATTGTCCCCTTATAATCAAAACTTCATTCATCGTATGAACCCCCTTCAAGATCACCAGCTCTTGAATCCTTAATATTGAGCTGCTTGGTGATTAACATACATTTATATGATAACCCACAAAAAAAACATTTCTTTATCATATTATGCTTAATAATTACTCAATTATTGACATTTAAAGCCAATATTTACAATTTGTACCTATAATTCCATTCCATTTTGATATATCAACCAATCGAAAATGCGTTCCAAGAATAGCAAAATCATTTAAGGACCATTTCATTAATATATATACTAACTTGGAATGTTCGGCCTCCTGGTCGCAAATAATAGACTTATTTGATGGAGACGTCATGGTGACACATAGATATAAATCCAAAAAAAGACCTCAAAATAAGTAGTATTTACTACAGATCTTGAGGTACATCTTATTCAGATATTTGATATAGCCAGTCTTGAAACTAACCTTTAATAACAAAAGCACTACAAATCCAAATTATTTTTTCATTAGATTTCCCAAACCGTTTGTAATTCTTGGTACAAATTCAATATTCTTCTTCTTGGCATCATTTAGTAATTTCTTCCAAGCCTTCCAAACATTCTCTTCTGAATATCGTTCAGCTAGTTCATATGAACGTGTTGACATTGTTTGCAACTCAGCTTCATCAGTAAATAATTCCACTAACTTATCTGCCATCGCATCGATTCCCTCGTAAGGAACAACATACCCATTTTCGCCATCAACAATTAACTCATTTGGACCATAATTAACATCATAGGTTATTCCGACCATTCCATGGCTAATCGCTTCCATCATCGAAAGATTGAACCCTTCCATCACGGATGCAAGTCCATAAATCTGACTGCCATTTTGAATGCTTGCAACGTCATTAGCATATTCATTAATTGAGACTGCATCGTTTAGATCATACTCCTCAATCACAGCATTAATCGCTTTAATGGCCGCATCGTTATCACGATGATCAATATAGCCATATACATCAATTGAGATATCTGGCACTTGTTGCTTGGCGATTCCCATGGCACGAATAATATGATCAATTCGCTTCTCTGGCGCAATTCGCGCCGTTACCAAGATACTATGCTTTTTTCGTTGGCTCATGGGAATTTGCTTTGTCACAAAATCGGCATCTGGCACAACTCCAACGGGAATTGTAAATAACTTGGCCGTTGGCTTAAAGCGCATACGTACATCATGCGTCTGTTTCTTCGTTGCCGAGATAATCGCATCGTAACTATTTGCATTTGTTAGTGAGTATTCATAGAAATTGTTCATTACAGAATGCATTGGATCTTGTGCGTCTCCGGCGTGTGAATTATGCAGATGTAGCACACTATAAGCGGGCCGGTCTAATTCAAGCAATGCCCAATCGGCCAGATGGGTTCGATCCATGATGAATATATTTGCACTATCATCTTGCCAATACTGTTCGTTCAATCGATTATAGAAATGTAAGGTCAGTTCATCAATGTTTGAGAACACATATACCTTCCCATCTGTTTCTGTTAACCGCCAACCTGCCTTAGTATAGTTTTGAACGCCATCATACTTGTTAAACGTTTCAAGGACTGGTCTTCCAGCAAGATCATACCAGACTTCCGTACCAATCTTGTTATCCGGAGTATACCACTGTGCTAAGCTAATAAATCCACGGTAATCATAGAAGTCTACTCGATAGAGATTATTAAACCCATCAAAATATTCGACGGCGCTAACACGTTCATCTGGATCATCAGTAAAATATCTGACGCGTGCCAGCAGCTGATTGCCACTAGTCACAGCATAAAAATCTTGACCAGCTTCTTTAGTATAGACCGCGTCTTTGACACCAAAATCTAGATTACCAACTGTAACAATCGTTTCCTCCACATCCTCTGTCTTCTGGAAATAATCGAACATTGCTAGAGTCTCGTCTACTCGCACTCCCACTTCATCTAAGAAACGATGTAATGATGGATTCCATTCTCGAAAGACTAATTTAAATGGCTCATCATGATCGCGAAATAACTTTGCACGCTTTAATTGCGCATGTTCAATACCAGAATTTTTGCGATTAAACGTTGAATTAATAAAAAATATCATACATCCTACCTAATCTATAAATAAAGTGTTGACTTTACGTTGCGTCTCTTTCCACTTTGACCAAACTGACTTTTCGTAATACTCTTTGGCACGCTCTTTAGACGACTTCGAGAAACGGGTCCATTTTTCTTCGTCATCAAGAATCTCCAAAACCGCGTTCGCAGCTGTTTGGATGCTACCGTACGGTACAAGACGACCGTTAACCATATTTTCAACTAGTACACTCGGTCCGTATTTCACGTCGTAAGCTACTACGGGAAGCCCATAACTCATTGCATCAAGTATCGACATCCCGAAACCTTCACTTTCAGAAGTACTAATTAATAAGGCCGCCTCACGTAGTGCTTGATCTAATTCATCTGCCTTTTGATAACCCTTAAAATGTACTGTATCTTTTAAATCATACTTCTCAACAAGTTTGTTCATATCTTCTTGCACCGTTGATGGTGTCGCGTATCCATAGAAGTCAACTTCAACAGCTGGATTCTTTTGATGAACTTGTCGTAAAATCTCTAAGACATCGGCTGGCTTCTTATCATATGACAGTCGCCCTACATAGACAATTTTGTTTTTATTCCGCTTGCTAACAGCAGGTAGCCTAACATTTTCCACAAATGTATCGGGCAAGACAACTACTTGCTTAAAGTTATGAAACTTCATAATCTCATCTCGCTGCTGTTTAGTTGCCACAATCAAACCATCAAAGTCTTGATTATATTTGGTAAACAGTTCATCCAAGTAGCTTACTACTCCTGGTGCACCGCCCGCCTGACGATTATTTTCAGCATGTGCATTGTGTAGCGCTTGCCACTTACCTTGGGCATTTGAAACTGCTACAACGGCACTGACTAACGAAGGCCGATCGTTGATAAAGACACTTGGCTTTTCAGCAGCCAACTCGTTCATAAAGAAAGTAAATAGTTGATTCTCTGTATTAAAACGGTAGTTTTGTCCCTTGTAGTCTAATAATTTATACATTGTTGGTTGTAACGTATCACCAACATTCATATGGGTCACTTCAATCTTTACTCTTCCATTCCGGTCAAAGAAAACTTGCGCGCCCAATGTGCCGTCAGGATGGAAGTAATTTGTCGATGACTTAAACCCACGTCGATCCCAAATATCTTGAGTCACAAGCTCATTCATATCATTAAGAAAATCCATTGAGCCAATCATCCCAATCGTCCCCGGAGCGATATGTACTTTGGCAATCGTTTTCCCCGCATGTTTGATAAGTGTTTCATTTGCATCAACACCCTCAATATGATACATATTCTTATCGATGATCTCCGTATAACGCACATTTACATCTTTGCTTGGCACATTTACAACATCTTGAAAATAATCATACATATTTAAGACGTATTCCGGGCTCACATCTGCATTTAAAAGGTCACCTTCCAGCTGTGAATTATAATTACGTGTAATAATTTTAGCTTCAATTTGATTATCCAAGAACATTTTTAGTCGGCGAATCGCCGAAAACTCCGTCCCAGAGTTCATCGTAAAAATATTTTCGTTCACAAAATAATTCATACTTACTTGTCACTCCTGTCTTGCGTCGAAAAGGGGAAATCATTATTAAAGTCGGGTACCCCATCGGCATCCAACTTCAAATCTTGGTCATCATTTTGCTTAACTCTCTTGATAAGATCGTTATTTTGTTCCTGCAAGTTTCTTGTGGTATATTCCAAGCTACGCGTCCTTTGAAGGACGGCTGCATATTTATTTTCTAACGTTTGCTTCTGCGCATCTAAAGCCGCGTTTTTGTCAGTCAAATCAGCGATAATCTGATCCATTTGATTACGTGTATTTTTAAAATCATCAATTGACTTTTGCTTTAGCTCATCAACCTGATGCTCCCAAGCTTTATTTTGTTCAATCAAGGTACGAATCCGTTCATTTAATAAATCAACTTGTTCGGTTTGTTGTTGTACCTTAACAAGATTTTTATTGCTAGTTTCTTCAATTCGACCATGCTCTTCGTCGAAATTGGCAATTTCTTGTTCCGCATTTCGAAGTCTAGTTTCCAAGTGCTGTCGATTAATTTTCTCGTCATCATACTTTTGTCGAAGTTGAGCTTCGTTGTCCTGCAGTGTTTTAATCCGTGCCTCGAGTGAAATACGCTCTTTACGTCCTGCATCAGTGATGCTTTTCGTTTTCTGCTCGAAATCCATATATCGTTTTTCAACTTCGGTTGATTTATCTTCGAATTGCTTTGCCCACTCATTTTCAATTGTATCGAGTTCCTGTGCATGACTATTCTTCAGATCCTTAATTATCTGTTCATATTTTTCATTAGTATTATGAATGTATACCGTGGCCTCGTTACGATATTCTTGCCATTTATTATTCTTGCGGTATAACTCATCGTTGTACTTCTGTAATTGATCAACCTGAGCGATCATCAAATTATTCTGCGTCACAACTCGATTTAATTGTTCTGCTAACAGCACGTTAATTGAAGTACTATTTTCATTTCCGTCAGAGCCCGCTAACTCGACTTGATGGTCATTTTTTGTCGTGTCTAGAATTGGCATTTGATCAGGAACCGTCTCATCAATATTATCGGCAACGGCCTCTAGTTCAGATAAGCTTTGGTCTAAGTCAATCTGGTTTGCACTTCCTTCAGACATTGACTCTGCAGTTTTTGGTGACTCGCTAATAAATTCTTGACTCGCTGCCTTCATTGGCGCAAGGTTATCCTTCTCCTTCACTACAGTTGACTCCGTTTCCTCAAACTTGGTCACCGTTTCCGATTCATCCGTGGTACTTTCCTCATCATCATGAGTAACAACACGATTCGAATCATCATGCTCCTCCTCAACTTTGTCCGTAGATTCGGTTATATCATCTTCAGTTACCTCGGTGCTGTCTTGCTCACGTCTAAGGCTAAAATTGCTCGTACCTGCACTTAAAATATTCTCTATTTCAGCAATATCAATACCATTTAGTCGACCATCTTGTCCTTCACGGCTCATCTGTTTCTCTCTTTCACTAACATCAAATACATCCGTCACTATCTCGTTTGATAGATCGAGAAATTCATCATATTTTTTCCTTTGAGTAGTTGCCACTATAGCCCCCTATATAATCAAAAATAATATCAGTAACTTATTTCAAATAAGATTGCCTTACTTATTTTGCAATTACTTGAATTAGCGTAATCAAGATTCCCGATAAGGAAAGCAACAACATCAACACCACGAAAATTTTGATAATAATCTGTAATCCTGAAACTCGTTTCTTATTTCTTTGCATCTAAATCTCCCCCGTCTCACTTATAAATTTGCCGACTATGCCTCTTTTAACTGAGCCGTATATTGTTGCAATTGTTTATTGAGAGCCGCAAACTCAGGTGACTTAACATAAACAAAAGTTTTATTAGCTAGAGGAACCGTCTTTGGATCAACAATACTTTTAGCCATTGCATCTGCCTTTTTATAGATTATTTCATCTGTATATTGTGGAGCTTCAAAGGCATGATATTCATCAAATCTTGCGCCAGGCGATTTTACCAGCACCAAGCCTATGCCCATTTTTTGACCTCCAAACAATAGATTGGCACGATGACCATAATGTCCCACTCCTAGTCCCTCCAGGTTATCTGATTCGTCATACCAGTTCATTACCATATAGTAAGCAATTTCTTGATTTGATTGGAGTTTGCTTATAATTCCCTGAGTGGTACCAATATTTTCTGTTGAGCCATTTGATCCACTGTGGCTAAAGTTATTGACAATTTCTTGCGCCCGCTGCTGAGCAAATAACTGTTCGTCTGCCGAATAAGTCAATGACGGTAGATTATTATTCGCCCGCAACTCATTTACATACTCTAAAAAGTATCCATTAATCTTTTCAATATCAGGTGTGAAATTTTCCTCGGCCGCTAGATAAACCGTATCTGACCCTGGGTAATTTGAGGTTGCCTTGAATTTACTTGCCAAATTACTGCTCGAATTTGGCAAAGCAGCAATTGAACTGGTAACCCGCGAAATTGCTGCTAGGGTTTTCGAGTTGGCGTTTGAGCTTGATAGGTTGCTACTCGAAACAGTCACTGATGCAACCTGTTGAATTACACGCTTTGTGGTTAAATCATTAAACTTGTACATCACATAGTAAACTCCAGGAATCGACAAGTTGACCGTACCTGTAATTGAAATTTCACTTGCCGAAATCGATTTACCAGTAGAATCATTGGCATTAACAAAGTTGGTGATTGGTCGCCAAGCGTTTCCTCTCTGCACAGTCACATCTCGCGTCACCAATTGAGCAGAAACATTTGTTGTCGCACTTGATGTTGTGGAGCTAGCATTTGAAGAGGCGTTTGATGCTACGGAACTAGCACTTGATGACATCGATCCAGCACTAGAGCTAGAATCATTTTTACCGGTAAGCTTTCCAATCACATTGTTAATTACATTCTTGATTGGCGCTAAAATTCCATTCGCAAGATTCTTAATCGTCGTCAATAGTGGCCCAGAAACTTTATCAGCAATTCCCGTCACGATTGGCTTGATCTTATTAATTATGCCAGTCGCGGCATTGATGGCTTTTTGCAAGCCATTAATTACAACTGGCGTTACCGTCTGAGTGATTTGAGTGACTTTATCAAGCAATCCGCCCAAACCTACACCCGTCGCCAAAGTCTTAACAATTGAAGCGGGGCTAATATTGGATAGATCAGACAATATTGGTGTAATGACACTTGATATGTTGCTACCAATCAACGGAATCTGCTTAACAATTGGTTCTGTAATTCTAAGTAAGGTTTTCCCTAGTAGATTAACACCATTGTTAATGATATCCGCAATCATCTTATTTGAATCTATTCCAATTGCGCTACCCATATTTTGAGCGGCCGAAATTGCACCTAAAATCCCATTTACGACTGGCGCAATCGTGTTAATTTCGGGCACTAATGAACCCGCCTTATTCATGATTGTTGAAAGTGCACTGGTAAGATTTTTAATGCCAAAAGTACCTACCAACTGGGCCATGGCGCTGCCAAAACTCATGTTGTACAATGATCCCAGCGAGTTTGCCATACTATTTAAATCAATACTAGCCAAAGATGTAGGTAAAGCGCTCAAAGACATACTATCCAGCGAGATTGAGTCTGTTCTAAGCCGCTCGGCCAATTGTTCCAACATCGCTGAATCTTCTGGACTTAGGCTAGTGTCACTACTATCAGCCGTACTATGCACGTCAAAAGTTGGTGCAGAGCTTAATGCATCACTACTTGAAGAGATATTTAATGTTATGTCATCTGCGGATGCTATTGCCACGCTAGATAACGTGGCGCCCATATCGCTATTTGGGACAACACTACTGACATCCACATTCTGTACGTTATTTGAATTTTCTGTTGCGACACTAACAGTGCTTCCCGTAACACTGCTAGCTACCGCAGTCGCTGAATCGACCTCTGCGGCGCTGCTCGAATTTTCTTCAGCTACGTTATCTACCATAGCCCCAGCTGATGCCACCACAGCATCACTTTGGGGCGTACTTTTGTCCGGCTCAATACTATTTGAAGCCACGGTACTCGTTTCGCTCTGAACGTTAACCATCATTCGTGTAGGCGCCACTGTCTGTGCCGAGCTACCAATATCTGACTGGATTTGATTAGAGTTTTCGTCGTCCGCATGAGCGACAAGGTTCGTATCCGCCATTGTCATTCCAGCTCCTGCGATAAACGCAATCACACTCGAACTATACAACCATTTCTTTCCCGATTTCCATCGGCGGAAATTTACATGCTTATAATCTTCTTTCGATTTAACCAAACTATTTTTCATGCCTTCCCTACCCCTATATATTATTCAGAATTATTCTAAATTTCTTCAAATTTAGCCCATAATTCTTTAACATAACCCATCTATGATTAAGTTTGTAAAAAGGGTAGTTGGCCTCCCGTTAAGAAACCAACTACCCTCAAAGTACAATCTTGGTGATATAACGTACTATTCAGTTATTTTAATAACGGTCATTCCTTCAACTCGCATCTTTGAATGAGGATCAATAAAGTAAAACATCATTGGATAATCTCCTGGAACATTAACAGGTACATTACCAACCGATGAAATTTGAGCAGCATCGACTGTTTGCCCCTGCGAATCAATTGCAGATTCAAGGAGCGATATCAGTCGAAAAGCTGTTCCTTTTTTTATTTCTAACGATTTTAATTTAATTTCACCAAACATAATTTCCTCACTTAAATTTGCTTCAAAATTGGACGATTTAGGCCGTAACAGTTACTTGAGCATAGCCATGTGTAATCGTATTCGTGCCACTATCTGGATAACTGTAATCCACAATATAAACACCTGGGACCTTTGTATTGACCGATCCAGTTGCAGTGATCAATGAAGCAGCGACATCTTTACCATTACTATCCGTGGCCTTATCAAATCCACTCTTCAGATTGAATACACCACCCTTGGCAACAGTAACTGCCTTGGTAACAACAGTACCCGCCTTTGCAGTAACTTCCTTAATAGTTGACAACAAATCAGAAATCCCCGGTAGGGCTGCAATATCTTTAACGAGTTGACTGGCATCTGGGAGGGTTAAACTAATTCCCATAGCCTTAGTTAGAGCACCGATTGCTCCACCGATTGCTCCACCGATTGCCGCGCCAATTGGTGCGCCAATAAAAGTTCCCGCTGTAACGAGCAATGGCGTAACAATAGATGCAATCGCCGTTGTAAATGGTGCAATCACCCCAGTAATTGTACCTATTGTTCCTACAATAGTCGTAATAACGGTTGGAATCATCATTAGAACATGGGCACCAACATACCCTACTAACCAATCATTAATTGTCGTGCCTGCAATTGCACCCAGAGTTGCACCAATAGCAGTACCGCTAACAATATTATCCACATGTCCATCTTTTGAGAGACCTTTGCCCATAGTTGAGCCATAATAAGCACCCATACCTGATGAGATAGTTCCACCGAACCATGCAGAGATTCCACCGATCCATCCCATAGCTACCCAAGGATGAAGTCCACCTGCCCAGCCTAGAATTGGAATTAACCCCATTAACGTACTAGTTAATCCTACTGGGATAACTGCAATTGCATTAGCACCAAATCCAGCAAGTGCTGAGCCGGCCGTGCCATAGAACGTTGCACCAAGAACACCACCAAGCCAAGATTCTGCAAATTCACCGAAACTTGACCCTGACCAATCTGGTAATATTCGAATTGGATTAATCGTTTGGACTACGCCACTAACTACATTCCAAATTGTTCCTGTAATATTCTTTAAAACATCCATTGGATTAAAATTAGATAGTAATTTGTTGGCTCCGCTTAATGGATTTAGACCAGAGAATAACTTGGAGGCTCCACTCAACAAATCAGATGGATTAAGTGACAGCCCTGCCAGTGTCATTGACTCTTTAATGGAATTTCCAAGTGCATCCTCAGAAGATGAAATACTTGCCATCATTGATTTATAAGCATCCGTTGCCTCATAAGACTTCATATCGTCCCCAAATTGTGCCCCAAGCGACGTTGCAAAGAATGAATTTGCTAACGAAGATGCAAGACTAGCATTCGATTCTGCAACCGCCTCCGACATTGCCTCATTAAATTCCTTATATTGAGCGTTTGAGGCATAGGAATCCAAAGCCGACATCATTGCTCGTCCCTCAGAAGTTTGAGCAAATTCTGAAACTGCTGCGGAACTAGCATTCGAAGCAAGGATAGCGGCAGAATTAGCATTCGAGATTAGAGTTTGTCCCTCAGAAGTTGCTATGAATGCGTTAGCAACACTTGTTGCGTCATTTGTAGATGCAGACCCGCTTGTCGTTGCCATGCTTGACGCAACTGACATGATAGACGAAATTGTTGCGTTGGAGATTGTAGTTGGCATATTCGAAGCCATTGACATCAAGATTGATCCTTGAGAAGTAGCTGCAAATGATGCAATTAATGATTTAGCTAATGCTGTGTCAGATGATGTAACTGCCGCTGATAGCTGATTTTTGAAATCTTGAACTTGCGAGTCAGCCATCAACGAACCCAATGAGTTCATTGATGAAGCTGCTGAATTAATCATATCAACAGCATTTGATGCAAATGACTTACCAGCATCAGTATTTGCAAATGAATTCATTGCTGATGACGCCAAACTCATATCTCCATTTGAAATAGCTGTAGCTACTTGCGAGCTAAGTGATTGAACCGCTGAACTTTGCAAGGCGTTCGCGGCATTTGATGACAAAGTCATCCCTGCTCCACCATTAACGGCTAGCGAACTTGTTGTAGTTTGATTGGCAACATCAGAGGTCGTTACTACAGGGCTAGTTGTATCACGTACATTAACCTGCGTCTTACCAGTTACCGTCGCCCCGTTTACGTCCACGAAGCTGTACAAAACAAAGTAAGTTCCTGCAATATTCGAATTAACTACTCCCGTAATTGAGATAGCTGATTTGTCCACGGTCTTTCCAGTACTGTCTGTGGCTTCCACGAAACCGGCTGCTTGTCGGAAGGCTTGCCCTTTATTAACCGTAACGTCTTTCGTGATCAAAGCTGGCGTTGTCGTCATTTGACTAGTAGCCGCGGCGGTGTTAAATCTCGCTTCAGTACCCACAGGAGCTGTTGGAGCTTCAACAGATGATGACGTTACTGGCTGTGCCTGAACTGATGTTGCGGCTACGCTGGTTGCAGTTGAACTTTCATTAGCAACACTCTTAGCCCCTGAAGCAATGCTTGTACTCTCGCTTGAAGCAGAACTAATCTCACTAGTCATTGCTGACTCGGACGTACTAATTGACATTGCAGCACTACTAGTCGCAACAGTTGATCCAACCGCAACTTCACTCGTAACGGCCGATGTGCTATCTGTATCAGCTTGTGTTGTCTCACTTGTACTTGGCGTTACTGTATCCGCACTGGCATCCGAAGCTCCACCAATCATTGTGGCACCACCACCAATGACCGAGGCAACTAAAGCTGATGCGAACAACCAGCTCTTACCCTTCTTCCATGAACGGAAATTTGTATTTTTCTTTTCAACTTGTGTTTTCTCAAAGAGCGCGCTTACGCGATTCTTATAATTACCCATAATCAATACTTCCTTTACCTAATAACCAATTCTCTTAAAAATGCTTCCGTCGACGAGCTCCACCGAGCAAGGCCAATCCGCCAAGCAAAGCTAGCCCACCAACGAGAGCTTCTGGTGAATCCTCGAATCCTGTTTCCGGAAGAACCCCCGCTTCTGACTTTTTAATACCGTTCTGGTTGGCGGCTGTAACAGCACTTGTTGTCACACCTGAGCCATTTGTTTTATTAACTCCAGTGCTGTTGCCTGCACTACCGCCATTTGTTGTATTCAAGCCATTTGAGCCAGTATAATTGCCGTTTGGATCAACATTATTACCGTTCGAGCCGTTACTATTTGATCCGTTGTTTACTGAAGAACCTGAACCATTATTCGAACTGCTATTCGAAGAGTTTGAGTTTGAAGATCCGCTACCATTACTTGATGCTGAGCTGGCAAGACTAGAGGCAATTGAACTAGCTAAGCTGTCATCCTTAACTGCTTGACTGGCGGCTGAACTGGCAGCTGAAGCAGCACTTGAAGCCTTAGAAGTATCACCATTGCTAGTAGCCTTTGATGCCTCATTGGCGGCTGAACTGGCAACTGAAGCAGCACTTGAAGCATCCGACACTAGGCTAGAAATTTGACTATTTGATGAGGCGTGACTAGCGATCGAACCAGCATGACTGGCAGCTGAGCTGGCCAATGAAGCACTTGAACTTGCATCCTTACCATAGTCATGATTTGCATTTGATTCAGCAATACTTGACGCAATCGAACCAGCAGCACTATTGTCCTTAACCGCTTGACTAGCGGCTGAGCTAGCAGTTGATGCAGCTGATGACGCCTTAGATGTATCGCCAGACTTCGCAGCTGATGATGCCACTACAGCAGCTGAGCTGGCAGTTGATGCCATCTTTGAAGCGTCTGATGTTAAGCTTGATAGCGCACTATTATCAGGGTAATTGCTTGCATATGATCCTGTTTCGTGTGCGGCTGAACTAGCAACAGAAGCACTTGAGCTTGCTGCACTAGCATAACCATTGTCCCTATCAGCTAAGCTCGAAGCTAAGTTGGCATTATCCACAGCATCTTTGGCGGCTGAACTAGCCTTTTGTGCCTCACTCATTGCTTGATTAGCTGCCGAACTAGCCAATGTAGCATCAGAACTAGCGATTACTGCCGCACTGGCGGCCTTATCAGCATATGACTTAGCTGCATCTGAATTACCAGTCGCATTGGCACTATTTGCTAATGAAGCATTCTTAGCCGCGTCAGTATTAGCTGAGCTAACTTGACTAGCAAGTGAATCGACCATTGATGCATGCAAACTAGCTGAACTAGCATAACTTGCAGCAATGCTGTTGGCACTAGAAGCATTGCTTGCAGCGCTTTGTACAGCCGAATTAGATGGGTAGTTATTAGCAACTGAACTAGCAACGCTGTTTGCTGATGACGCAGTTGAACTAGCTGAACTAGCTAGTGAACTGGCCTCATTTCCTACAACGTTTGCTGATGATGCTTTCACATTTGATGAACTTGCCACACTACTTGCCGAGCTAGCTACCGACCCATTTGAGCTTGCTGAATTGGCAACCTCAGACGCAATTGAACTAGCAGCCTTACTGTCCTTAACAGCCTCACTGGCAGCTGAACTAGCAACCGATGCGGCTGAACTAGCAGCTGACGTATCCCCAGTGTTCGTTGCTGAGCTAGCAACCGATGCGGCTGACGATGCAACTGATGCAGCGCTTGAGGCATTCGATGACAAGCTTGAAAGTGAGTCATTGTCAGGATATTTGCTTGACTGTGATCCAACTCCACTAGCGGCTGAACTGGCAACTGAAGCATTTGAGCTTGCTTGGCTGGCATAACTATGATCATTTGCCAAACTTGAGGCAACACTTGAGGCAATGTTGGCAAACGAATTAGTAATTGACGCAGCTGAGCTGGCCTGGATTGCTTCACTCATTGCTTGGCTAGCGGCTGAACTCGTCATAGTTGCAACTGAGCTAGCAATTGATGCAGCACTCGAAGCTTTATCAGCGTACGACTTTGCTGCATCATGATTACCAGAAGCATTAGCACTATTAGCCAATGAAGCATTCATCGAAGCTTCATTGTTAGCTGAACTCACAGTCGTTGCCATTGAACTGGCCATTGAAGCATGCGAGCTGGCGTCCTTTGCATAGCTTGATGCCATACTGTTAGCACTTGATGCTGTTGAAGCCGCACTCTTAATAGCACTGTTTGAAGGGTAAGCATTAGCCGCTGAGCTAGCCATCGAGTTTGCTGAGCTGGCAACACTACTTGCTGAGCTGGCAATGCTACTTGCTGAATTAGCAACAACACTGGCTGAACTAGCTACGACATTTGCTGAATTAGCAACGCTGCTTGCTGAGCTGGCCTGTGAGCTTGATGTTGAACTCGCTGAACTAGCGATACTTGAAGCAATTGAACTTGCGGCGCTGTTATCTTTCACTGCATCACTCGCAGCACTTGAAGCCGTTGAAGCTGCACTTGAAGCTGTTGAAGTATCACCTGTACTCATTGCTGATGATGCTACAGAAGCTGCACTTGAAGCTACGGAAGCAGCACTCGAAGCGTTTGATGCCAAACTTGAAAGTGAGCTATTATCAGAATAATTGCTTGCTTGTGAACTAGCTTCGCTAGCCGCTGAGCTAGCAGTCGAAGCACTTGAACTAGCTTGGCTAGCACTACTATGATCATTTGCCAAACTTGAAGCGCCACTCGAGGCAATATAAGCAAAGGAACTAGCAATCGATGCGGCTGAGCTAGCCTGAATTGCTTCACTCATTGCTTGACTAGCAGCTGAACTTGTTAATGTGGCCTCAGAACTAGCAACCACGGCAGCACTTGATGCCTTATCAGCATACGACTTAGCAACATCAGGTTCACCAGCCGCATTGGCACTATTCGCCATTGAAGCATTTGCTGATGCTTCACTGTTAGCAGAACTTACAACGTTAGCGTATGAACTTGCCATTGAAGCATGCGAACTAGCATCCTTGGCGTAGCTTGATGTGATGTTATTAGCACTGGCCACATTACTTGCGGCGCTCTTAATAGCACTGTTTGCTGGATAAGCGCTAGCTGCTGAGCTAGCGACAGAGTTGGCTGAACTAGCAACTGAGCTAGCTGAGCTAGCAATGCTGCTAGCTGAGTTGGCCACAGCACTAGCTGAACTGGCCACAACATTAGCCGAGCTAGCAACGCTGCTGGCTGAGTTAGCTTCGGATGAACTGGCTGAACTGGTTGCGCTGTCCAAGCTTGAAGCAATCGAACTAGCCGCACTATTGTCCTTAACGGCTTCACTAGCTGCGCTTGAAGCTGTTGATGCTGCGCTTGAAGCTGTCGAAGTATCACCCGTGCTCGTTGCCGATGATGCAACTGAAGCGGCTGATGATGCGATCGAAGCAGCACTTGAGGCATTCGATGCTAAGCTTGATAGAGAGCTGTTATTAGAATGGCTACTTGCCTGTACACCTGCTTCACTTGCGGCTGAACTAGCAGTTGAGGCACTTGAACTTGCTTGACTGGCATAGCTATGATCATTTGCCAAACTTGAAGCACCACTTGAAGCAATATTAGCGAATGAACTAGCAATTGCAGCAGCCGAACTAGCCTTAAGTGCTTCACTCATTGCTTGACTGGCAGCTGAACTTGTCAAGACTGCACCAGAGCTAGCAACTGAAGCAGCACTTGATGCCTTATCGGCATATGACTTAGCAGCATCCGGATTTCCAGCAGAATTAGCACTATTAGCCATTGAAGCGTTTGCTGATGCTTCAATGTTAGCTGAACTTACATTTGAAGCATATGAACTAGCCATTGTCGCATGTGAACTTGCATCATTAGCAAAGCTTGATGTAACAGTATTAGCACTTGCAGCGGCACTTGCAGCACTTTGAATTGCACTATTTGCTGGATATGCGTTGGCTGCTGAGCTTGCAACTGAATTGGCTGAGCTGGCTGTACTACTTGCCGAACTTGCAATGCTGCTTGCTGAATTAGCCACAGTGCTTGCCGAGTTGGCAGTCACATTCGCTGAGCTTGCGACACTACTTGCCGAACTTGCTTCTGAACTAGCATGTGAACTGTTACTCTCATTGGCAGTGCTTGAGGCTATTGATCCAGCCACACTCCCATTCGAAACAGCAATTTGTGCAGCTGAGCTTGCTTGCAATGCTTCACTCATTGCCTGACTAGCAGCCGAGCTAGTCAAAGTAGCCTCTGAACTGGCCTTTGTGGCAGCACTTGACGCCTGATCGGCATATGATTTAGCTGCGACCGGATCTCCAGCTGCAATAGCACTATTAGCCATTGAGGCGGCCTTTGACGCCTCAATATTCGCTGAGCTTACCATTGTTGCATGATCACTTGCTGCAGAGGCATCTGAACTAGCATCCTTAGCATAACTACCAGCAACACTGTTAGCACTTGACGCATTTGAAGCAATGCTTTGCAAAGCACTGTTTGATGGATATGCGCTGGCCGCTGAGCTAGCAATTACGTTTGCTGAACTAGCCGTACTACTTGCTGAACTAGCAATACTGCTTGCTGAATTAGCTACGGTACTTGCTGAGTTAGCAACTACACTCGCTGAACTTGCAACACTACTTGCTGAACTAGCTTCTGAACTGGCCTGAGAATTATTACTACTCTCATTAGTGGCACTTGAAGCAATAGATTCAGCAATGTTCCCGTTTGAAACAGCAATTTGTGCAGCTGAGCTTGCTTGCAGAGCTTCACTCATTGCCTGGCTAGCAGCTGAGCTAGTCAAAGTGGCCTCTGAATTGGCTTTTGTGGCCGCATTTGACGCCTGATCGGCATACGATTTAGCTGCGTCTGGGTTTCCAACCTCAATAGCACTGTTGGCCATCGAGGCAGCCTTTGACGCCTCAACATTTGCTGAGCTTACCGTTGTCGCATGGCTACTTGCGGCAGAAGCATCTGAACTAGCATCCTTAGCATAACTACCAGCAACACTGTTAGCGCTTGATGCATTCGAAGCGATACTTTGCAAAGCACTGTTTGATGGATAGGCATTAGCTGCTGAGCTAGCAACTACGTTTGCTGAACTAGCAGTACTGCTTGCTGAACTTGCAATGCTACTTGCTGAGTTAGCAACGGTGCTGGCCGAATTAGCAACTACATTCGCTGAGCTAGCAGCACTACTTGCTGAGCTTGCTTCTGAAGAAGTTGCTTCAGTATCATCTGTCACAGTAATCAAAAAGTATCCTGGGATAAAGGCATCAATACTGCCTGCAATACTTGGTTGATTTCCAGTAATCTGATACTCAACCGCATAAGTTCCTGGCTTATTATATTGAGTACCATTCCAAATGGGTACCCCAGCTCCGTGACCGTCAACAATCATGTTGTTTGGCAACGTTTTATCACTACCAGCGTTCACAAACCATACAGGTCCTGTGAGCTGAGTTCCTGTATATGGCTTAGTGTAGTCAATGTCGTTACTCTTTGTAGCAAGAACGATCGAAAGACCAGGAGCAGGTACGAAGGTTGCAGCCCCAGGAGTACCACTCCCGGCAACCATAAATCCATCTGTTCCCAGTTCATTCAATGACGTATCACCGGTCTTAATAGTAACGTTAACAGCATTCATATTAACGTTGCCATCACCGAGAACATCAGGCCAGTTTTGTGAAGTCGAATCCGCAATTGCGGCCAAAGTCTCTGATGATCCCGTCTCTGAAGTAGCCACAGATTCTGGTGCATTAACCGTATCAACTACATTAGTCGTCATTGAATCGGTTGATTCTTGTACCGTATTTGTATCAGCTGATGTGATCGCCACATTTGAACTGACCGTATCCTCCGAGCTGGTTGCTGATTGCACTTGTGCTGTTGCAACTTCTGAACTAGCATTCTGTACGTTTGCTTCATCCGAGCTGGCAACAGTAGAACCAACAGATACTTCAGAGGCCGCAACTTTAGAACTAATGCTACCTGCCTCGGTTTCTGTTGCTTGCTCAGTATTGGTTGTACTGTCAGCTTTGACATCCGCCGAAGCAGTCGTCTGCGTTAGTGAAACGCCTCCAACAATCGCCGCAATAATGCTTGAGGTATAAAGCCAGCGTTTACCAGCTTTATAACTTTTGAAATTTGTACGTTTAATTTCAACGTCTTTCTCTTTACCGTTATAATTTTGCATTCCCGAATTCCCTCTTAAATTAATTCTTTAAGCACAAAAAATAAGTTCTATACCAGTAGATTACATTCAACATCTACATAAGAAAATTTAATACAACCAATTTCGGAATTCAATGTATTGTTTTGTATCTAATTAGTACATAATTAGAAATTTTTAGGCATCTCTTTTGTATCTCGCAAATAATATATTTATTTTGTGCACAAATTTCCTAACCAAAATATTCGAAATACAAATCCATACAAACATCGAAAGGAAATAACTTTTTAATATCATGAATATATTTCTCTTAGATCGTTTAAGGACCTAAAAAGGATATAAAAAAGTCACAAACATTCCCATTATGCTTAAGGTTAGTTTAATCTACGTGTTTTTCAATGCTCGACAGAATAAATATAATTCCATATTCAAATTTAAAGATCTAAATCAATAAAAGCTATTATCAATCTATTTGAGATCAAAATCTTTAGAAAACCACGAACCTACTGTTCAAAAAGCTCTAGCCAATTTAGAACATAGCCTTGAAAGCCAAAAAAACTGCAATTTCCAAGGTTGCCCTTAGATATTGCAGTTATCGAGAATCTCACTTTAATAATTTTCTATTTAGAATTGAGCTGGCTATATATCTCTCGTTCAGACAGAGCTAATCTTGTGTATTCACACATACTGAATCAGTTACACAAAGGCCAACAAATATCACTAAAAATAGACGATCAATTATCGATTTGATACCAATAGCTGACCGCCCAATAATAGGGAATATTTATTTTAACGGCTACTTCAATATCTTAGACGTAAAACGTATATTGTGGTGTGAAACTTGACATGTCTAATCCGGATTTTTGTAGAGTCACAATGTCAACAGTCGTTTGTAGAATGTCAGCATAACGTTCAAAGACAAGTGCAAACTCATTATAAGACGCTTCAAGTTTTTCATCATCCGTCCCATCTAGCACCACTAAATAGTTGGAGACTCCTGTAGTCTTATTGGTTAACCACACAATATACACAGTTTGAACCAAGCCGCGCTTATCATCAGCGATTGCAATCAGATTAATAAAGAGCGAGATCGGTAACTTATTCGCCTTAATATCTTCCAACACTAGTTGTGAGTTCTCAGCTCCTTGAATCGCGGTTCTTTCAGTAGTTCGTGCAATACTACCGTTTAAATGCTGAAGCATCGTTAATAATTCATCCTTAGTCAAAACAAAGCCGTCAGAAAATGGGTTTAGTACCAGCCCTTCCACATTACTAGACAGTAATAAGATCAACCCGTATTCAAAAATGGTTATCGGCCAACTATAAACAACATCTTCATTATCAAACCCACGTTCCTTCATTGCGTTGATATCAGTGAAGATTGGAAAAACTTTATTTCCATCTTTGGTTTCAAACGTTATTAAATTGGGAAGCAAATCTGATGTAAGCTCCATCTTATTTTCTAATATTTCCTTCTGCATATTCGAAATCTGTACAGGCGCTATAAAAATAGCCCGTTGTATCATGTCGAATAACTCTTGCTCATTCTCAGCATTTTCATCCTCTTGGTACGCTGCTAAGGCTGCCAATACAGCTTCATTCTCCCAATTTTCAGGATCCATATAACTTTACCCTACCCCATTTTCTAAACCAATATCAGAGCCCCAAACCATATCTCACGAGTTACTCCCCTCGTATCGACTCAAACCCTCAGTTTACTTAGTAATTTATAGTACCGACCTAACTTAAAAAAGTCAATTTATATTATGGTAAGGCAGTCGTTTACGGAAACGTATCATCCTTCATTGTCATTTCATCTGAATCCTTTATTGATTCAAAATATAACAGTTATAATTTTTTTACGGCAGATAGGCTAAAAGTTACCATTACTCCTATTTGATCAATGGTCAACTTTTAGTTAGGTATACCTAGCTCGTACTGATATCCGACATTAACTAATTGATTCCAATATTAGTCAATGATCCATACTTACCGTAGTAACATTAACTGGAAAAAAATACATTTGCCAATAACGTGAGATTGAAGTCATTCAGTTCATTTGAGAAGAAACAACCGACTACCATGAGCTCCAATAATGCTATTACCTTATCTTTGTTCTTCTCCAGCATGGGATATTCGACCATTTCTTGAATAATCTTCCTTTTCTAGCTTGCCAACTTTCGAACACCCAATATATCTAGATATTCATTCTTTGCTATTCAAATTGACCTCTCAAGCAATTTCCATATAACATATAAGAATTAAAAGTCGTAGTGTACAACCTCCTCTTTAATTCGGTTCTATAACCATCCCTGAACGATTTGTCATAGCTAAGAGCTGACAATTTATTAAATAAATACTTTATTTTTGTAATAAATTCAAACAAAAATAGATATCCTTCTGATACAGTTAATGTCAACATTTACTCCTATTAGCTTCTTTCAACTTAAAAAGGCTCCGGGAATCTGATAATTTCCGGAGTCTTTCACGTTTCATAATAATTATTCTGTAAGTTAAAATCGTTACCGCATCTGGATCATACCTCAATGGCGCCAACCAATATTCACTCGACTCCAATCATTACAATTGCCTTTAATTGCAGTTGAAATGGAGGGGAAGGCATAAATTAATCAGTGTAAGTCTTTTGCGGTAAATCCGAACTCAATCAACTAAGAATTATTCATAGCTGTACAGGCGTATCCTAATGCAAATATATCATTTTCAAATTACCTTCACAATTTACATCGCAGAATGGAAGTATCAATTAGGTAAACAGGCGATTTCAAGAGTTCATCTACTCGAAACAGTTTTATCGTTGTCACTAGTGCGCACAAATCGTCATAATTTGGTGAACCAAAACAAAAAGGAAGCAATAGGCCCGTCATTCAACGTCCTTGCTTCCATTTAATAAAATTAATAACTGCTCTATATTCAATTTATTTTGTAAAAGTTCCGAAACTAAGTGCTTTCTGTGCCGCCAAATTCAGCGCGCTCCATTGCCGATCAAATCCCGGTTGGAAGAAGAAATCAGCTTCCGCTAGATCTTCAATCGTTAATCTTTGGGCAATCGCAAGTGCCAAAGTATTGCCATGTGGTGTTATATCAAAATTCTTCGCCATGATAGCACCACCCAAAATTACGTGAGTCATTGGAGCAAATGCAAGCCGTACGAAAATATCACCATTTCCTGTTGCTCTTGAAACAAATGCTGGCCGTCGTGTATCATTGTAACTTACTGACGCTATCTCAATTCCCGCTCGCCTGGCGGTTGTCTCATTAAGTCCAGCAGTTGCAAAAGAATAATCGAATACTTGCAGTGCCGAAGTACCCACGACACCTTTAAATGGTCGGATGATGTCGTTGAACATGGTCTGAACAACATACTGTGCTTCGCGTCGCGCTGTTGTCGCTAATGCGATTGGCAGTGGCTTGTTTGCTGGAATACTGTACGGCAAAATTGCATCACCAATCGCAAAAATGTCCTTTTGATTAGTCCGAAGGTACTCATCTGTCTTAATCCAACCACGATCGTCCAATGCAACAATATCTTTCAACCATTCGGTATTGGGTTTAACGCCAATCCCCTCAATTACTAGGTCTGCCTGATAATTTCCCTGATCAGTTCTGACCGCACTAACTTCTTTACCGTCCTTTGAAATATATTCTTCCAGCTGTTCGCCGACTGCCACATGGACACCGTTATCAATCAACTCCTTTGTAAGCAAGTTAGTCATATCAGCATCAAGATAGGATCCCAGCACCCGAGGCAACAGATCCAAAACTGTAACATTTTTGCCGGCTTTCACAAATGCCTCAACCGCTTCGATACCGATATAACCTGCACCTACCACAACCACATCCTTCACTAAAGGATCATTAATCTTATCCTTAAGTGAAAGCGCCCAATCATGCCCTCGCATTAGAAAAATGTTATCAAGGTTACAACCCTGAATATTTAACCTAGCGGGTGAAACGCCAACACTGAGAATCAATTTGTCATAGCCGTCTTGATGATTCTCACCGGCAGAATCAGCAAATGTCAGCTGATGATGATCTGCATCAATATTATTCACCGCGCTATTCGATAATACTCTGCCACCTAGTTTTTCGATATCTTCCGCCTTAAAATTTCTGACAATAGTATCATCTTTTACCTTATTCATCAGATAAAGTTGCATTCCACAAGACATGAATGAAATAAAATCACTTGCTTCATAAATTGTGAGATCCACATCATCATATTGTGTTAGCAGTTCCAGCGCTGCCTCGTGTCCACCATGCGATGCACCTATAATTGCAATTTTCATATTCTCTCTCCTTCAAAATTGACTAATAAGTTAACCTGCTTTCATAAGAAAAAACAATTCAGATCTAAATCCAAGCCTAAATTCTCACACCTAGAGTCTAATTCTTCGGCAAGTAGAATACAATTTTGTTAACCAATAAAATTTTTAGATTTCTTCAAGAAAATAACATTTTCAGCTATCAGAGCTGAATCTAAACTTCCTTCACCATTAATTATTTAGGGTTACACAGAATTCAAAAAATCATCAAATATTTCTCATAGCACCTGATTATACATTCCTTATTTAACAAAGCCGACTCCACAACAAGTGTGGCTTTTATTCTGTAAAAAAGATCAACTAGCATCCATCTCATCATATTCAAGAATTCATTTCGTCCTAAGCATATATTGGTAGCACAATCACCATACAATTGACTCCTTCACATTATTAATGCCGCCATAGTCTGACGATTCATTCAAATAACTTTTCATGGGTATTTCTAACACCTTAGTCGTAACGCTCAATAACTAAAGCACAACCATATTTATTTAAAAATTGATTTATATCAAATTCTAATACTTCTTTTCCAAGTCTATTAAAAATTCAATGCCCTAGTGAAGATCTTTATATATCATATTCAAGTAATACACATTACATATGGAGAAATATCATCAAATTTTCATCTTCCCAATTTTTGCTTAAGATTTAAGCATTTTATGGGTCAAATAGTTTTTAAAAATAAATTACTATTAATTAATAATCAAGGGGGGTACGAGAATATGGACTTTTTCAATACAGTTTTTGATGCACGAATGGAAAACCTTTTTAACAAAGATATTATTACCCAGGTAGCAATTGTTGATATGATACAATCTGAAAAGAATGGTATTAGCACTGCTGGTATTAGCAATCTGTTATCAATTGATAAACGGACGGTGGTAAAACATATAAATAATATTAATGATTATTTAACTGAGTCAAATATGGCTGTCAATGGAATCTCGACAGTCAGAAATCAACACTTCTTCAATGGAGATAGTTTTGATGCACAAAAAATGATTTTGCATTTACTTAGCAAATCTAGCGTGGTAAGACTCAGTCTCAGCATTGTCAACCAAGACATTGTTGAAATCGAAACCTTTGTTTCTGAGAATTACATCAGTAGCACATATTTTTTCAAAATGATCAACAAGTTAAACGCTTACTTTGTCTCTTATGGTATTCATTTACGAAGTAAACAAGGTATGCTCACAATTGATGGTAATGAAGGCGAAATAAGATATATAATCACAGGATTCCTATGGCGCGTCTATCGTGGAACAACTTGGCCTTTCACTAACGTATCAAAGAGCAGTGTCCGAGTAATAATTGATACGCTTATCAATTATCTTGGGGTAAGCATTAACGATGGCAAACGCGCTAAACTAATGTATATGCTCGCCGTAAATATTTCTCGATCAAATGGTATGAAAGCAATTGCAGATGGTGAGATTCCAGAATATTCCATGGCTATTATCAATGATACTTTTCCTGATATCTATATCCACTTTGAACAGGCGTTAAGGAACGTGATTAGGCCTGGTGGTAATGACATTACTTTCATGTTCATGTGGTTGCTATCATTATCCGACTTTTATCTATTCGATAATTCAATCTTTGCCATGTATGACTCAATTCGATCAGCAAATGCTCAAGTTTTTGGTGGCATCAATCTTTTTGTGAATGCCGTTCAAGAGCAATCTTCAAACAACGAATTAATTAGAAATACTCTGTTCCTATCAACAGTGATTAGCTCACGTATTTCTGTCGATTTGTTTCCACATTTGACATTCATTGTATCTAGTGTGAACATCAACGAATACAAACGTCGTTTCGCTCCAGCCTTAATACCAACGATTAGCACCTTATTAGAGCAAGATAGTTCACTAACCCCACTTCAACGGAGTACCTTAGCTTTCCGCTATTCAAATTCCTTGGCGCTAGTACTACCAATCAATACCTTTGAACCGCTTATATCTATATATCTGGAAACCGATTTCCCGATCTATATTGAAGTCCAAATTTGGCATGAATTAGAAGAATTATTGGGCCGCTCTTTCAACATCAGACAACAAAAGAAACTGGTTACATCGTCCTGCGACCTAATTATCAATGTCAATCTGGCTGTCAACGACACGGGCAGTGCTACCGCACAGCGAATATATACGCATGTTCATATGACTGATAGCGATCATCAACAAATCTATAATAAATGCCGTGAAATACTAAAGGCCAAACGTGCACTACACGAATAACTCAAGCCATATTTTTAAGAACAAAAAAACTTCCGAAATGTTTAAAAATTTCAGAAGTTTTTTTCTTCGGTTCATATTTTATTTTAATGATAAAATTCCTATCTATCAAAAACCTCACCGTGTTATTTTACCTTGATCAATTATATCTGAATCCAGAAACCAGTAATCATGCCAGTCCCCCACTAGAGCGGTAAAAGGAACCGGTTCTTCACCAACCTCCTGAATTTTATTTATCAAATAATTCCGTAAAATCCACGGATCATTCAGCGAACTTTGGTCAAGTTTTAGGATTCGATCAAGTTTGACCATACTAATACCTAGCTCACTAGCAATCTGAACCTTTTCTATACCTGCCAATCTGATATTTTGAGCAAATTCCATTTTTGTATTTTCTCGTTGAACTGAATTCAAAGACATTGTTAACCTCTTCTCCTATTTAAAGAACCTTTATGATCTCATACCATGAGTTAAACTACGATCCAAATTCGATATTTCTATCAAGAATAACCTATTCGTCAAACTCTTTTTCTGAGCTACCGATTAAGTTTCCCAAATGCCTTAATTGTTCAGATAAAGCAACGTGATATTAAACCGATAGAGCAGGCTGACCAATAATATATTCTACAAACAACATTTCAATAACCTTCAATTTTGGAGTATCAAAGACCAAGCCAATCAAACGCTTTTTGAAAGAACACAACCTCAACTCCACAAAAAAAGGCGTTAAATCACCCCAACGCCTTTTAAATCCATTCAATATTTATTAACCAGCAGAAACAAGCAAATAATGTTCTTCAAGCGTTGTACCATTCTTAGCACCAGTCTTGCGGATCATATTTGATACTGTGTAGCCGTTCTCCTCATACCATTTAGTAAGAATTGCTTCGTTACCTGGGTTCTTAATTGCACGTTCAAATTTTTTCATCACGTTCTTACCCCGTTTCACTTTAGCTATCTGATTATAGAATAAAAGTAAGTAAAAGTCAATTACCCTATCATCTGTCTAATGAATAGATCAAGCTCATGCTTTACCAGAACTCATACAAGATCTAATCGTCAAGGATTGATCGCTTCGCCACCTGTTACACCATATATTTGCCCTGTAACATAACTAGCATTATTTGAAGCTAAGAACACATAAACACTAGCTAATTCTGCCGGTTGTCCTGCACGCCCTATAATTGATGACTGCCCAAATTTTGAGATTTTCCCTGCTGGCTGTCCGTGGTCCAACTGAAGGGGCGTCCAAATCGGACCAGGAGCAACACCATTTACTCGAATTCCTTTATCAATCATAATCTGAGATAAATTAATCGTAAAGTTAGTAATCGCCGCCTTAGTTGCGGCATAATCAATCAAATACGCAGTCGGATTAAAGCTTTGCACAGAAGTAGTTGTAATAATTGATGCACCAGCAGGCAAATACTTCTCAGCTGCTTTAACCGCCTCGATCATCGAGAAAAAATTAACCGCAAAAGTATCGTGAATCTGAGCTAAACTTAAATCTTGTATATTTTCTGTGGCCTTTTGTTGGGCTGCGTTTAATATTAATGTATCTAGGCTACCCAAGCCTTTCACAGCCATATCCACCATTGCATGTGCTTGCATTTCATCTTTTAAATCATATGGTAGCAAAACAGCCTTTCTACCCGCTTTTTCAATCAACTCTCTAACCTCAATTGCATCTGGCTCTTCTCCAGGTAAAAATTGAATCGCTACATTGGCACCCTCACGTGCACAGGCAATTGCAACAGCTCGTCCAATGCCAGAATCCCCACCGGTTATCAGAACACTTCGATTTTCTAGCTCGCCATTCCCTACATATGTTTCCTCTCCACAATCAGGTTGAGGAGTCATGTTCTTCTGTAGTGCAGGTGCCTTTTGCTCCTGTTCTATAAATTCTTTCGTTGAGTAGTATTTGCGTGGATCTTGTAACTTAGTCTTCATCACTTTGAGCCCCCTCTATAAAACATTTTTTAAAGTAACCGTTTACAAAGCTCATTTTATTAGATTGACATCTTACCTACAAATAATTAGCTTGGTGTTCGCTTCTTAACTGATAAAGCTAACTCAAGCAGATTAGCTCCATAAATTGTATTTTTGATGATAATCAAAAAGCACATCCATCAAGATGTGCTAGCTATTTTTACGATATTCTATTTATATAAAGTTCCAGCCATCAGTCCTGTACCCAGCTTATGGCTCGATTTAGATCACTCTTGAAACTGGTTCCTTCTGTTACCATCTTTGACAATCTTTTTGCGTTCATAGCCATATTTGATATTTCTTGTTGTGATAACTGTTCCATCCGGTTTTTCAATTCAGACATGTTATTGATTAATATTCCACAATTATGCTCCAGAATAAATCCACTAATAGCAGACCCTGACCATGCAATCAAAGGCATCTCAAGTGCCAGATATTGGCTCGCTTTATATGGAAAATTATACCTAGTGTAGCGACCCGTATCTGTCTTAATCGGAACATCCCCACCATCCCAAACCAAACCAAAGCCTCTAAAATCACGTAGCTTTGCCATCAATTGAGAGAATGGTACACTCCCATGGTACCTTATTTTATAATTCTGTCTCATTTTTTCACTAATACGTGGACCAAAAACATCGACCTCTACCGCAATGCTTTCCAGAAAGGGAGCTTTCGTCAAGTTCCCAGAATATAAAATCTCTTTTGTTCTAATACCACTATAATTACTACTTGCGCTTATATTCCCCTTTGGTAGAGGATAAGGGCTTTGCACTAAAATTGGTGTTTTAATACCTAATGATATAAGCTCACCTTTCATTTGCTCAGTCAAAACCATTAAAATGTCTGCGACATTCAAAGTCGCTAATTCATTTTCCACAAAATTTGTTAATTCACGAAGACTAAGACTATCTTCCACCAACATGATCAGCTTTGCACCCATTTGCTTAATTTTCCGAGCCAAATCCAAATCATATTGTAAGACCGTAGGCATTGTTTTATAAAAACTTGGGTAACCAGTTAGAACAATGTCGCCCATATTAATATTCTCTAGCTTACTATCTCGATCCATATTAATTACCTCAGGATATGAGAGCGGACTGAAACCTTCATCTTGTGCATATTGTCCAATCGCCAAATTGGCAGGTGCCAATGCATTATGATTCGATGAAAAATCAAAATCATAGACCCACCGTCTAGATTCTCTAATTAATGCTTCTTTCTCAAGAAAATTTTGCCATTTTTGACCAACAACTTTACTTCCAAATTGTTTAATTGCTTGTGCTTGACTCTGACTTTGCTGAATTTTATAGCCTTCATCATCTTCAATCAATGCATTTATTTGCTTAGCCAAGGCATCAATGTTTCCCGATTCAACCAAAGCGCCAGTCTTTAGCTGTTCATTCAAATGTGCTGGACCGTATTTCACGTCATACGCAACCGTTGGAACGCCATAAGCGGCCGCCTCCAACATCGACATATTGAAGCCTTCATATTCACTTGTAAGAATAAAAATATCCGCCTGGGAAAAAATATCCGTTCGATCAACTTGGTATGGAAGTAAATAAACGTTTTCCTCAAGTTGCAATCTTTTAATCATCGTGTAAAGTTCTTTATTGTATTCACCATCAGTCACATAGCCATAAATGCGTAATTTTATATCTGGATATTTCTTTACTAACTTTTCCACTGCATAAATGGCATCTTCAATACGCTTTTCTCGAGATATTCGGGAAGTATACACCAAATTTCGAATTGATTTTGGTTTTTGTGCTAGTGGAATCGCCGTTTGTGAAACCTGACTTACAGGAATCGTGTAAGTCTTTATGCCACTTCTTACTTCGAAGTCTTTAGCTTGTTGTGGCGTTGATGCAATGTATGCAGACCATCGTTCTTTACGATCTATCTCTAATTGACGAATCTCATTAAAGGGGGCACCCATTGGATCATTGCGATCTTTAGTATGTGCACTATGCAAAATAATATATACCGGCACAGCCTTATTTTCCATGGCAAGTACGATCGGTGTAACATATTCAGCTCGATCAATATACAATACTGCATCGTTATCACGACTTACCAAGAAGTCTAACCATGCAACTTTCAGTTGTTGCCAGCTTGTAAAAGTATTATTACCAGTACTTGCAAATTGTGGATTATGTTCGGTAATCGTCAATTGCCCATTGATCTCAGTTAATACAACGTTCCCATCGAGATCATACCAGCTTCGTTTAATTATGTTACCATCCGAGAAATCAAGCCTTAGTGAACGAAACCCACGAATATCCCAGTGATCCTCGGTCATAAGTTGTTGATTATCATCAAAATATTGAACTAGCTTTATCTTATTCTTACTTAGCAAATAATTAGGCGTTGTTCTAGGTCCGTAATATTCAAAACGAAGTCTCAAATTTGGAAAATCATTTTCAAACTCATTCTCTTGGATAGCCGATTGTAAAACATTCTGCCAGCAATCAAACATATTCAAAGATAACGATCGGCCGATGCCGTGTCTAAATAGAAATCGATCGAGTTCCGGAGTAAAATCAAAGGTAATTATTTTGGATTCTACCTTTAGGTCAGTAAACATACGCCACCGATATAATTGGGCATGTTCAATCCCAGACAAGTTATACTCAAATTTATTCGTCAAAAAGTAATGCATTTCCCCACCTATTTTTTACAATTTTTCTAGCAATTCTCCCCCAGCGGAGCTTGTTTGCATTAAGATCGAATGATTGCATTCATTCCATATCGAGAGAAGCTTATCCGTTTATTATCATCGGATAATAATTCCTAACTTTTTTAGCTAACTTCTCTTAATCACCGAAATCTACAATGTACCCATCCTTCATTGCGACCCGTCATAATTAACAATTGTGCATCCTGATAGATTTCATCCTTAGACAGAGTATACTCCTTAAAGGTTATATTATCTGCAAGGTTTAACTCCTTTATCTGCTCTTATAATCTCTTATTAAGATTTTGATCCGAAATATAACCATAAATATATAATTTAGAGGCAGGATTACCGGTCGTTATAATACTAAATGCTTTTTAGATTTCAAGCCCAAAAGAATCACCAAAAACCGGCTATCTAAATAAATTTGCGACTTTTGAGATATCTGCTTGCTTTCTCATTTTCAGTCCCGCTTTTTTAACTTACTCAGTAAAACTTTCTTCAAAAACAGTACTTCATCAATTATATGTATGAGCAATGACAAATTATGTCATTGCTCGATTTGCTTAATACTTTATTCATCTCTTCTTCTACGCAAAATTGTATACAATACAAACAATATTAACTCAACTCCCGCAAAGCTTGAATGCTTGGCTTTCTTATCATCTGCCTTAGATTCACTCTTCTTAGTGGTCTGATTTTTATTTGTTGTATCTTTCTTATCCGCTGTAGTTTCAGAATTATCACTCGAATCCTCCGTTGATGTCACTGGAGAAGAATCTGCAACAGTTTCAACAGAACTCGTACTTGCACCCTGATTAGCAGATGTACGATAGACAAGTGGTGTCCCAGCTGCTGATCCATTTCCACTATTTGAAGCCGTCTCCGAAGCTATATTCCCCGTAGTCTCAGCATCTGAAGAACTTGTACTTGCAGTATTTGATTCTGAGCTCGAGTTTGCTTCCGATATTGACGTACTTTCTGATATTGACAATGATTCGGACGTTGATGTACTTTCTGACTCAGACATTGATGTCGACGTACTCTCCGATTCAGACGGACTCAAACTTGTTGTATTTGAATCCGAGTTTGATGTGCTTTCCGATATTGAAGTACTCTCTGACTCTGAGGTCGATGTACTTTCTGAGCTCGAAGTAGATATCGATTCAGAAATAGATGCACTCTCTGATTCTGAGGCACTTGTACTTGTTGTGTTTGATTCAGAATTTGAAGTGCTTTCTGATATTGATGTGCTAATTGACTCTGATGTTGATGCACTTTCTGACTCTGATGTCGATGTACTCTCTGATGTGCTTGTCGATTCGGATGTTGAGGCGCTTTCTGATTCTGACGCTTCTGACTCAGATGCACTCTCTGATTCCGATGTACTTACTGACTCCGACGTTGATGTACTCTCTGATGTACTTGTTGATTCGGATGTTGAGGCGCTTTCTGATTCTGATGCTTCTGACTCAGATGCACTTTCCGATTCTGATGTACTTACTGACTCCGATGTTGATGTACTCTCTGATGTACTTGTTGATTCGGATGTTGAGGCGCTTTCTGATTCTGACGCTTCTGACTCAGATGCACTCTCCGATTCGGATGTACTTACCGACTCCGACGTTGATGTACTCTCTGATGTACTTGTTGATTCGGATGTTGAGGCGCTTTCTGACTCTGAGGCTTCTGACTCAGATGCACTCTCCGATTCTGATGTACTTACTGACTCCGATGTTGATGTACTCTCTGATGTACTTGTTGATTCGGATGTTGAGGCACTTTCTGACTCTGAGGCTTCTGATTCAGACGCACTCAACGATTCTGATGTACTTACTGACTCCGACGTTGATGTACTCTCTGATGTACTTGTTGATTCGGATGTTGAGGTGCTTTCTGATTCTGATGCTTCTGACTCAGATGCACTTTCCGATTCTGATGTACTTACTGATTCCGATGTTGATGTACTCTCCGATGTACTTGTCGATTCGGATGTTGAGGCGCTTTCTGATTCTGACGCTTCTGACTCAGATGCGCTCTCCGATTCTGATATTGACACACTTTCTGATTCTGATGTCGTATCTGGTTCCACAATGACGGTAAATTCTTGATCAGTCTCATCGTCCTGATTAAACTTCATGTACAAAGTTCCATCGGTGACAATCGTATATGTCTCACCATCTGCCGTAAACACATCTGAAATATTTGACAATGATTTTCCACTAATTGCTACAGTATCAACAATCTTACCAGTATCTTCTTCCTCATAGTTCACAATTGCCTTTTGAATATTAGCAACGTAATTTACCGTAAAGTTCTGTGGAATAGGATCTTCAGATTCCTCCGCATCAAATGAATTTGAATCAAATGTTGGATTAGCCGCAACTGCATCCGCTAAGGTGTCATACACTTCACCATCTGGTCCTTCGACCGTATAAGTAAAGCCCGCAATTGTTAAATCATCATCAGTTGTTGCAAACGCAATATCTCCATCAGATACACCTGTCACTTCTTCAATTTCATCACCGATTGGATATTTACCATTGTAATCACCAGTTGCCGATAATTGGGCACTTTGACCATTAGCAACGTATTGAACAACCATATTATTTCCATCTTCACTTGACGAAACTTCATTGTCCTTTAATCCAGTAACTTTTTCAACGTGATAACCAGGAATCTTAGGTGTCTCTAACTCAACATCTAAGTCTCCCTCACCAGTTTCTGTGGCCTCAAGAGTTTGACCAACGTTGGCAGTAACAGTTGATTCTGCTAGTTTCTTAGAGTCAGGTAATCCCTCGTAAGTCACGTGAACATCCGTTTTCTTCAAAGTACCAGACATTTTGGAAATCTTTCCGGTAACTGCACCGGTACTGTCCCCACTTGATGCGGTCATTCCAACAGACGCACTCGCAGGCGCATTGTAAATTGTTGAAATAGTGAACCCATCAGCATAGTTTGAGTGTCCATAGTAAGTTACACTCAATGTTCCTTGCAAATGTCCATCAGAAGTGACTGTTCCGTTAGGTGTCCAACTGGCCTCATATCGCTCACCAGTACCTGATGTATAAGAATCTTTTCCAGTTGATGGTGCGTAAGCTTTTAATCCAATATTATTTGATACCGTCGATCCAGATGAATCTGTAGACATAAACTTGACAACAGATTGTCCAGAAGAATTATTCGTCGGATTACCACCACGACTATATATACTATCGCCACTTGCTGATTTACCAGCGTCAAGAACTTGAGTACTATTAAGAGTGCTTGCTCGTGCCAGCGTTCCAGGATTGTTGTTACCAGCTTTTAAACTACCATCAGCAGGTACCGTATATTTAACGCCATTAGCGGCAGTTGCTGTTTCCTTCTTAGAATTTACGTGAGTATCAATAGCTGCGACAATCGAATCACCAACCCCACCAATACCAAATGAACTTCCCGATCCACCCTTTGCCAATTCAGCTGGAGATGCTCCAGATATAACTAGACCAGCACCATCACCAATCTCCCATCCGTTATATCCCGATCCCCATACATCAGCAAAATCAAAACTACCTGAAATTTCCCAACTTTCCGACATATCGAGATGACCATCAAAGATTGCTTGTCCAGAAAGATTTTTGCCACTCCCAATCAAGGAATATTCACCATCACCAACAGCAGTGGCATCACCGTTAGCATTAAACCAACTTCCTGCTTCGTTACCGCTTGAAACAACTGCCGTATCCGATGCCAAATTAACAGTTTCACCACCGACTAATTGATACTTCTGTTTCTCAAATGCAGATAGTCCTGAAATATCGTCTGATTTAGCCGCACTTGTCTGTTGGATATTATCTGCAATTACTGAGCCAACCCCGATTGCACCGACACCACCCATAAATATCATTCCGGCGACTAACCATGTCTTACCTGACTTGTACATTTTTTTGCGAAGTTTATATTTGTTATCCATGTTTGATAGTAATTTTTTGAATTTCATTTTCGATAGTCCTTTCAATCACTTTAACGACCGTTCGATCGGTGGCATGTAAATTTTTTTCGCCGAAATTAGAAAGAAGTTTTCTACTTCGACGAAAAATTAATCTACTCAGGCTTTCTTTAATTGGGTGATTCTCACAAAATAACTAGTTTAATTCATCAACTTGATATCTTTGATTCTTCATTTGGTAAGTATCAGTAAACGAACTAACGATTTATCCGGCTCTCATTACCACTCGTTTTAAAACATCTGTAAATATAATTATTGAATTCAATTCACATTCCGATCTCATGTTATGCTTCAAGTCCTTTTTACCGCCCACAAATGATAATACTCTTTTCAAAGTGGCCCCACTCTTCAATCATTTAAGGTCTTACTCTTAACAGGTAATTTGCTGATTATCAACATGAACATATTGGTAGGTAAACTATTCATTAATTATTTTACGTACATTCAATACCTCTCTCTCCGCGCAATCATACAAGCAGAAAAACTACTCCGTTCTACAATATTCAATATGAATATTTCTTAATTCTTTTCTAAGAGGATCTCAAAACCGGATTAAAACTGATACTGCTTTAATTCAGTAAATGAACAAAGATTTATAAAGTTTCCCTACTCAAAAATCTAAATATCATTAATTCTAGGGCAAATAATATAAGAACACCGTTTAGTCTTACAATTCATAAACGTTCCATATATGACTTCCTAACATAATTAATGTTAACAAAATAATTCAATTTTCGTAACCAAATTCACAATTGATTCACAATTCATTCGACTTTAATTCTACTTTATTCTTATATACAAAAATATTATCAATATCAGTATTATAACTTATTATTTTTTTGAATTACGTTGAAAGATCAGCAGACCTATCAATGAATATAATTCAACAAACCACCCTCCAATAAATATCTATACACCTACTGATACATCTTTTTAGTTCTGATAAATCAATTTCAAAATAATCTTAGGTTTCACAATTGGTATCCTCATATTGACCTAAACGGTAAAAATGCTTTACAATCAAGTAAATCACGTCAACGATTAGATAATAAATCAATAGTATCGTGATCGATTTACAAATTAACCTTAGTAACCCTTTTGGGAGGTCTTTCATGAACGATTCAATGCGATCACTTGATGATCATGTCTGTTTTTCGACGTATGTAGCTTCACGTTCAATTCAGCGTCTATATCAACCATTACTTAAAGAGCACAATCTGACCTATCCTCAGTACTTGGTGCTTATAATTCTTTTTGAAAAACAACATTTAACGGTGAACGAGATCGGCGTTTATCTCGATCTTGGTAGTGGCACCTTAACACCATTGCTAAAGCGCATGGAAGCTGCTGAGTTAATTCAACGTGTCCGACGCGTTTCAGACGAACGAATTGTAGATATTACTTTAACTCAAAAAGGTGTTGAAACGCGGAAATTGATGTCTAAACTCCCAGATGTATTAACGGAAAGTAGTGACCTTTCAGATGACGAATGGGCGACATTAACGGTTCTAATGAACAAATTAATCAAATCAATCAGCTAAAGAAACTCAAGTAACGATATAGAATTGACTTGAAACTGCCTCCTTAGATAGCTGCAGTTATCAAGTCAATCATAATAAAATACGCCACTGAAATTATTCAAATAATTTCAGTGGCGTATTTTATTTCATATTGTTTTTGGACTTAAAGAGTATGTCCGTATTTCCTAAAACATCCATCATCGACCTTCACAATATTCATATCTAAATAATCTCTTACCAAGCCTATTATGATCATCATCGGTGAATTCGCTTTAGATGTTCACTTGTATGTATGAACGATGGCCTTTTGGACCATCGTTCTCCTTTGCCCGAATGTCTTATTCTTCACGCCTCTTCTTGCGTAGAATTGCATACATTGCAATTAATACTAATTCAACTCCCGCAAAGCTTGAATGTGTCACATCCTTCTCTTCAGTGTCAAATTCGCCCTTCTTAGTTGTCTTATCATTCTTGCTATTCTCTTTTCCGTTCTCAATCTTTGCAGTTTCAGCATTATTTACTTGTTCACTTTCTGATGTTCCTGATTCTTCAGTAGCACCTAAGTTGCTACTTATAGATTGATTTGATGACGTATGATACACAAGCGGTGTCTCAGTTGATTCACCACTGCCGTTTGAGGCCGTCGCAGATGCTACGTTTGATGTACCACCCTCTGTCTGGTCTGTAGATTCAGATGTTGACGCACTTTCTGATTCTGATGCTGATTCGGAAGGACTCACGCTCGTCGTGTTTGACTCAGAAGTTGATTCTGACTCTGATGTGCTCTCCGATTCAGATATTGACGCACTTTCTGATTCTGATTCTGATTCAGAAGGACTCACGCTTGTCGTGTTTGACTCAGAATTAGATTCTGACTCTGATTCTGATTCTGATTCTGACGTTG
>NZ_SDGZ01000021.1:1421-2323 GCF_008107635.1 Weissella muntiaci | reverse complement strand
CGTAAGTATTTCATTGAAGTTGAGAAGCAAGCAAATCAACCTCAAAAAGCCACTCCAATGTTGGCACTTAAACAGACATTTGAGGTATTGGAAAACCATGATGAACGTCTGGACTCTCTAGAAGAGTTTAAACAAGACTACGAGGAAAACCGACCTATCGATGGAGAGATGCCTTTAGCGCTTGAAAAAGCTCGCAAGCGTCGAGTAATGGAGATCGTTGGTGGTAAAGGCACTAAAGCTTACGAAGAGTTTTATACCGACATTCTACGAAACAAAGTATTCCGGGATTACTCAGATCGTTTCATGGTTGCCCGTTATCGAGATACCAAGGTTAAAGATTTTCATGATGCTTTGGCGTTCTTAGAAGATTGGGAGCCAAGCAAAGAAACTCGTTATGCAGTTGAATATGCCAACATGCAAACAACACTAGACGTTTAGGCAAAATAAATTAAACGAATTAATCTTTCGCCTTTTTTAAAATAAAAAAAATCAGGCTTTATGATTAATTTATTAGCAAGATCAAACGGTAAGTACTTAGATAAAATTTTTTCAACTAAGAAAGAGGAACTAATTATGATAATGACAACAGAAGAAGCTCGCAAAGTGACAGAAGACAGCCTATATGACATCGATCAAAATCAAGGACGTATGATCATGACTTTGGGGAAGTTACAAGAGGCCAAGGAATTAATCGATGAGGCGGATGCACATAACCAGCTAGATGAGTTATTAGGTACGTTACCAGTTATGAGTGGAGAAATCGGTAAACAAGTCTACGAACTTAAAAAGATCCTTGGAATTGAGCCTAATAGCTTTGAAAAGGAAGTCTATGAACAAGACCCCAAAAAAGAAGTAATTCATGATTATTTGGGACTTTATGAATTGGTAGATGAGCTTTACAA
>NZ_SDGZ01000021.1:0-1242 GCF_008107635.1 Weissella muntiaci | reverse complement strand
GCCTAAACCTAAATCAATCAACCCTCATCGATAGAAAGTAGGTATCTATATGCATAGTATAGCAGATTGGGCGCCTTTTGTGGCGCTAAACGGAGCAATACACAAATTGATTGATGCCATTGATCGACTAACTATTCAAAGTCCGTGGCTACTCCAGAAAGAAGCAGTTAAATATGTCCGATTATCAAATAACACATTTGTTGCCTTGGTAGATAAGGGCGTGATTAAAAAGCACTCTTTGGATGAGTACGGAATTGTTAAAACACTATATAACGTGAAGGAGTTAGACGAATGGTTGTTGAAGCAAAAGTAAAACATATCGAGATGGATGCGTTATTCATATCCGATGTAGTCGAAAATTTGAAAGTGTATTCAAAAGCTAGTAAATCGTTGATGCATCCCTTATTGCGATCATATATCAGCATCACATTACCATTTATCGAACTCTGGTTAAGCGTTGATGCACATGAGCTTATGACCTATCAAGAGTTTAGGCAACACGTAATTCGTGATGTGGTTGACGTTTGGTTGACAAATAGACAACCAAAATTCTTGAAACAGCTAATTATGGATCATGCGGTTGCGACTGCAGACAAGTTGTCGAATATCGCCTTTGGAGGAATGTAATATGACTAATGGTAATACCTACATGAATGAATATGATCATGCATTGAGTCTTTTGGTTTCATGGCCTATCTATTCTCTTCGTGTATTGCATGGAGATAGAATTAGGTATTTATCAGCCGTGGTTGATAAAGCCCACAACGCAGGGATGGATAGCAATAACATCGTATCACTATTGTTTTTGATTAATTCTCAGATTACTAAGCTATCTTTTAATGAAGAACTAATTGATCAAATTATTGATACAGTACAGATTTGCTACACCAGTAAGGAGGCTTCGAAATGACAATGACTAAAGAGAGCGCCGAAGAGGCATTGAACACGATTATTGCTAATCCCGCTGGAGTTATTGCAACTATGGGATGGGACGAACAACAATTTGCTATGCATCTAACGGTCTTTAGCGCGGTTGCTGGGATGTCTGTAGAAAATATGGTTGCAGTACATCGGGTGATTTTTGACCAACTTGGTTACACGGGACTAGATGATGAAAATTTTGTTTTGAAGCTTCGAGATAACATTCGCAGGAAGTTTCATTCAAAGGAGGTTGAACATGTCTGAGAAGCAATTCTTTTGGATCAAACTAAAGTCAGCGTTTTTCAATGATCCATATATCAA